>NZ_CP031062.1:4645000-5241257 GCF_008274865.1 Bacillus sp. AR4-2
CAGAAAGTCGCCTTCGCCACTGGTGTTCCTCCATATCTCTACGCATTTCACCGCTACACATGGAATTCCACTTTCCTCTTCTGCACTCAAGTCTCCCAGTTTCCAATGACCCTCCACGGTTGAGCCGTGGGCTTTCACATCAGACTTAAGAAACCACCTGCGCGCGCTTTACGCCCAATAATTCCGGATAACGCTTGCCACCTACGTATTACCGCGGCTGCTGGCACGTAGTTAGCCGTGGCTTTCTGGTTAGGTACCGTCAAGGTGCCAGCTTATTCAACTAGCACTTGTTCTTCCCTAACAACAGAGTTTTACGACCCGAAAGCCTTCATCACTCACGCGGCGTTGCTCCGTCAGACTTTCGTCCATTGCGGAAGATTCCCTACTGCTGCCTCCCGTAGGAGTCTGGGCCGTGTCTCAGTCCCAGTGTGGCCGATCACCCTCTCAGGTCGGCTACGCATCGTTGCCTTGGTGAGCCGTTACCTCACCAACTAGCTAATGCGACGCGGGTCCATCCATAAGTGACAGCCGAAGCCGCCTTTCAATTTCGAACCATGCGGTTCAAAATGTTATCCGGTATTAGCCCCGGTTTCCCGGAGTTATCCCAGTCTTATGGGCAGGTTACCCACGTGTTACTCACCCGTCCGCCGCTAACTTCATAAGAGCAAGCTCTTAATCCATTCGCTCGACTTGCATGTATTAGGCACGCCGCCAGCGTTCATCCTGAGCCAGGATCAAACTCTCCAATAAAGTTAGTTTGTCTAGCATCTAAAATAAAAATTGACGTTTCACGTTGTTTGTTTCGTTCAGTTTTCAAAGAACTACTTGGTCGCTCATTTGCGACTTCCTTATGTTAACATCTTCGTTTTTCGATGTCAACTAAGTTTTTCAATTTCTTTTTTGTCGTTTTCTGCGTTTCCGCATCAGCGACGGTTATTAATATATCATGGTGAAAAATGAAATGCAACACCTTTTATAAACTTTTTTTAAAACTGCCCACATTTCTTTTTTTATATCATATACTTAAACGAAATATCTCTTTCATGTATGAGCAATTCCTACATATATTTTATATAAAGTTACTCTATCAAAAGACGTTTCTTTCTATAATAAGCGTTTTATTCATATAGCATATCATACAGGGAGGAATATATATGGACTATACCGATTTATTGATCAAACTAGGTCTCTCGGCTATTTTAGGATTTGCCATTGGTTTAGAACGTGAATTAAAACGGAAACCACTTGGTTTAAAAACGTGTTTAGTTATTTCTATTATTAGTTGCCTCCTAACGATTGTTTCTATTAAAGCAGCTTATAACTTACCACATACCGATCATATGAATATGGATCCACTTCGACTTGCCGCTCAAATTGTATCAGGAATTGGTTTTTTAGGTGCTGGCGTAATTTTAAGAAGAGGCAACGATAGCATTGCAGGGCTCACGACTGCCGCTATGATCTGGGGTGCTTCTGGTATTGGTATTGCTGTTGGGGCCGGATTCTATATTGAAGCGATATTCGGAATGTGTTTCCTTATGATTAGTGTCGAACTTATACCACTCGCAATGAAATATGTAGGCCCTAGATCATTTCGTCAACGTGATATCGCTGTGAAACTTGTTGTACGAAATATGGACAATATCCCAATCGTAATTGAAGAAATAAAAGAAATGGATATAAAAGTTAAGAATATGAAGCTTAAAACATTAGAAAACGGTTCTCACTATTTACATCTTAAACTGTCCATTGATCAAAAAAGACATACTGCTGATGTTTACTATGCTCTCCAGCATCTTGAAAGTGTCCAACAAACTGAAGTGGAAAGTATGTAACGTAAAACAAACTCTCTTTAATTAGAGAGTTTTTCTTTTTTCTATAATGGCAACAATGAATGTAGTCCTACAAAGTAAGGAGGAATAGGCAATTGAAATCCCGTCCGAATTTAGTAGATACATTTCGTGATTCCATTATTTTTCGTTTAATTTGTTTTATTATTGTACTGACTGCTTTTTCCGGTTTTCTTATACATAGATTAGAACCTTTTCATTTCACTACATGGTTTGACGGAATTTGGTGGTCAATCGTTACCATTTTTACAGTTGGATATGGCGACTTTGCTCCCCATACAACGATAGGAAAACTAATAGGTATAAGTATTATTTTATTAGGAACTGGCTTTTGTTCTTATTATATGGTGCTGTTTGCTACTGAAATGATTAATAAACAATATATGAAAATTAAAGGTGAAGAAGCCGCTACTTCTAACGGTCATATGATTATCGTTGGCTGGAATGAGCGCGCAAAACATGTTGTAAAGCAAATGCACGTATTACAACCAAACCTTGATATCGTTTTAATTGATGAAACACTTTCTTTACTCCCAAAACCATTTCATCATTTAGAATTTATAAAAGGTTGCTCGCATCACGATCAAACTTTATTAAAGGCCAATATTGCAACGGCACACACCATATTAATAACAGCTGATAAAGAAAAAAACGAAAGCTCAGCGGATACACAGTCCATTTTAAATATTTTAACTGCAAAAGGGCTCAACCCAAACATTCACTGCATCGCTGAACTTCTTACTTCTGAACAAATACAAAATGCAACGAGAGCTGGCGTGTCAGAAATTATAGAAGGAAATAAATTAACGAGCTATGTATTTACCGCTTCTCTTTTATTCCCTTCCATTTCAGGTGTACTATTTTCACTTTACGACGAAATCTCTGATAATAAATTACAACTGATGGAGCTTCCCCCATCCTGCACCGGACAAACTTTTGCTAATTGTAGCTATACTCTTTTAAAGCAAAACATTCTCTTACTAGGTATAAAGCGCGACGAACAATATATGATTAATCCAGTTCATTCCTTTGTTCTCATTGAAAGCGACATACTCATTGTTATTCACCATTAGTAAAATGACGCTCTAATTCTTGCATGAGCACTTTCCCAATATTGATATATTTTCTTTTCACATCTCCATCTGGATCTTTCGGCTCAGCAAATTGATCCATTCCACTTGTTCCAGCTGTTAAAGTATTCACATTATCATCTAGTTCGTCTTGATATACGTGCGAAAGAATATACGGCGTTCCAAGACGAACTATTACGCCTGGTACATCTAGTTCTCCATCAATGGCTGTAAATGGAACTCGTAAAAATTGATACCCATCTTCTTCATCAATTTTGTAATCGAAGCATCCTTTATCATAATCCCAATTACCACCAATGCTATATCCAAGTGGTTTCATAATCTCTTCTAACTTATATAACGCATATGTACGTCCTTCTAAATTTGATTGAATCGGAATCAAGCCCATCCCTCCTAGACTTTTCCTTTAGCATACCCACTTTAGTTTGAATATACTGATGAACTTTTCGATAAAATAATAAAAAGCGACCGGAATCCGGTCGCTTTTTATTATTTTAAACGCTCTTCTAATTCTGCTTTTAATTCTTCAAATCCTGGTTTACCAAGTAAAGCAAACATGTTTTTCTTGTATGCTTCTACTCCAGGTTGGTCAAATGGATTCACGCCTAATAAGTAGCCGCTCATCGCACATGCTTTTTCGAAGAAGTATACAAGGTAACCGAATGTGTACTCATTTAATTCAGGAATATTTACGATTAAGTTTGGTACTCCCCCGTCGCTATGTGCAAGTAATGTACCTTCGTATGCTTTTGTGTTTACGAAGTCTACAGTTTCACCAGCAAGGTAGTTTAATCCGTCTAAATCGTTTTCTTCTGATTCGATTGTTAGTTCATGTGTAGATTTACCTACTTTAAGAACTGTTTCAAATAAGTCACGACGCCCTTCTTGAACGTATTGACCTAATGAGTGTAAATCAGTTGAGAAGTTTGCTGAAGATGGGAAAATACCTTTTTGATCTTTTCCTTCACTTTCACCAAATAACTGTTTCCACCACTCAGCGAAGTATTGAAGTGCTGGCTCATAGTTAACAAGCATTTCAATTGTTTTTCCTTTATTGTATAAAGCGTTACGAACTACTGCGTATTGGTAAGCTGGATTTTCTTCTAGTTCTGATGTTCCGAAGTCATCATGCCCAGCAGCTGCACCTTTCATCATCTCTTCAATATTTAAGCCACTTACTGCGATTGGTAATAAACCAACTGGCGTTAATACAGAGAAACGACCTCCAACATCATCTGGAATAACAAATGTTTCGTAACCTTCGTTATCAGCTAATGTTTTTAATGCACCACGCGCTTTATCTGTAGTTGCATAAATACGTTTGCGAGCTTCTTCTTTTCCATACTTTTCTTCTAATAACTTACGGAAGATACGGAATGCTAGTGCTGGTTCTGTTGTTGTACCTGATTTGGAAATAACGTTAATAGAGAAGTCTTTACCTTCTAATACGTCCATTAAATCTTTCATGTAAGTGGAGCTAATGTTTTGTCCAACAAATAGCACTTGTGGAGTTTTACGTTGTTCTTTAGAAAGCGTATTGTAGAAAGAATGGTTTAACATTTCGATTGCTGCGCGTGCTCCTAGGTAAGAACCACCAATACCTACAACAAGTAAAATGTCAGAGTCATTTTTAATTTTTTCTGCGCATTTTTGAATGCGAGCGAATTCTTCTTTGTCATATTGAAGCGGAAGGTCTACCCACCCAAGGAAATCGTTCCCAGCTCCAGTTTTTTCGTGGATTGCGTGATGTGTTACTTTCACTGCATCACGTAAATAAGTGATTTCATGTTCACCGATGAAGGATAACGCTTTAGAATAGTCGAACGTTACATGTGTACTCATCTTTTTCCCTCCAATTATGGATATGTATTTCTGTATTCACTTTAGCGAAACTGAAGTTGTAAATCAAGCGATTCAAACATTGTAAACGTAACCAATATATATTTTTTAGAAAAAGTTCATTTTTTGCATAAAAATTCGCATTTTTCGGTATAGATGTATATACATCTTCTTTCAAACATTTTTTATGTATAAAAACAACATAACTACCCCATTCTATAAAAGAGTTAATTAACTCATCGCTTGCTCATGCTTCACAATTAAGGGGGGCTTTTTCATGAGTACTTTACAACGTATCGCATTAGTCTTTACTGTAATTGGCGCTGTGAACTGGGGACTAATCGGGTTTTTCCAGTTTGACTTAGTAGCAGCCATTTTCGGTGGACAAAATTCAGCTCTTGCACGTATTATTTACGGCATCGTTGGTATATCTGGGCTTATCAACCTTGGTTTACTGTTTAAACCATCTGAAAATCTTGGTACGCACCCAGAAACAAACGAAATTCGATAATCAGTATGTCCTTTCACCTCCGACATACGAATATGATTGCATGCAATCATATTTGCAAATATATATCATAAGATAAAGTAAAAGAGGAACGCTCATATGCGTTCCTCTTTTACTTTGTTAACTCGGACTCTTCAATCCATTCTGCCAACTTTTCTCGCAGCGTATTAAATCCGTTTTCAGATGGGTTCGGTATAAGAATCCTTCCTTGTTTTCTTTTCGCCGCTTTTAACGATAAACTCATTTTTCTGTGCTCTTCATCAATTGAAAGTACCTTTACTTCTACTGTATCGCCGACCTTTAAAAAGTCATGAATATCCTTTACATATCCATTTGTAATTTCAGATATATGCACAAGTCCTTGTGTTTCTGCATCTAACGCTACAAACGCACCGTAATCTTGAATTCCAGTCACTTTCCCTGTTACAACCACTCCTGTTGTATATTGTTCTGACATATGAAACACTCCCATACGTTTACCATTCTCTCTACAATTATAGAGAGCAAAGCAGATATATTTATTTTAAATATCCGATTGGTTAGTACACATTCTAGATAACAATATCTAGAATGCGCATACCTTATATTAGTAAATTATACCACTATGACAGAACTCATTCAAAATTCATGAAAAATTTCCCTTAAAGAAGTATAATTCTCCAATATTGGGATAGACTACTAACACATGGCTTTCTAGTATTCCCCCCCTTTTATGGACAAAACGTATTACGTTTTGTCCTTTTTTTATTTTCAACAAACCGTTCCATTCTCTTCATTGCTTCCATAAGTTGTTCAAGCGACGTCGCATAAGAACAACGAATAAACCCTTCACCACTTTCGCCAAATACGCTACCAGGGACAACAGCTACTTTTTCTTCCAGCAATAACTGTTCTGCAAATTCCGCTGAAGATAATCCTGTTGAAGATATAGAAGGGAAAACATAAAATGCTCCGCCCGGCACATGACACGTTAAGCCCATTTCATTGAAAGATGTCGTCATAAAATTACGACGCTTCTTATAACTATCTCTCATCCGAATTACTTCATCATTCCCCGCACGTAACGCTTCAAGTGCTGCGAACTGAGACATCGTCGGTGCACACATCATGGAATATTGGTGAATTTTGAGCATCAATTCTGAAAACTGAACAGGAGCTGCAATCATACCGAGACGCCATCCTGTCATCGCAAATCCTTTTGAAAATCCTGAAATTAAAATCGTATGCTCACGCATATTTTTAATACTCGCGAAACTTGTATATGCTTCGTCGTATACAAGCTCTGCATAAATTTCATCAGATAATACAATTAGATTGTACTTCTCAACAATCACTGCTATTTCTTCAAGCTCGAATTTATTTAGCATTGCACCTGTCGGGTTATTTGGTGAACAAAGTAAAATCGCCTTTGTTTTCGCTGTAATAGCTGCTTCAATTTGTTCTGGTTGTACTTTAAACTCGTTTTCTAGCTTAGTCGCCACAGGAACCGGAACTCCTCCAGCTAATGTCACAAGTGGTGCATAAGAAACGAAGCTTGGTTCAACAATGAGCACTTCATCATCAGGATTTATAATGGCACGCATCGCTACATCTAACGCCTGGCTCGCTCCAACTGTAACAATGATTTCATCACTTGGATCATAAGATACTGCAAATTGTTTTTTTAGATACTTTGCTATTTCTTGACGGAGCTCCAATAATCCTGCATTTGCTGTATATGACGTATACCCTTGTTCCAAAGAACGAATACATGCTTGCCTTACATTCCAAGGGGTAACAAAATCCGGCTCTCCTACCCCGAGGGAAATAACACCTTTCATATTTGCTGCTAAATCAAAAAATTTTCGAATACCAGATGGTTTTAAAGATTCTGCTGATCTAGATAGTTCAAATTGCTTCATGGTGTCACCACAATTCGCTTATCATCATCGTCTTTTTCATAAATAACGCCCTCATGTTTATACTTCTTCAAAATGAAATGAGTAGTTGTAGAAACGACAGATTCAATTGTTGCTAATTTCTCAGAAACAAACATCGCTACTTCCCCCATCGTTTTCCCTTCTAATGTAATAGAAAGATCATATGTCCCTGACATTAAATAAACGGATTTCACTTCTGAATAACGATAAATTTGCTCAGCAACCGCATCAAACCCAACGCCGTGCTTTGGCGTAACTTTCACATCGATCATTGCCGTTAAACCTGTATGTTCTTTCACTTTCGTCCAATCGATATGTGTTACATAATCCACAATAATCTTTTCATTTTCTAATCTCGCAACCATCTTCTTTACTTCTTCTACTTCTATATTTAACAGCTTCGCTAATGTATCTACAGATAATCGACTACTCTTTTCAAGACAAGCTAATAATTCTAATTCTTTTTCTGTCACCATATAAATCATCCTTCCTTTTCGTTTGTGTCTAAATTATACAAATACCCTTTCCAGTTTGGAAAGAAGATTTTTCTATTGAATTATGTCAAAATAAAGTGAAACTTTAATCAGCGGAATGCTTCACCCCGCTGATTATCAGCCCACACCAATCGGGCTTTTACGAGCAGTTGATCTCCCACCTCACTTCTTTGTCTCAACCGTCTTTTTAGGTTGGAGTCTTACTGCTCGTTAAAGCGGGGTAAAGTGAAACTTTAATCAGTGGAAAAATGCGTGATAAAGCGAAAGGGGATGGAACCGTGAAACCAAAAATTTATATTGCTGAACCAGTTCCGACATTTGTAGAAAACTATTTATCAGAACACTGTGATTACGAAAAATGGGATCAAAATGAGAAAGTACCTCGTGATGTTCTATTAGAGAAAATACAAGATAAAGATGGGTTATTAAATTTCGGATCTGCTATTAATGAAGAATTACTGACAGTGGCTCCTAACTTAAAAGTAGTGAGCAATATTTCTGTTGGTTACGATAATTTTGATTTACAAGCGATGAAAAACCGAAATGTTATCGGAACGAATACACCATACGTATTAGATGATACAGTAGCTGATCTCGTTTTCGCCCTTATGCTATCAGCTGGGCGCCGCGTTTGCGAACTCGATTCTTACGTAAAAAATGGTGAATGGAACGCTGAAATCGGAAAAGAACACTTCGGACTAGATGTACACCATAGCACAATTGGTATTATCGGTATGGGCCGAATTGGAGAAGCCGTTGCAAAACGAGCAAAATTCGGATTTGATATGAATGTTCTTTACTATAACCGCCGTCGTAAAGAAGAAGCTGAACAAAAATTCGATGCTACATATTGTGATTTACAGACGCTACTGAAGCAGTCTGACTTTATTGTTCTTCTTACTCCATTAACAGATGAAACATATCACCTTATCGGAGAAAAGGAATTTTCATTAATGAAAGAAACAGCAATCTTCATTAATGCTTCTCGGGGGAAAACAGTAGATGAAGAAGCGTTAATCCATGCTTTAACAGAAAAGAAAATCTTTGCAGCAGGCATCGATACTTTTACACAAGAGCCAATTCAAAAAGATAATCCACTCTTATCATTACAAAATGTTGTGACTTTACCACATATCGGATCTGCAACATTAAAAACTCGTCAGCAAATGGCCATGACCGCCGCTGAAAATTTAGTTGCAGGATTACAAGGAAAAACACCGCCTAATATTGTGCGCGGATAATACTGAATAAACGAAAGGCAAGATGACATCGTCATCTTGCCTTTTTTTGTTAACATATTTTCTTCTTCCTTGGAGATGATATGAACAAAAATCAATGGAGTGACAAAAAATGAATCATAAATATACTTGTCCTTATTTCACTTTTTCCACTCGCGGCACTACTGTTCATTACGAATTGTATGAACATGATAATAAAACAGAACGCCCTACTTTCGTACTCGTTCACGGCTTTTTATCTTCCTCATTCAGTTACCGCCGTCTCATTCCTTTACTAGCGAAGGAAGGAACAGTCATTGCTCTTGATTTACCACCGTTCGGAAAAAGTGATAAGTCTCATCTGTTTAAGTATTCTTATCACAATTTAGCAACGATTATTATTGATTTAATTGAACATTTATCTCTCTCAAACATTGTATTAGTTGGGCATTCTATGGGTGGGCAAATTTCTCTCTATGTAAACCGTATACGTCCTGAACTCATTTCAAAGACGATTTTACTATGTAGCTCGAGCTATTTAGCGCGCGCAACCTTACCTTTACTATACTCTTCTTATTTACCGTTCTTTCATTTATACGTAAAGAACTGGATTATACGGCGCGGCATTGTTCATAACTTAATGAATGTCGTTCATGATCACTCATTAATTGACGATGAAATGAAAAAAGGTTACTCCGCTCCTTTTTATGACAACCGTATATTTCCCGCTTTAACTCGCATGATACGAGACCGTGAAGGTGACTTATCTTCAACTGAATTACAAAAAATCGAAACACCTATCCTACTCATTTGGGGTGAAAAAGACCGCGTCGTCCCTGTACATGTAGGTCATCGTCTACACAAAGATTTACCGAATTCAAAATTTATTTCTTATGAAAATACAGGACATTTACTACCTGAAGAAAAGCCTGAACATGTTTATGAAGAAATTATCGCTTTTTCCGCGCAATAAAATGAAACTTTAATCAGTCCCTACCTAACTTCTTTGCTTCCGCTGAATTTTGAGGTCGGGGTCTTACTGCCCGGAAAATAGCGGGATAATATAAAAAAGGCTGTCGGAAATTCCGACAGCCTATAATGAACAGCTTCCACCTTCTTTTATTACAAGTAATTCCATAGCTAATTTCTCACATTTTTCAAGCGCAGGTACTTCCTCAAAAGACATAAAGTATATATGTTGAATCTTCTTTGCGATGTATTTTGGATCGTCAAACACACTTATGACGTTCACAACATCGCTCGCTTCTGTTTCATAAAACTCCGGTCCCATTTGAAACGGATCCCAATTCTTCACAACCTCTATCATCTTTTCATATGTACCCATTCGCTTCCCGCCTTTTCACTTTTTAATACTTTTCTTTATCCTATCACATCAGCTATTCTATAAGAAGAGAGAGAACTTTCATAACTTATTGGTTTTACAGAAGAAGGGAGCAAACTTATGCAACTATTTCATAAAGCAATCAATCGACGTGGAACGCATAGTATAAAATGGGATACATATAAAAACGAAGAACTTATCCATGCTTGGATTGCTGATATGGATTTTGAAGTACCAAAACCAATTCAAACTGCCTTAAAACAACGAATCGAACATCCGATTTTTGGCTATACACTTCCTCCCGAAAATATTGGGAATATTATTTGTAACTGGACAAAACAACAATACGACTGGGATATTCAAAAAGAATGGATTGTCTTTAGCGCCGGAATCGTTCCAGCTCTTAGTACGAGCATACAGGCTTTCACAAAAGAAAACGAATCCGTTCTCGTACAACCACCTATTTATCCTCCATTTTTCGAAATGGTCACAACAAACAACAGACAGTTATACGTGAGTCCATTACAGAAACAAAATGATACATATGTGATAGACTTCAAGCATTTAGAAAAGCAGTTTCAGCAAGGCATCAAACTCATGCTTCTTTGTAGCCCTCATAACCCAATCGGGCGCGTTTGGACGAAAGAGGAACTTTTGCAGCTCGGATCGTTATGTACTAAATATAACGTAATCGTTGTGGCGGATGAAATTCATTCCGATATTATTTACGCAGATCATACACATACACCATTCGCTTCTTTATCTGAAGAATTAGCAGCTCGCACGATTACTTGTATGGCTCCAAGTAAAACATTTAATATCGCTGGATTACAAGCATCGATTATTATCATTCCTAACGAAAAACTGCGTCAAGCCTTTACATCTATCCAATATAGACAAGGCTTCCACGGATTAAATATCTTCGCTTATACAGCGATGCAAAGTGCCTATACAGAATGTAACGATTGGCTAAACGAAATTCGATTATATATAGAAGATAATGCTCAATTTGCTTGTGAATATATTAAAACTCACATACCTGCTCTTTCCGTAACGAAGCCAGAAGGTAGCTTTTTATTATGGATTGATTGTTCTCGTCTAAAGCTTTCTCAAAACGAGCGTACTGCATTACTTGAGGAAAAAGGAAAAATCATTGTTGAACCTGGTGAGAAATACGGGTTAGGTGGCGAAGAACATATTCGAATTAATATCGGCTGTCCACGATCTGTTTTAGAAGAAATTTTAAACAGACTGCGTCATACGTTTTCATAATAAGAAAGGAGTCTGTCCCCCTAATCATTCTTGGACAGACTCCTTTGTCATATTTTGTCGGTAAGTCGATATATTCCAATAATCGCTGATATATTTTCAATTACATTTCACAAAGAAAGCTACCATTCACGGTAGCTTTTACTTTTTCTTCATATCCGATGCTTTTTTTACAATTACGCCACAAGCAATTCGATCCCCTGATTTACCTGTCGGTTGAGTCATACCATCATCAGGGTTTTCTGTAATAATAATAGACGCTCCATCTTTTCTATGAATCGTCGTTTTTCCTTCTTCAAGTGTGATGTGTGGGGCATTAATTTCCGCCTTAATCTTTCCAGAACCATCTGCAACTACGTTCGGTAAATCACCGTTTTCTGCACCCTTCGGATTAAGAAGACCATGTTTTTTATCATCTGGATTAAAATGATTTCCAGCTGATTCAAAACGAGGTGCTTTACACTCTCCAATTTCGTGTACATGTAGTCCGTGCGGGCCTGGCGTGAAACCTTCCCCTTTAATCGTAATTTTCACTCCACTTGTTTGCTGAACTACTTTCGCAGTCCCTACTTCATCTCCTGAAGCATTATGTAATTTCACTTCAATTTCTTTCGGCTTTCCTTGGTCACAACCTGCCATCAGAAATAATAAACAACAACTGAAAAAAAGCCGTTTCTTCATTTTATTCCCTCCAAAATATATTCTGCCCTTAGATTGTCCGAGCATAGAGGGAAACATACAAAAATGCATTACTGTTTCTTTTCAGCTAATAGTTTTTCTTCAACTTTCTGCAATCGCTCTGCTTCTCTTTTTGATACACGAATAAACATGCGCCACGTGGCAATAGCACCGATAATAAATAGAACGCAAACAAGCCCTGGAATAATATATTCTGTTTTATCTTCCGGAAAATATAAAGGCATCATATAGAACACTCCTTATTATAGGATTTATAAAACATCAGAATTTTCTGTTATATCATTTTAAATTATAGTGGAACCTATCCATATTCTCAAGGGGCGTTCTGAAAGCAAATGATTTCTTTGACTCCTTCTCCTACTTTCCTTACTATAAACTTGAGGTGAAAAATATGAGAGAAACATTTGAAATTGGCGAAATCGTTACTGGTATTTATAAAACAGGAAAATACATTGGCGAAGTTACAAATAGCCGCCCTGGCAGTTACGTCGTAAAAGTATTAGCTGTTTTAAAACATCCGGTGCAAGGTGACTTACATAACGTAAAACAAGCTGACGTACCATTTTTCCATGAAAGACGCGCTTTAGCTTTCCGTGAACAGACGAACATTCCAGAGCAAATGGTGAAAAAATATGAAGGAGAAATTCCGGATTATACCGAGTCACTAAAATTAGCATTAGAAACTCAAATGAATTCATTTTTTGAAGATGATTCACCTTTTGCAGAGCGTAGTCTAGAAACATTACAACAGTTAAAGAAAGACTACAAACTCTAAAAAACAAAACGACCAAATTACATAATGTGCAATTTGGTCGTTACTGTGTGCTCACTTTCTTTAACACTTTTGAAAAATCAACGAGTTCTCCTAATGTTGGAGGTGCTGGCTTTACTAAATACTCTTTATCTTTTTCTACTAGTTTAAAAATATTGTACGTCGTCATCGCATCATCAAGCGCACAATGATGCTTCCCTGTCCCTACTTTTCCATACGCCTCAATTGCTTTCCATAATCCTGTTTGATTTCTTTCTCCAAAAAACTTCTTATACTCAAGCGATAAATCACGACACTGTCCGAAGAATGGAAAAGCTATCCCTGCCATCTCACAATTATGCTTCAGCACTTTCATATCCATATTTCCCCACGTTACAATTGTCGGTTTACATTTCGTTTCGTATTCTGCAAGCTTCTTAACGAGTTCAGGAAATGAAATCCCTTTATCTACGACTTCTTGTTTTATTCCCAAAAACTTCTTACATCGATCCGTTAAAGAGGGAAATGTTTTCGGCCTGACATGTGATGAATACGTATCTTCTACCTTACAGCCAGCAACTGAAACGAGTCCTACCTCAATAATCTCTGGAAAAAATCCTTTCGGTTTCTTTCTATGCTGGGGCATCGTAAACTCAAAGTCTAAAAATAAAAATCGTTGTTCATCCATACGATCCCTTCCTTATCATTTTTGTCATTCCTTTCTATTTGACACTCCTACACGAACAAGCTCGAATGCTAATTCCATTTTAAATATTCAGATTGGATGTATCTTATATATATGTCAAATGCCCACAAATATTTTAAAAAATAAGAAAAAATGACCTATGCAGAAAATATGACAAAATCTCTCCTTTCATTTACATCCGCAGTTTTTCTACTTTATAATGACGTTATGTGTGTTTCATCTAGTTAATATTTGACACACTAAGAAAAATGAATGAAAGGAGATGAGATTTTTGCACGAAACAACGCAAGAACTCGCTAACTGGCAGTATTATTTTGCTATCGCAGTCTTTTTAATTACATATGCCATTATTATTTCTGAAAAAATTAATCGCGCTGTCATCGCACTTCTCGGTGCAGCATTCATGGTAATTGTGGGGGTCGTCGATTTACATAACGCCTTTACGAAACATATTGAATGGGGAACGATTACGCTACTCATCGGTATGATGATTTTGGTGAACATTACGAGTAAATCAGGTGTTTTCCAATACGTTGCCATTAAAGCAGCAAAAGGGGCACAAGGAAATCCAATTAAAATTTTAATTTCCCTTTCCCTACTTACCGCGCTTGGCTCCGCATTTTTAGATAACGTTACAACTGTACTTCTTGTTGTTCCAGTTACTTTATCTATTACGCGCATACTGCAAGTAAATCCTGTTCCTTATTTACTTTCTGAAATTATTTTTTCAAATATTGGAGGAACAGCAACATTAATTGGTGATCCACCTAACATTATGATTGGTTCTGCAAATAAGCATTTAGACTTCAATGCTTTCCTATTGAATCTAGCACCAATCGTAATTATTATTATTGCAGTTACAGCAACAATACTTTACTTCATGTACCGCAAACAATTAATTGCCGATCCTGTACAAGTAAAAAAATTAATGAGCTTAGATGAAAAACAATACATTAAAGATCCAGTATTAATGAAAAAATCTTTAACGGTACTTGGACTTACAATTATAGGTTTCATGACTCATTCTATTTTCCATATTGATGCCGCTATTATCGCCTTAACTGGTGCTACTGTACTTATGTTAATTGGTGTGAAAGAACATGAAATTGAAGAGGTATTCGCAAGTGTAGAATGGGTAACAATCTTCTTCTTCGCAGGGCTATTCGTACTTGTTGGAGGACTTATCGATATCGGTCTTATCAAAATGTTAGCTCAAAAAGTAATTGGTATAACAGGCGGAGATATTTCTTACGCATCCATTCTTATTTTATGGGTATCTGGTATCGCCTCTGCAACAATTGATAACATCCCATTCGTTGCAACAATGATTCCACTTATTAACGATATGGCAGTTGGGCTAGGCTTATCACCATCTGACGCACAAATCGATGTATTATGGTGGGCATTAGCACTAGGTGCTTGTCTGGGCGGAAACGGAACATTAATCGGAGCTTCTGCTAACGTAATCGTTGCAGGTATCGCGAGCCGCGAAGGACATAAATTTAGTTACATGGACTTCCTAAAAGTCGGTTTCCCAATTATGATCGTTTCATTAATCATTTCTCACATTTATATTTATTTACGCTACCTTATGTAGTAAAAAAAGCGCTCTGAAAATCAGGGCGCTTTTTTACTTATATCTAAAATATATCGACTTATCAACAAAACGAAAAATCTACTCTTTATATCTCACCGGTTCATTCCGAATAATAAATAAATGAATCGGTAAGAACACCGAAAATGTGATTACATGAATAATCGTAAATAATATAGAGTTTGTTCCGTATCTGTCTAAAATAGCGTAGATAAGATAAATGGACAATACAATCGATACAGCTGTTGCTAGTAAACTTATAATTGGTACGAAATTAAAAATAAAACATGCAACATATATGCCGAATACTTTCCACCCTGCTTCTTCTTTCAAAAAATCTGGTAATTTATCTTTCGCTAAGTCACCCCATGTCTTACTATTCAAAAACGGAATAAACGCAAGCACCCCGTCCGTTGCACCATCATTTTTCGCCATCGAATAAAGTGCAAAAGCCGTTAACAAATATGAAATAATTGCCCAAATCAATATAACAAGAATAAACGCAAAACTAAGAGCAAAGAAACCTGCTAATACGCCTTGATCCTCCATCTTATCCTCTCCTCTCTACTTTCAACATATTTCATTACATTGCAAGTTATGTTTTAAAATTTATCCAAACTCTTTGTATAATAAGAGAAGAAAGAGAATAAGAGAGGAGCAACACTTATGCATCCATTTGTAAAAGCATTACAAGAGCATTTCACAGCTCATCAAAATCCTGAAAAAGCAGAACCTATGGCTCGTTATATGAAAAATCACTTCCCATTTCTAGGTATTCAAACACCGGAAAGACGCCAATTATTAAAAGACATCATTCAAATACATACTCTCCCAGATCAAAAAGACTTCCAAATTATCATACGTGAGCTTTGGGACTTGCCAGAACGTGAATTCCAAGCGGCCGCACTTGATATTATGCAAAAATATAAAAAGCATATAAACGAAACTCATATCCCCTTCTTAGAAGAACTGATTGTCACAAAATCTTGGTGGGACTCTGTCGATAGCATCGTCCCTACATTTTTAGGCGATATCTTTTTAAAACATCCAGAATTAATTTCTGCCTATATTCCAAAATGGATTGCATCAGATAACATATGGTTACAACGTGCCGCTATTTTATTCCAACTAAAATATAAACAAAAGATGGATGAAGAACTTCTTTTCTGGATTATTGGACAACTACATTCTTCAAAAGAATTTTTCATTCAAAAAGCGATTGGCTGGGTCCTTCGTGAATATGCAAAAACAAATCCGAATGTAGTTTGGGAATACGTTCAAAACAATGAGCTCGCTCCATTAAGTAAGTGTGAAGCAATTAAGCATATTAAAGAAAATTACGGAATAAATAATGAAAAAATAGGCGAGACTCTATCATAGATAGACGCGTTCCTCTATTGAGATTTAAAAAAGAACGTGTTAGAATATGTTCATTATTATTAATATAAGTAGCGATGACGGACTTATAAGTACTTGCATAAAAAGCGATTCAGGGATAGTGAAAGCCTGAAGCCGCAAGGAAACGGCAGTCCCGAGCAATACATGATAAAGTGGATGCACCTTTTGTGTATCAACTAGGGTGGAACCGCGGGCAAACGCTCGTCCCTAGGCAAATAAGCCTTGGGATGAGCGTTTTTTTATGTTCTTTTTAGCATATACTGCTCGTTTCCAAAGTATCAGAGTATGTCATCGCCAATACGTTAACTTTCAAAAGGAGGATTTTCTTATGTATTCAATGGAACAAGTTGTAAACTTAGCGAAACATCGCGGTTTTGTTTTCCCTGGTTCTGAAATTTACGGTGGTCTTGCAAACACTTGGGATTACGGTCCACTTGGAATCGAATTAAAAAATAACGTTAAAAAAGCTTGGTGGAAAAAATTCATTCAAGAATCTCCACACAACGTTGGTTTAGACGCAGCTATTTTAATGAACCCTAAAACTTGGATCGCTTCTGGTCACGTTGGTAACTTCAACGATCCAATGATTGACTGTAAAAAATGTAAAGCTCGTCACCGTGCTGACAAATTAATTGAGGATGCTTTAGATGCAAAAGGCATCGAAATGGTTGTTGACGGTCTTACTTTCGACCAAATGGCTGACTTAATGAAAGAACATGAAGTAAAATGTCCTGATTGCGGTAGTGAAGAATTCACTGAAATCCGTCAGTTCAACTTAATGTTCAAAACATTCCAAGGTGTTACAGAGTCTAGCACAAACGAAATCTTCCTTCGTCCTGAAACAGCACAAGGTATTTTCGTAAACTTCAAAAACGTTCAACGCTCTATGCGTAAAAAGCTTCCATTTGGTATCGGCCAAATCGGTAAGAGTTTCCGTAACGAAATCACGCCTGGTAACTTCACATTCCGTACACGTGAATTCGAACAAATGGAACTTGAATTCTTCTGTAAGCCTGGTGAAGATTTAGAGTGGTTTGCATTCTGGCGTGAAACTTGTAAAAACTGGTTACTTTCACTTGGTATGTCTGAAGAGAGCATGCGTCTTCGTGACCACGGTGAAGAAGAGTTATCTCACTACAGTAATGCAACAACTGACATTGAATTCAAATTCCCATTCGGTTGGGGCGAACTTTGGGGCGTTGCATCTCGTACAGACTTCGACTTAAAACGTCACATGGAACATTCAAACGAAGACTTTAACTATATTGATCCACAAACGAATGAGCGTTACGTGCCATACTGCATCGAGCCATCTTTAGGCGCAGACCGCGTAACATTAGCATTCTTATGTGATGCATATGAAGAAGAGCAATTAGAAAACGATTCTCGTACAGTTCTTCGTTTCCACCCTGCTTTAGCACCATACAAAGCAGCTATCTTACCATTATCTAAGAAGCTATCTGAAGGTGCTACTGAAGTATTCGCAGAATTAGCTAAAGACTTCATGGTAGACTTTGATGAAACTGGTTCTATCGGTAAACGTTACCGTCGTCAAGACGAAATCGGTACACCATTCTGTATCACATACGACTTCGACTCAGTTGAAGACAAAGCTGTTACAGTACGTGACCGTGACACAATGGAACAAGTTCGTATGCCAATTAGCGAACTAAAAGGTTTCTTAGAGAAGAAAATCCAGTTCTAATTATAAGAAAAAGAGGCTGCTCATAAGAGCGCCTCTTTTTTACTTTTCACGTTTTTCTTTAATTGCTACTGTACATCTTGATATACATAGTAAATCATCATTTTCATCAATAATACGAACATCCCAAACCATTGTCGATTGTCCTCTATGTATCGGTGTTCCGATCGCTGTTACAATTCCATCTTTCTTTGAGCGAATGTGGTTTGCATTAATTTCTAATCCGAAACAAATACATTTTTCTTGATCAATTAAATTATATGAACCAACACTTGCCACTGTTTCCGCTAATGCAACCGATGCACCTCCATGTAAAAATCCAAACGGTTGATGCGTACGCTCATCAACAGGCATCGTAGCAACTACCTTATCTTCTGTCATCTCTAACAACTCAATTCCAAGTGAATCCATTAAAGTTTTTGCCATATCGCTTCCCCCTTCTCTTACTTTAATTAAATGTATAATTTTACCTATTTATTTTCAAACTACTTATAACACTTATATAAGGAGGCTTCACCTAAATGAAACAGAAATTTTGTATATTACTGCTTATGTTCTCCTTGCTGACTATTGTACCAAATTGTGCAATAACAGCCAAAGCATCTAACCTGACAATCGATGTTAAGACTGTAACGCAAAAAGGTAAGAAACCTTATATAGAATATCAAATAAATAGGCCTTCTTTTCACAACTTTTCTGATTCTAAATTTCAAAATAAACTCAATTTATACTACAAAAAATCCACTGACAAATTTAAAAACAAATTAGAAAAAGAAGCAAAAAAATATTATAAAGAGACAGAAGGATCTAGTACACCCTTTCATCCGTACGTAGCAAATGTTGATTATAAAGTCTCTTTAAACAAACCACCTTTTCTTAGCCTATATGTGAATTACTATCAATATACTGGCGGAGCACACGGTCTTTATACGTGGAAGGCAAATACATTCGATTTAAACGAAAAAAAGGTACTGCACTTAGACGATTTATTTCAACAAAAGGATAAATATAAAGATGTAATCCGTGCGGAGATTGTACGACAAATTAAACAAAATGAAAGCATTTATTTTCCTGATGCAACTGAAAAAGTAATGAGTATGAAAAAATTCCACTTCTTTTTAGAGCCAGACAATCTCGTCATTTATTTCCCTTTATATGAGATTGCTCCCTATTCAAGTGGAATTCCGCAATTTCGTATTCCATATACGTTGCTAAGAGACTATTTAAAGCCTTCTTATCAAAATATTTTGATTGACAACAAGTAAATATTTTCGCTACGATAATGTTAACCTAAAAACAACAGGAGGTTAACATTATGAGAAGATTTCATGTTTTAGATTTAGCATTAGCTGCCATGTTCGTTGCTCTTATGGCCATCGGTGCAAATATTGTATCTTGGGCACCTTTCTTACAAGTAGCAGGCATCCCATTATCTATGCAACCATTTTTCGCAATTTTAGCAGGTCTTCTTCTTGGAAGTAGACTTGGTGCCTTATCCATGACTGTATATATGCTCGTTGGCTTAGCCGGCGCACCAATCTTCGCTAACTTCAAAGCTGGATTTGGAGCACTTTTAGATCCTACTGGTGGTTTTATTATCGCCTTTATTATCGTTGCTTACGTATCAGGAAAACTAGTAGAACAAAAAGAAAGACCAACTTTCATTACATTTGCAATTGCCTCTTTCACTGGAATTATTTTAACTTATATAATCGGTACTACTTACATGTACGGAGCAGTCAATCTCTTTATGGGCGGTAATATGAGCTATAAAGCTGCTTGGATGATTATGATGTGGTTTGCAGTAAAAGATATTGCATTTACAATTATCGGTGCTATTATCGCACCTCGCATATACTATGCTGTGCGTCGTTCTGCTTATCAGCATTCTCATTCGACGATTTCATAATAAAAAAGAGTTATTGCAGATTGCTGCAATAACTCTTTTTTTATATTAAGACTCTTGATTCGCTTGTTCTTCTAAAATTTTCTTCATCATTGCAACCATGTCATCACGTAATTCTGGGTGTTGCAGGGCCATTTCAATTGTCGTTTGAACGAATCCTAGCTTTTCACCTACGTCGTAGCGCTTTCCTTCGAAATCGTAAGCAAATACACGTTGGATTTCATTTAAGCTTTGGATTGCATCTGTTAATTGAATTTCACCACCAGCACCGACATGTTGCTGTTCTAAGAACATAAAGATTTCAGGCGTTAAAATGTAACGGCCCATAATTGCTAAGTTTGAAGGAGCTGTACCTTGTGCTGGTTTCTCAACGAAATTGCGAACTTGGTAACGACGACCTTCTTGTTCTAATGGATCGATAATTCCATAGCGATGTGTTTCCGACTCTGGAACAGTTTGTACACCAATAACAGAAGAAAGTGTTTTTTCATACTCATCCATTAATTGACGTAAACACGGTTTCTCAGCTTGGACAATATCATCACCTAGTAACACTGCAAACGGCTCATCACCAATGAATTTACGCGCACACCAAACAGCATGTCCTAGTCCCTTCGGCTCTTTTTGACGGATATAATGAATATCTACCATTTTTGAAGAAGCTTGTACTTTTTCAAGCAACTCATATTTTTTCTTCTCTAATAAGTTTTGTTCTAGTTCAAATGCATTATCAAAATGATCTTCAATAGAACGCTTTGTTTTACCAGTAACGATAATAATATCTTCGATACCCGATTTCACTGCTTCTTCTACAATGTATTGGATCGTTGGTTTATCTACTATCGGTAACATTTCTTTCGGCATTGCTTTCGTTGCTGGTAAAAAACGTGTTCCTAATCCAGCTGCTGGGATTATCGCTTTTCTTACTTTTTTCATCACAAAATACCCTCTCTCCTGTCGGAATCAATAGCAATTATTTCCTACATAAAACAAAAGGGAGATTTCGCTCCCTTTTGTTCCTTACTACTTAAAATTACTTTGTATTATAAACGATTCATAATGTCTTCTTTAATAGTAAGTAACTTTTGTTCACTATTTTGTAAAGAACTATCTTTTACACCAAAGTAAAACTTAATCTTCGGCTCAGTTCCAGATGGACGTAGGCAGAACCATGAACCATCCTCTAATTGATATTTTAACACATTTGATTTCGGTAAGTGAATCTCTTCTTTATGTCCATCTTGTAAAGATGTAACGATGCTTGCTTTATAGTCTTCCACTGCTACGACTGTTAAGCCTGCTACTTCTTTCGGCGGATTCTCACGGAACGTTGCCATCATCTCTTGGATTTTTTCCGCTCCATCTTTTCCTTTTAACGTTAACGATACAAGGTCTTCACGGAAGAAACCGTACTTCTCAAATACTTCTAATAGACCGTCATATAACGTTTTCCCTTGTGATTTGTAGTATGCAGCTACTTCACATGCAAATAGGACAGATTGTACTGCATCTTTATCACGGCAGAATGGGCGGATTAAATAACCATAGCTTTCCTCATAACCGAATTGGAATTCATATTGTCCGCTTTCTTCATACTGCCTAATTTTCTCACCGATAAATTTAAATCCAGTTAACGTATCAACTGTATCTAAACCGTATGCTTTCGCAATTGTACGGCCAATCTCAGACGTTACGATTGTTTTTAATACGACACCGTTCTCCGGAAGCGTTCCGTTTTCTTTCTTTTGAGATAGTAAGTAATCAAGCATTAATGCACCTGTTTGGTTTCCTGTTAATACTTGGAACTCACCATTATGATTACGCACTGCTACACCTAGACGATCTGCGTCAGGATCAGTTGCGATTAATACATCTGCGCCTACCTTTTCACCGTCACGAATTGCATACTCAAACGCTGCGTGCTCTTCTGGGTTCGGTGATTTTACTGTAGAGAAGTTTGGATCTGGTAACTCTTGCTCTTTTACAACTGTCACATCTGTAAACCCAACTTCTTTTAAACCACGGCGTACAGAAATATTTGATGTTCCGTGTAATGGTGTAAAGACGATTTTTAAGTCTTTGCCGACCTTTTGCACCATTTCTTTATTAATGATGACATTGTTCAATTCTGCAGCATATGCATCATCTACTTCTTGTCCAATAATATGTAATAAACCGTCAGCTTTTAATTGCTCTACATCAGCGACTTCAACTGTTAATTCATCTTCTACTGCATTTACGTAGCTAATTAACTCATCTGCTTCTTTTGGAGGTAACTGTCCACCATCTTCACCGTATACTTTGTATCCGTTATATTCAGGTGGATTATGGCTTGCCGTAAGAACGATTCCACTTACTGTATGTAAATGACGAACTGCGAAAGAAAGTACTGGCGTTGGACGTAAGCTTTCAAACACATATGTTGTGATACCGCGTGCCCCAAGTGTAGCAGCAACTTCCATTGCGAACTCAGGTGATTTATGACGAGAATCATAGGCTACAACAACACCGCGTTTTTTCGCTTCCTCACCTAATTTTTCAATAAAGCTTGCTAATCCTTTTGTTGCTTTACGAACTGTATATACGTTTAAACGGTTCGTACCAGCACCAAGTTCACCACGCATACCACCTGTACCAAACTCTAGATTTTTATAAAAGCTATCCTCGATTTTCTTCTCATCTTGCTTCATATTTTCTAGCTGTTCTTTTAATTCTGCATCTAATTGTGCGTAAGAAAGCCAGCGACTAAATTCTTGTTTCCAATTCATTCTTCTCTCTCCTCTCGCTCGTCATACCTTTATTATATGAAAAAAACATGCTGTATCTCAATATTTTATAAAATCTAGTAGGATTTTACTAGGAATATTTGTATACACTATTGTTAAATACTCCACTAAAGGGAATGAGGATTATGCACGAATGGGGCTTGTCAGAAGAGCTCAAAATACAAACAAAGCAAATGATTGAAATTGCTGAAAAAGAACTATCGATTATGAGGAACGCAATCGATAAAGAAGACGAATGTATTTTATGCAAAATGGAAGATATTCATCATATGTTAGCAAATGTACAAACATTGGCAGCTACATACTACATTCAGGCATATTTATCACCTTATACGGAAAGTTCATCTTTTATTACGACAGCTATCCAACATTTAAGCGCCAGAAAACATGGTGCTCTTATCGTTGTGGAACGAAACGAGACGCTTGAAGCTCTCATTCAAACTGGAACGACATTAAACGCTCATTTAACTGCACCATTACTCGAATCAATATTTTATCCAGGTAACCCTCTTCATGACGGTGCCGTTCTCGTAAAAAATAATCATATTGTCTCAGCTGCTAATATTCTTCCTTTAACGAAAAGTACAGAAGTTGATCCTGAGCTAGGAACACGTCACAGAGCTGCAATTGGCTTATCAGAAAAGAGTGATGCACTTATATTAGTTGTCTCTGAAGAAACGGGCCGTACTTCTTTTGCTTTAAACGGGATTTTGTATACGATTTCTTTATAAACACTTTTTTGAACAGCGCAGTAGTAAATGAAGTTATATCGAATTACCACCAAATACACCTACCATATCAATAGAAGAAGCTGTCTCCAAAATTTGAGACAGCTTTTTCTTCAAAAAAATTATTCTTCTACAAAATGCTCGAAAAGTATACGAATTACCTATACCATTGCTCGAGCTGACCATAAATTATTTGCTCACAGGGATGTCTAAGTACACTTACTACTCTTTTTGTACTCAAAACATGTTTAGACCTCTTTCATAACAACTATATGTTTTCTAAAATGCTTCACTTCTAGCTATTATTTTTTATCTATTTTTAAGAAATAGTAAAAAAGGGTACTTTAGAAATCCTATCTAAAGTACCCTTTTATTAAAAATCTATTTTATTATAAAGAATAATTGGAGACTGCAAAATGATAAAAATATAGCATACTTTCAAAATTATTTATAATTATTAATATTAATATTAAACATAAAGCAACTACTTTTACACGTCTCATCACTTTAAAACCATATGCCAATAATAACGGTATTGTAAACAGCATATGTGCGCCATAAATAAATGCTTCAGATGCCCCAAAACCAATAATTCCATGTAAAACAATATTAAATAGTAAACAGAAACTTAAAAACCTTACGAAAGGCTCTTTTCTAAAGTTTTTCCATACAGCTACTATTATAAAAGCATACACAGATACAATCACAATCCACCCGATCATAGTATGCGATGGAAGTATATTTAATTGTGCGAATTGCTCACCTTGTCTTAAAGTAACTTCCGAGAATGGTCCAAAGATGAATGAAGATCCTAATAATAGATGAAATACTAATATACCTGATGGCTTAACGTATTCTGGTGAAAAACTCTGTCCTTGCGCAGCAAAGTCCATACTACCCTTTAATCCTTCGATAAGAACGACATTATTTGCGTTCATTGCTAATACAAACAGGACCACGACAATAACAATCGAAATACCAGTCCAAATAATTTTTTTCCGTAGTTTCTTATAACTCATCAGACTACCTAAAAACCACATAAACGAATTGGTTAATGTAACCCCTGTTATTACTATTGCCAACAATACATTCGCAATACTAAATCCTATTTTCGCTTCTTTTTCCCCTGTAATAAATGGATAGCATACAAAGCACATAAGTACCAATGTGAAATTTGCATAGCTAAAAGATTCTGGTGTCCACGTAATAACTAACATTGTAGCTGAAAATCCATACATGACCGCTAGTAAAAAAGAAACAATCGTATTCTTACAAATTTTACAGCATAATGTATAAATCATCACTACACTGAGCGCGCTTAAAAACGTTTGAATGAATATAATACCATGTACAATATTCCCTACTTTTACTGTCTCCAGCATCCACATGAATTGTTGAATAAAATAATAAAGGAATGGATGTCGGAACCAGGTCGCCGCTGCTACATCTACTTTTTCAAGGAAAAAGGAGATGATATAATATCCTTGATCAAAAGAAAAATAGGTATCAACCACCCAAGCTTCAATAAAAAGCTTAGAGTGAGTATCCATTTTCCAACCGATAAAAAAATAAAATGACCAATAAAAAATGAAAAGGACAAGGGCTAATATCCCCTTTCCTTTATAATCATTCCAAATATTCAATACTTCTTCTCCTCTCTACGGTAGAAATAACATAATTAGATGTGCCACGTACCCAATAACTGTTCCTAACACAAGCCCACCAAAAATCTCATGCCAATGATGTCCTTGACGCTCTCTTAATTTTTCTTCTTCCGAACTTATATGTTTATTCAACATTCTTGCATGTTTACCAACTGTACGGCGAAGTCCTGTGGCATCAATGATAACAATTGTTAAGATTGCTATCCCGATTCCAAACATCGGTGTATTAAACCCTTCATGAAACCCTATTGTCATGACCATACTTGATAAAATCGTTGTATGCGTACTAGGAAATCCACCATTTCCAACTAAACGAAAAGCATCTTTTCCAGAACGAAGATAATTCACTAAAAATTTCAATACTCCCGAAGCTACCCAAGCTATAAATGGAAGTATACAATATAAATATGTTCCCATTGCTTTACCTCCTATGATTTTGCAATAAATAAAATGCCAGCTACTATACATACCATTCCAGCAATTTTCATGAAATTGATTGTTTCACCAAATAATAATGCTGACGCAATAATAACAAATACATATCCGAAACTCACCATTGGGTATGCATAACTTAAATCAACCTTTCTCAGCACAATCATCCATAATAATGCACTTAAACCGTAAAAAGCTAGTCCGAAAAAGTTCGGTACGTTAATGAAATTCATAATACCTACAGCCGCTGAACTTTGTGATTTCATTGCACCAAATTTTAATAAAATTTGCCCTACAACTCCCATACCAACTGATAAAATAATCATTAAAAATTGTTGCATCTCTATACTCCTTAACTGTTTATATTCAAAAAATGTTTTATTCCAAATAAAAAACGTTTAAGACACTCCTCTTAAACGTTTTAACAAACCCGAATAGAGTAATTAAAAGTTCAATAGTATAATAATAACTGTTATCGCATATAACAACACTGTTATTAAAATATGCTGATCCTCTAATAAAACTTTATCTGGTTCTCCACCTTTATCTTCCATGTGAACTAAATATAAATAACGAAAAATCCCGTAAATTACAAATGGGATTGTCCACATTAAATAGATACTTTTCCCTGCATTAAAAGTAAAGATGGCATAAGTTACAATAGTTGCCGATGTAACAATTGTACTTAATTGGTCTAACAAAGCAGGAGAATAACTTTCTAATACTTTTCTATGAGAACCTTTATTATTCTGTAACAATACTAATTCATGTCTTCTTTTATTAATAGCCAAGAATAGTGACAGTAATAATGTACATAATAAAAACCACGGTGTAAATGGCACTTGAATAACTAATCCACCGGCCAATGCTCGTAAAACAAATCCAGCTGCAATAATTAAAATATCAATGATTACAACGTGTTTTAAACGAATTGAATACGCTACATTTAAAATAAAATAGACTGCTAATACTAAGCACAACAACGGATTTAATATATATGAAACTACTAAAGACGCTACTAAAATAACACAACCTGCCGTAATAGCAAAGTACGGATTTAATGCCCCCGATGCCATCGGTCGATATCGCTTAACAGGGTGTTGTCGATCTGCCTCAATATCCATAAAATCATTTAAAATATAGACACAGCCAGATATTGCACAAAATAGCGCAAAACAAATTGCAGCTTGTGCCACCATAGTTAAAGATACTTGTTTTATTGAAAAGACTAACGCTGCAAATACAAGCAAGTTTTTAGTCCACTGTTTCGGGCGTAACTGTTTAAAAAACAATACAACTATATTTTGTTGAGATAAAGTTCCTTCCCTCATAATAATAAGAGTGCTTCTATTTTTGTCACTCTCTTCTTTCCCTCCCTATTCAATTGTTATTTACTTCTAATACAGGAAAGATTATATCACATAAGTATAACATTGAAAATCAACTATTAAATACCAATAAAAAAGGCTGCCTCAAAAATTTGAGACAGCCTTTTCTTCAAAAAATTATTCTTCTCCAAAACGCTCCACAAGTGTTGCAAGTGTACGTACCATTGCACCAGTTGCTCCAGCTGGACCTAAGTCGTGCGCGCCTTTTGTTTCTGATGTTCCAGCGATATCTAAGTGTACCCACGGTGTATCTTCAGCGAATTCGCCTAAGAATGTACCTGCCATAACCGCATGTCCTTCACGGCCTGGTGAGTTATTTAAATCAGCAAACTTACTGTTTCGAACGCGTTCTTTATCACGATCAAAAATCGGTAGTTGCCAAATTGGCTCATCTGTTTCCATAGAAGCCTCTAGCACTTGCTCAAATAACTCTTCATTATTTGTCATTGCGCCTGTCGTATAGTTTCCAAGTGCAACAATTACACCGCCTGTTAATGTTGCAACATCAACAAGGTAGTTTGCACCAAGTTTTTTCGCATACGTAATACCGTCAGCTAAAGCTAGACGACCTTCTGCATCCGTATTTAATACTTCAATTGTTTTTCCGCTCATAGATGTAATTACATCGTCTGGCTTAAATGCCGTACCACTTACAACGTTATCAGTTGAAGGAATAACAGCGATCACATTTTGTTCTGGGCGAAGTTCACCGATAATTTCCATCGCACCTAATACAGCAGCTGCACCACCCATATCACCTTTCATACCGACCATGCCTTCACGTGGTTTTAAAGAATAACCACCTGTATCGTATGTAATACCTTTTCCAACGAATCCAATGACATCTGTCCACTCTTCTTTTCCTTTATAAATAAGAGCAATCATTTTTGGTGGCTCTACACTACCTTGGTTTACTGCAAGTAACGCACCCATACCAAGATCTTCCATCTCTTCTTTCTCAAGAACTTTATAGTCCATATCATACTTCTCCGCTAATTCAACAGCATACTCAGCAAGCTTTGTCGCTGTTAATACGTTTGGCGGCATATTTACAAGTGTACGAGCTGAATTTGTTGCACGTCCATGTACGTAGCCAACTGTTAATGCGGCTTCAATTTCTTGTGCATCTTCCGCTGTAATAGCCGTGAACTTCTCTAACTCTACACGATCCTTTTTATCTGATTTATACGTTTGTAATTCATATGTACCAAGGCCTTGTACCTCTGCTGCAATATGAGCGACATCAATCGCCTCTAATTTCTCTGTTACGAAAGAATCAAGTAAGATTGCTGCATCTTGTACTTTTGCTACTTGCAGTGTTTTAAATGCCTTACCAAGAGCCGCACGTAACGTTTCTGTCGTGTAAGACTCTTTCTTGCCTAAACCAACAAAGTAATAACGTTTCACATTTGTTTTTCCTAAGCTATGTACTTTCGAAATGGCCTTTTTCTTCGTAGATAATTCTTTCTCTTCTAGTAAAACTTGTAATTGTCCTTCAAACGCTTTGTCCAGTTCTTGTACAAAACTACTCATTTTCTCTTCTTCAAATAAAGCGACAATTACTGCTTCGTGACCTGCTAATTCTTTTTGTACTTGAAACATGTTCAGACCCCCTAAATTTCTCTAACACCATTATAACTTTATTTTCGATAAAATGCGACAATTCTAACTACAGTTATATGTCGTGTAAAATCCCCTCCATTATGAAATAAGCCAAGAAAAAAAGTCTAGCGTAATTACGACTAGACTATCTTTGTTTTAAATATTGACCACGAAACACTTGCATCGTTTCGTCTTGATTTAACATCGTTAACTCTTCTTCTGTAAACTTACCATTTCCTACTTTTACTACGTACACATTTACTTTTTTCTTACCCCATTGGCTATAAACATCTTTCACCGTATCATAATATAGATCAAGACGGTTTCCTTTTATTGCACCGCCCTTATCAGCTACTACACCATACCCATAACCTGGTACGAATAAAATTGTTCCAATTGGGAATACGTGTAAGTCCGCTGCGATTGTGGAATATAAATCCCTTTTCGCCTTAACACCTGAATATGTAATACCATACTCCGGATGTCCCGGCCTCTTACCAGTTGACTCAATTCCCGACGTATAACCTGTTGCAGTCATTTCAATTGAACGATATTTAGACCAGTCGTTTGCCTGCTCTAAAGCATTTATCACTTCTTTACTCGGAGCAACATTTCTCTTAACTTCTGCTGCATGTACTTCTTTTGCACTCGTTCCCTCATACTTCTTTACAATCTCTAATAAAGAAACTCCTGTGAAAGCATTCCATGTTACGCATAATGCAATTGCAAGTAAACAAGTCATCATAATGCGAATACAATATCGTTTTAACATTTTTATATTCCACACTCCTTCATCGTTAATCATTCCCTATACCATGAAGGAATATGCAAAAAAATAATCTCCAACTTAATTGGAGATTAAAACATTTGATATCCGCTTTTCCGAAGTTTCTTGATTACGACTCCTGCTAAAGCAGCCCCTACTAATCCAGTAGATAGAATAAATACGTCTGCTTGTCCTAAGTGCGATACACTTCTCCCAAATGAAGAAAATGTTTCTTTCGGTTTTGAAAAATAATCCCACATACTCGCTTTATTAATAATAAGCATACAAACAATCGGATACACAATAACCATTACCCAAGTAGCTCGCAAAATCATGTTGAGTAAAAATCCAATTCCAAAGAACAAAATAAAGAATAACATCATTGAAATAAGTAGTACCGGTATACTCACTCTTTTCCCCTCTCCTTCGCACGTGCCGTAAATACGTGATAAGCTGTATAACCAAATGGTTCGCCTGGATTTAATGTTTTGTCCACTTCAAGATGTAGTTCTGATCTTCCTTCTAACAAATATTTAATAAGCACAGACGTATTCGGATCGTCTACAATCTTATCCGGATGTAAGAACGCCACTTCAGACAATTCTTTCTCCTGTATAATAATATTTTCTCCTTCAGGCTCCAAAAGAAAAATAATCATATTATCACTAATCTCATTACGAATAACACCCGATCGAACACCAATGATCCCCTTCACATGAGCGACAATGCCTGTCTCTTCTAACACTTCGCGTTTCACAGCTTCATCAACCGTCTCACCTTCATTTACAAAACCAGCCGGTAAAGACCATTTCCCTTTTAATCCACTGTATTTCTTCTTAACAAATAGCCACCTACCATCTTTTGTAGCTACTAAACCACTAACAGCTAGCCATACCTTCCCTCGTTTCTCCATGATGTAATAACCTCCTCTTTCAGAACGGACAGAATATTCTTTCTTTTTATATTATACTATATTTTTAATATGAAAAAAGCAGAAACAGCTCTTAGCCGTTTCTGCTTTTTCTAATATATATTAAAAGAACTTTAATTTACCTTTTTTAAGAACTAATAAAGGTCCACCTAATAAGAATAGGTAACGGTTATCGATTACTTTCTTCATGAAGGAAGCTTTCCAACCTGTTAACTTTTTACCCATAACAACGCCCATTGCATCGTCATGACCTAAAGAACATACAGATCCTTTATTATCAAATGCGAATTTCTTCATTTCGCCTTTACCACGAACTAATACAGTTAAGTTGTGTGCAATATTGTAACCTTGTTGAATTGCGATTTGTGCTGTTGGTGGGTATGGACGGTTAATTTCTTCATTAATGATTAACGCTGCGTCACCAACCATGAATACATCTTCGTATCCTGGAGCATGCATGTACTCATCAACTTTTACACGTCCGCGCATTGCTTCAAATCCAGACTCTTCCACAATACCGTTACCACGAACACCTGCAGCCCAAACTACTGTTTCAGACTTAATTAATTCAGTGTCATCGCCATTCGCAACGATAATACCTTCTTCAGTTGCTTCTTTAATTGCTGTACCGATGCGGAATTCTACACCTTTTTTCTCAAGTTGTTTTACAGCGTATTCTACTAACGCTGGATCGAAACCTGGAAGTGCTGTTGGAGCAGCTTCTACACAGATGATACGTGCTTTTTCACGTGGTACATTGTACTCTTTGCAAAGTTCAGGAACACGGTTTGCAAGCTCACCTACGTACTCGATACCAGTAAATCCAGCACCACCAACAACGATTGTTACTAACTCATCGCGTTGTTCAGTTGCATATTTAGAGAAACTAGCTTCCATATGCTCACGAATTTCACGAGTTGCATTAATGTTAGCGATTGAGAATGCATGCTCTTTTAATCCTGTAATTCCGAATGTTTCTGATTCGAAACCAAGACCAATTACTAAGTAGTCATACTCTAACTCGCCGTCTTTTAAGATAATGCGTTTTTCAGCAGCTTTAATTTCTACTACTGTGTCTTGTACAAAGTTCACTTTATTTGTATCAATAACGTCTTGAATATCTAGACAGATTTTTTCATCTTGTAATGTACCAGCTGCGCTCTCGTGTAACCAAGTCGCTTGGTAGTGATAGCTGTTGTTGTTTACTAGCGTAATTTCAGCTTCATTTACAGATAATGCTTTTTGCAGACGAACAGTCGTAATCATCCCGCCATAACCTGCACCTAAAACTACGATTTTTGGAGTCTTCACCAAATCACAACCCTTTTCTTTATATAATAGTAATGAAAAATAATACCAAGTACTAAAAACTCTATTTGTCAAGAATGTGGAATTTATCACATTCTATATCATAACAAAACGCAGTCAAAAAATCGTACGAATTTTGTCATAGAAATTTAACATAATACTTCCCTATATTAGTCGGTTTTATTCCAGAATTCAAGCGTCTGGAGAATTATCAATATTTTAAAATAACATAGCGTTTTCAAGGGTTTTTTAGCCTTTTTTTCATGTATTTTCCTTTCTGTATATTTTATACAATAAAAAAGAACCTATGCGAAAACTTACACACAATTCAGTCGTTTTCAGAAGTATTATGAACTCAAATATGCTATCATTTATTTGAAAGTATCATCATTTGCAGGATTTTCGTGTACATATGAACAATATATGAAATCAATATCAAAATTCCATCTATAGGGGGAATGAAAGTGGCAGAAAATCAAAAAGTTTACGACATAACAATTATTGGTGGTGGTCCAACGGGACTGTTCACAGCATTTTATGGCGGTATGAGACAAGCAAGTGTAAAAATCATTGAAAGCTTACCTCAACTTGGAGGACAATTATCCGCACTCTACCCTGAAAAATACATTTATGATGTAGCTGGATTCCCAAAAGTGCGCGCACAAGAATTAGTTGATAACTTAAAAGAGCAAATGAAGAAATTTGACCCAACCGTTTGTTTAGAAGAAGCTGTCGATACGCTTGAGAAACAAGCTGACGGTATATTTAAACTTGTTACGAATAAGCAAACTCACTATTCTAAATCAGTTATTATTACTGCTGGCAATGGTGCTTTCCAACCACGCCGCTTAGAATTAGAAGGTACAGCAAAGTATGAAAAGAAAAACTTACATTATTTCGTTGATGATATGAATAAATTTGCCGGTAAGCGCGTCGTAGTATTTGGCGGCGGCGATTCAGCTGTTGATTGGACAATGATGTTAGAACCAATTGCTGAAAAAGTTACAATCGTTCATCGCCGTGATAAATTCCGTGCGCATGAACATAGCGTAGAAAGCTTAATGAATTCTCGTGCAGAAGTAAGTACACCATACGTTCCAGTAGAACTCATTGGTGATGACAAAATTGAACAAGTCGTTCTTCAACATGTAAAAACGGAAGAAAAAGTTATCATCGATGTTGATGACGTAATTGTAAACTATGGCTTCGTTTCTTCTCTTGGCCCAATTAAAAACTGGGGCTTAGATATACAAAAAAACAGCATCCTTGTAAATTCAAAAATGGAAACAAATATTCCTGGCATTTACGCTGCTGGTGACATTTGTACATATGAAGGAAAAGTAAAACTCATTGCTTGCGGCTTCGGTGAAGCACCAACAGCAGTAAACAATGCAAAAGCTTACTTCGATCCAAATGCAAAACTTCAACCAATGCATAGCTCAAGCATGTTTTAATATGTAAAAATAAAAGCTCCTTCCATACGTGGAAGGAGCTTTTATTTTATATACCACGAAAGCACACTGAATTCGATAAACTATCGAACTCAGTGTGCTTTTCGTCTAAAAAAATTATTGTTTTCTTCTTCTACCTAATACGAATAATACTCCGCCAACTAAGAATGAAATTCCAGCACCAACTGACATCATCCATGGAGACGCTGCCCCTGTTTTCGGTAATTCTCTTTCTGTTTTTACTTGCGGCTCTTTAATTAATTTTTCCAATCTTACTTCTGGTTTCACTTCTGGCTCCTTCGGCTCTTTCGGATCCTCCGGTTTCACTTCTGGTTCCTTCGGCTCTTTCGGATCCTCCGGTTTCACTTCTGGCTCCTTCGGCTCTTTCGGATCTTCCGGTTTCACTTCTGGCTCCTTCGGTTCTTTCGGATCCTCCGGTTTCACTTCTGGTTCTTTCGGATCTTTCGGATCCTCCGGTATCTTAAAATCTTCTTTTGTTTTCGGTAAAATTGTAACTGTAGGCTCAAGTGGCGGATTTATTTTATCGTCCACTACTGCTTTATTTGTTATCCCTTTACTCGGCGCTTCTTTTACCTTCGCTTTAAAAATAATACTACGTTCTTTCGTATCTGTAATTTCTAGATACTTGGCGATTACTTTTCCAAACTCCATTTTTAACTCTATTGGATTGGGCTCAGCCCCTTCAAATCTAATACTACCTTGCACGTATTCTAAACCGGCTGGAATTTCATCTTCTATTGTAACTACATCTAGTTTTCCGTTTTCCACCGTATTTTTGAAGCTAATTCGGTATTCTACTTCTTCTCCTAGCTTTGGCTCTTTATTACTTACTGTCTTCGCTGCTGTTAACTTACCATCTTTATATTCTGGCTTTATTGTCGCTGTCGGTTCTATAACTGGATGTTTCGGATCATCCACTTCAATAATCGCTTTATTTGTTATTTCTCCTCCAACTTTTTCTGTTTCTTTTACCTTTACTTTAAAGATGACACTTCTTTCTTTCGTATCCGTAATTTCTGGATACTTCACTGTTACTTTTCCATTCTCTACTTTAAGTTCTGTAGGCACAGGCTTATCACCTACGGCCTCCAGACTATCTTTCACATACTCTAAACCAGACGGAATTTCATCTTCAATCTTTACATCAACTAACTTCCCGCCATCTACTGTGCCGTTAAAAGTAATTTGATATTCAATTTCTTCCCCTAGCTTTGGTTCATGATTACTTACTTCTTTCCTTGCCTCTAGTTTCCCATCTTTATATTGCGGTGTGATTGGTATAAGTGACTCAACTGGCGGAGTCGTCGGATTATTATCATCAACAATCGCCTTGTTTACAATCTCTTTTCCTACTTGTACCGTCTCTTGTACTCTCACTTTAAAGATGATACTTCTTTTTTTCGTATCCGTAATTTCTGGATACTTTGCTGTTACTTTTCCATTCTCTACTTTAAGTTCCACCGGATGTGGTTCCGGCCCATCAGACTTTATACTATCTTGTACGTATTCTAAACCGGCTGGAATTTCATCTTCTACCTTTACCTCAGTTAGTTTTCCGTTCTCTACCGTATTTTCAAAGCTAATTCGATATTCTACTTCTTCTCCTAACTTTGGTTCATGATTACTTACTGTTTTTTCTGCTTGTAATGCACCATCTTTATATTGAGGCTGAATAGAGATATTCGGTTGCTCTGGTGGATTTATTGTATCTTCCACAATCGCCTTGTTCACAATCTCTTCGCCTACTTTAGCTTTTTCTTTCACTTTCACTTTAAAGACGATACTTCTTTCTTTCATATCCGTAATTTCTGGATATTCCGCAAGGACGATTCCGTTTTTCACTTTCACATACAACGGTTTCGGATTCTCTCCCTCGGCTCTTTCACTACCTTCTACAAACTCTAAGCCAGTTGGTAATTCATCCTTAATCTTCACCTTCGCTACTTTTCCATGCTCTACTACGTTACGGAAAGTAATTCGATACTCTACTTCTTCTCCTAATTTTGGAGCTGGATTATTTACTGTTTTCTCAGCTTTTAGTTTTCCGTCCTTATACTCCGGCGTAATAATCGCTTCTGGTTTTTGCGGCGGATTCTTCGGATTGTCATCATCCATAATTGCCGTATTCACGATTTTCTTACCGACTTTTGCTACTTCCGTTACTTTCACTTTAAAGCTAATACTACGCTCAGCTGTATCAGTAATATTTTCATACTTCGCTGTAATTTTCCCAGCTTCTTCTTTTAACTCTACTGGCGCTGGCTCATTACCTTCTGATTTTAAACTATCCTTCACATACTCTAAACCAGTTGGTAATTGATCCTCAATTTTCACTTCGGCTAGTTTTCCGTTTTCTACCGTATTTTTAAAACTAATTCGGTACTCTACTTCTTCTCCTAGCTTTGGATCTTTTTTATTTACCTTTTTATTAGCTTTAAATTTACCAGCTTTATGCTGCGGGGTAATTTCTACTTCTGGTTGCTCTGGTGGATTTTTTGTATCATCAACAATTGCTTTATTTACAATTGCTTTGTCCACTTCAACAGAATCTTTCACCTTCACTTTAAAGATAATGCTTCTTTCTTTCATATCAGTGATATTTTCATACTTCGCACTAACCTTACCAGCTTCTTCTTTCAACTCTACTGGTGCTGGCTTATCACCTTCTGCTTTTAGACTATCTTTCACATACTCTAAACCAGACGGAATTTCATCCTCAATTTTCACCTCTGCCAGTTTTCCATCTTTCACCGTATTATTAAATGAAATTCGGTATTCGATTTCTTCCCCTAGCTTCGGTTTATGATTATTCACCTTTTTATGAGCAGCAATTTTACCGTCTTTATATTGCGGTGTAATTTTTGCTGTCGGATCAATTACTGGATGGTTCGGATCATCAACATGGATAATCGCTTTATTTGTAATGCCTTTACCTATTGCAACTGAATCTTTCACCTTCACTTTAAAGACGATACTTCTTTCTTTCGTATCCATAATCTCTGAATACTTTGCCATTACCTTACCATTTTCTACTTTCAACTCCACTGGTTTTGGCTCTTCACCTTCAGCCTTTTCGCTTCCTTCTACAAACTCTAATCCTGCTGGAATTTCATCTTCTATTTTTACCTCTGCTAGTTTTCCATCTTTCACCGTATTATTAAAAATAATTCGATATTCGATTTCCTCACCTAACTTCGGTTCATGATTACTTACTTCTTTTCTTGCCTCAATTTTCCCATCTTTATATTGTGGTGTAATCGGTACATAAGGCTCTTCTGGCAGATTCTTTGTATCATCTACAATTGCCTCATTTACGATTTCTTCTCCCACTTTTACGCTTTCTTTTACCTTCGCTTTAAAGACAATACTTCTTTCCTCTGTATCTGTAATTTCTGGATACTTTGCCATTACCTTATTATTTTTCACCTGTAGCTCTACTGGTTTCGGTTTAGAACCTTCTACTGTGATGCTGCCTTCTACATACTCTAAACCATTTGGTAATGTATCCTTTATATTTACCTCTACTAGTTTTCCGTTTTCTACCGTGTTTTTAAAACTAATTCGGTATTCTACTTCTTCTCCTAGTTTCGGTTTATGATTATTTGCTACTTTCTGCGCAGCAATTTTACCATCTTTATATTGCGGAGTAATTTCCACACGAGGCTCTTCTGGCTCATTTTTTGTATCTACTACGATTGCTTTATTAACAATCTCCTTGCCTATTTCTGCCTCTTCTTTTACTTTCACTTTAAAAGTAATACTTCTTTCTTTTGTATCCGCAATTTCTAGATACTTTGCCATTACCTTGCCGTTTTCAAATTTCAATTCTACCGGACTTGGTTTAGAACCTTCTACTTGTAAACTGTTCTCCACGTACTCTAATCCAGCTGGAATTTCATCTTCTACTGTAACCTCTACTAGTTTTCCGTTTTCTACCGTGTTTTTAAAGCTAATTCGGTATTCTACTTCTTCTCCTAATTTCGGTTTTTTATTGTTTACAAATTTCTCTGCTTTAAGCTTACCGTCTTTATATTCTGGCGTAATTGTTACTTCTGAAGTTGTTGGATCTTTTGTATCATCAACAACTACTTTATTGACAATGCCTTCACCAACCTTAAATTCTTCTTTTACTTTCGCTTTAAAGACGATACTTCTTTCTTCTGTATCCGTAATTTCTGGATATTTTGCGATTACTTTTCCATCTTTCACTTTCAGTTCTACCGGATCTGGCTTAGTACCTTCTGCTCGTAAACTATCTTTCACATACTCTAATCCATTTGGTAAATCATCTTTTATTGTTACCTCTGCTAGCTTTCCGTTTTCTACCGTATTTTTAAAGCTAATTCGGTATTCTACTTCTTCTCCTAACTTCGGCGTTTCATTATTTACCGTCTTCTTCGCTTCCACTTTTCCGTCTTTATGCTGCGGAGTAATTTCTGCCGTCGGTGTTTCTGGTTCATTTTTCGTATCATCAACAATTGCTTTGTTAACGATTTTTTTACCGACTTTCACTTCTTCCTTTACTTTCACTTTAAAAGTGATACTTCTTTCTTCTGTGTCCGTAATCTCTGGATACTTCGCCATTACCTTACCATTTTCCATTTTCAATTCTACTGGATCCGGCTTAGTACCTTCTGCTTTCACACTGTTTTCTACATACTCTAAACCTTCTGGTAAAGTATCTTCTATTTTTACCTCTGCTAGTTTTCCGTCTTCTACCGTGTTTTTAAAACTAATTCGGTATTCTACTTCTTCTCCTAACTTCGGCGTTTCATTATTTACCGTCTTCTTCGCTTTCACTTTTCCGTCTTTATGTTGCGGAATAATTTCTGCTGTCGGTGTTTCTGGCGGATGTTTCGTATCGCTCACAATCGCTTCATTAACAATTGAATCGCTCACTTTACCTTTTACTTTCACTTTAAAGGTAATACTTCTCTCTTTTGTATCTGTAATCTCAGGATACTTTGCCATTACCTTACCGTTTTCAAATTTTAATTCCACTGGATCTGGCTTAGAACCTTCTACTTTTACACTATCTTTCACATACTCTAATCCATTTGGTAAATCATCTTCTATCTTTACCTCTGTTAGCTTTCCATGTTCTACCGTATTTTTAAAGCTGATTCGGTATTCCACTTCTTCTCCTAACTTCGGCGTTTCATTATTTACCATCTTTTTCGCTTCAAGTTTTCCATCTTTATACTGAGGAATAATTTCCGCAGTCGGATTAACTGGCTTATTTTGCGAATCATCAATAGTTGCTTTATTAATGATTTTTTTACCGACTGTTACTCCTTCTTTTACTTTCACTTTAAAAACGATACTTCTTTCTTCTGTATCCATAATTTCTGGATATTTTGCCATTACCTTACCGTTTTCAAATTTCAGCTCTACTAAATCTGTTCCGACACCTTCTGCTTTCAAACTATTTTCTACATACTCTAAACCTTCTGGTAAAGTATCCTCTATTATCACGTCTGTTAGCTTTCCGTACTTAACCGTGTTTTTCATACTAATTCGGTATTCTACTTCTTCTCCTAACTTCGGTGTTTCATTATTTACGCTTTTCTTCGCTTTAATTTTTCCATCTTTGTGTAATGGTGTAATTTTCGCTTCTGGTTCTTTCGGATCTTTCATATCATCCACAATTGCCTTATTGATGATTTCCTTACCTACTTCCGCTTCTTCCTTCACCTTTACCTTAAAGACAATACTTCTTTCTTTCATATCCGTAATATTTTCGTATTCAGCAGTGACTTTTCCATCTTTCACACTTAACTTTAATGGAGCTGGTTTATCACCTTCAGCCTTTTCACTGCCTTTTACATACTCTAAACCGTTAGGAATTGTATCCTCTATTATTAGCTTTTCTAGTTTTCCATTTTCTACCGTGTTCTTAAAGCTAATTCGATATTCTACTTCTTCTCCTAGTTTTGGTGATGGATTATCTACTGTCTTCTTCGAATCAATTATTCCATCCTTATGTTGCGGAGTAATTCTTTCCTCCGGCTCAATCGGTGGATTTTTCGTATCATCAACAATTGCTTTATTGACAATCTCTTTATCTACTTTTGCTTCTTCCTTCACCTTTACTTTAAAGACGATACTTCTTTCTTTCATATCCATAATATCGATATACTTAGCTTTGACTATCCCATCTTCAACAGCTAATTCTACTGGTCCAGGTGCTTCTCCTTCGGCCTTGATGCTATTTTCTACATATTCAAGACCTTTTGGAATTGTATCTTCTACTCGCACCTCTTCAAGTTTTCCGTTCTCAACCATATTATGAAAACTAATGCGGTACTCGATTTCTTCGCCTAACTTTGGCTTCTTATTATTAACTACCTTTGTAGCAGCAATTTCACCTTTTTTACTTTGCGGTGTAATAACAACCTTTGATTCAACAGGCTCATTTTTCGGATCTTTTGCAATTGCTTTATTTACGATTGCCTCCCCTACTTTTGCCGAATCTTTTACTTTCACTTTAAAAACAATACTTCTTTTTTCTGTATCCGTAATTTCTGGATACTTTGCCATTACTTTGCCGTCTTCCACTTTTAGTTCTACTGGCTCTGGTTTTATACCTTCAGCTTTCAAACTATCTTTCACGTATTCAACACCTTTAGGTAGTGTATCTTCTACTAGCACCTTTTCTAGTTTTCCGTTTTCTACCGTATTATAAAATGTAATTCGGTATTCCACTTCTTCTCCTAGTTTTGGTGTTTGATTCGTTACGCTTTTTTCAACATCCACTTTACCGTATTTATAATCCGGCGTAATCTTTTCTTCTGGATGCTCAGACTGTCCATTTGGCTCACTCACAACCGCTTTATTAACAATCGTTTCTCCGGCTTTTGCCTCTTCTTTTACTTTCACTTTAAAGGCAATGCTTCGCTCTTTTGTATCCGTAATCTCTGGATATTTTGCGATTACCTTACCATTTTCTACTTTTAACTCTACTGGATTTGGTTCAGCACCTTCAGCTCTCTCACTGCCTTGAACAAATTCTAAGTTAGCTGGAATTTCATCTTCTATTGTAACTGCATCTAGTTTTCCGTTTTCCACCGTATTTTTGAAGCTAATTTGATATTCAACTTCTTCTCCTAGCTTCGGCTTTTTATTTGTTGCTTTTTTCTTTGTAGCAATTTTACCGGCCTTATGCTGTGGTGTAATCTTCTCTTCTAAATCCTTTGGTGGATTTGTTTTATCACTAACGGTTGCTTTATTAACAATTTCTTCACCAATTTTTGCAGTTTCTTTTACTTTTGTTTTAAAGACGACACTTCTTTCTTCCATATCCATAATTTCTGGATACTTTGCCATTACTTTGCCATTTTCAAACTTCAGCTCTACTGGCTCTGGTTTTACACCTTCGGCTTTCAAACTATCTTTCACGTATTCAAGACTACTTGGTAATTCGTCTTCAATTGTCAATACATCTAGACGTCCATTTTTTATCTTATTTTTAAATGTAATACGATACTCTACCTCATCACCTAACTTCGGTGTTTTATTAGAAGCTATTTTTCTCGCCTCTATTTCTCCGGGAACTTCTTTTGGAAGCGTAACCGTAACATTTGCATCATCTGCAGTTTCATAATTTACCTCGGTACTATCTTTTCCCTTTACAGCGACGATATTTTTTATCGTTGTATGTAATTGTACAGAATCTTTCACTTTTACTTTGAATGTAATAATGGCACTTTCACCAGGCTTTAAAACACCACCGTCTTTAGCATCTGCGCCTTCACCAATACGGAAATTAATTTGATTATTTACAAACTCTGCTTCATCATCGCTTGCATCATCTGTTTTATTTCCTTTATTACTTCCAGAAACATATTGAATAGATCCCGGAACATACTCTAAACGATCATCTAATTTATCAAAACCTTTTACATTAGATACAGGTGCTTGGTTATTTTTCGTATCATTTTTCACTTCAATTTGATACGTAAACTCTTCACCAGCTTTAATTTCCTTAACTTCTTTACCAGCACTATCTAACGCCTTTTTATCAACTTGTAAGTTTGGAGCATTATGTTCTGTAACAAATGTAGCGTTATTTAATACGTAAATATCACCATAGCCACCATTTGCTCTAAAACGCATTTTTGCTTCTTTTAAATCATTTTTTACTTGAGTCGGTCCTTCAAGATGATACGTATGAATATCTGTACTAAATGAATTTGTCCAATCCGGGTTATATCCTGGATATTTTTTTGTAACAAATTCATTCGTACCGTCTACTTGTACTTCTGTCATAGACGAATCATTCGCATCATTATCTTTACCGTTAATATTTTTTATCTTTATATATCCAGCACCAAAATCATATTCTCCATAATCATATGCATATCCATCTTTCTCAGCTGGATCACCTTGCGATGAAAAATAACTAAACTTCGCCTTAAAAGTACCTTCTTTTGGTGTATTTATTTTATTAACACTAATATCTGTCCAAGCTGTACTTTTTTGAGAGACTAGCCCTTCCCAAATTTTCATGTCTTTTACTGTTTCTTTATAGTTTTCATAAACTAATATAAGATTCCAGTTACCCCAATAATAGCCGCCACCTGTTACATCTTTAATTTGTGGCACATTTGCAACTGTCAAAGTTTGAGAAATCCCTTGCTGTGCAATTACATTTGTTACATCCGCATATGCAACATAACCAGCACCAGCACCTGAGTAATTAGAAATAAAAGGTAAGCTATCCGCTTTTCGTATGCTATCAGCAGTTACCTCTGCATATTCTTTATTTCCCATTTTCATTTTGACTGGTTGTCGTACATCATTATCACTAACTCTTTGATTAACATTTGTACTAGTTACAGTTCCCATTGCAGCTGTCCAAAACAAATACGCCTTTTTCACTTTACTTCCAGCAGGAATGTTAGGAAATGCACCTGTTGACGAATTAAAAGTACTATCATCTTTATCAACGTCCACAGTCATTTTATTCGTTTTATAACCCATACTTTGTCTGCCATAATGATCAGTTGTCAAACCAAGTGTTACATTACCAGTCTGTACTAAATTACCAGCAGCAATTGTAGAATACAGTGGATTTCCAAACCCTTGTTTATCTCCTGTTTGGATTTGAACCTTTGAAGCATTTTCTGATGCAGCTTGTACTTCTGCATCACTCTGCTTTACTGCTAAAGGTGATTGCTTGTTTTCTTTTTCTAGTTGATCCTCAGCTTCAGGTTGTTGTATCTTCTCTATTTCTGTTTTTTGTGTAGGTTTATTTTTATCTTCTACGGATACTTTTAATTTTCCATCTACTTCTTTAGTTTTTGAATCAGTTGTTAATCCGATAGCTTTCTTACTACTGTCAGCCTCATCATCGGTATTAGCTTCCAACTTATCTTCAGAAGGAAGCCCTTCAACATCTACAGACATGTTCCCTATTTGTAGTTGATTCTTTTGCACACTAATTTTTTGCTTATACTCTTTATTAAAATGTTGTGCACGACGAGCTTTTATTAACACAGTCATTTTTTCATGTGATTTTAAATCTTGAATTTTAAGATTAGAAGAAAGAATCTTTCCTCCCTTATCTCTTTCCTCTACATAGAAATCCGCTATCCTATTTTCAGGTAACTTCTCTCCGTTTACTTTCACAGATTGCGAAGGGAACGTAATTTCATTCTCATTATTTTGTTTAATTACCAATTCTTGAATTGGTATATCTCCCGTATTTTCAATCGTATATTGAAATACGTGCTCCCTCTCCGCTACTTCTCCCTTATATATTTCAGCATTCACTTGCTCTGCCTTAATTTTCACATCATTTCCTTGTAACTCATCCCAGCTTTTTTTATTTATCTCTGTAGCAAAAGCACTAGGTGAAGGCAATATGATGGATAGGAGAAGTGTAATCATCGTTACAACATTAAAACCCTTCAATACTTGCTTCATATTTTCTATCTTTCTCCTTTCTATATACTTGCTATCCGTCTACTTAATTTCGTAGCCGTATACATAGCAATATATATCCACTCGCAACAATCCGACCTACGAAAATGTATCGTTGAAATCCCAATGTCAACAATATAAATCTCATAGAATATTACTATTTTAATTTATCAAAAATAGCATATATACCGGACACTTATACAAACCTTTACCATACTTTTAATATAGTAAAAATACCGTGCTATATAGGTTTATATAACAGTTAAAGGATACTTAAAAATTTTAACATACTCCTCATCCTATTTATACATACAATAGAAAATTTACCATTTTTTAGTTGTTTTCAGTTTGTTTTTTATGATTAAAATTTTCTAAAAATAACAACCGTTACATGTAAAAACATGTTATATTAAATAAGAACAAACGTTCTTTTTAAAAGGAGGAATTTTTTATGCTACACGAACCCATTATCGTAAAAAAAGAAGCTTTCCACGCAATCGGCGTTTCGGTTACGACGACTAATGAAAAAGAGGCATCTACTGAAGGACAAATCCCACAACTCTGGAACCAATACTTTCAAGAACAAATGATGCATCACATCCCAAATCAACAAACGAAAGAAACATTTGCTTTCTACTCAAACTACGAGTCAGATGAAACTGGTACATATACATTTACAATCGGTACGCCCGTTTCTTCATTAGAAGACGTTCCTGAAAATATGACAACTTTAACAATACCTGCTACTACATATGCGGTATTTACAACAAGAAAGGGACCAGTTGCTGAAGTCGTTTGTGAAGCTTGGGAATATATTTGGAAATGGTCGAAAGAAAATAAACGTGCCTTCACAACAGACTTTGAGCTTTACGATGAAAGAGCATTAGACCCAAATCATGCACAATTGGATATTTATATTGCGTTAGCCTAAAAAAAGATGCCCATTCGGCATCTTTTTTTGTCGTTAAATAGCTACTGGGCAAATTCATTATTATTGTCTACAATGAGAAAGTGCAGTATAGAAATATTAGAAACTGTATAAAGTGAAACTATAATCAGTGGGGGCATCTCCCATTAAGTATTAGCCCTCACCAATCGGGCGTTTACTGGTTTTTTAGTTTAAATTTGTCACATAGAAAGGAAGCAATATGGAGGAACTACAACAAAATAAAACTGCTTTAGAAGGAAGCGGAAAACCGTTATTAAAAAATACGAATTTCCTTTTTCTTTGGGCAGCTACTCTTTTTTCAAGCTTTGCTTTAGCCTTTTTTACTTTTTCACAAACGTGGTACATAGCAAAAACGTTAAACCTTGAAGCTTCACTCGGTGTTGTTTTCGTAGCCCTTAGTGTTCCAAGGCTTATTTTTATGATTGTCGGCGGCGCTGTAGCTGATAAATTCCCGAAAAAAAATATTATGTTTTACTCCAATATCATTCGAGCGATTCTTGTCGCAACCATTCTCACATGGTTTATCGTTGGTGATGTAACGCTATATACATTTGCTTTATTCGCTTTATTCTTTGGACTTGCTGATGCTTTCTTCTGGTCAGCAGATGGATCTATCTTACCGGAATTGGTAGAAAAAAGCCGGTTAACACAAGCGAATTCACTTACACAAATGACGAACCAAGCATCGGTCATCTTAGGCCCTGTACTTGGCGGAATTCTCATTAAATTTACGAACTATGAGACAATCTTTTCCATTACGATTTTATTACTGATTGTCGCTGCCATACTCGTTCAAAAAATACAATTTACGATGCCAGAACAAAAAGATACAGATAAAGGTATGTTCACTTCCATTAAAGAAGGAATCTTATATGTAAAGGAATCGCCATTCCTTTCAACTTTCCTTATTTGTAGCGCTTTTTTAAACTTATTTTTAATCGGTCCGATGCAAGTTGGTTTCCCGCTTTTTGTTAAAAACGTTCTGCATGGTGATTCGCTCCAGTTTAGTTACTTAGAGGCATCTGTAGGCGGTGGAATGGCAATCGGTGCTATCATTGTCGGTTTAAAAAATATTAATCGTAGACGCGGTCTATTTTGTATTATCATGATGCTATTGTCTGGTATATTCTTCTTAGCCATCAACTTTAGTACCGTACTTTGGCAAGCACTATTAGCTGGCATGTTTTACGGTATTACAATCGCAATGGCGATTGTACCGCTTATGGCAATGATTCAATCGACAGTCAAAGAAGAAATGATGGGACGCGTAATGAGTTTACTTATGCTATCATCAATGGGCTTTATCCCGCTCTCTTATGCATTCACATCCATTGCACTTGCAATAGGAATTCCAATCGTAACCGTTATGAAAAGTGGTGCAATAGCTGTTATCGTCTTCGTACTATTTGTAGCGATTCGTGTTCCAGTTGTAAGGAAGTTCGATTAACTAATTAGAGTCATGTATTATACACATGGCTCTTTTTTGAATGGATCAAATAGTGATATTCCCTTACTTCTCCTTAATGCTGCTCCCCATTCTAATCCAATCTCTAAAAATAAATCTCGCACTGTACTGTATAAAAGTGCCCCAATGTCTTTACGAATTTCCCCATATTTATATGCTCTTACAACACTTTTCACACGCCAAATTAAATTTCCATACACTTCTTCGTCAGCTAATATTTGCTCTAGTAAAACACCTTGTTCTAGTAACCCGCTCTTTTTATATGCAAGCTCGACCTTACTCCAAAATATATTAATTTTCTTCGGATTACTCGTCATCGGCACCAGTGCGTATATAAAAGGCTTCGGTATATCATGACGGCAATACGTCTCATCAAGCTCGTACGTTCCTTTTCTTTTCTCTTTTATTTGTGGAATGTTTTTAGAAAGAATTGTTTCCCCAGCGCTTTTTTGCTCATTTTTACTACAGCCAGTTGCATTATCCTCAATTTTACAAGCGGACATTTGCATACGGTCATCCATGCGGTCAATCGCAGATGTAAGAAATACATATAAGTTCGCACTATACCCGCCGCGCTTATGTCTCTCTTTTGTTGCAACACGCTTTATAATTCCTAGTTCCTCTAACTTTGCAATTGAGCGGCGTACTGTACGAATACTCTTTCCAACATTCGTCGCAATCGTCTCCATTAACGGACAAGCAACTCCCACTGTTTTCTGTTTCTCATTCACCGCATATTTCCCTAAAAAATGAATGATGATAGCATCCGTTTTATTCAATTGAAATCGGTAGCAATTCAAAACTTGTTTTTGATATGTATTAAACTCTTCTTTACTTCGAAATTCACTATATGGTTTCATTAAATTATATAAGCTTCCCATTTATATCACCTCATTTATAAGTAAGAGGCAGGAAGAGAATTTGGCGTGATAGTTAATATTTTTTTAATGGAGATGAAAATATGATCGTAATTAGCGCTTGTTTAGGTGGTATAGCTTGTCGATATGACGGGAATGACAATCTCGTTTCAAAAATAGAGGAGCTACTACAAAAAGAAGATACAGTCCTCATTTGTCCTGAAGTATTAGGAGGACTGCCAACACCTCGTCCTTCCGCTGAAATTATTGGCGGGAATGGCGACGACGTTTTGGACGGAAAAGCGAAAGTGATGACAAAAGATGGTGAAGATGTCACAGAAGCTTTCGTAAATGGTGCTTATAAAGCATTAGAACAAATTAAAGATTTACACCCAGAATATATTATTTTAAAAGAACGTAGTCCATCTTGTGGCAGTTCTACGATTTACACTGGTGAATTTAACGGTAATAAGCAAACTGGTTACGGGGTAACTACTGCTTTATTTAAAAGACATAGCTTTAAAGTCATTTCAGAAGAGGATTTTGAAAATCAAAAAAGGAATTGACCCTGTGCGTCAATTCCTTTTTATCTGTCTTATTTCACACTTAATTTTTCTTTCACTTTCGCAGGAAGCTCGTCTTTTTTCACTTCTTCCCAAGCTGTTACACCTTTTTTATCTGAATTGTATACGCGTAAGAATGCATCTTTACGAAGATTTTTTGGAGCTGTGAATTCTAATTCTTTTACTTCTCCACCTTTATCGAATCCTTTTAATTTATACTCGAAATATTTATGTGGCTCTCCGTTATCAAACTTCTCATTTTTTTCAATTCCATCAGTTGTAATTTGAACGTAGTACTCATCTTTACCCATACGGTTTAAATCACAACCAACTAACAAGCTTGCGAATACAACTAAAATACTAAATAGTGCAATGTATTTTTTCATTTCCTTCACCTCATATGTTTTTTCTTATATTCTTATCTTAAAGCCCAGAGCTTAAAGAAGAAATTCAAAAACATGACATGAACATTACACTTTTGTAAGATAATAATTATTTCTTCACTTTAGAAATCGTCATCCCGTCACCAATTGGAACGAGTACAGATTCTAAATGCGAGTGGTTTGCTATCATTTCATTAAACTTCTTCATAACTTCTGTATAACGTTTTTATTTCACACTCTCATCAGCTATACTACCGCCAATAACGTCTTTCACGCCAATTTCGCCACTTATCACGTAATTTTCTTATACCGTTTATTACGCCTTCTATTATGCATTCCATTATAATATTTATCACAAGGTATCTTATACATCTAAAAATAGAACCTATAACATACTTCAATACAAATTCAAAAACATCTTCCAGCATATATCCCCCTCTTTCTATCCTTCCATTATAACTAGAAAAAGAGAACTTAAAGCTCAAATAAATGATAAAGAAATTAGAAGTCAATAGATGAAAAAGGATTTCTAAATGATGAATTGAATATATATTTATTGTTCTCTAACTTTTGAACGAAAGTTTTTTACATATGTTTCATTCTGTCCTAATTTAAAGTTTTCGAGAGGAGAAATGATATGAACTCTATTTTATTAGATGTTCCGTTACAAATAGAAACAGACAGACTCATTCTTCGAGCACCACTTCAAGCTGGTGAAGGGGATATAGTACAACAAGCTATTAAAGATTCCATTAATGAATTAAAGCAATGGTTGTCTTTATTTCAGTCCATTCCTACTGTTGAAGAAACGGAAATTCTTCTGAGAAATGCACATATAGATTTTTTGAAAAGAGAAAGCTTTCGCTATCTTATCTATCATAAAGAGATTAATGATTTTGTTGGAACAGCTAGCCTTCATCGAATTGATTGGAAGGTTTCTAAATGTGAAATTGGATACTGGATTAACACGCAATTTAGTGGCAGTGGATATATGACAGAAACAGTAAGTGCGTTAACAAACCTTGGATTTCAGTTATTCAAATTTAGAAGGATTGAAATACGATGTGAATGTAATAACACGAAAAGTCGTGCACTCCCTGAAAAACTAGGCTTTGAACTTGAAGGGATATTACGTAATGAAGATTTTTCAGCTGACGGCAAACAACTAACTGATACTTGCATCTATGCAAAAATAAAGTGAAATATTGATTAGCCTTGGTAATCGGGCTTTTACGGCAAAAGAAAAGACCTTTCTAACGATTTTATTCCATCGCTAAAAAGGCCTTTTCTATTTCGGCTAAAAACTTAGCACTCTTCTGGTTTACCAGCATTCGTCGCTGTACGGAAAGATGATCCACATCCGCATGATGCAATTGCGTTTGGATTGTCGATTGTGAATCCACCGCCAAGCATAGATTGTTTATAGTCAATTTTTACTCCTTTAACAATTGGAGCACTTTCTTTATCGATAACAAATTCAACACCGAAAAACTCAAGAACTGTGTCGTCTTCTTTTGGTTCTACTTCAAACCCTAAGCCGTAAGAAAGACCGCTACATCCGCCGCCGTGTACAGCAAGGCGCACATACTTCTCTCCATCTTCAGCATCTTTTAACATATCTTTAATTTGAAAAGCTGCTTGTTCTGTTACTTCAATCATGAAATACACCTTCCTTTCTGTTCTTAGTCCATTATACATCTTTACGCTTCTATCTTGTACTCATACACTCCGCGGCAAATTACTTCCGCAGGTCCTTTCATCAACACGTTTCCTTCTTCAGTCCACGCAATCATTAAATCGCCACCAGCTAAATGGACTGTAATTTCCTTACCACGTTCCATCTTTCCATTTAAAATAGCAGCTACAACTGCAGCGCACGCCCCTGTTCCGCAAGCTTGCGTTACACCAGACCCACGTTCCCAAACGCGGAAGTTCATCTCGTCATCATTCAAAATTTCGATAAACTCAACATTTACTCGCTCTGGAAACATTTCATGTGTCTCGAGGACTGGTCCAAGTGTTGTAAGAGGTGCTTTTTCTACATCATCAACAAAAATAACCGCATGTGGATTTCCCATTGAAACAGCTGTAAATGCATAACGATGATTATTGTATAAGAAGTTTTCACGAATAAATGGTGTTTCACCTTCACCAAGCATCGGTATTTCTGCACGTGTTAGACGCGGTGCTCCCATATCGATTTTCGCTAATGTCACGACACCATCTTCTACTGTTACTTCAGCCGTTACAATACCAGCCAACGTTTCAATTGTAAAAACTGTTTCTTCTACTAGTTTATGCTCATACGCATATTTCGCTACGCAGCGTAAACCGTTACCACAGCTCTTTCCTTCAGAACCATCATTATTAAACATGCGCATTTTCACCGGAGCTACGTCTGAAGGGCAAATTAAAATCATCCCGTCTGCTCCAATACCAGTATTAATATTTGAAACCTTTTCTGCCACAAGGGCTAAATCTTCTTCAGGAATTTGCTCTTCAAACATATTTACATATATATAACTATTGCCAAGACCATGCATTTTTGTAAAAGAAAATTGGCTCATTTATATTCACTCCAAAAATAATTTGTTATGTTAAGTATAAAATGCATGCTTTTAGAACACAATATGAATGTCCCCCGTTTCTCATATTTGACAACGTTTGGCGATGAGCCACTCTTACACAATTTGTGTAAGAAAAAAGCCCTTCTAAAAAGGGCCTTTTTTTATTTATTCCACTATTTTCGATTGGGGAGAGCTAATAATTAGTATTAGCCCTTCCCAATCGAAATCACATTTTATCTAATAAAAAAGGTGCTGCTAATTCGCAACACCTTAAAACATTGGATTTTCATCCAAATACTCATATACATTATTAACAAGCTCTTCTACTGTTGCACCTTGTACAACTTCACCATTTACAAGTGCAAACGGTCCTTCAAAACAAATACCACAATATCCTAGACAACCATACTCCATTACATCTAAATTCGGATCTTTTTCTAATTTTTCTAGAGCTGCTTGTGAACCACTTGCAAGGTTACCTACACAAAATTCAATTAATGGTTTAATCAAAATTCTCCCCCCTGTACTACAAAACAAATTACCTTTTCACTTTATCTATAAGAAGAAAACTAAGCTGTTTCTTGTTGTTTTCGTTACACAGTCTAAACTATTTAGTTACTTCATTATTTCACTTCAAAGTAGATGACTTCTTCTATATAACATGCTACTTCCAATGAAATAGTAACTACAAAGGAAAAACAGTTTATTTTACTTTTCTTCTTATTGTACAACAGAGTATTCATTCATGCATTGTTATTTGTTCACAAATTCGATATAATTTGATTGAGTAAAGTCAAAATATTTTATTAATATAAAATTTTATGATTAGGGGATATTTCAACAGAAAAGGGGTAATCCATCATGAAACACCTCGTAATACTAGGTGGCGGCTACGGTGGAATGAGAATTCTGCAAAGGCTACTTCCAAGCAACCAACTTCCAGATGATGTACAAGTGACATTAATCGACAAAGTACCATATCATTGCTTCAAAACTGAATATTATGCATTAGTTGCGGGTACTATTTCAGAAACGCATATTCGTATACCGTTTCCTGAACACCCACGCCTCAATATTCAATACGGCACAGTAACAAATATTGACCTCGAAGAAAAAGCTGTTCATCTCGATGGCGGCGAAGCAATCCAATATGATGACTTAATTATCGGACTTGGCTGTGAAGATAAATATCATAACGTTCCTGGGGCTAGGGAATATACACATAGTCTACAATCAATTGAACAAACACGTAAAACATATGAACAATTAAATAGTCTAGAACCAAATGCAACAGTAGCTGTTGTTGGTGCTGGCTTAAGTGGCGTTGAAGTAGCAAGTGAACTTCGTGAAAGCCGTTCTGATTTAAAAATCTATTTATTTGATCGAAAAGATAGAATTTTATTCCCATATCCAGAGAAATTAAGTAGATATGTAGAAGAATGGTTTGTAAAGCATAAAGTTAACATTATACGAAACTCTAACATTACAAAAGTAGAACCAAATATTGTGTACAACCACGATGAACCACTTGAATGTGATGCAATCGTCTGGACAGCTGGTATTCAAGCAAATGAAGTTGTTCGAAACCTTCCAGTTGAACAAGATGGTAGCGGACGGGTTGTCTTAACGAAATATCACAATATTCCAAACAATGGGCACGTGTATGTTGTAGGAGATTGCGCAGCACTTCCACATGCACCATCTGCCCAACTTGCTGAAGGTCAAGGAGAACAAATTGTCCAAATATTATTAAAACGTTGGAATAATGAACCACTCCCGGATGAACTACCTGTTATTAAATTAAAAGGTGTTCTAGGATCTCTTGGTAAGAAGCATGGATTCGGTTTACTCGCAAACCAACCATTAATGGGACGTGTACCGAGATTATTAAAATCTGGTCTTCTTTGGATGTACAAATATCATAAAGGTTAATACTTTACAGGCTGTCTACTATGTAGGCAGCCTCTTTGCATCAGTTTTTAAAAATTATCAGACACATCTTTCTCAATATTTATAATGATTTATTTTTCATTTTTATATTAAAAAATATTGATAAACATTGTATGCTATTTGTAAGTTGTTTTATTATTTCCTTGAAGACCGAATTCATTCGGTCTTATTTTTTATGTGATAAATACTTTTGTAGGAGGCATTACATTCCACTTATGAACTTATCGAAACTAAACAATCGAATAGAAGCGAAAAAGAAAGAGTTAATCTATCTCGTTGAACGATACGGATTGACTCATGATAAAGTGATTTCTTTCAGCCAAGAATTAGATCGTTTACTTAACTTATTAATAAAACTCAAGACGAAGAAAAAACGTTGCTCTTTATAACCGTTATCTTCTCTTTTTTGATACGATATAACTAGAATCAGAAAGGAGCGATTTATGTTTATATTAAAAAACGTTATATATAAAGATATACTACACATTCCTTATTTACAGATTCAAAAAGAAAAGATTACTTGCATTATCGGTGAAAGCGGAAGCGGAAAAAGCACGTTGCTTCGCATGTTAAACGATTTACAATCTCCAACATCCGGCACAATTGAATATAACGGAAAATTAATTTCTGATTATCCCCCTATTCAATTACGTCGTGACGTAGTTATGCTTGGGCAAACTCCACCTATTTTTGATGGAACCGTTAAAGACAACCTATTAATGGGACTTCGTCTTTCTGAAAAACCATTTCCAAATGATGATGCCCTGCGGAGTGCATTACAAACCGTTAGCTTAGATAAGCAATTAGAAGATAGCGCCTCCTCACTATCTGGCGGTGAAAAACAAAGACTTGCCTTTGCACGTATCGTACTTATGGATCCGCCTGTCTATTTATTAGATGAACCTACTTCAGCATTAGACAGTGATACAGAACGCCGCGTTATGAAACAATTTACTGAACTAGCACGAAAAAAGAAAAAAACAATTATCTTCATCACACACTCACAACAACTTCCAGAAGAAATTGCAGACGACATTATTGAGATTAGTAAAGCAAACGGTGCAACTAGAAAGGAAGTGCTCTCTGTTGAAGGGCGTTATTGAACTCCAAATTTGGCAACTTGCAGCTGCCTATATTTTCATTCTTATTTTAATTGGACTTGTAAAATTAAAAGGAATACCTCGCGAAAAACAAATCGCGCTCGCAACATTCCGTATGACGATTCAGCTCGTACTTGTTGCATATGTCCTTACATACGTATTTGAAAACAGTAATCCATTTTATACAATTGCTCTCATTACTTCTATTACTACCTTTGCAATTTTTAATATTTATAAACGAGTTAACATCCCAATGTCTAAAGAATTAAAACGAGTAGCCGCCCTTTCTATGGTCGCCGGATCAATTGGGCCACTTCTACTATTTATCTTTGTTATTATCGGACATGATCCGTGGTATGCTCCGCAATATATCGTCCCTATTACAGGAATGTTAGTTGGGAATGCCATGACTGGCGTTTCTCTCGGCGCAAATACGTTCTTAAACAATATGAAATCGCAAAGAGGTCAAATTGAAGGTGCACTTATGCTCGGCGCAACACCGAAAGAAGCAGCTGCTCCGCTCATTCGAGACGCTTTTGACTCTGCTATTTTACCAACAATTAATTCTATGGTCGGAATGGGAATTATAAGCTTACCAGGCATGATGACTGGTCAAATATTATCCGGTGTATCACCATTCACAGCCATTCAATATCAAATCGCCATCATACTCGGTATTTCTGGAAGTACTGCCTTTGCTGTCATTATCTTTTTACAGCTTGGATATAAAACGTTCTTTAATAAGCGATGTCAATTGAAAGAAATTGACTATGGTGCACGGTGAATCGTGCGTAGTTCACGATGAATGAAATTATATTAACGATTTTTTCAATATATCTATCATAACTTGCAATATATCAACGATTTTTCAAATATATCTATCATAACTCAGAATATATCAACGATTTTGTACGAAATATCGATTTACCGACAAAAAGTGACATAATAAAAAGAGGAGGCTATTCGCCTCCTCTTCTATTTACTTACGCCTTCTTAACGAACTGTGATTTTAACTTCATAGCTCCGAAGCCGTCGATTTTGCAATCGATATCGTGATCGCCATCAACTAGACGGATACTCTTTACTTTCGTACCGATCTTCACAACTGAAGAAGTTCCTTTTACTTTTAAATCTTTAATAACAGTAACTGCATCGCCGTCTTGAAGAACGTTTCCGTTCGCATCTTTTACAACTTTCGCACCATCATTATTTTCAGCTTCTGCTTCTTGGCCCCACTCATGAGCACATTCTGGACATACGAAAAGAACGCCATCCTCATACGTATATTCTGAATTACATTTTGGACAATTTGGTAAAGTAGCCATAAATTCATTTCCTCCGTTCATTATTTATACGTAAAAATCAAAATTGATGTTTACATCTCGATAAATAAAATTTGTATAGCATTTCTTTATAGTGCCATAGTCTCACGTTATTGACAAGCCTACCTCAAATTCTCATTTTTTATTGTATTTTACAAAATTTCAATTTGTATGCCGTTTTTCTATTTGCTCTTCTACTAATTTTAAAAATCTTCGTTGTGCATTTTTATTTTTTACAAGCAATCGAACTCTTAGCTTACTTTGTAAATATGAGCGAACTTTGTAGTTCGTAATAAATAACTTTCGATACTTTTCGTCTTCATATATCATTCGAAACCATTCATACTGCTGCAAGTAACGTATGTTAGCATCAATCTTTTTCGTGTGTAAACCCGTACTTAAACTAATCGATCCTATTAGAGCTTCTATTACTGCTGAAATTATTTCTCTCCCCCTAATAAACAAAAGAAGAACCTTCACAAGATTCTTCTTTTCAAAATGAACGAGTTCCCTCTAGAAACCCCAATTATTTTCTTCAATGTAAATTTGATATTCTTCTACTTCTTCTTCGCTTAACTTCTTATTATTTTCATATACCTCTTGCCACTCGAAATAATCTTCATCGAAATAAACAGCAAATTTAATTTTCACGTTTTTCTTCTCTGTATAATCATAACCAGTAAACTCTACTACGTCATAATCTTTTTCTTTCTTCACAAACTTCCAAGTTGGATTATCAGTCATAATCTCTAAAGTAACCCCTTCTCCACTTGAACGAACAACGTTTTTAATATTCGGCTCAGTTGGTAAAAAGGACAGCCCGAACGCAGCTAATCCATACACAATCCCGACTATAATCTGTAAACCAATCATACCAGCAATACTCACGCCGCCCTTTGATTGTAAGAAATACGCCTTCTCATGATCAGACGCATCTTCTCCCTTACGAAAAACACGAACAGCCTGCTTATAATATAAACGGTTTCCTTGCCATCCAGTAAATATCATCATTCCTAATTGAAGAGCTAAACTAAATGTTACATAAATCCCATCTGGAATATCTATAAAAGGGGGTATAACTATACTAGGTATAGCCAATAACGCAAATATAATAAATAACTTATACATTTTACGATAAGCTAACCAAAAAGTTGGGAAGAAAAAGGCTACCCAATTCCATGTATTCCCTTGCGCTGGATTTTCTACTTTACCCCACTTAAAGTCATAATAAGCTGTATTCTTTTGAACAACTTTATGTAATTCTTGTGGAGAAATCGTTTCTTGTAAAACCGTGTCCTTCACGTACATCATCCTTTTCTTATTTCTATATACATTTATTGTATATGGACAAAATGAAGGAATCTAACAAAAAGTACACATATTTCATAAAAGTGAACGGAAATCGAATATATTCCGACAATTATCCGTTTCTTATTTCATTTTACTTTTAAATATATTAAAATAATCGTGTATCATACCTTTAATACACTAAGTTAATTATTTTATATATTCACTAAAAAGGATGCATCAAAATCATTTTTATACATCCTTTTTAGTGAATATATACTACATTTCCTCCCTCTTAATCACATTGAAATACTATTTTATTTCTCGCACATTCCCCTTCACTTTCTCAATAATATCTTCTATACGTTCCGCTATACATTCCAGCTCCCATTCTCCCTCACCGTGCATAGCTGTATAAACTGGACAATTCTTATCATTACTATCTACAAAAATCGGGTCTCCAAGATATGAATCTATCCCTATTACAATCCATCCTTCTTTCCAATCTCCTTCTTCATTCCCGACTAAGCTTTGTCCTTCTTCATCAAAACTATAACCAAGTTGCCCTTCTTCTATTTCTTCACTATTAAACAATTCTATCGTCATAGGTTCAGATTCATACTCCAGCTCAATTTCATTATCCTCAGCACGATCTACATGTGCTAAAAGTTGTTTAATTTTATTATGGTTAATCATGATATCTTCTCCATTCTATCTTTTAAAAATCTAATTTTATTCATAATGAGCTGCCGCAAGTAACATTTGAGCAATAAACTTCCATGAAATATTTTCTGGAAGCTTCTCCCCTTGATTTATATAAACCGATTCACAAGAACCTAACCAACTATTTAATGCCTCTAAATAAGTCTCTACCTCTACATTCTCCCATTCATCTTTATTCACTTTAAAATCCTTTTGGAGGTATACAAGAAATTTTAATAAATCTTCTTTAGAATTTACGTGATCGAGGTATTCATACACATCCATACTCCCTTCCTCCCTCTATTGCGTGTTATCTAAACTAACTATAATATATGACATAAGATTCTTAAAACTATTATTTGAGGTGACCGAATATGAAGAGTACAATTTGGGCAGACGATGACTATTTAAAACTAGCACCCATTAACGATGAACTAATCAAAAAAGCAGAAGAAGTCCTGAACGTAAAACTTCCAGAATCATATATAAACCTTCTAAAAGAACAAAATGGGGGAACTCTTCGTCTCGATGTTCACCCTACTTCAAAGCCAAATTCTTGGGCAGGCGATCACGTTAATGTATCTGGTTTATATGGTATTTCTTTTGATGAAAATGAATCTAGTATTTTAGAGAGCCGCTATTTAATTCGAGAATGGGAAATGCCTGAGAATATCATACTTTTATCTGGTGATGGACATACATGGATTGCATTAGACTATCGAAATGTAGCTGAAAATCCTCCAGTTATATTTATCGATAATGAGTTTGAGGAAATTATTGAATTAGCACCTAACTTTGAAAGTTTCTTACAAAACTTAACTACTTATGAATATGACGAAGAATAAGCCTGGCTCTAAAAAGGAGCAAGATTTTATTACAAATTTACACGCCACTTTAAAACCACTCGGCTTTAAGAAAAAAAGACATACATTTTTCAAAGCTGAAAACGGTTTTTATAAGCTCATTAACATACAAAAAAGCCAGTTTGGAGATGATTTTTATATAAATATAGGAGTTCACCCTATCGGTCTCCCGCAGCTTATTACGAACCAATTACAAATAAAAGAAAACATTTCAATATTCGCTTGCATTCTACAAACAAGAATAGAGCCTATACATATCAAACAGAACCAGCTATTGCACAATGTTTCACATGAAACTATCAACATTCCGAATTACCTTTCTACTATTTTCGACTGGTTTCAAACGTGGGCATCTTATGAAAATTCAGTGGAAATAAATATACATTCCATTACTCCGGTACTAGCTGTCGTTCCAATATTAGAAGAAAAAGCGTTTCTACTTCTTACCTGTTTTTCTTTCTACAAATTAAAACAGTACGAACAAGCTAATCGCTACTTACAGCAATATTTACATTGCACCGTGCATCTGAATACCGAGGAAAAAGAGCCCATATTCTTTCACGAAGTTGATATGTATATGAAAAAACTAGTAGAAAGTACAATGTAATTTCACATTGTACTTTCTACTAGTGCTTTATATTCCTCTTGTAACTTTTTAAATCGTTCTTCATACTTTTGCATCTTCACAGTATCCGTTTTTGAATTAAGGACTGGCCTTCTTCTCCCAGTCACCATTATATTTTTCCCATCTATTGCATCGTTCATATATACGTAAGGTTTAAAAGACTCGCATACCGTATATGGCAATGCTACAGAGAGTTTTGCATACTCTTCCACTTTAAATTGATTAGATAAGCTTAACTCCTTTAAATTTTTCAATTGCATTAACGGTTCTAATGAATCATCTTTAACCTTTAAATTCATCAAAGTAAGCTTTTGCAACTGCTGTAATTCAGCGAGTGGTTTTAAAGTTTGTACTTTCATCGCTGTATTTATTCCACCACCCATATAGAAGGTATTGAGTTGTGTGCACTTACTTAAAGCACTTAAATCTTCTAACTTAGAAAAATCATCAATTAGTAAGGATTTGAGTTTTTTATTATAATCAATATCCCATAACGTCTTCGCTTTTGTATTCCAGCACATATACAACTGTTGTAAATTGGACAATTTCTGAAGGCTACTTAAATCCTCGACCCTCATTTTGTAAACGTATAATATATCGGGACAAACATACGTAAGAATATGATCAAACTGCTTTTGATTTACTGTGAACACCCATAATTTTTTAACTTTCAAAGATGCTAGTCGTTCTATATTTTTTGTTTTCCCCTCAATCGCTACTTCTTCTAAATCACCAGCTATACTTGCTAAGTCTTTCATAATCTTCGGCTGATCACCAATCGGAAACATGTTATCCCCCCTACAACTCCCAAGTAATATTCATTTCTTCAAATGAGTCCTTACTAACTTCCAATCCTTCGCTATCTTCCGTTCCAATCATTGCTACTTCTTCTTTAGACAACTTAATTTCCTCATTTGGCCTTTGGATTTTTTTCTCATACACGAGTTGTAAAAGCTCTATTTGTTCCTCTGTCAGTTCATACTCTTCTTCTAGTCTTTCCATTGCTGATTCTGTATCAAGTAATGGAATTTCTAATAAGAATCCGCCGTGCTCTTCCATCTCTTCAAATGAATCAATTGAATACGCACCGCTATCCTCAATCCAAAATGCAGTTGTAATCAAAGGAACTGTTTCGCCTTCTACTTCTTCTAATACGTATTGAAGTGCTTCTTCTTTCGCAATATCTATTACTTCCGAAGGTGCCCCTTCAAAAAATTTTTTCGCATCAATCCACTCATCAATTCTCTCGCTATTCACATCTTGAAGACATACAATCGTGTAATTCGGATGAAACGTAATTGTCCCTTGTCCCCCTTGGCTATCTTGCATACTATAGTTAAATCCATCCCATGAACTTTCATGTGAGAAATCTGGACAATGCGCTACATTAATTGCATGGGCAATCGAATTTAAAACGCATCCTTTCCATAATTGTTCTCTATCTATATGTAATTTATATTTACTCATCATCTTCCCCCATGCGCATATTTTTTTCTATTATCTTTCCTCTACACAATACTTGTAAATACTTTTCTATCTACTACAAAATAAAAAAGACAATACCTCAACTGTATTGTCCATTTTCTTCCCTACCATTTCTCTCTACACGTCTCAATTAAATGCAGCAAGTACCTCTTCGTCATATCTGCTCTTCTCCACCTTGAGAGCATTCGCTTTTCTTTTGGGTTCTGCCGTATTCTCGCTACTTCTTTTAATAAAAGCTCCCATTCTTCCGCTGAACGTTCTGACAAGTATTGCAATCCTCTATCTTTTGAAACGATTGTTTTATGATCTAGTGTATATAAAATACGTCCCATCGTAACGACAGCTGATTCTACCCACTCTTCTATAAAAAATAAATATGGCTTCTTCGCCTTTTCACTCCAGTACTGTTCTACGTTATATTTCATTGTATTTACTACATCATTCCATTTTATTTGCAGCGGAAGATCTTCTGCTTCTTTTCCGGTAACTGTAATGCCTTGATTTTTCAACGTCCACCATGTGACCGCATTAATGTCCCAATGACCAACGTTAGCTTTACCATCTGCACAATACACGTACTCGTTCATTTCATCATTGTATTTCCCTAAGTCAGCAAGCGGAATATACATACCGTCCATTCTTTTACCTAGCGTATTATCACTAAGTTTATTATGTAGTTCCACAAGCTGCTGTTTTTCAGCTTCATTCACGGAATCATTTATCACTGTAACAAAATCAACATCGCTCGTTTCCTTATGAAATGCACCTAGTGCGATGGATCCGTAAATATATACCCCGACTATTTTTTCATCCAAAAAAATTTCTTTTAATTCTACTGTGTACCGCTCCATTAACTGTTGTACTTCCGTTGGTAACGCATGCTTCACTCCATTTTTCATATCTATCCCTCCAATAAAAAAGCCTTTGCAAATTCGCAAAGACTTCTTGTTTTATAAATATTTCTCGATTTCTTCGTAAACATCCTTCAAACGAGGATTTCCTTCTCCAACAATTTCTCCATTTACAAGAACGACCGGATAAAATAAATCTTCTTCCACTACGCGCTCTGCGAATGCTTTTTTATCTTCATCTTCTTGTTCTTCTTGGAAATCAATATACTCGAAATTAAATTTATTTTCTTGTCCTTCATATTTACGACCAATTGCCGCTTGTAACCATTCAAACGTTTCTGTTGAAGATGGCATTCCGACGCAGCTCGCACAAATTACTTTCGTCCCATACACTTGCACATTAACCATTTCTTCTCCCCCACTTCTTGTTCCAACAGTATATTCAGATGTCTTATTACATAAGCACATCATTTTACAAACTTATTCCATACCCCTATACTGAAAAAACACGATACAATATTTCGACAATAAAACAAGAAGAGAAAAAATAGATTTTCCCCTCTATCTTGATTATAATAAAACTGATGAAAGGAGTCGATAAAAATGGAAAACCCACATATGCAAGAACAAGTATTAGAAGTATTAGATAAATTACGTCCATTCTTACTTCGCGATGGCGGAGACGTTGAATTAGTAGACATTGAAGAAGGTATCGTAAAATTACGCCTTATGGGTGCATGCGGAAGCTGCCCAAGTTCTACAATCACACTAAAAGCTGGTATCGAGCGCGCGTTACTTGAAGAAGTACCAGGCGTTATCGAAGTAGAACAAGTATTTTAATTAAAAGCGGAAGCGGCTCGTTCAAAATGTGAGGGGGATGGAGCTTCTGACATAGAGGCGCTTTTTGCCTCGGCGGAAGAAGCGAAGCCACCGAACATTTTAGCCGCTGGAGCTGGATATTAATCTAAAAGCGGAAGCGGCTCGTTCAAAGTCACTTGCTAAAAGGAGACCAAATTTGGTCTCCTTTTTTTATTCAAATCACATTTATCCGTTAACATCATAAAACAAAATTGGAAATCCTTCTCAAAAAATGCGATAATTAATACTATATAGTGAATCGTTCACACATATACAGTAAAAAAACATAGGGGGACGACAGATGCCAAAAATGGGGAACACTTTTGTAACAATCCAAGAACTAGAAAAGAAAAAAGAGTATTTATTAGGCCTTTCATCCGTTATACCAACATGGAATACAAGCTATCAATTTTTATTTAAAGAAATCCAGCAAGAATTATTGGGTAAAGTAAATGAAAAGCTCGAAAGGCATCAATTCGTTTTAAATATATGTACAGATCAACAGGTAGGGGCATAATGTATTACATAAAATTGTGGTATATAAAAAAGAGACCTCACTCGGTCTCTTTTTTATATTTTTAAGATAACCAATCTAATTTTCTAATCCCGAGCTTATCTACTGGTAAACGAAGCGAGCCATAAAAGTGCTTCATAAATTGCTCTGAGCGGTTTACATCGTGTAAAATGGCTTCTAAGCGATCTCTATATATGCTTTTTTGTTCTTCGTTTCCAGTTTGGTAATATCGTTCGACCGTTTCAAAATAGTGAAGCGGGAACAGGAGCCTTGCAAATAATAAACGCCAACCAAATGAGGACAGCGAGTAATTCCGTTCATAATCTGTAACAAATTGAACGATTGTTTGATCCCAATCTTTCTTTTTTTCAATCATCATATAGCGAATCCATTCTGCTATATCTCGAGTTGGGTGATCATACACCCAATCAAAAGGGAGTTTGAGACGCTTCGTTTGATGCCATAATAAAGGTGTGAATCGTTCTTGGCAAATCGTCGCTGCATCAGTTAGTTGCGGCGTATCATCCATTTCTGTATCAACAACATATTGAATGGCATTTTCTGCAACTCCTAAGTAATACGGGAAGGATTCAATAAACAATTGATCGAATACGTCTGTAGGGTGGTTCATCACTTGTGATTGCCAAAACTTTTCTAACTGATCGAGTCTCTTTTCCCATAACGCTTTCCATTCACCAATGCGGCTTAATTGCTCGATTTCTTCTGGAAAGAATGCACCTCGTTTATGGAATATAGAAAGTTCACTTCCTAATGACGTAGCATGTCGTTCTAACGCTCGCATACCTTTTAATAAGCAGTAATTTTTTTCTTCTATCTCACTTACATAGTAGCCGTGTATAGTTGGAACGAAAGTCGCTACAGTTATATCCCCTTGCTGGTTCATATAGTCACTGAGCTTTTTCATCTCTACAAGTACTTCTTCCTCCATTTCTCCAATTGGAACAAGTACATAAATTTTGTTGCGAATCCAAAAGCTTTTATAGGGGCCAAGGGGGATTAATTCTTTAACATGCATGTGATAATGCTCATAAATATGCTGAATCATCGCAGTCGCCACCTATGGTTTTTCTTTATATATATGAGCTTGTGCTCGCCTTTCATTCCTATGCACAGGATAAAGCAACGAAACGTATACAAATACTAAAAAGAAAAAAAGGTGATAAACATGAAAGAATCAAATCAACTACAAGAAAGAGCATTACAACTATTACAAGAACGTGGTGTAACAATTGACGATATTGCTGAACTTGTTCATTTTCTTCAAAAAAAATATCATCCAAATTTAGAGATGTCAGAATGCCGTTACAATGTAGAACGTGTACTATCAAAACGGGAAGTACAAAACGCACTGATTACTGGTATCGAACTCGATGTCCTTGCTGAAAAGGGAATGCTAAGTGAACCGTTACAAGATATTGTAAAACGTGATGAAGGCTTATACGGAATTGATGAAGTTATCGCACTTTCTATCGTAAACGTGTACGGCTCTATCGGTTTCACGAACTTTGGATATATTGATAAATTAAAACCTGGTATTTTAGAATACTTAAATGATAAATCAACTGGAAAAGTGCACACATTCCTTGACGATATCGTTGGCGGAATTGCTGCCGCAGCTTCAAGCCGTTTAGCGCACCGAGCTGAGCACTCAGAATAATAATGTTTTCTAGGCCGTCAGTTTCATGCTGATGGCCTTTCGTATTCCATAAGCATAAATTCTCTTCCGCGACTCAAAAAAATAGTCCCTTGTTTAAATCCGATATTTTTATATACCGTAATCGCTCTTGTATTAAATGTTGCTACGCTTAATCGAAACATTTTTGCATTAAACTCTTTCGTGGCAAACGCTATTCCAGCTTGGAAGAATTCTTTCCCTATTCCCTTCCCAGTTAACGCCGGCTTCATGCCAAGTCCGATATCAATCACATCTTCTCCACCATATAAATTAGCATCTCTTCCACCTGGCACTTGTGCATTTGCTCCAAAACAAAAATAACCGATGAGGTCTCCTTGATCGTCACAACAGCCATAATACGTTCCATCTAATAGCTCTTCTATTACTTCTTTCTCGCCTGAAAAACTATATAAACTATAAGGTTCCTCGTACGTCCAAGTATTTATCTCATTTGCTTCTTCCTCTGTTAACTTATGTATATCCACTTTCTCTTTCCCCCTATTATATTTCTATTAACAATATTCGATATTCATCTTATAATTCATCTTTCTCAATATATTTTTTAATTTCTCGCTTTATTTTTATGGAAGATTTTTCTTATTATGTTACGATTAAACAGAATCATTACAAATAAGGTGGTGACAATTTGAATTACTTTTCTTATCTCTCCTCGGAAGAACGGCAAAATTTTTTCTATAAAGAACCCCTTAGTTTTTCAAAAAATATAGGGAAAGAACAACTAGCTTACGCACTAGGTGCCACACTATATACTCCCGGCACGAAAGAAACGATTGCGGAAGATATAATTAGAAAGAAACATGTGGATGCTACCTCAATTATTCTTTGTCTAGAGGACGCTATCAGCGATGAGGAAGTAAAACTTGCAGAGCAAAACATCGTCGTTCAAATACAGCAAATCGCTAACTTAGTCAGTGCCAACATACTAAACCAAGCAGACATCCCACTTCTTTTTATTAGAGTTCGACAGCCAAGTCAAATGAAGACAATTGTTACTGAATTAGGTAGTGCTGTTCATTGTTTATGTGGTTTTGTCTTTCCAAAATTCACACCGATTAACGGAAAGACTTATATCGATCAGCTTGCATATATAAACGAGTTATACTCATTATCGCTATATGGCATGCCGATTTTAGAATCACCCGAAATTATGTATAAGGAAACACGGGCAGAATCATTATTACAAATAAAAAATTTACTAGATTCTTATCACGATTACATCTTAAATGTACGTATTGGTGCTACTGATTTTTCAAGTATATTTAGTATTCGGCGCAATAAATACACACCTATCTATCATATTACTGTTGTCCGTGATTGTATTTCAGACATTATTAACGTTTTCTCAAGGGCAACAAATGAATATATTATTTCAGGATGTGTATGGGAATATTTTTCTAATGATCATGAAGAAGGGCTTATTCAAGAGGTATCACTTGACCATGCAAATGGCTTAATCGGAAAGACAGTTATTCACCCATCTCATATTAAAGTTGTACAGGCAATGCACATTGTCACAATGGAAGATTATTTAGATGCGAGATCAATTTTACAAAATGCAGATACGTATAATGGAGTGCTAAAAAGCAGTTTTTCTAACAAAATGAATGAAGTAAAACCTCATTATAGCTGGGCTCGCAAAACCATTTTAAAATCTAATATTTACGGGGTGCTACATGAAAACAAACAATTCACCGATCTCCTTATTACAAACGCAAAGCAACACGTATAACGTTTTAAATAATATACAAGTCCATGTAGAAGTACGTGATAATCCATATAATTTAGCGCTAGACAATCTTTTTCAAATGGCTGCGAGAATAAATAAGAAACGTAGTTTTTTATTTGTGAGTACAATCCTTGGAAAGCATCTTCCTATTAAACCTGCAGTCTCTCTATCAAGTGGAGTTGCTCTCGCTGCAAGATATATGGAAATACTACATAATATTTCTCATCCATTTCGAAAAGAAATTTTAAATCTCATTTCATTAGAAATTGATGAAATCCCAGAGGAAGTATTTCGTTATCAATATCCTCTGCAAGAAGAAGTTTTGTTCATCGGATTCGCTGAAACAGCGACAGCACTTGGTCATTCTATGTTTCAATGCTTTCAAAATGCAAAGTATGTGCATACAACTAGGGAATCGATACCCCACCTAGAATCTGTCATTACATTTGAGGAAGAACATTCTCATGCAACATCGCACCGTTGTTATGTAGATGAAAGCTTTTTTCAAAACAACAACCCGATTGTTCTCGTAGATGATGAGATGACAACAGGAAAAACAGCATTAAATATTATTAGATCTATTCAAAATAAATTCCCACGAGAAGAATATATAATTGCTTCTTTATTAGACTGGCGTTCTCATACTAATAGAAAACAATTTAAACAATTAGAAGAAGAACTTCAAATTAAGGTTCATGTTATTTCTTTATTAGAAGGCAGTATTCATACAACTGGCCAACCATTAAATATTGCAAAAACAGATATTCAAATTGAAGAAACAAAACCTGATTTCAAAAAACATACCCTTACCTGCCTAAAATCACCCTATACATCAAATTATATAAAATATACTGGGCGATTTGGCATTTCAGCATATGAACAAAAGCACATTCATTCTTTCGCCCAAGAAGCAGGAAAAACTTTAAAAAGAGAAAGAATGGGAAAACGAACACTCTGTCTCGGAACGGGTGAATTTATGTATATCCCAATGAAAATTGCTGATGAAATGGGTGAAAATATTTTATATCAATCTACAACAAGAAGCCCTATCCATTCTGTTTCAAATGATGTGAACTACGCCATTCATAATCATTTCTCATATCCAAGTCCTGAAGATTCTACTATTACAAATTACTTTTATAATATTTCACCTCATGATTACGATGAAGTATTTGTTTTCATTGAGCGTGATTTAGGGGAAGAAGCCCTATCTCCTCTTCTACAGCAGTTACAAACAGTTATTCCTTTTATTCATATCGTCTCATTTTCAAATAGCATAGAAAAGGAAGGTTGATAATTATGGTAAAATTAAATTCTCATATTAGTAGTTACAATCCAAATGATGCTATTTTTCTATTAAAAGATATTAGTGATTTAATGAAAGAAAGTTCCACGGAAACTAGAGAACAAGCAATTCAAGCTGGCACACATTATTCCGAAATGTTACCAATGGAATATAAACCCTCTAAAGCGTATATGGATTTATTCTTTTCTTCCCTGCAACAATACAAACACAAACTAGCCATCGCTGTTGGAGTTGTCGCCGAACAGATTATACAAACTAAAGGAACTAACCTTGTCCTCGTTTCATTAGCTCGTGCTGGTACACCTATTGGCATTCTTATCAAACGCTACATACGCTATCAATACAACCTTGATGTACCTCACTATTGTATTTCTATTGTTCGCGGACGCGGTATTGATGAAAATGCACTCCATTATATTTTGGAACATCACCCTAAAGAAACAATTCAATTCATTGATGGGTGGACTGGAAAAGGTGCAATAAAAAAAGAATTAGAATATGCCGTACACACATTTAACGAACGAAATAATACACACATTTCTCATTGTATGGCTGTGCTTGCTGATCCCGGTTACTGTACTTCAATTTACGGTACACGTGAAGATTTTCTTATTCCTAGCGCTTGCTTAAATGCAACAGTCTCTGGACTCATTAGCCGCACTGTACTAAATGACACCTATATCGGTCCAAATGATTTTCATGGTGTTAAATATTATAAAGAGCTAGAACAAGAAGACTTATCAAATTTATTCATTGATGAGGTAACAGATTTATTCCCTTCTGTTCATTCTCATATAGATAATCAATTACGTTATATTACTTCAACTTACACTGATCCCTCTTGGCAAGGATTAAAAGATATACAGTCTATCCAAAATCACTTTGAAATTGACGATATTAACTTAATCAAACCAGGAGTCGGTGAAACAACTCGTGTATTACTCCGGAGAATACCGTGGAAAATTTTAATACGTAAGCAAAACAATCCCGATTTAAAGCATATTTTACTTCTCGCTAAAGAAAAGAATGTCCCAATTGAAATCTATGAGAATATGGCTTATTCATGTTGCGGGCTCATTAAGCCTCTTAGGAAGGAAACAATATGATTTTCGCCAGTGATCTTGATCAGACGCTTATTTATTCCCGGAAATCGTTTCGTGCCCCTATAGAAGATGAATCAATTCAACTCATTGAAACTATAGATGGGAAAGAAATTTCTTTCATATCACATAAAACCATTTCACTACTAAAAAAATTACAACTGCACTCACATTTCATCCCAGTTACAACAAGAACTATTAAGCAGTTTCAGCGTATTGCTTTATTCCAAAACGAAATCATTCCCGAATACGCCATTACAAGTAACGGCGGCAATATCCTTCATAACGGGAAACAAGATGGTACTTGGAACAGGAAAGTAAAAGAAAGACTATCGGTTGAATGTATAGAGAGAAACGACATACTAAAGGAATTTGGACAAATAGCTCATAAGGATTGGGTTATATCGCAAAAAACAGCTGATGATTTATTCCATTATTGCATTATTAAACGGGAGAACATTCCTTATGATGAATTATCATCCTTCACTTCCTGGTTAGACAAACAAGGCTGGAATCATTCACTTCAAGGTAGAAAGCTATACTTTGTACCAAAACCAATTAATAAATGGGACGCCGTGCAATATATAAAAGAAATTTTGCAAATAGATACGATTATTACAGCTGGGGATTCTTTACTTGATTTATGCATGCTTGAAAAGGCGAACCATGCCTTCGCACCACTTCATGGTGAGTTAGGGGCAATGCATGATAACTTACAACCCCATATTTTAAAAACAGACGCAATCGGCATATATGCCGCAGAAGAAATCGTAAATAAATCACTTCAAATTATTCACAGTTCATTACCTACCTCATGATCATCATATGCACAATTGCATACGCACCGCGGTTAAACAGATGGTACAATTTATTTGAATCGCTGTTGCTACACTTCTTGATTAGAGAAAAGGCGTTAACACGGAAATTAGCGTCTTATCAACCTCAAGCAATTGGCACATTTTGTCATCTTAAAAGACACTCCAACGAGTGTCTTTTTTTCTATATCCAACAAGGACTTACTCATTTCAAAGTATAAATACATAAAATAATGTAAATCATGACACGCATGAATCACTTTCTAAAAGTTATAAAGTAGATTCAAAATAAAAAAGCACTCTTAACTAGAGTGCTTTTTACTTTCAAACAAGGAGGCTACATATATGGATAGTACTCTCGTATTTAACTTTGGCATTGGTATTGTTATCATTTTATTCGTCTTCTTTGTACTTTGTATGAGCGGGGTATAAAAAGGCGATTTTCGAGCGTCTTTTTATACATACATATGTATTACTTGACTTCTACAAAGGCAGTAACCATAATAGTTACAGAAATACAAATAGCTATTCACATATCCACAAATAGGAGGAAGAAAAATGAAACATGTAATCGTTTATGCACACCCGAATACAAAAAGCTTCAACCATGCGATTTTAGAAACGGTAAAAAGTGAATTAGAAGGAAAAGGTCACGAAGTACGCGTTCGCGATCTATACGAATTAAACTTTAATCCAGTATTAGGCGCTTCCGATTTCATCTCATTTTCTCAAGGAAATACACCAGAAGATATTAAAGAAGAACAAGAGCATATCTCTTGGGCTGATAGCATTACATTCATTTATCCAGTGTGGTGGGCGGGACTTCCTGCTATTTTAAAAGGATACGTTGACCGTGTATTTAGCCACGGATTCGCTTATGCTTACGGTGAAAACGGTATTGAAAAGTTATTAAGCGGTAAAAAAGGATTGTTATTATCTACAATGGGAAATACGAAAGAAGCATACACAGCAGGCGGCATGTTTGATGCAATGAAGAAAACAGCGGATGTTGGTATTTTTGAATTTACAGGCATTGAAACAATTGAGCATACATTCTATACAAGTGTTCCTTCTGTGGATGACATTGTGCGTAAACAATATCTTGAAGAGGTTAAAGACGTTGTGAATCGTGCGTTCTAATAAAATTATATCAGCGATTTTCTAAATATATCAGCGCAACTCAAATTATATCGGCGATTTTTCAAATATATCGACTTACCGATAAAAATCAACACTAGTCACAGCTGAATGTTAGCCCACACCAATCGGGCTGCCAGCAAATATCAGAAAAAAAGCTGTTCCAAAGTTTGGAACAGCTTTCTTCATTACATCTTCTCAATCCACTCCGTCAAGTTATGCACAACTTGCGTTGGTTGTACTTCATATTCTGTTAACTTCTCCACAGTTGTGACTCCAGTGTGGACAAGAAGGGTATGCATACCAGCATTTATTCCTGCTAAAATGTCTGTATCGTAGTTATCCCCAACCATTAATGCTTCATTTTTTTCTATGCCAAGCACTTTTAAAGCTTGTTCCATAATGATTGATTCTGGTTTTCCGATAAAGATTGGATCCACACCTGTTGATACCGCTACAACTGATGTTAATGAGCCGTTACCTGGTAATAATCCTCGCTCAGTTGGGATGGCAATATCCCCATTTGTAGAAATAAACGTCGCGCCATTACGCACAGCAAGACACGCTTTTGCTAATTTTTCATATGTGATGTCACGATCTAAACCCACAACAACGAAATCAGGATTTTCATCCACAAGTTCAAATCCTTTTTCCACAAGTGCATCGTGTAAGCCTTCTTCACCAATCATATATACAGTTGCGTCTTGTTTACGTTCATAAATGAAGTTCGCAGTCGCCATACTCGTTGTGAATACTTGCTCCGCTTTCGCTGGAATATCGAAACGAACAAGCTTTTCTGCCACTTGTTCTGGTTTGCGAGTTGAGTTATTCGTAACGAATAAATATGGAATGCCGCGCTCTCCTAATGCTTTTACGAAGTCGCTTGCTTCTTCAATTTGCTCTTCTCCGCGATACATCGTACCGTCTAAGTCAATTAAGTAACCTTTATACATCGATTATGTCTCTCCTTCTATGCTAACGTTCTCACCTTATCATACCACTCTTATATTACCCGCTTTTCCAAAAGAAAAAAACGCTTTACCTTAAAGCGCCCCATAACGTTCATTTTTTCTCTTTTATTTGGTAAGAACAACTACAATCTCCCTCGCACATATTTGCTAGTGTTTTCACTTCTGCGTTCGTAAATAAACGCTTATACATCTCTTTTTCATCTTCACATACTTGCGGGAATCTCTCGGCAATTTCCTTTAACGGACAGTTTTGTTTTTCAATTACGAAAGAATTCTCTCCATCTCTCTTTATTTGAACCATATAACCATTTCTCTCTTGCATAGCTGCTATCTCTTGCACTTTATATGCTAAATTCTTTTGATTACTCACTCTCTTTTGTAACTGTTCTTCCATTCGCTTCGTTCTCTCTTTTAAAACGTAACGAAGTATTTTTTCATCGCCCATTCGAGCTAAATCTTCTAGCATATCAATCGCAAATTGCTTATACTCTTTCGGGAATGTATCTTCTCCCTTTTCGCTTAATCCATACAAATAAGTTGGTCTTCCGACATGTTGCCTTACCATCTTAGAATAAATGAGTCCGTCTTTCTCAAGATTACTTAAATGTCTTCGAATCGCCATTTCTGTAATCTCTAAAACGTCAGCTAGTTCCGCTACCGTGTGCTCTCCCTTTACTTTCAACAATTGTACAATCTCGTCTTTCGTAGTACGTGCTTCCCCCATACTTCACCCTTCTCCCTTTTCTTTCTCACATACAATATAAGATCCCCAAAAGGCATTCTCTGGGGATCTTATAAGCATAATTATTCTGGTACAAATGCAGATACAGGTCCTAATTCCTTTTCTAAATAACTGCGAATATTTGCTGGGTATTTCTCTACCACTGCAATATGTTTTTGAATCGTCTTATATAATTCATCATGATTCATTTGAATATAGTCTTGCGTAAGCATTTTTCGAAGAAGGATAATTTCTTTCATCCCTTGTCCATCTTCTTCACTTATCACTCGCTCGTCCATTAAAATATCAATAATATCTTCATAGCTTCCTGGATCGCGCATAATAAATCCATCAATCATCGCATTTCCTACATCTAATACAGTATCAATAATAAGATGGGCTATGCGCTCTAATGCGTAAAATTCAAACTCGGTTTCATATATCTTTTTCTCTTGAAATGTACTTGTTGCTCGTTCTAAACATACTAGCATTTGTTCTATTTTCTTTCTGTCTACAAAATACATGAATGTCACCTACCTGGAAATTAAAGCATTTACATTTTAATTGTAACGCTTTCTTCTGAAAAAATCGACAATTTTTCGAATTCACCTTTTCTCCGTTATTTGTTATAGTTATATTTGTATGATTTTTGAAATTGGAGGAATGGAATCTTGGAACGTGAACTCGCACTAGAAATTGTCCGTGTAACAGAAGCAGCAGCCTTAGCATCCGCACAGTGGATGGGCCGCGGAAAGAAAAATGAAGCAGATGATGCAGCAACTACAGCAATGCGTGATATGTTCGATTCAGTAAACATGGCAGGTACAGTTGTAATTGGTGAAGGAGAACTTGATGAAGCACCGATGTTGTATATTGGTGAAGAACTAGGAACAGGTAACGGTCCAGAAGTAGACATCGCCGTTGATCCATTAGAAGGTACAAACATCGTTGCAAAAGGTCTTGCAAATGCAATGGCAGTTATTGCAATCGCAGACAAAGGGAACCTTCTTCATGCTCCTGATATGTACATGGAAAAAATCGCGGTTGGTCCAAAAGCAGCTGGTAAAATTAGCTTAGATGATCCAATTGAAAAAACAATTGAAATTGTAGCAGAAGCTAACAATAAAAAGATTCGCGATCTAACAGTTATCGTTCAAGAACGTGAACGTCATCAAGATATTATTGACCGTGTTCGTGCAAAAGGTGCACGCGTAAAATTATTTGGTGACGGTGATGTTGGTGCGTCAATCGCAACAGCACTACCTGGAACCGGTATCGACTTATTCGTAGGTATTGGCGGAGCTCCAGAAGGTGTTATTTCTGCAGCAGCATTAAAGTGCCTTGAAGGTGAAATGCAAGCTCGCTTAGTTCCAATGAACGAAGAAGAAGAAGCTCGTTGTCGTGAAATGGGATTAGAAGATCCTCGTCAACTTCTTATGTTAGATGACCTAGTATCTGGGGATGATGCAATCTTCTCAGCAACTGGTGTATCTGCTGGTGAGTTATTAGACGGTGTTAAATTCCTTGGCGGAGACTTAGCTGAAACATACTCTATCGTAATGCGTTACAAAACAAGAACAGTACGATTCATTAAAACACATCACCATTTAGATCATAAACCACACTTAAACTTAGATATTTAATAAAGGAGCCATGTGTATGGAAGAACGTTTCTTTCTGTACGACGATACTGTCGCTACAAAAACTCGTTTCGTTAGCTTTATGGGAGAAAATGAGCGTCACGATTTAGCGCTATTATACTCCGATCGTCATTACGGTAAAACAATTGTCCTTGATATGCAGCGCAATAAATTTGCAATCATCGGTGCTGACGATTTAAACGAACCAGGCTACTTAGAGCATGCATTTTCTATGACTGAAGAAATTGCAGAAGAATTACGCTCATTTTTATTTGAACTTATATAATTTATCGTATGCACCAGCTATTTTAGCTGGTGTTTTTTCATTATAAGAGTTTTGAATTTTCAATCTTCTATGTTATAATTAAGAATAAATCTATTTGGATAGAAAGGACGTTATCTACGTATGCCAACATTTACTTTGTAATGGACCAGCAATTGGATAGCATTACTCTCAAAAAAGCACCGTGCTTTTTCAAGGGAGTAGTCTGCCCATTCCCATTACAAAGGAACGTATTGCATCTGTAGTATGATGTTTACGGAGGTTCCTCTTTGGGGACCTCCTTTTATTTTTGTCTTTTTCTCATGTCTTCATACTACAAGACATCCAAATAGCTGTATTACGTTCCTTTACCACTACTATAAGAGGTGAAGGAAAATGCAGAAAGTACAACTTTCTTGGAGTTTATATGAAAATGAGCAAAACACAATCGAAAAGTATTGTAAAAATTGCAGACGTACTACCCTATTTACCGATACAAATATTCGCAGGCATAACGCTAATGGAAAAAATATATATCGCTTTGCTATTTATAAATGTCCGAGAGATCATACGTGGAATCAAAAATTACGTATTTACAAAGCATTTACTGATCATGTAGAAACAATCGATATGACGCAGGAAGACCAAACAGAAACAAGTACTACTATTTCCATTACACAGCATAAAGAAAGTGGCATAGCCGAAATCACGGTTGTATTAGACATCGTTTTCGGTTCCCACCGAATGGATAAAGCATTATCCACATATATCTCTGATTGGAGCCGTACACTCATTGTGGATAAAATTAAAAATGGGGATATTCAATTGAACGGACGACAAATGAAACCAAATACAATACTTTCTGAAGGCGATTCTATTTCAATTTGTTTATAAGGGGGAGTTTCATGCTAAATGTGAGAAAAGGTACGATGAATTTATTAGACGAATTAGATGCAATGTATACAGAATGTAAAAAAGCACTCTTACAAAAGAAAATTTATCAATGGAATGATTCATATCCGACTCGAGAACATATTTCCTATCACTTAGAACAAGGTGAACTCTATTGCCTATTTGAGCATGATTCGCTTGTTGGTGCTGTTGTATTGAACGAATGGCAATCTCCCGAATACGCGCTTATTGATTGGTCAGAAACAGATGGATGTTTTCTTATCGTCCACTCTTTCGTCATCCATCCTTTCGCCCAAGGAAAAGGATATAGCAAAGTACTTTTATCCTTTTGGGAAAGTGAAGCGAAACGAAAAAACTATACCGGCATACGATTAGATGCTTTCACTGGCAATCCTGTCTCATTACGTTTGTATGAAAAGAATCATTATATTTGCCGAGGTGCTGTTTACTTTTCAAGTAAACAGCCTCCTCACAATTGGTATAACTGCTATGAAAAAATCCTCTTACAATTGTAAGAGGATTTTTTTATTTCTTCACTTTTCGTAATACAAAATGTGCGCAACCGAAGTTACAGTACTCGTATAAATACTCCGTTAACGTACTAATTTTCGTATCATATGTCGCACGTTGGTTACTATCATCAAAGAATCCGCGCAATCTAAGTTGCTCATATCCCCAGTCCCCAACGATGTAATCATATTTATTTAAAATTTCTGCATAGCGCTCTTTAAATGCTTCTTCACTAAAACCGTCACGAAAGTTTTTAATTACTTCGTACTGAACATTATTAATGCTCACCGTAGCATGAATCTCTTGCTTTTGCTCCATCATTAACTTCCTCTCTAAGCATTCTTCTTTTTATCGTATCACAAAGCATAACAACCAACAATTTCAAATACAAAAAATTGCAAATTAGTACATGCTATGGAGAAGGAGGTGATACATCGTGAAAAAACAAATTTTACTTTCCCTTCTCACTCTTTCCTTATTTGCAGGCTGCCAATCAGCGAACAAAGCTGAAATGGAACGTGAGGAAGGAAGCCGTGTTCTTGTTTCCAATAAAAACGACATGTATCATACGGAAAATACAAATACAAGACTCACAAGAGTCGGTTATTCTTCTAAACAAAAGCATGAAGTATCTAACAAACAAGTAGGGGCCATTAATCGCGAGAAGGTCGCTGAAATGATTACAAGCATGACAGTCAAACTTCCTGACGTTACAAACGCTGCTACACTCGTTACTGATGATGAAGTGTTCGTTGTATACCGTGCAAACACAACGGATCCAAAACTCGTAGCGGATCAAGTATATAGAGCTGCTTTGTCCATCGTTCCTCGCTATTATAAAGCATATGTATCAACAGACCAAAAGTTGATTTCTCAAATTCAAGGGCTTCAATCTGGCGCATTAAATGATACAGAATATACACAAAGCCTCGATATGTTAAAACGAGAAATGAGTAAAAATCCTCATTTGAACAATACGGGAGATCAGACTTTGAATGATATGATTAAAAAGTAAAACAGGTGGAGAAAATCTCCACCTGTTTTACTTTTTATTTTTTATTACGATCCGCATAAACCTCCATCGCATCACACATAAACTGCGCTAACCCCTCACCAAACTTATCGATATTTTTCGTAAAGCGCTCATCAGCGACGTACATTTGACCGAGTCCTTTAAAAGCATCTAATGAATATTCACCGAAGTTTTGCAAGTAATCGTACCATACTTTAATAGCTGCCTGCGCCTCTTTAGAATCTGGTGCATCGTGTCTAAACGTTGCTAAATTTCTATAAATAGTATTAAACTCTTCTTGGTTCTCTTTTGACATACCTTTTGCATATTCGTTCGCTTTATCTACAGCTGCATCTCCCCATTTTTCACGTGCTTCTTCTTCATATGGGTTATGGCTGAAATCGAATCCTTCAAATTTCTCTTTATTCGTCATTTCAATCTCTCCTTTTGTATGTTGAATTGTTTTATCAATCGTCGCAATCACCTTATCTAATCTGGCACGCTTTTCAAGAAGCATTTTCTTATGAAGCTGTAGTGCCTCTTCACGATCAAATGATGGACTCATGATAATCTCTTTAATTTTCTTCAAAGGGAAGCCAAGCTCTTTAAAAAACAAAATTTGCTGCAATGTCTCTAAATTTTCATTGGAATACAGACGATATCCAGACTCTGTCGTCTCGTCTGGGGTTAACAACCCAATTTCATCGTAATGATGCAGTGTGCGCACACTAATTCCAACTAAATCAGCTACTTCTTTTACTCTCATTGTCATTTGTATCTCCCCCTTAGTACATACGATAAAGTATGACGCAACGTTAGAGTCAATAAGTAAATTCATTTTCTTTCTAAAAGTTTCATCTCTCCCATATTTCATGCATAATAGATATGTACATATATTAGAAAGCGGTGAAAGTATGGTTTCAAATACTGTAATTGCCAGCATCATTTTTCAACTTATTGTCTCGATTCTGGTCCCAATTATCGTACTCGTTTATTTCCGTAAAAAATATAATATGAATTGGAAAGTGGTCGGCGTTGGTGTTCTTATCTTTATTGGATTCACCCAAATTCTTGAAACACCATTCCACCTATTTATGCGCGGTAATCCAACAATCGCTCCATTTTTAGAAAATCCGTTTGTCTTCGCAATTTATGGCGGATTGACTGCTGGTATTTTTGAAGAATTAGGACGCTTCGTTGCCTTCTTCTTCTTACTAAAAAAATATCTAGAATATAAAGATGGCTTCGCTTATGGAATTGGTCACGGCGGAATTGAATCTATTTTAATTGGCGGTTTTTCTGCATTACAAGCATTAATCTTTGCTAATTCTATTAACGATGGTAGCTTCGCTCGACTGATTGAACAAAAACCCGAGCTTAGCATTTTACAGGACATGTTAATTCAGCAACCTGCCTACTTATACTTCCTTGGTAGCTTAGAAAGAATTATGGCACTCGTGCTTCAAATCGCCTTTACAATGCTTGTTTTATACGCAGTCAAACAGAAGAAATATATCTTCCTAGTATACGCTATACTATTCCACGCATTTGTAGACTTTTTCGCGGCACTTTACCAAACAAAAACAATCAATATCTTTGTTGCCGAAGGAATTACCCTTCTCTTCACAATTGGGGCTGTCGTTCTTATTCGCAAGATGAAAGCGAAATTAATGAGTGTGCCGGAGTAAAAAATAACCCACCGATTGGTGGGTTATTTTTTATGGATTGTCGCAATGGTGATAGCTTTTTCCTTCTTGCAGCTCCCTCTTTGTTTCTGCATCTATAACGATGTACTTATGGAACTCTTCTACTTCATTTTGAGTAAAAGAAGCGAAAAAATAAACTTGGCGATCAGGGTGAACAAAAAAATCTTGAAGCACCACTCTACTTCGACAACCGACAGCTGTTTTTTGCAGGAAAGAAAATTCCTCATCAGCCACTTCTTTAAATGAAATTTTTTTACGAACACTATATGCTGCATTTTTGTACTCTTTATAGATTTTCTTATCTAACTGTTTATAAAAAACATCCTCACTCACAAATGACTTATTTTTATTGCTTGGATAATTTAGTTTTCGGTTGGATTCTGCATATGTTGTGGACAATTGCGCAAGAAAACAAATAATGAATACGATACATATCATTTTTTTCATCATTGCACCTCAAATGTTCATTATCCACATTACTTTTCCACATATTTAAATCAATATGCTGTTTCCAATAAAAAGGAATTATTTCTACATTTGTCGAAGTATATAGCGTCAACTTGAAAGATGGGGATGAATTATGAAGAAAATTATTGTAATACGACATTGTTCAGCAATTGGGCAAAAACGTGATGATGAATTAACGACCGATGGAAAAGACCAAGCTAACACCCTTGCTACATTCCTCTTAGAAAATCATCTACAAATCGATCATATTATTTCAAGCCCATTTGTCCGAGCTATCGATTCCATTCGGCCCTATGCGCTCCAAGCTAACTTATCTATCCAAGAAGATGAACGATTAACTGAACGCATATTGAGCAACATTCCAATGGATGATTGGATGCAAAAACTAGAATCTACTTTTACAAATATAGATATTGCCTTTTCAGGCGGAGAGTCAACAAAACAAGCAACAGACCGGGCCCTATCGCTTATTCAAGACGTTTTACAATTAAACCATACGACAACACTACTTGTTACACATGGCAATTTACTTACACTCATTTTAAAGCATTTTGATCATACGATTGGCTTTAATGAATGGAGAACTTTAACGAATCCTGATATTTACGAAATTACAATCGACGAACAATGTATCATAAAACGCTTATGGGAAGCATCGTCCAAGTAATATCCCTTTCCAAAACATTCAGTTGACGCCACGAGAAGAGACTGTTCTAACAATAGAAAGGGGTATCATTTCATATGTACGAAGACGTACTTGCTTTACTACATAAAACAAATGTTTCTTATGAAAAATTCGAACACGAACCAGTACTCGATTATGAGACCGATCGGATCGTACGTGAGAGACTTGGCTTACAAGGCACTCCAAGTAAAAGCTTATTTTTAAAATCAAAGTCTGGAGATTATTACGTATTTTTTACGTTAGAGGGCACAAGGCTCAACCGGGGCGAGATGAAAGAACTATCAGGAGAACGCTTATCTCTCTGTTCTCCTGATGAACTGCGAGACAAAACTGGTTGTACGCCGGGATGTGTGGCTCCTTTCGGATATTCACACGATGTAACAATTATTGTGGATAACGCTATTTATACGTACGATAAAATTTTAATTACACCTGGTGTTCCTGAATTTACAATTGAATTATCCACAGAAGAATTAAAAAAGATTTTATTAACATGTCCAAATACCGTTTTAGAGTACAAACAAAAAGAGAGCTAATCATTAGCTCTCTTTTTTTCATTATTTAGCTTCTGCTGTTTTTTCTTTTGCAGAACGTACTTGCTCGTCCGCATGGTAAGAAGAACGCACAAGTGGGCCAGCTTCACAGTGGCTAAATCCTTTGCTAAGTGCAATTTCTTTAAGCTCTGCAAATTCTGCTGGTGGGTAATATTTAAGAACTGGTAAATGCTTCTTAGATGGTTGTAGGTATTGCCCAAGAGTTAAAATATCCACATTGTTTGCACGTAAGTCATCCATTGCTTCAATTAAATCTTCTCTCGTTTCACCTAAGCCCACCATAATGCTCGATTTAGTTGGAATATCAGGCTGCATTTCTTTCGCTCGACGTAAAAACTCTAATGAACGTTCATATTTTGCTCTAGCGCGAACTCGGTCAGATAATCGACGTACTGTTTCAATGTTATGGTTCAAAATATCTGGTTTTGCATCCATTAACATTTTTAAGTTTTCTTCTACTCCACCCATATCAGATGGTAATACTTCGATAGACGTGAATGGGTTTTTACGACGTACTGCGCGTACTGTTTCAGCAAAAACAGCTGCTCCCCCGTCCTTTAAATCATCACGTGCAACCGCTGTTATAACAACGTGCTTTAAGCCCATTTGTACTACTGAATCTGCTACGCGTTCTGGTTCTTGTAAATCAAGCTCAGTTGGTAAGCCTGTTTTAACCGCACAAAAACGACAAGCACGTGTACAAACCGCACCTAAAATCATAAATGTTGCTGTTTTTCTTACAGCCCAGCATTCATGAATATTCGGACATTTTGCCTCTTCACAAACGGTATGAAGATTCTTAGAACGCATCATTTTCTTTAAGCCTGTATAGTTTTCATTCGTGTTTAACTTAATTTTCAACCATTCGGGCTTGCGCTTATATTCTGTTTGTTTTGTCATGGTTATCAACTCCGCACAATATGAAATAGTTTACCGTGTTCGCTTCTTTCAATGTAACATATCTATTCTAACGTATGAAAGCGATTTGCTCAAATGAAGATTCTAAGATTTTTTCCAATCGTTCCCTATAATGAAATACTCCGTATATCCCACACTAAAAAGAGTGATGTTGTGAAAGGAGTCTATTTCATGCTTCGAAAAATTTCTCTTTTGCTTTCTATTTGTTTTCTTCTCCACCAAAACATCGCTTACGGTGAAGATAATCAGCAAAGCATATACGAAAAGCGCATGGCACTATATAAAGAAACCGAGCAGTCTTCAGGCATTCCATGGTATTACTTAGCTGCAATGGATCAATATGAAAGAAATATACGGAGCGTAAGAAAAGATATTCCGAAAAAACCAGATGCCATCATTTCCCTTTATTTCAAACCAGAAATATGGGCTGGACCTATTAATAGTAACGATACTCTCCCCCATACAATTTCTCTATTTGGCGGAATAGGTTTAGATGGTGACAAAGATGGATTTGCAAATGCAAATAGCGACCGTGATCTTCTGCATACCGCAGCGACTATTTTAAGGAAACAAGGAACGTCAGAAGACCGTATTAAAATTATGCTTTGGGAATATTATAGACGTGCAAAAACAGTTGATTTAATTAGCGAGTACGCCCAAATTTATAAACATTATGGACGTATTAATTTAGAAGGAAATGCTTTTCCTCTCCCGATTCGTAGTGACCATAGCTACCGTAGTACTTTCGGCGCTGGAAGAAGTTTTGGCGGAAGACGAATTCATGAAGGAACCGATATTTTCGCCGGATATGGAGTGCCAGTAAGATCGACTTGCTATGGCATTATTGAAACGAAAGGTTGGAACCGCCTTGGTGGATGGCGCATTGGTATTCGCGACCTTCATAACAATTACCATTATTACGCTCATTTAGGCGGGTTCTCAAAAGAAATACAGCTTGGACAAATTGTTGAGCCAGGGAAAGTAATCGGATTTGTTGGTAGCACTGGTTATGGACCTCCTGGTACAGCCGGAAAATTCCCACCCCACTTACATTTTGGCATATATAAAGACAATGGCTATACAGAATGGGCCTTCGATCCATACATGCATTTAAGCCTTTGGGAACGCAAAGAACGAGCAAATACAAAAAGATAACCGTAGCTGCATTGCTACGGTTATTTTTTATCCATTAAAAGCCTGGCTGAGCCGGGTTTCACTGTATTTACAACTAACTATCTGTTTTCTTTTTATCAGGTACAGCAACACTTCCACTTCCATAATACGTAGGCACTTCCCCTTGAACGATACGCGTCGCAATCGGAACATTTTGTTTCACCGTTATCTCTTTCGTATGAAATGGAATAATTACTTGCAATGTTACTTCCATTTCCATAACAATTTGAATTGCTGTAGTATTAATCCCATGCGGCTCAATTTTTTGTTTAATATCTGTATTCACATGCCCAATTGGCGTGAAATGAATCGGAATATCTGGTCCTATATTACCAAGAAGTGCATTATCAGTTACACGTCCAAAAGGAACTGCCATAGTCGCCCCGTTTTTTTCAGAAATACCTAGCTCCTTCAACTTCCCTTGTTCTACTTGTTGCAAATATTTTTCTATGTACGTGGTCGTTGACGTTACGATTTCATTTACTTGCTTCGTATTTAAATTAATTGTGGATACTTTTCCGTTTTTATCATTCTGTACTTTCATTAATGAATCGACATCGAATCCTTCATTAATTCTATCCTTTACCGCCTTCGTCATAATTGCTGTCGCCATTTTATGTGTCTCTACTTCCCCATATTTAATTAAGGTCGGCTGAATACTATTATTCACAATCCACAACCCTTGTGTAAGTAATATAACAAAAAGAATAAACGACATAAGCAGTATATACCGAAAGGCAATAGGTCCCCTTCGAAACCGCGAGTTTTTCGAGCGAAATATACTCATAAAAAAACCTCCTTCTTATATCATTTCTATGCAAGAAGGAGGGACGATATATGCTTATCTCATTTTTAATAATGCTTCTTTTCCAATCGTTCCTGCTGGAATGCCTAATGCTTCAGCTCCAGTCGTTACCGATTCTAGCGGCGCTTCAAGAAGTTGTTCAATCGTTCTTACACCAACCGCACGGCCAGCAATAATTCCTCGATCACCTAACTTCTCATTTAAAAGACCTACATCTAATGCACCACACATAATATATCCTTTATCGCTCATTACAGCTAGCAAATTTGTCTTTGGAAGTTTCACGCTAACCGCAATAAACGTATAATTATCAATTATAATTGGCTCCACATTAACCATAGTTCACACTCCTCTCTTTCTTATCTGTATGACAAGAGAAAAATGAGTGTTACAAGTTAACTAGCCTATAGTTTAACGGAAGATGTATAAGTTATTAACATATCTGTTAACACATCTCTAAGTAGTTCTGGCATATAATATTGTTTGTCAGAAAGTGTGGATAGCTCTGGGTATAAGTAGCCAAATGTAAACATATCAATTGTTCCTACTGTATATATACGATCTAATTCCAGCGATTCCCCGTTAATTAATACATCTTCGAGTAAAATTTTATTCCCAGGAATCGTATCTGGAATTACTTCTACACCCGCGTAAATCATTTTCCCCATCACTTTCCCACGAAATCCGAATCCTTTCACCTCAAGATTCTCCATATTCGGCTTACGTGCTTTCAAAATAACTTCTCTTAATATCTTTCCTGGAACTTTCAAAGCACACGGATTAATTGGATGTGGACAAATTCTGTGAATATCTCCGCGCGTTACGACACCCTCTTCTAACCCTTCAAGAAGTACACCAGCATTCACCATGCCAATTTCTGCACCGCACCATGTTTTCAGCGCACTTGCTAACATATGAGAAAACGGCGTCTCATGAAACCAATCAACCTGTAATGACTCTTTTAAATGAACGACAGGCTCTGCCATTATATGCTTACTTTCTTCCTGCAGTATTTCAATTGTGGATAACGGCTCGCTATAAGCACCTAACCGTTCCGTCTTAATCGCTCTACCGTCCTTTTTCAACAGCTTCTTCGTCTCTTTATCCACAGTAAGCTGCACGTGCCCAACGTAACGTCCCCACTTTTCACAGCAACAAAGTAAAGTATTATTCATTAGAACACCACGCTCAAATAAATGATGCGTATGTGCCCCTAAAATAACATCTATATCATAATGCTCTGCCATATACTCATCCATACTTTTTCCAAGGTGAGAAAGGACAACTGTTATATGAGCCTCATCTCTCACTTCTTCTAAAATAGACTCTAAATGGATAAGCGGATCTTCAATATGCCAATCGAGCATTTGATAAAACTCTGGATACGCAACAGTTAACCCGATAAAAGCAATCGTAATCCCATCTGTCGTTGTATGTAATTTATAAGGCTTTGCCCATGATGGACGTACACCTTCTTTTTCAAATAAATTTGCAACAAGTACTTCAAATCCAGCATCATCATAGAGCCGATTTAAATGCTCTTTCGCTAACGTAATTCCTTCATTATTTCCGATTGTTACATAATCATATAACGCCTCATTTAAAAGCTTCGTATTCCCAAGCCCATTTGTCGCTTCCGAAATACTATGAAAACGATCCACATGATCGCCGATATCAATCGTCAAAACAGTCTCTCCCGCTTCCTGTCTTCGCTTTTTCTCCCCTAGAACAAACCGAGAAATTTGCGGCCAATTTTCAAAATGACTATGTATATCGTTTGTATGATAAAGGTGGATGATTGTTTCTTTATTTGTATTCAGAGAAAAAACCTCCTCTCAGTTCCTTACTGCCATTTACGCTATGCGCACACAATAATCCTGTAAATACTTTTCGTCTTTTCTTGCTATTTTACATTGTACTCGCATTGTGAGAAAAAGCAAAAGATTGTCCTTTTTATATGAGAAACTTTTGCTAATGCAGGAAAGAATTCCAGATAGTGGAGGGAGGGGTGGATTTGTCAAAAAGTTTAATAGAGAATTCAGTGGGTGGTTGTTCAAGTGGATTTGTCAGTATCTTTGTCTTAAAGCTAGTCGTTCTCTGTTCTTATAAAATGTTTGGGGTATGTGAGGATTTTCTTTTGTCTTATCTTGTCGACAAATCGATATTCCTTGTCGAAACGTTGATATATTGAAATAATCGTTGATATATTCCCGTTTATGATCGATATATTTGAAAAATCGTTGATATATTTAGCTGAACACCCACCCGGGTATCCTCTCCCGAGCCAAGCCAAGACAAATCCGCAAAACAAAAAAGCGCCCTGCACAGCAGGACGCTTTCTTCATACATATATTATCCAGTTCCAGCGGCTAGAATAAGCCGCTGCCACTTTTAAATATTGTCCAGCTTCGCCTCCTAGACCTTCATGTCTAAGAACCTTCCGCACGAGAAGATAAAAAGCATCTTCTGTGCGAAAGAACCTTAGCCAACGGGTCTGAACAATCGGCTCCGCATTTCTATTTAACCAATAGAACCTTCCATCTCAAACTTGATTAGGCGGTTCATTTCAACTGCGTATTCCATTGGAAGTTCGCGAGTGAATGGCTCGATGAAGCCCATTACGATCATTTCTGTGGCTTCTTGCTCAGAAATACCGCGGCTCATTAGGTAGAATAATTGTTCTTCTGATACTTTCGATACTTTCGCTTCGTGCTCAAGTGAAACGTAATCGTTTTTGATTTCGTTGTAAGGAATTGTATCAGATGTAGATTGGTTATCCATGATTAACGTGTCACACTCGATGTTAGAGCGAGAGTTTTTCGCTTTTGGTCCGAAGTGTACGATACCACGGTAAGTTACTTTACCACCATGCTTCGCAATCGATTTAGAAACGATTGTTGAAGACGTGTTTGGTGCTAAGTGAATCATTTTCGCACCAGCATCTTGGTGTTGGCCTTTACCAGCAATCGCGATAGATAATGTTAAACCACGAGCGCCTTCGCCTTTTAAGATAACTGCTGGGTATTTCATCGTTAATTTAGATCCGATGTTACCGTCAATCCATTCCATCGTTGCGTTTTCTTCACAAACCGCACGTTTTGTAACTAGGTTGTATACGTTGTTCGCCCAGTTTTGGATTGTTGTATAACGGCAATATGCATCTTTCTTAATGATGATTTCTACTACCGCACTGTGAAGTGAGTTAGTCGTGTAAACAGGTGCTGTACAACCTTCTACGTAGTGTACGTGTGCGCCTTCGTCTACGATGATAAGCGTACGCTCGAATTGTCCCATATTTTCAGAGTTAATACGGAAATACGCTTGAAGTGGTGTATCAACTTTAACACCTTTTGGAACGTAGATGAATGATCCACCAGACCAAACTGCAGAGTTTAATGCAGAGAATTTGTTGTCTGTTGGTGGGATTACTTTTCCGAAATGCTCACGGAAAATATCTTCGTTCTCTTTTAATGCGCTATCTGTATCTTTGAAGACGATTCCTAGAGCTTCTAGGTCTTCTTTCATGTTGTGGTATACAACTTCAGATTCGTACTGTGCAGATACACCAGCTAAATATTTTTGCTCAGCTTCTGGAATACCTAATTTATCAAATGTTGCTTTAATTTCATCAGGTACTTCATCCCAAGACTTCTCAGATTTCTCAGATGGTTTTACGTAGTACGTAATTTCATCGAAATCTAAGTCGTTTAAGTCGCCGCCCCATTGTGGCATTGGCATTTCGTAGAACTTATCCAGTGATTTTAAACGGAAGTCTAACATCCACTGTGGTTCTTCTTTCATACGTGAAATTTCTTCAACGATTTCTTTTGTTAAACCGCGTCCAGCACGGAAAATCGAAACGTCTTTGTCTTTGAAACCATATTTATAATCGCCGATATCTGGCAGTTGCTTCGCCATGTTGGTGTGTCCCTCCTTAGATAACCTCGTTTTTAGGAACCTTTAACATTACTTATCTTCGTTTAAGCCCTTTTCTAACGCTTTCCACGCTAATGTTGCACATTTAATACGTGCAGGGAACTTGCATACGCCTTGTAATGCTTCAATATCTCCTAAATCGATGCTGTCATCGTACTCTTTTCCTAGCATCATGTCAGAGAAAATTTTCGAAAGCTGAAGTGCTTCTTCAATTTTCTTACCTTTTACTGCTTGTGTCATCATTGAAGCTGAAGACATTGAGATTGAACATCCTTCACCTTCAAACTTCGCCTCTTGCACAATACCTTCTTCTACTTTCATCGTAAGTTGAATACGATCGCCGCAAGTTGGATTGTTCAAGTTAACGGTAACACTATCTTCTAACACGCCATGGTTACGAGGATTTTTGTAATGATCCATAATAACTTGACGATATAACGTATCTAAATTATTAAATGACATTTGTGAAATACTCCTTTGTCTTGATTAGCGATTCAACAAATGTATCAATTTCTTCTTTTGTATTATATAAATAGAAGCTCGCACGTGCTGTTGAAGAAGCTTTTAGCCACTTCATAAGCGGTTGTGCACAGTGATGTCCTGCGCGAACTGCAATGCCTTCTACATCTAATACAGTCGCAACATCGTGAGGATGTACGTCTTCAATATTAAATGTAACAAGACCAGCGCGATGCTTTGGACCATAAATTGTAACGCCATCTACTTCTGATAGTCTTTCTAAAGCGTATTGCGCTAATTCATGCTCATGCTTTTCAATATTATCAAGACCGATTTCTTCTAGGAAATCAATTGCCGCACCAAGTCCGATTGCATTACCGATAATCGGTGTACCTGCTTCAAACTTCCACGGAAGCTCTTTCCACGTAGATTCTTGTAAATCTACGAAATCAATCATTTCACCGCCAAATTCAATTGGCTCCATATTGTTCAGCAATTCTTTTTTACCATATAATACGCCGATACCTGTAGGTCCGCACATCTTATGAGCAGATAATGCGTAGAAATCACAGTTTAAATCTTGTACATCCACTTTCATGTGAGGTGTACTTTGTGCACCATCAACGACCATAATTGCGCCATTTTCGTGTGCAATTGCTCCGATTTCTTTTACAGGGTTAATCGTTCCAAGTACGTTTGATACTTGCATAATAGAAACGATTTTTGTATTCGGTGTAACTGTTTGACGAACATCTTCTAAAGAAATTGTACCGTCTGGTTGAAGCGGAAGATATTTTAAAGTTGCACCAGTTTTCTTCGCAACTTGTTGCCACGGAATGATATTACTATGGTGCTCCATGTAAGAAATAACGATTTCATCGCCCTCTTTTACATTTTCAAGACCATAGCTAGCTGCTACTGTATTTAATGCAGTTGTCGTTCCGCGTGTGAAAATAATCTCTTCCATTGATTTCGCGTTAATAAACTTGCGAACTTTCTCACGTGCACCTTCATACGCGTCGGTAGCTTTCGTACCGAGCGTATGAACACCGCGATGCACGTTAGAATTATATTCTTTATAGTAACGTTCTAACGTTTCAATGACTTGAATTGGTTTTTGAGAAGTTGCTGCACTATCGAAATAAACAAGTTGTTTGCCGTTCACTTTTTGATCAAGAATTGGAAACTGTTTGCGTATTTCATGAATATTCATTAGCGAACTTTCCTTTCAATTACCTCAACAAGCTGTGCCTTTACTCCTTCAATTGGAAGCTCATTAACTACAGGTGCTAAGAATCCATGGATGACTAAACGTTCTGCTTCGCGTTTTGGAATACCACGGCTCATCAAGTAGTATAGTTGGACTGGATCTACGCGACCTACTGAAGCTGCGTGACCTGCCATTACATCATCTTCGTCGATTAAAAGAATTGGGTTTGCATCACCGCGTGCTTTTTCATCTAACATAAGAACGCGAGAAGATTGTTGTGCATTTGATTTAGATGCACCGTGTTCAATCTTACCAATTCCGTTAAAGATAGATGTTGCACTATCTTTTTGTACACCGTGTTTTAAAATCCAACCTTCAGAGTGTTTACCGAAGTGAACAACTTTAGTTGTAAAGTTTTGTGTTTGGTTACCACGGCCAATTGTTACTGTTTTCGTATCAGCATATGAACCGTCGCCCATTAAGTTCGTAACGTTCTCTGAAATTGTGTTTCCGTCATTCATAAGGCCTAGAGCCCAATCAATACGGCCGTCGCGTCCTACAACGCCGCGGCGGTTAACGTAAGTTGTTACGTCTTTTGCTAATAGATCAACCGCACCGAATTTCACTTGTGCGCCTTGTTCCACGATTACTTCTGCCACGATATTTGCAATACCTTTAGCATTTTCATTTGCAACATAGTTTTCTACATAAGTTGCAGTACTGTTCGCATCAGCTACGAATAGTACGTGATTATATACGTTAGCTTCTTCGCCGTCTACTAAGAATACAGCTTGAAGCGGAGTTTCAAGAACAACGTTTTTCGGAACATATACGAATGCACCGCCGTTGATTAATGCAGCATGAAGTGCAGTTAGACGATGCTCGTCTACCTTCACGCCGTCTTTCATTAAGTACTTTTGTACTAGTTCAGCGTGCTCAGTTGCTGCTGTTACGATGTCTGTAAAAATAACACCTTTTTCTTTTGCTTCGTCTGCTAAAGAAACGAATGCAGTTGTACCAGTACGTTGCACTAATACGCTGTTATTTTCATCGATTAAGTTTTTCACTGCTTCTGGAAGTTCAGTTAAAGAACTTACAGGCTCTTGCTTAGCAGCGTCGCCTTTTCCGATAAAGTCCCATTTGTCAATTTTCGTTTTATCAGGCGTTGGCATTGGAAGTTCAGTTGCTTGTGCAAGAGCTTGTAAGCGGAACTCAGTCAACCAAGCTGCTTCGTTTAATTCGCTTGCGCGTTGACGGATTGTTTCTTGATCGAAAGGTAATGTACCGATTGTCATGTTTATGCTCCTCTCTTACGCTTCTTGCTCTGTTGTTTCGTCTTCAATACCTAATTCTTTTTTAATCCAGTCGTAACCTTCAGCTTCTAGACGTTGTGCAAGCTCAGGGCCACCAGATTTAACGATACGACCGTTCATCATAACGTGAACGAAGTCTGGAGTGATGTAGTTTAATAAACGTTGGTAATGCGTAATCATTAGGCAACCGAACTCTTCGCCGCGCATTTCGTTAATACCTTTAGATACAACTTTTAATGCATCGATATCAAGACCTGAGTCAATTTCATCTAAGATTGCGATTTTTGGCTCAATCATCATTAATTGAAGAATTTCGTTACGTTTTTTCTCTCCACCAGAGAAACCTTCGTTTAAGTAACGTTGTGCCATTTCTGGATCCATTTCTAGGAATTCCATGTTTTTATCTAATGTACGGATAAATTTCATAAGAGAAATTTCATCGCCTTCTTCACGACGTGCATTAATTGCAGAACGTAAGAAGTCAGCGTTTGTTACTCCGCTAATTTCACTTGGATATTGCATTGCTAGGAATAGACCCGCTTGTGCGCGCTCGTCTACTTCCATTTCTAATACATCTTCACCGTCGATGATGATGCTACCTTCTGTTACTTCATACTTTGGGTGACCCATAATTGCAGAAGATAAAGTTGATTTACCTGTTCCGTTAGGTCCCATAATTGCGTGGATTTCTCCACCTTTTACTTCAAGGTTTACACCCTTTAAAATTTCTTTGCCATCAATTGATACGTGTAAGTCTTTAACCGTTAATGTAGAACCAGCCATCTCAATACCTCCATTAATCCTATATATACATTTTAAAAATTCCTAAAACGTTCATATTCTCATTTTATTCTCATTCTAATTTTATATCAAATAAAATGATATCGCAAACGACGAAAAAAAGTAACCGTTTTTTCACAAATGTATATAAGTATTTCCTTCACATCTTTCTATGATACACCTTTCTTCTTATTTATATAAAGAAAAAAGGACTGGTAATTTTCCAGCCCTTTCCTTATATTTATTCACTTACCGGAAGTACAGCACCTTTATATTCTTTATTAATAAAATCTTGAATTTCTTTTGAATGTAGCACTTCTACTAGCTCTTTAATTTCTTTTTTCTTCTCATCACCTTTACGAACTGCAATGATGTTTGCATACGGAGAGTCTGATCCTTCAATCGCAATTGCATCCTTTGTTGGATTTAATTTTGCATCAATTGCATAGTTTGAATTAATAAATAAAGCATCTCCCTCATTATTTTCATACAATTTCGGTGAAAGTCCAGGTTCAACATCTGTTTTAAATTTTAAGTTTTTCGGGTTTTCTACAACATCTTTTACTGTTGCTTTAACAACATCTACTCCGTCTTTTAATTTAATAACGCCGCCTTTTTGTAACAGCGCTAGCATGCGGCCACGCTCCGCTACGTTATTACTCATAATCACTGTCCCGCCATCTGGTAAGTCTTTTAAGCTTTTATATTTCTTAGAATAAATACCCATTGGCTCTAAATGGATTTTTCCTGCGTTTACAATTTTATATCCCTTTTCTTGAATTTCTTTATCTAAGTAAGGAATATGCTGGAAGTAGTTCGCATCAATTTCTTTATCCGCTAACGCTTTATTTGGCAGTACATAATCCTGGAACTTTTTAATCTCTAACTTAATGCCTTTTTTCTCTAATATCGGCTGTGCCTTTTCTAAAATAACAGCGTGTGGCACGTTAGAAGCTCCCACAACAAGCTTATTCTCCTCTTTGCTCCCGCAAGCAACTAATGTAAATACAGACAACGCTGTAACAACTGACAGTAGAACCTTTTTCATATGATTTCCCCTTCTCCCCAATGGTTATGTAGTTATAAAAAGAGCCGGCATACACCAGCCCTTTTCAGCAATTATTCTTTTACAGGAACAACTGCCCCTTTATATTCTTTATTAATGAAGTCTTCAATTTCTTTAGAATGCAATACTTCTACAAGAGCTTTAATCTCTTTCTTATCTTTATCGCCTTTACGAACAGCTACTATGTTTGCGTATGGTGAATCATTTCCTTCAATTGCAATTGCATCTTTTTCCGGATTTAACTTTGCATCAATTGCATAGTTAGAGTTAATTAAAACAGCGTCGCCTTCTTTATTGTTATACACTTGTGGCAATAAACCAGGCTCGATATCCGTTTTGAATTTTAGATTTTTCGGATTATCTGCAATATCTTTTGTAGTTGCTTTAACTGGATCTATTCCGTCTTTAATTTTTAAAATACCTTCTTTTTGTAAAATTGCTAAACCACGTCCGTGGTCAGCAACTGAATTACTCATAATAATTGTCGCACCATCTGGAAGCTCTTTTAAACTCTTATACTTTTGAGAGTACACACCAATTGGTTCTAAATGAATCTTTCCTGCTACTTCAAAGTCATACTTTTTATCTTTAATTTCTTTTTCTAAATACGGAATATGCTGGAAGTAGTTTGCATCTAATTCCTTATCCGCTAACGATTTATTTGGTAATACGTAGTCTTGGAATTTTTTAATTTCTAATTCAATTCCTTTTTTCTCAAGTAACGGTTTTGCCTTTTCTAAAATAACAGCGTGCGGTACGTTAGAAGCACCAACAACAAGTTTCTTTTCATCTTTATCTTTCCCGCCACAAGCAGCTAATCCAAAAATTGAAGTTGAAATAAGTGCCGTAAGTAATAATTTTTTCATTTGAAACATCCTCCCGTTTTTCATTATCGTTTATCTATTCGAGTCGTTAAACTATCACCAATCCACTGAATGAAAAATACAACTAGTAATACACAAATTGTCGCAACGATTGTTACATCGTTATTCCCTCTTTGGAATCCTTCTAAGTAAGCAAGTGTTCCAAGGCCACCAGCACCAACAACTCCTGCCATTGCTGTATAGCCTACTAAAGCAATTGTCGTAACCGTAATACCAGATACTAATGCTGGTAACGATTCTGGAATTAACACTTTCAAAATAATTGTGCTTGTTTTTGCTCCCATTGCTTTTGAAGCTTCAATTACACCTTTATCAATTTCGCGAAGTGCGATTTCAACCATTCTCGCGTAGAATGGTGCCGCTCCAATAATTAAAGCCGGCAAAGCTGCACTTGCTCCAAGAATTGTTCCAAGAAGAATCTTTGTGAATGGGATTAATAAAATAATTAAAATGATGAATGGTATAGAACGGAATATATTTACGAATGCTCCAATCACCGTATTAATTGATTTGTTTTCCCATAAATTATCTTTTGCTGTCATGAAGAGTAACAATCCTAAAATGAGTCCTAAAACAAATGTCGCAAGAGCTGCGATTGCCGTCATATATAACGTTTCACCAGTTGCTTCTAACATTTGATTCCAATCAACATTTGTGAGTAACTTATCCATGTGCAATCACCTCCAGCTCTACTTGATCTTGATGAATTCCTTCTATTGCTTGCAGGATCGCTGTTTCCTCACCATTTAAATGAACAACTAAACTACCGTAAGAACCGTTATTCGTTTGTGCGATATTTCCTTGCAAAATGCTAACTTCTATGTCACTGCGTTGCATCAATCGTTGAAGCACTGGTCTTTCTACAGCCTCACCGATAAACTGCAAACGAATTACTTTTCCATCTGGATATTTTTCAATTAAACATTCAATCGTTTCATTTGTATCTTCAGAATCCGTTAACTGCTGTACAAATCGTTTCGTAATATCTTGCTTCGGATTACGGAATACATCAAGTACTGGACCTGTTTCTACAATCTTTCCTTTCTCCATTACCGCAACACGATTACAAATCTTTCGAATTACGTGCATCTCATGTGTAATGAGTACAATTGTTAAACCAAGGCGCTTATTAATGTCTAATAGTAAATCCAAAATTTGATCTGTCGTTTCCGGATCAAGAGCTGACGTTGCTTCGTCACATAAAAGCACTTGTGGATTGTTAGCTAATGCTCTTGCAATCCCAACGCGTTGCTTTTGTCCCCCGCTCAGCTGAGATGGGTACGCGTCTCCTCTTCCTTCTAATCCAACAAGATGAATTAATTCATCAACACGTTTTCTTCTCTTCGCTTTATCAACACCTGCAATTTCAAGTGGAAACTCTATATTTTCACGTACAGTTCGTGACCAAAGTAAGTTGAAGTGCTGAAAAATCATTCCGATTTCTTGCCTTGCCTTACGAAGTTCGCTTCCTGTAATTGCTGAAATGACACGATTTGCAATTGTAATTTGGCCAGAAGTTGGTTTCTCCAACTGATTGAACAATCTAATTAAAGAACTTTTTCCAGCGCCACTATATCCGATAACACCAAATATTTCACCTTTATCTATTTTTAAATTGGCATTATCTACAGCAGTGACATCACCGCTTTTCGCCTTATATATTTTCTTTACGTTCTCTAATAGAATCATGATGTTCACCCCTTTTTTGTTTAGGTCGACTCCGCAATTTTTTTATTTTTAATGCGTGTAGTCCACTGTTATCATTACTTTTATTATTTGAATGTCCTCCACATTCAAACAATAAAAAAACCTTTCTGCTTTAGAGAAGCAGAAAGGTTTTTATGCGTATATAACAACATTATCCCTCTCTCTCATCTCTCAAAGCATTTGCTTTGCAGGAATTGGCACCATTTCAACATAAGTTGACGGTTGCCGGGCTTCACAGGGCACAGTCCCTCCACCTCTCTTGATAAGAGAAATCAGATTCAATTTTCGTCTGATTTGAAATTTATGAAATTGTCTATATTTTATGACTTGAATTGTATCAATATACACTCACCATGTCAACAGAAATTTTCGCAAAAAATGAAACTTCAGAATTTTAAGCACCTACTGACATCGGTTTACATATATGAAACATCGATTCCACTAATAACATCGTTCGGTACGTTCCCGAATATTGTACACGTCCATCATTCATTAGCATTTGCAATCGTACATTTCCATTCACCAATTGTTCTATATCCTTTTCATCTAAGCAAATGATTTGTTCCGTTCCTCTTTCTTCATGTACCAGCTCTATATAATCTCTTGAAATTTGTAACGAACAACTTTCATCTCCAAAGCGAAAATTAACAGTTTTTTCTTCTTGTCTTAAAAGCGGTTCTAAATGATATTGAGCATTAGCGTAATTTACAAATGATTGAAGCAAAGAATATAATCTCACCCTAAATCACATCCTTCATATCACTTTCTATTACATACCATTCCCTCTCACTAAAGAGCAATCCTGTTATTTTCGCTCGACAAATACTGTATCCACCCTGCATCTCGACATATTTCCCAAGAAATATGTCGAGGCGGCAAAAATTTTGCCGCCTACTTTAATTCCGTATATAAATATTCAACCGAATGAAATGCGTATATCTTCTTCATCAGTGTCCCATTTTCAAAAACAAGTAAACAAGGTACACTTTCAATCCCGTACTCTTTCGCTAAATGCGGAGCATAATTTAAATCTAACATCCCAATTTTGAGGCCTTCAATTGTCATCTCAACGACTGTTAACATCTTTTTTGCTAATTGGCATGTTCCACACATTGGAGTATATACATATAATACTGTTTTTTCTTCGTTCTCTATTAGGGCTGTAGCTTCGGCTCCTGTCCAATCAATCACTTCTATCATTCCTTACCGTAAATATTCTGTATAAACGTCAATGTCGGCTCCCCATAATACATTTGCTAAGTGTGTAGATGGCGCAGTTGCCACTTCTCGGTACGAGCGATCAATATAGATATGCTCGGCTTGCGGGAATTCTTTTCGAAATTGTTTCCTTAACTTTTCTCCAGCATCATCAGCATCCACTAGCACATACACTTCCTTATCAAAAAACTGATCAACGAGCTCATCCATTTTCGACAAACCAATTGTACCATTTGTACAAACAATTTCCACCGGTTCACGAATAATAGATTCAATCTTTCTTCTATCTGATGTACCTTCTACAATAATGACTTTTTCTACATAAATCATATGTCATCACCCGATCACCATATACTATATAACCTTGAACTTAGTATATAGTATATTCGTTATTTTCATGTTGTTTCCTGTTTATTTTTGCAAAAGAAAAGCGCAAGCGGCTCGTTTAGATTGTGAGGGGGATGGAGCTTCTGACGTAAAGGCGCTTTTGGCCTTGCAGGAAGAAGCGAAGCCACCGAACAATCTAGCCGCTGGAGCTAGACAATGAAAAGCGCAAGCGGCTCATTCAGATTGTGAAGACTTATGAAACCTTACCACAAAACAGTTTTTCTCATAATAGCTTATTTATTTACATATAACTTGAATTTCATTATTTCACAAAAAATAAAAAAGGACAGCACAAAGGCTGTCCTTTAGTCGACTATAATTAGTCTTGGTTTGTCATTTCTGCATATTTTTCTGCAGTTAATAACTTCTCAACTTGGCTTGCATCAGAAAGTTCAACTTTAACCATCCATGCACCCTCGTATGGAGATTCGTTAACAAGTTCTGGTTGGTCACTTAATTCTTCGTTTACTGCTACAACTTTACCGCTTACAGGTGCGTATAACTCAGAAACTGTTTTAACAGATTCTACGCTTCCGAATGGCTCGTTAGCTTCGATTGTTGCACCTACTTCAGGAAGTTCAACGAATACGATATCGCCTAGCTCACCTTGTGCAAAGTGAGTGATACCGATAACAACTTCATTACCTTCAGTTTTTACCCATTCGTGTTCTTCAGAGTAACGTAAATTATTTGGAATGCTCATGACTGTACCTCCAGTGAATGTATTAATTATGTAAAAATACCTTATTGGTACTTTTTCCACACACTTTCAAACTGCTCTTCGTTAAAACCAAGTGTTACATTCGTTCCATCTGTTACAATTGGACGTTTAATCAACATGCCATCAGATGCTAAAAGCTCATACATTTCGTCTTCGCTTGCATCTTTCAACTTATCTTTTAGACCAAGTTCACGGTAACGCATTCCACTTGTATTAAAGAATTTTTTTAATGGTAATTCACTTTTTTCATGTAAATTACGTAAATCTTCTTTTGATGGTGGATTTTCAACAATATGAATCATCTCATATGCTACATCGTTTGCCTCAAACCATTTCTTTGCCTTTTGACATGTGCCACACTTTGGATATGAATAAAATGTTACTGTCATAAATTCACCTACTTTTTTACTAACCTTTACCTTTATCATATAGAAAACGTTTTATTATTTCAAACCATTATTCGCTAAACTTTTACTTATTTCGTGATAATTTTTAATAATCCTGCGAATTTTTCTTATTTTTCCGCCATTTGTTAAGAAAAAAATAAATATATAAATTTTTTAGATTCTGCACCAAACATATATCTTAAACAAGCGTTTGATTAATTCTCCATTTTCTTTCTTAACCTTTGAACTACAGGAGTTTCTTTCTACCGAACATACAGCTTAAACAAACGTTTGATTAATTCTCTATTTTTCTTTGTTAACCCTTGAGTTACATCGGTTTCTTCCTACCGAACATACAGCTTAAACAAACGTTTGATTAAAAAAATAAGAAGCCTCTTTTGTAGGCTCCTTCATTATCTATTTAAATAATCTGCAATTGTTTGAAATACGACGATATACATATTATGAATACTTTCTTCTGTATTTCCACCATTCGATAAACCAATTGCCCATTGTTGTCCTTCACCACTTCCGATATTCGCAAACCCTTGCGTATACATAGCATTTACATCTTTTCGGGCACTGTTATACTCTATCCCTTTTGTAATAAAAATCGAATATGATTTATCTTGTAAACCGATAAAAAACACTGGTTTCTTTAGTGATGAAAATACATTTTTATATTGCTCTGTTGAGGCTTCTTGAAAGTGATCTTTCATTATTAGAAAACCATCTACTTCCTTAGATTTCTTTTCCAGTTCCTCTAACTTCATTTCCTCAAACTTTATATTCCTAAACGTATCTTTCGGTTTTTCTCCAACAACTCCAATTACGAGTGCTCTTCCGTTATATTCTAATTTCTCTCCTTCTTTATCCTTTGCACACCCAGCACCGACTAGGCATATCAATATAAAAAATAAGAAATACGATAAACGCTTCATTTAGCACCCTCCCCTTCTTTTTAGTCAAGTGACAAAAACGTAAGGTTAATTCAAGAAAATGTAAGTAAAATCGATAGCCCAATTCACGTTTCTATATTATAATCAATTGAATTTACTTACATTACTAAACATAGGAGATCAACATGAAGAAATTTAAACTTTCATCTTTTCTTCCGTTAAGTTATATACTTCTACTCGTGCTCGTAAGTCCCCTTTACGACGTATTAAATAAATCGACTGTTCACGCAGTAGACGTTACAACTGTAGTGGATGATTGGATTCCATTTGTAAAAGCATTTATTATTCCTTATTTACTTTGGTTTCCATACTTATACGGCGCACTTATTTATTACTGCTTCGCTGACCGAAAGCAATATTATGTTACTTTAAGTAGTGTTATTTTTGGAAAGCTTGCTTGTTTTTCTATTTATTATTTTTGGCAAACAACTGTACCACGTCCGACTGTCGTTGGAACAGATGTATTTTCTGAACTAGTTCGCTATATTTATAGTATCGACCAGCCAGTAAACTGTTTCCCTAGCATTCACGTTCTTACTACATTTGTAATTATGTTAGCTGCCTTTAAGCGTAGAGAACAGCATGTTTTTGAATATTACATCCTTACTTTCTTCGGTACACTTATTATTTTATCAACGCTATTTACGAAGCAGCATGCCTTTGTAGATGCCGTTTCTGGAATGACGCTTGCAAGTATACTTTACTTCGGCGTTCAGCTCTTATTGGCCAAAGAACCAATAAGAGTTCCAGTAAAACAAAATCATAGAATGTAGCATGACAAAAAAGCAGACTGTGGCTTCAGTCTGCTTTTATCTATTATTAAGGAGATTTTCAATTTAAGATTGCGGTACAGTCATATCACCAGAATGAATACGACCTGCTTTTTTAAGAGCAATGTAAAGTATATAAGAAACAGCTACTGGAATGACGATATAAGTAATTACCATCGCCGGGAGAACTTCCCATCCTTGGCTGGAAATTAAATTAATTGGTGCGATAAGAGAACTTAATCCAAGACCTGCAATTTCCTTTCCTGCTTCCAGTTGGAAAATTAATGCTGATACTGGACCGACTATAGCACTGGCGACGACAGTTGGGACGAGAATCATTGGATTTTTAGTGATATTTGGCAATTGTACTTTCGGAGTACAAAGTGCTTGAGCTAATATGCCACCTAAATTGTTTTCTTTCGCTGAGATGACAGAGAATCCGATAAACTGAGCAACGCAGCCGGCAAGAGCAGCACCACCTGCAACACCGTCTAAGCTAAGTGCAATTGCTAACGCAGCTGATGAAGCTGGAGAGATAAGTAATAGTCCCCAAACTACTGCAATGACGATAGAAGCGATGAATGGGCTACCAGCTGAGCTATCTTTAATAAACGCTCCAACTGCATTTAAAACAGGAGTAATATTATGAGATAACCAAATGCCTACTAAACCAGAACCTAATATGGCCGCAAATGGAACGAGCATCATATCTAACGCAGTTTTTCCACTTAAACGTTTACCAATATATACAGCTAAAGTTGCTGTTAATAATGCACCGATTGGCTCACCTGTTTTAATAATTAGACCAGCTTCAGTAATTGAAATGGATCCGGCACCAATCGCTCCGGCTACCATCGCCGAGAAGATTACAAGACCGTTTGCACCGAGCATAAAAGCAATGCCGGCACCAATTGCCGGTGCCATTAGTGATTTTGCAACAACTCCGATTGTAATAAGTAATGGTATATCAACAATTCTTCCTATATTTTCGATCAGTAAACCAATTCCGAGGGATACGAAAATACCTTGTGCGATTCCAGCAGATGCTTTAAATACACGAGACATTATATATTCCTTCATTTGTTTCACCTTCTCCTATAAGTTAGTAACCAATTGTTTTCATATAATCACGTAAAATATCGTTTGATTTTGCGAATCGAGATTCTTCATCCTCTGTTAAATTGAGTTCTACAACTTCTCTTATACCGTCTCTAGTAATAATAGCTGGTACTCCTGTACAAATATCATATTCACCGTACTCACCATCTAAAATGGCTGATACAGCAATGACACGGTGATCATCATTAAAGATTGAACTCGCAATATATGCTAGAGAATTTCCAATCCCGTAATAAGTAGTTCCTTTACGTTTATAAATTTCCCAGCCAGCTTTTGCAGTCTTCTCAACAATTTCATCTAAATCTATTTCACCAAATCGTTCTTTTTGTTCTTCTAAAATTTGCAGAATTGGCTTTCCACCAACAGTTACATGAGACCAAGCAACCATTTGAGAATCACCATGTTCTCCTAATGAATACCCATGAATACTACGAGGATCTACATGTAGCATTTCAGATAAAATTGTTCTTAAGCGAGAAGAATCTAGTGATGTACCAGTACCGATTACGCGATTTCTAGGTAATCCAGATAATTTCCACACTTGATATGTAATAATATCAACTGGGTTCGATGCAAGTAAGAAAATACCATCAAATCCACTTGCCATTACACCACCAACAACACTTTCCATAATCTTCGCACTCGCTCCTAAAGTATCTAAGCGACTTTGTCCAGGTTTTGGTGCTGGCCCTGCTGTAATAATAACAATGTCCATATCTTTGCAGTCTTCATAGCTTCCTGCATATACTTTTGTTCTTGTATTTGTAAAGTTAATGCAATGTGATAAATCCATTGCTTCCCCAACTGCACGTTCATGATTTATATCAATTAATAATAGCTCTTCGCAAATACCTTGATTCACAATAGAATACGCACAACTTGATCCAACTAATCCAGTACCGATAATTGCAATTTTTCTTGTATGTCTTTTCATAGCAATCTCTCCTAATTGATCATATAATCTATTTCTTTTGTTCTTTACAATCCTAATTATAGAGGTTCTCACGATAGAAACCATGGATACTTTGTGAAATATTGAACAAAGTTTTTGTCCTTTTTGTGAATTGTTATATTCCATTTTCGTCATATTTGTTACAACTGGAAAAATATTTATTATGTATTTATTGACATATACAAAAAGAAAACGAGCGAATAAATTCGCTCGTCTTCTTTTTCCTGTTATTCCGCACTTAATTGACTTTTTAATTGCTGTACAATCATTGGATTAGCAGGTGCTGCCGGTTTGTAATAACTCTTTTGCTTTGCATACTCATACATATTACGTTGGCGCGCCTCGTCTTGATTACGAATTTGAATTAACGTTTGATGTAACTGTTCATTATCAGACTGAGCAATATAATTTGCATAGCTTGTTAAACTTGCATTTAATCCTGCTAAATAATCATTTACCATATCTTTTTCATTCATTTTCCGCTTCCTCCTATCCTAGGAAAGTCATTAATTGCTGTTTCGTATTTCGTGCATCTTGCGCATCTTTTTGTAGCATTTGTTTCAGTTGTGGATCTGTACACGTCTGTGCATACTGCTCCAACTTGTTAATAATTGTTGCGTGTCCACCAATTAAATGACGTAAATTTTCTACTTCAAGCTCTGTTAAGTTTTGCATATAACATACCCGCCTTTCTTTGTTCATTCATCATTAGTATTTGGTTCTTTTTGGATTGTATTCATCAACTTTTCCCACATATAAACAAAATAAAAGATGAATAGCTAGGCCATTCATCTTTTATGCTAAATATTCATTCAATTTTATAAAGAAACAATCATACTTATACTCACAAGTAGGTTCCATACAATATGTAAAATGATGCTAGGTAAAATAGATTGTGTTTTCTTATATAACATAGCAAATACAATCCCCATAATCATTGCCGTAACTGGAAAACCACCATGAAGAATCCCAAAGATAAAGGAAGAAATAATGATACCAATTAGAAAACTATATTTCTTTTCAAAAAATCGATACAAAATACCTCTATATAAAATTTCTTCTTTAATTGGTGTAATTATAGCAACACTTAACACATATATAATACTTTGTAGACTATTTTGAAGTCCTAAGCTCCCTAATTGATCTCGTTGCTGCTCTGCACTTTCAAAGCTAAACAACTCTAACATTACATACTGAGTTAATGCAATGATGATAAAACCTATTAATAAATACAAGTAGGTTTTCCCATTTTTTAAAATAGATACATCCCATATGTTCTTAATAAAATGAAGCACTGGTTTATACGCAAATAAAACAATAGTAACAACAGCTGCATCAAATAGAAGTAAATAATAGCCCTCTAAATTAGCACGTAATACCTCTTCTCCAAAAATTCCAAGGGCTAAAGCAAGGAATAATCCCCCTAAGAGTGAGAACCCTAGAATGCTTGCAATCGTTACAACTAGATTTTTATATGTTATGTTATCTACTTCTCTTTCTGCATTATACGCGTCTAATACTGTTTTTCTCATACTATTCCTCCATTTGTTTTCATTACCTTAACAAAAACCTTTTAATACAAATATATAGATAATATAACAAATTTTTCAAAAAGAATAATATGCAATTTTACATATCATGAAAGCTTTGTATTATATAGTTTTTGGAATTAGATTACTATAGAATAATTATTAGATGAAATTCCAAAAATTTCTTATCTATCCACCATAACCCTCGCATCATATAAATTTTATTAGTTAAAGGAGCAATGAACATGAAAACACATGACTTCCTTACAGAAATCCAGAAGGGCTCTGAGCCTAGTCCATATCAAGATCCTACCGTATTCAGTTTCGTTTGCTTTTTCTTAGCCATATACACATTTTTCAAACCTGCTAAATAATATCATGTAATGAGAAAAAGCCTACCGCTCTTTTCGAATTATATGCACTAAAAAACCTTAGAATCACTTCTAAGGTTTTTGTTTGCCTCGCTTCTTATTCACGTAACCCTTTAATAAACGTTTCCAACAATACATGTAAACTTATATCTAAATCTAACGGCAAACCAAATCCGCCCTGTTGTTCAATCGAAGCAAATCCATGACAAATACTTCTAAATCCGCGTGTCGCATGAAGTGCATTCTCTCCTTCTAAGCCATACTGTTGTAAAACTCGAAGACAAAGCTTTACAATTCCGTCACCTGCTTTTCTTACTTCTTCATCTCGTAAAAAAGTTGCTTCATATAGTCCAGGATGTTTTCGGACAAATGCTACATATGCTTCTCCTAATGCATGAATTGCTTCATCCATACGTTTATCCTCGGCTGCTTCTTCCAGTTTGTTATGCAGCTGTTTTATTCCGTAAATACCAAGATGTTTCCGTACATCTTGTAACCCTTTTACATGATTATATAGTGAGGGCGAACGTATCCCTAATCTTTGCGCTAATGAAGCTAACGTTACTTCTTGTATTCCATTTGTATCTGCAATTTCTGCAGCTGTTTCTACAATTTTCTGTAATGTAAGTCCGATTCTCGGTGACATAAATTAACCCTCTTTCTTACTTTCTATATTCCGCTTCGCTTCTTTAATAGCAAGCTCTATGACAGCCCCTGGATCCTTTATCATTTTTCCGTGCCCTGCTGCAAGCAAGGAAGGCTCATATTCGCTTAGCTTCTGTGCACTTTGTAATGATATTTCTTTGCTCCACGTTGCCATCGCCGGAAACGGAAACCAAAGTTTTATTTGTCCCGAAACGGCCATACCTCCTCTTGTTTGGAATGCATCCCCAACAATAAGAGCTTTATTTCTTACATCAAGAAACGACATGGAGCCCGGCGTATGTCCCGGTGTCATAATCGCAAGAAGCGATCCAACTCGGTCGCCATCTTCCAATAAAACATCAGGTACCGTTTTTAATTTTTTAGGTACACCGCCTTTTATCGGTATATTCGGTTCATCCTTTTGTAACGTCGTATCTCCTTCTAACAGCTTTGCGTCCCGCTTAGAAATATAGACTGGAACATGAGGAAGTACTTCCTTTAATGCGTCTAATGCACCAATGTGATCATCATGCGCATGTGTTAATACAATTTTAGTAATTGGTTTTCCTATTTTCTCAGCCGCCTGTAAAATACCTTTTGCGCTATATGGCAAAGCCGCATCAATTAAAGTTAAACCATCTTCTTCCTCTACAAAGTAACAATTTACAGGAAACGCTCTTGGCAAAAATGACAATTGATATAACGTTTTTTCATGTATCATCCTCATAGTCCCATCTCCCTTTTCATGAAAACTAATACCATTAGTTTTATTATACTAATGGTATTAGTTTTATGTCACTAAAAAGTTCTTTTTTTCAAAAAAAAGAACAGTAGCCGTATAAAAGACTACTGTTCTTTAAAGATATTAAACTGTGTAACGCTCATCTTCTAAAATTTTCGCAGCGATTTCACGTTTCTTCGGAATTACGTTAAGTGGTGTGTGGCGAGTTAATTTACGTAATGATGATAACATCATGCGCAGCATGTCGCCGTTTTCAACTGCGATAAGTGTTTCTTTCGCATCTGCTTCGATTTCGTTAAATGCTTCTTGGCAGAATACTTCAGTGTATAACACTTTTTGTTTATTCTTTTCAAGACCAGTTGTTTTGATTGCTTTTTCTGTACGAAGAACAGCTGATTCCATTGCGTATAGATTGCTTACGATGTCAGCGATATTTACCAGAATTTCTTGCTCTTTATCTAATGCTTTACCGTATTTTTGAGCCGCTAATCCAGCTACCATTAAGCCGATTTTCTTCGCATTAGTTACTAAATACTTTTGAAGTGCTAATGGCTCATCGCCTACTTCTTCTGGCATCATCATCATTAACTCTTCTTGTAATTTTTGTGCTTTTTGAAGAAGTGGTAATTCACCTTTCATCGCTTTACGTAAGAACGTACCTGGTACGATTAGGCGGTTAATTTCGTTCGTTCCTTCGAAAATACGGTTAATACGAGAATCACGGTACATTCTTTCAATCTCGTACTCTGCCATAAATCCGTAACCACCGTGAATTTGAACACCTTCATCTACTGTATAGTCTAATACTTCAGAACCGAATACTTTGTTTAAAGAGCACTCGATTGCATATTCAGCGATAGAAGCTGCTACTGCTTTACCATCTTTTACTTCTTCTTCAGATAATGTGCTCATGCGGCTTTCGAATAAACCTACTGTACGATATACAGAGCTTTCAGCTGCATATGTTTTTGCTGCCATATTCGCAAGTTTCTCTTGAATTAATGGGAAGCGAGCGATTGGTTGTTTGAACTGTTGACGTTGGTTTGCATATTGTGCTGAAATTTCTACTGCACGTTTCGCAGATCCAACTGTACCAACACCTAATTTATAACGACCGATATTTAAAATGTTGAATGCGATAATATGACCTTTACCGATTTCACCAAGTAAGTTTTCTTTCGGTACTAACGCATCTTCTAAAATTAACGTACGAGTTGAAGAACATTTAATACCCATTTTCTTTTCTTCTGGGCTTGTAGATACGCCAGCGTAGTCTTTCTCTACGATAAATGCTGAGAAGTGCTCTCCATCGATTTTTGCATATACAATAAATACGTCAGCGAATGCAGAGTTTGTAATCCACTGTTTTTCACCGTTTAATACGTAATGTGTACCTTCTGCATTTAAACGTGCAGTTGTTTTTGCACCTAATGCGTCAGATCCTGAACCTGGCTCTGTTAATGCGTATGCAGCTAATTTTTCACCAGTTGCAAGTAATGGTAAATACTTTTTCTTTTGCTCTTCGTTACCGAATAATACGATTGGTAAAGATCCGATACCTACGTGAGCACCGTGAGTAATTGCAAAGCCACCAGCGCGAGAGAATTTCTCTGCGATTAACGCTGAGCTTACTTTATCAAGACCAATTCCGCCGTACTCTTCTGGAACGTCAGCGCCTAATAAACCAAGTTCCCCAGCTTCTTTTAAAAGACGAACTGAACGATCAAACTCATGTTGCTCTAAATATTCAAGCTCTGGAAGAACTTCATTTACAATAAAGTCCTCTGTCGTTTTTGCAATCATTTTATGCTCAGATGAAAAATCTTCTGGCGTAAACACTTGATCAATCGTAATCTCATCTACTAAAAAGCTACCGCCTTTAACCGCATTTCCTACTGTTTTTTCCATGAAAATTTCCTCCTTCATATTTTCATGAGCCGCTTCTCTCTTTTTGAAAGAAGCTGGCTCTCCCTTTTTTTATAAACCTTTGTTGCTTCCATTCTTTGCTTTAGCGTCGTCTCGTTCTGAGCGAACCGCTTCCACTTTTTTTATAATCCAGTTCCAGTGGCTAAAACAGTCGGTCGTTTCACCCCTTCCTGTGAGGCAAAAAGCGCCTCTTCGTCAGGGCTTCCAACGCCCTCCTGTTCTAAACGAGCCACCTGCACTTTTTATCTAATCCAGTTCCAGCGGCTAGAATGTTCGGTGGCTTCGCTTCTTCCTGCGAGGCAAAGAACGCCTCTACGTCTGAAGCTCCATCCCCCTCTCATTCTGAGCGAGCCGCTTCCACTTTTTTTAAAGTAATTCAAATACTCCCGCTGCTCCCATTCCGCCGCCGATACACATTGTTACGATACCGAATTGTTCGTTGCGGCGTTTCATTTCGTGAATAAGAGATAGTGTTAGTTTTGCTCCTGTACAGCCAAGTGGATGTCCAAGTGCGATTGCACCACCGTTTACGTTTACTTTTTCTTCATCTAAACCAAGTTCACGAATAACTTGAATTGATTGAGAAGCGAATGCTTCATTTAGTTCAAATAAGCCAATATCAGATAGCTCTAAGCCAGCTAGTTTTAGCGCTTTTGGAATTGCAGCGATTGGGCCGATTCCCATTACTTCTGGTGGTACGCCAGCTACTGCAAATGAACGGAATTTCGCAAGTGGCTTCATGCCATCGCTCACTGCTTTTTCGCGATCCATTAATAGTACAGATGCTGCACCGTCACTCATTTGTGAAGAGTTACCAGCTGTTACAGAACCGCGAACGTTAAATGCTGGACGTAATTTCCCTAAAATGTCTAGCGTCGTCTCTGCTCTTACACCTTCGTCTTGTGCGAAAGTGATTGTTTCTTCTTGCAGTTTATTGTTTGATCCAACCGAGCGTAACGTCACATCTACAGGTACTGTTTCATCAGCAAAGTTTCCTGCAGCTAATGCTTTCGCAGCACGTTGATGACTTCTTACTGCAAATGCATCTTGCTCTTCACGAGAAATTCCATATTTCACAGCAACTTGCTCTGCTGTATGTCCCATACCCATATAATATTCTGGAGCCGCTTCTACAAGGCGACTATTCGGACGAACAACGTGTCCCATCATTGGAACTAAACTCATTGATTCTGCTCCGCCTGATAATACAGCTTCAGAGTGACCAAGCATAATACGCTCTGCTCCGTAAGCGATACTTTGTAAACCTGAAGAACAGTAACGGTTAATCGTAATAGCTGGAACATCGTAAGAAAGTCCTGCTAATCCGCCGATATTACGAGCCATATTTAAACCTTGCTCTGCTTCTGGCATCGCACAACCGAAAATTAAATCATCGATTGGTCCTTCATAATTCGCACGCTTTAACGTTTCCTTTACTACTAACGCCCCTAGATCGTCAGGACGAACTGTTTTTAATGAACCCCTCTTTGCCTTTCCAATTGGTGTTCTTGCTCCCGCAACAATGACAGCTTCTCTCATGAACGATATCTCCCCTCGTTATTAGTTACGTAATGGCTTTCCTTTTACAAGCATGTGCTGCATTCTTGCTTGTGATTTCATCTCACTTACTAAGCTAATAAATGCTTCACGTTCTACATCTAATAAATATTGCTCATCAACTTCTGTTCCGTACGGTACTTTTCCGCCCGCAATGACATATGCAAGTTTCTTCGCAATGTGAAGGTCATACTCTGAAATGTAACCAGATAAATGCATTGCTTCTGCACCAAGTGCAAGAGTTGCATATCCTGTTTCCCCAACAACTGGTATCTTTTTGCGGATTGGCGCTTTGTAACCAGCTTCATATAAAGCAAGTGCTTTCTGTTTCGCATCGTATAGTAAGTGATCACCATTCACACTAATACCATCTTTATCACCTAAGAAGTTATGAGAAACTGCTTCTTGTCCTGAAGTTGAAACTTTCGCCATTGCGACTGTTTCGAACACTTTATTTGCAACTTTTTGCAGATCAAACTCTACACCGTTTGCCATTTTGTTTAAGTGTTTAATGTATAGCTCTTTATTACCGCCTCCGCCAGGGATTAAGCCAACACCAACTTCTACTAAGCCCATATACGTTTCACTAGAAGCTTGAATGCTCGCTGCTGGTAAGCAAACTTCTGTACCTCCGCCAAGCGTCATACCATATGGTGCTGCTACAACTGGCTTAGAAGAGTACTTAATTTTCGTCATTGCATCTTGGAAGTTTTTCACAACTAACTCAATTTCAAAGTAGTTGTCGTCTTGTGCTTCCATTAAGATCATTGCTAGGTTCGCACCAACGCAGAAGTTCTTCGATTGGTTACCGATAACAAGACCTTTATAATTCTTTTCTACTTCATCAACAGCGTAGTTAATCATTTGCGTAATATCCATACCGATTGCATTGCTCTTCGAATGGAACTCTAAGCAAAGGATGCCGTCGCCTAAATCAATTAAGCTCGCTCCGCTATTTTTCTTTAATACACCATTTTTCGCTTTTAATTGCTTAAGAGAAATTGCTTTTTTATTACGCTCGATTAGCTTATATTCGCCATTATCGTAATAGTAGCTATCGCCGTTATCATGTTTATAGAAAGTAGTGAAACCTTTCTCTAACATTTCTTTCACCCAAGTAGGAACAACTACGCCGTTTTCTTCCATCTTTTGAACAGATTTTTCAACGCCGATTGCATCCCACACTTCAAATGGCCCTTGCTCCCATCCAAAGCCCCACTTCATCGCTTGGTCAATTGCAACGATATCGTCAGCAATTTCTTTATGAAGTTTTGCAGAGTATAAAAGAGTTGGTGTAATGATGTTCCATAATAACTCTCCTGCACGGTCTTTCGCGTATACAAGCGCTTTCAATTTATTCGCTAATCCTTTTTCTTGTTTACTTAACTCTACGGATGCAGCTTTTAATTTTTTACGCGCTTCGTATTCCATCGTTTCAGGATTTAATTCTAAAATTTCTTTTCCTTGTTTTAAGAAGAAGCCTTGACCCGTTTTACTTCCAAGCCATTTTTTCTCAAGCATGTCATGCATGAAAGCTGGTACTTTAAATACATCACGCTCTTCTTCTTGCACATTTTCATATACGTTATTTGCAACGTGTACGAATGTATCTAAACCGACAACATCTAATGTGCGGAACGTTGCGCTCTTCGGACGACCAATAAGTGGGCCTGTTACAGAATCAACTTCCCCAATGCTATAGCCGCGTTTTACCATCTCTTGAAGAGTAACAAGTAAACCGTACGTACCGATGCGGTTTCCAATAAAGTTTGGTGTATCTTTTGCGATAACAACGCCTTTTCCAAGAACGTCTTCGCCAAATAGTTTCATGAAGCTTAATACTTGTGGATCTGTTTCTTTCGTCGGTATTACCTCTAGAAGTTTTAAATATCGTGGTGGGTTAAAAAAGTGTGTGCCTAAGAAGTGTTTCTGGAAGTCGTCTGAACGACCTTCTGCCATTTTTTCAACTGAAATACCTGACGTATTCGAGCTTACGATAGAACCCGGTTTACGAACCGCATCTACTTTTTCAAATAGTTTCTTTTTAATATCTAAGTTTTCAACTACTACTTCAATAATCCAATCTACATCAGCTAGACGCTCAAGGTCATCTTCTAAGTTACCTGCTTCAATCAGTGCTAAATTTCCTTTCACTGTCAGAGGAGCTGGTTTTTGCTTTAATAGTTTTTGCACAGCCGTATTACTAAAACGATTTCTCACACTTTTATGTTCTAATGTAAGTCCCTTCGCTTCTTCTTCTTTCGTAAGCGCAGGTGGTACAATATCAAGCAATAATGTCGGAATACCAATATTAGCTAAGTGTGCCGCAATTCCCGAACCCATTACGCCTGAACCTAGAACAGCAGCCTTTTTAATTTGGAACATCCAATTCTCCCCCTATTCTTGAATGAATGCTCATTCAATTTTTCGACATAAGTCGCAATCAATGAGTGAGCCTCTACTAATAAATATATGATACTGTTTAAATTTTCGCAATATATTTATTGATAAAATTTTCTGAAATAAATATTTTTCTTTTATTTGCCCATGCTATATATGTATTTTCTTCACTAAAATACACTTTCCCTTTTTATAATCTGACGAAACTGGAGGAATATATATGGCAAAACTTAAGAAGAACCCTTCAAAGGCTGGAATTAGTGCAGCTAGTGTAACTGGAAACGCAGGTCCGCATAACCACGGCGTGGAAAAAGGACGTCAAGGTAATAACCAACAATATAAAAAGCATAATATGGGCGAAAAATAACGCTATATTTTTGGGCAGAGAACGTGGCATAATGATTAATGGCTGCTTTTTCTGCCCAATTTATTTGTAACAAATGAGGGAATTATAATGAAACGAACAATAGTTATGATTGTAATGATTGCCACACTATTTACAGGGATGATTTTCTTCTCTTATGCACAAAGGCAACAAGCTGTAAGAGCTGATCAACCTAATATTACTGGGCAATATGGAGTTACAATCGATGCAGACACAGGTGAAGTTTTGTATGGAAAACGCGAAGACGAACGCTCTTATCCGGCTAGTATAGCCAAAATGATGACAACCCTTCTTTTACTAGAGAATGTAAAAGAGGATGAAGAAATTACAGTTACAGAAAACGCAATTAAAACAGAAAGTCAAAGTAAGAAAATTAAACTTCGTGCTGGAGAAAAATTAAAGCGTGATGAGGCATTAAAACTTATGCTTATCATTAGTGCAGATCCAATAGCTGAATCAATTGCAGAACATATTGCAGGATCAAAAAATGAATTTGTAAAAATGATGAATGCTAGAGCGAAGGAACTCGGTACAAAGCATGCGACTTTCAAGAACGCAAGTGGTGCTGATGCACTTGGAAATAAAGTATCGCCATATGACATTGCTATTATTACGAAAGAAGCATTAAAGTATCCAGTTGTTTTAGAATATATGAATTCAACACGTACAACTCTACATACTTCAGAACGCTCTCCAAACATCGCAAACTACGGACGAGAAGAACTATATGACGATCCATATGCGATTGGAAGTAAAAGCGGTCTATCAGCACTCGGAAAATATACAGTCGTAACAGTGGATGAAAAAGACGGTAAACGCGTCATTAACGTCGTATTATCTTCTACTCGCGCGCAACTATATCCTGATACGAAAAAAATGGCACATTACGCATTTCAGCAATTAAAATAACCAAGGAGTATTTTCTCCTTGGTTATTTTTTAACCATACCTTTTAATACGAACGCAACGTTTGCTGGACGCTCTGCTAGACGACGCATGAAATATCCATACCAGTCGTTTCCATAAGGTACGTAAACACGCATTTTGTAGCCTTCTTTTACTAGCTCAAGTTGACGCTCATTACGAATACCATATAACATTTGGAATTCAAATTGATCCCTTGGAATATTATGTTCTTCAGCAAGTTTTTTTGTATATTCAATAATCGCTTCGTCATGTGAAGCAATTGCAGTATAATTTCCATTTAATAAGTGCATTTTAATAATCTTTTTATAATTGTCATCTACATCTTTCTTGTCCGGGAACGCCACTTCTTCAGGTTCTTTATAAGCTCCTTTTACAAGACGTAAATTAGGTTTATAAGCATTTAAATCCTCAATATCTTTTTCTGTACGATATAGGTAAGCTTGAATAACAGTACCAATATTATCGTACTCAGATTTTAACTGTTTAAAGATATCAATTGTCTTTCCGCAGCGTGTATAATCTTCCATATCAATTGTAACGAACACACCATTTTCTTTTGCAGCTTCTAAAATACGGCGCATATTGTTCATTACGATTTCATCAGAGATATCTAATCCCATAGAAGTCATCTTTAAAGAAAGCTGCGAATCAAGACCTTCTCTTCCAATTGCACGGATCGCTTCAATCGATTGGTTAGCCATTTCATTTGCTTCCGCTTCATTATCAACGAATTCACCTAAATAATCGATTGTTACACAAAGACCTTGCTTATTTAATTGTTGAATGGCAGCTGTCGCTAATTCAATCGTCTCCCCTGCGACGAAGCGACCTGCACCAAAGCGTAAACCGTACTTTTTAGCCAGTTTTGTTAGCGCTTTATTTTTAGATAAGAAAAGAAACGAATTTCGCATTAATTGTTCCATGTAATTCACCCCTATGACTGTAATTTATCTGTTTTTTACCCCTCTTCAAAATTATATCATTGTTTAAAATTATTGGATACAAATAATTATTTAGATAATTTATAAAATACTATAAAAACATTTAAAAACCTATATTTCTGCTTATAAATATACCTGAAATATTTTTCGACATTTAGAAAAATGGAGTTTAATAGGCATAAAATAGGCATGTCGAAAATATTCGACATGCCTATAAAATCCTTTATATTCCATGTAAATTATATAAGGATATTAATACAGAAAACTTGCGATTATATTTACCTCAAGTTTTTTTATTGCTCATTTCGCTTCTCTTCATTCAGCCTTTTAATACCTGTAATTAACTGTACCATCTCTTCTTTCGCATCTGGATAAGTTTCATTCCAATGCTTTACTAAAGCTGGCATCGTCTTAGCTATGTAAGAATACAGTGCCCACTTCTGTACCTGTTCTTTTCTCTCTTCATTGCTCTCTCCAAGTAATAATTCCGTGTATTTCTCTAACAACCCGTCAAATTGTTCATTAAACTTTTCACTCATCTTATTTACCTCCTATATGAAAAAAGCAGCGAAGATCGCTGCTTTTTCTTATAATTTTGATCGAACAGAGTTTAATTTTTTCTCCATTGTGCTTACTTTATCACGACGATCATCAATACGAATAGTTGTTGCAACACGCTGTGCACCTTTCGTATATGGAACTTCATGCATTTGTTGAATTACTTCTAGAATGACAGGAAGATCTCCTTCAATAATTGTATTCATCGGTGTTAATTGATACTTCACGCGATCTGCATTTTTCTCTAGCACCTTTTGTACTTCTGCTACATATTCACTAACACTTGGATTACCTGTTCCTACTGGAATAATCGATACATCAACAATTGCCATAGTAGTCTTCCTCCTATAATCGTTTCTTATATATCCATTGTCTATTTTACCGAAATCCTCATCATTTTACTAATATGTTACTCTTCCACTTTAAACTGCTCGACTAATCTTTCTAAATCTCTCATATGTTCTGTCAAACTTTCCATCGTGTGAGCTACCTTTTCTAAATGATTCACCTGTGATTCCGTTGCAGCATGTACCTCTTCAGAAACAGCTGCACTTTCTTGACTCGTACCAGCAATTGTATGCATTACCGCTGTAATTTCCCCTTGCTCATAACCTATGTTATGTACCTCTTCTACAATTTTTTCAACTGAAGTACTAATCGTATTTACAACTGACATAATTGTACGGAACTCCATTTCCGCCTCTGTCGTCACTTTATTTTGCATATCTGCAATGTCTTTCAATTTACTTACAACTTCTACAACCCTTTTTACTTCTAATTGTACATCACCAATCATCATTGTGATTTCTCCGGTTGCCTCTTTTGATTGTTCCGCTAATTTCCGAACCTCTTCAGCAACAACCGCAAATCCCTTACCTTGCTCACCTGCACGGGCAGCTTCAATCGATGCATTTAAAGCAAGTAAATTTGTTTGATCCGAAATACCTTTTATAAGCTCAACAACATTTTGAATCGATCCAACTCTTTGTTCTAACTTATCCGATGCTTCTTCTGTATGAACAACAATCGAAGATGATTGTCCCCTCGTACGGATTAAATTCCTCATTGTATTTAATCCTTGCTTAGATGCCTCTTCCGCTTTGCCAGCCACTCCTTTTATTTCACCAACGGAGCTATTCATTTGTTCTACTGACTCCGCCATATTCTCGAGCTGAGCTGAAACTTCATCCACACTATTCGCAAGAGTAGAAGCTCCTCCGCTCACATCATCCATCGCTCCTGAAACTTCTCTACTAGCCGCTACTGTTTCGTTCGTTAAATAATGTAAACTATTCGTTGATTGTTGCACCGTTGATACGCTGTTTTTAATTTTACTTACCATTTCATTCATTTGTTCAACCATATCATTAAAGTGCTTAGTCAACTCTCCAACTTCATCTTTACTTGTCACTTTCATTCGCAGCGTTAAATCGCCTTCTGCTACTTTTTGCACGTGATTCTTTAATAGTTGCAGTGGTCTTGCTAATCTTCTTGAGAACAAGTAGGAAGCTACGATTCCAACTAATAAACTAATACATGCCATTATAATAACTGTATTTCTCGTACTATTTAATAGCCCATCGATCGTTTCTTTCGGATAAAAGATTCCTATCGTCCATTTCATCGTGTCAAATGATTGACTATAAACAACTACATCTTCACCTTTTATTGTAGTGACCGCATATTTTGTTACCTCTTTATTTAAGCTCTGTATAAGTGGCTCTTTAGAAACATCTTTCCCTATCTTTTCTGGATAAACAAGAGCCATATTTTTATCATTTATAATAAACATTTCTCCGTCATTATTGTATTGAATATTGTGAAGCAACTTCTGAATCGTACCAAGCGATACATCCATCGCAACAACGCCTAATACAGATCCATCTTGAGCTGTAATTGCTTTAGAAACACCTACACTTAACTTTCCTGTTGCAATTTCATAAGAAGGTTGTCCCCAATGGACCTTTTTTACATCAGCCTCTGAATCTTTATACCATGATCTTGTCGTTGGGTCATATCCTTCTGGCACTTGCCCACCTTCAGCAAGATTGGCACTTAATGTTTTTTTATCTTTCGTACCAATATATAAATCTAAAATACCAGGATGATTCTTTTTATACTCCGCAAACTCTTTCGTTAAAAACGCTTCCTCTTCTGGAGTAACCCCACCTTGAAGTATATTACGAATCATCTCACTGTTCGCGTAATACCCCATATCTTCATCCGTTCTTTGAACAAATGTCGTAAGTTGCTCTGTCACAAGATCCATCGCATTTTGAGAATACTCGTCTAAGGAACGCACTTCCTTTTCTTTCTGTAATTGATACACAGCTGTACCCAATATTACGAACATCATAGAAATAAGTACTGAAAACACTACCGCAATTTTTAAACGTAAACTTTTTAACATCTTCCCCCCAGCATCCCCTTCGCATTAAATTAAAATCTTATTAATCACTATATTAAGTATAATAGATAAAATTAAAAAATTGAAATTAATTCTCACCTTAATACAATTAGAAAACGGACTACCACTTGTGCAAAAACAAATAGTTCATTATCCTTAAAATATAATCTCATTCGTTCGGAGGGAACTATGTTACAAAAATTCGGTTTCTCACAATATGAAAGCCAGGCTTATGAAGTTGTCGTATCAAGCAATGAACCATTAGATGCTACAACAATTGTGAAGCATTCAGGTGTTCCAAAAGCAAAAATATATGAAGTGCTAGCACGCCTAATCGATAAAGGAATGGTAATGGATTCTGTTTCAGAAAAGAAAAAATTGTATACAGCATTACCACTAAAGCTAGCAATTGAAAAATTAACGACAGAATTCCAATCAAATATTAAAGAACTGGAAACAAATATATCAAAAAAATCATTTACAGATGACCGTGTGTGGAGCTTAAAGATGCAATCTTCTATTCGAGTTCAAAGTAAAGAACTCATTGAAAGTGCAAAAGAATCAATCCGTATTTCCGCTTGGAATGATACTCTTTTAGAATATCTTCCTTTACTAGAACAAAAAGCAAAACAAGGTGTTCAAATTGAGTCCCTTATTGTTGGAGAAGTAGAAACAGACTTAGAAAACATGCATTTTCTAATCCCAGCTGAAGAACCTAATGCATTAGAGCGCTACTTGCTACTCATCGTTGACGATCGTGAAATTTTATTTGCTGGCGTAGAACAAGAGTCATGGCAAGCGATGAAAACAATGTCACAACCTTTCGTAAAGTTCTTTACAGAATTTTTCTATCACGACGTTGCACTTGCAAAGATTACCCAGAAGCACCACGATCTCTTTATGGAAGATGAGGAAATTAAGAGTTTGTTGATGAAATTGAGGTACTAATTAAATAATAAAAAGGAGTCTAGTTTTTCACTTAGACTCCTTTTTATTTTGTTCCTTTATCTCCATCAACAGCTCAATGATTTTCTCATTTTGCTCTACCTGTTTCTCTGAATTTTGATAGATGAAACGAATCCATCTAAAAACAATGATAACTACAAATAACGGCAATACTGTGAATATAAAACCAATAATTGAATAATCCATATACTATCACCTCGCTATATACCCTTTTCTCCATTTACCTACTAAAACCTGCAATTTTTTACAAATAAAAAAAGAACCTATCAAACGATAGATTCTTCTTTCACGAACTGAGTAGAGCGTCCTCTCGTAATTGAGAAAATCGCGCAAAGCAGTGCTAATATAATAAAGCCACCGCCTACCCAAGCATTATATATAACAGATGATTTTTCAATAACAACTCCGCCTACTGTTGAACCGAGTGCAATTCCTAAATGAAGCGCAGAGTTATTTAAACCTTGCTGAATACCAGCTGATTCCGGTGCAATTTCAATTAAATAATTTTGCTGTGCTGGTGAAATCGCCCAGCTCAGCATACTCCAAAGTCCCATCATAATGATGAAGAGCGGGAATGAGAATGTCATTATTGGCAGTATGAAGATTGCACATGCAAATACGATAATAATCGAGATAATACTTTTCTTCGATCCCCATTTATCAGCAAGCCATCCACCGAATCCGCCGCCAATTACTGCTGCGATTCCGAAAATAAAGTAAAACACACTAATCCAGTTTGCTTCAACATGCATGACATCTTTTAAAAACGGTGTTAAATATGCATACAATGTTAAATGCCCCGTTAAAAACAAAAATGATGTTAACTGTGCACTTACAATTTTTTTATCTTTTAAAGTAGCAAGTTGTTCTTTTATTGATAATACCGATGTCGGTGGTACTTTCGTTAAGAACAATGAAATACAAGCTATTGCCATAACTGTTAATACAGAAATTAATACAAATGGTGCACGCCATCCGTATGCATTTCCGAGCACAAGACCGAGCGGTACTCCAAGTACGAGTGATCCGCTAATTCCCATGAAAATGATTCCAATTGCACGCGCACGAAAATGCGGTTCTACAACACTAGAAGCAAGTGTTACCGATAGTGCAATAATTAATGAACCACTCGCCGCACAAATAACCCTTGAGAACATTAGCATTCCGTAATTCACACTAAATGCCGAAATAATATTTCCGATTAAGAAAATCGATAATGCTCCAACATACAATGTTTTTCTTTCAAACTTCCCTGTCACAGCTAATAAAACTGGACCTGACAAAGCAAATACTACCGAAAATATTGTTATAAGCTGACCAGCTGCGCTAATAGATACTCCTAAATCATTGGCAACTAAATCGAGCGTTCCTCCTATAATTAACTCAACCGTTCCGACTACGAAAGCCGCGATAGCTAAAATATAAACACGAAAATTCAAGTCTTTCCCCACGCTTTCCATTTTGGTTACTACGACTATAGTAACCAAAATAGAAAGTGGACGCAAGTATAATTTTTTTACAGTAAAAAAGGTAGGCGTATTATACGCCTACCCTTCCATCATTCTGTTTCTTTCTTCTTATTTAAATACCAATACACCGGAAGTCCCGTAAAGACAATTCCAATTGATAAGAAACAACTTACCGGATCATTGATAATTGCACTACCAATTACAAAGAGCGAACCTAAAATCGCTACGATTGGTACGATTGGGAATAACGGCACACTATATGCACGCTCTTTATTCTTATTACGTTTTCTTAAAATGAAGACACCAATAAACGTCATTACATAGAAAATATAAATAATGAATACGGAAATCTCAGATAGCTTATTTGGATCACTAATAATCATTAAAATAATTCCTAAAATGATTTCAACAGTAATCGCATTTGCTGGTGTTTTAAATCTCGGACTTTCCTTTGCAATAAACTTAGAAAATGGAAGTTGTCCACGCTCTGCCATAGACATTGGGATACGTGGGAACGTTAAAATCTTTCCATTTAAACAGCCGAAAATGGAAACGATAATACCGATACTAATAATTTTTCCGCCATATTCTCCAAGTAACATGCCCGCAGCTGTCGCTGTTGCATTTTCTCCAAGGTCTACAATTTTCGCTGCTGGTAATACATTTAATAACGCCAAGTTAATTAATACGTAAGCAGCCGTTACGATTAAAATCCCTACTGTCATTGCTTTCGGTAATAACTTTGTTGGATTCTTCATTTCTCCACCAATCGAAGCAAGTAAAATCCAGCCGTCATAAGCAAATAACGTTGCTAAAATTGCCATACCGATACTTTGATTTTCCGATATCGGCACAACTACGTTAAAGATATCGCTATTCCCTTTCCAGAAACCTAGCACAACAATTAACACAATCGGAATCATCTTCCCAATTGTCGTGATTGTTTGAACGATACCTCCGTATTTTGTTCCCATACTATTTACAACGCCAAGGAACACAACCGTTCCAATTGCGATTGGTAAATTCCACACTTTATCTAAATAGAAAAAATTAATCATTAAAGAACTAAAGTATAAACCTAATGTTCCGATAATAGCAGGTCCATAAACAATTGTTTGCATCCAACCTGATAAATATCCCCAAAAACTTCCGTAAATCTCCTCTAAATACGTATACAACCCACCATTTTTCGGGATTTGCGCTCCAATTTCAGCTACTGTTAAACCACTTGCTAGCGTCAACAGACCACCAATTACCCAAGCAAGAATGGCCATATTAGAACTCCCCGAGTAATCTAATACGCTCCCTGGTTTCATAAACACACCAGATCCAATAATCGTTCCTACTACGATAGAAAGTGCTACTGTTAAACCAATTTTGTTCTTCTCATCATGATGCATGCTGCGTATCCTCCTTCCAATCCTAGTGTGATGCAAAAATGAAATAAAAAAACACTCCTCCCTAAAAAAGGGACGAGTGTTGTATTCGTGGTTCCACCCTTGTTTCAATTCGTAAAGTAACACACTTCACCAATTTCTCAAGTCTAAATAACGGTTTTTGCCGGCAAGCAATTACTAGATGCTCGTTCACTGCTGCAGTTCAGAGGTGGTAATCCATTTTTCCGTATTAGGAAGCTCACAGCCAAAGGCTTCCCTCTCTGAAAATCGTAAAAAATTGATCGTGTCCTCATCATCACTTCTTGATGTCGAATTTTGTAGTTATTGTTCATTATATTGAATTGTTAGAAAAAATCAATATATTTTTTATATAACATAGGAAATATTTCTCTTCTTATATTATAACAGAAGGTACGACACTTCTCCATTTCCCTAAAAATGGTATAATCCGTTTAGGAGGTGCACCAATAATGATTGCTGTCTTTTGTATCATTGCTACGTTTCTCTCTATTCTATTCGCTATCATGCATCGGCACAAGTATCCTGGTTATAGCATTTTAGCGGTAGCTATTATACCAGCTGTTTCCTTCTACGTATTGGGTAAATATCAATATACGGAAGTGTTTATCAGTTTTGCAATCTTCTACTGCATCTTCGGATACATACTAACAATGAAAAGAATTTTATTGAATCATTAAAAGGGACCGATTTCTGCTGACAGAAATCGGTCCTCGCACGTACCTTCCGGTTGCCCACACGAAAGATACATAAATCAATTATTTATCTTCTTTTTTCATAAAAAACTTATGGTGCGGTAAATCAACATTCAATGCCTCTAATTGTTTCTTTTCGTTGTCTAAAATCGCTTTTGCTTTTGTTTTTGTTGCTTCATCTAATCCAGCAAAGATGTCTTCATGCTTCTCTTTCTCTGGAAGTTTCACACCTAATTTTGTTAATTCTTCTTTTGCTTGCTCATGCGTTAATTTTAAGGATTTCTTTTGCTCTAAAATTGACTTTGCTTTCTCTTTTGTCTGTTCATCTAAGTTAGCAAACATATCTCCACGCTTACCTTTCTCCGGCATTTTCACGCCTAGCTTTGTTAATTCCTCTTTTGCTTGTTCTCGTGTTAATTCCCCGGACTTTTCTTGCTCTAAAATGGATTTCGCTTTTTCTTTCGCCTGTTCATCTAATCCCGCAAACATTTCTTTGTACTTACCCTTTTCCGGGAACTTCACGCCTAATTTTGTTAATTCTTCTTTTGCTTGTTCTCGTGTTAATTTACCAGACTTCTCTTGCTCTAAAATTGACTTCGCTTTTTCTTTCGCCTGTTCATCTAATCCCGCAAACATTTCTTTACGTTTTTCTTTTTCTGGAAGCTTTACACCTAGCTCCTGTAACTGTTTCTTTGTATCGTCCATAATCGTTTTTACTTTTTGTTTTGTAGCGGCATCTAAATCTTTTTTCGCTGTTTTTGTCGCTTGCTCAGCTGTTGGAGTATTCGTTGCCGCGAATGCCGGAATGCCGACTCCTCCAATGATTCCGAATGATAACGCACCTGCAATCGCTAAATACCCAACTGTTTTCTTCTTCATAGGAAATTTCCTCCTTCATATTTCTAATGCATGTACACTTTCGTATACAATGCCTATAGTAATGTCGGTTTCTTAACATTTCCTTAACGACTTAACAAAAAAAACACCGCTCGTAATGAGCGGTGTTTCACTAAGCCTTTTGTAATTGTAATTCTTCACGTTCCATTATTTTTCTTAATACAATTGTTTGTGTCATTGTAAATAAGTTACCTGTTATCCAATACAACACAAGTCCTGATGGCGCCGCAAACCCCATAAATAGAATCATTGCTGGCATCATAATTTGCTGCATTTTCAGCATCTGTACTTGTTCTCCAGGTGTAATATTCGATTGGAAAACTTTCATCTGAATAAATGTCGTTAACGCTGCAATAATCGGTAATATATGATATGGATCTGCATGTCCTAGGTTCACCCATAAAAACGAAGATGTGCGAATCTCTTCCGTTCTGCTAATCGCATAATACAAAGCAGAGAAAATCGGCATTTGTATAAAAATTGGCCAGCAACCAGCAAGTGGATTCCAACCGCCTGATTTCATTAGTTCTGACATTTCTTTTTGATACTGCTTTTGTTTTTCAAGGTCTTTGCTTACATCACCGTACTTTTTCTTTAGCTTCTGCAATTCAGGTTGCATTTTCTTCATTTTCGCTTGGCTGCGATATTGCGAAACAGCTAATGGAATCATCGCTGAACGAATAACGAGCGTCATAATAATGATAGCAATCCCAAAGCTAGCTCCAGGTATATGATGAGCAACAAATTGAATCATAAACGAGATTGGATATACAAAATAATGATCCCAAATCCCAGTACTATGTGCATCAATTGGGGCCGCATTACTGCAACCAGATAAAACAAAAACAAATAATAATGATAAACTAACGAGCACAGCTCGGTATGATTTTAACATGTTCATTCCTCCAATGTTTCGTAATTATTTAGCGAAACATTGGCGTATACGGACCGACCTCGTCATTCTCTTCACTTGATTCTTGTCTGCGTACAGAACGAATCATTCCATATTTATAAAAAATAGAAAATAGCGGTACATTTCCCGCACTATCTTCACATGTATCAACTAACGCAAAAGCTCTTTGTCTACCGCTTGATGCTTGTTGACGCACAAAGCGAGAAACATTAGCAAGGAAGAAAACTTCTAATAAACAAAGTGCCGTCGTTACAAACGATATATATAGAATTGCATCCTGCAATAAAAATTCCATCGCTTCACATCCTTAATAAGGTCATTTTAGCACATCGGGCAAATATTCTCTATTTCCTTTTATTTTCAAAAAAAGTATTTTGCATATTTTCTCAAGAAAACAATAATTTAGAAACGTTGTATTCGCTTTCTTTAGCATATTCACACACATCAATGAATAGGCTTGATTTATTAGAAATTTATAAAATTTTTGCATTATAATAAAACTATTGCCAGTTTTTGAAAAAACCTTTATTCTCTTCTTGTAATCAAAAATGAATATGGAGATGAAACATACTATGGGTCAACTAGGAGACGCCGATTACGTTCCCGACACCGCCTTTTTATCCTTCCCAGCAGCTAAAACATTTCACTTAGAATTTATGATACAGTTGGTTGTTATTTTTATAGCTTCTATTTTGTATGCAATTTCTATGAATATGTTTTTTATCCCGCATAATATGATTAGCGGTGGATTCGCTGGTGTAGGGATGATTATCGGTTATTTAATGCACTACAATATCGGTGCACTTATCTTTTTACTAAACATTCCTCTTCTTATTTTAAGTCACTTTTACTTAGGCAAGAAGACAACCTTTTTAACAGCTTACTTTGTAGCTGTGTCATCGTTAGCGATGAACATTATCCCGGTACACCAAGTTTCAGACGATATTTTACTTTCTTCTGTATTCGGTGGTGTTATCTGCGGAGCAGCTTCAGGAATTATATTCCGATTTGCTTCTTCAACAGGTGGTTTTGATGTTGTTGGATTGATTGTAGCGAAATATCGAGATGTTTCAATTGGAGCAATCATATTTGTATTCAACTTAATCTTACTTGTAGCAGCAGGTTTTATTTTCGGATGGGATATTACACTTTATACGTTAATTAGTCGATTTGTAGTCAGCAAAGTTATCGACGCTGTGCATACGAAACATATTAAATTAACGATAATGACTATTACAGAAAAAGGCGAGGAAATAAAAAGCGCACTACTACATCACGGCATACGCGGGGTGACAATGGTAGACGCTGTCGGCGGCTATACAAACCATAAGAAAAAAATGATTTACACTGTCGTGACTCGCTATGAGTTAGGCGAAATGAAACGTATTATCCGTCAAGTGGATAACAAAGCATTTATGAACATTACTGAAACAGTTGAAATTGTCGGCCGTTTCAAACGCATATAAAAAGGTTAATAAATTAAAGGGCATAACATATTAGTCATATATAATATGTTATGCCCTTTGTTATTCAACTAACGTACCTTTTAGCATAATAAAATCACTAAGTTTATTACTACAAATCGGAGGATAGCATTCCATATACAATACTGTCTGTCCATTCATCTTTATTCCAAAAATCTTGTATGAAATGGGCTTCCTTTCTCATGCCTATTCGTTCACACAATTTTTGTGAAGCTGTATTACGTGCATCAAGATTAGCCTGTATACGATGTACATTGAATTCATTAAATAATTTCAATACCAAACTACTTACTGCTTCTGTCGCCAAACCTCTCCCAGCTACTTCATTTGAAAAACTATAACCAATCTCAACAGTGTCTTTCATATTTGTGTACCATACGGATAAATCACCAACTACTTTATTTTTGTATATAACTGCCAAACTTAATATTGTTTCTTTAGTAAGTACATGATTTGCTAGCTTCTTATTAAATCTTTTTTGCATGTCTTCATGAGTCCACTTATTATGTAATAGGAACTTACATGTATCATCACTATTATAAATAGCAAATACATCCTGTAAATCAGTACTCTTAAAAGGTCTAATTATTAATCTTTCTGTTGTGAACTCCAAGTTAGCTCTCCTCCCTTACATTCATGCTATAAAACATTTTTTATAGTATTTAGGCCTCATTCTTAGATCTCACCTTGATTACATATTTCATCATAATAAATTAAAATCCTTCTTCCACTAAACTGCACCGTTAATGGTATTTCCTTGCGCTTTTTATTTTTTACACTTATTACAAAATCAGATAATTCTATTATTATGTCCCTAAATGTGTTATAATGAAAGCAGACTCACAAAAAAAGAGTATATAGACTTGGAAGTTTCTCTTATTTTACAAGCAAAAAGAAACGAGCAGTCGGGTATATTTCAGACACCATACACGTAACGGTTTAAACAACCGATCATCTTAGTTACTCTTCAATGATCTTTTTATAAAAAGATACGTACAATTAAAACTCACTTCAATATACTATACCTACCTTTTTGACTTCCAAATCATCTTATTACATAAGGAGATGAACATATGAATCAATATATACGCTATACAATAGCTGTCCTGTTTGCTATTATCGGCGGAACAATCTGCTTCTGGACAAACACTCAGCTTGGAGAGAATATCATCTTTAATGGAATCGAAACACTTGTAAGCGCTTCAATTTTAGGCGGATACATTTACTTCCTCTTCAATCCAGAAGAAAACGCTCAAAAAACAATGTTATTAACAATGATCGGAATCGTTGGTGGATGTATTTCCTACTCAATGACAAACTATACATTACCACTTCAATTAAGCTCAGCTTTCTTCCACGGTCTATGGACTTGGTTCATTGCATTCTGCTTAGCAGACGTATTCAACCTATTACAAGACAATGAAGAAGATAGCGGTCGCCAAATTGAAAGTAACTCTTAAGCTGGAAGATACTCTTCCAGCTTTTTTATGTTGGTTTGCATACCCCGCATCACGATAAAAAGAAGTTGCCCTCACGGCAACTTCTTTTCCATATACCCCACTTCGTATTCACTAAAATATATCAACGATTTTTCAAATATATCGATCGTTTCTCCACTTATATCAACGATTTTTTCATTATATCGACGGTTCGACACAAGATATCGATTTACCGACAACCTTCGACACTCAAAACGCACAACATACCCTATCCACCAAGCAACTTACTGCCGAACTCTACGATTAAAAAGATAATTAATAAGATCGCGAGTATCTTTAATGCTACATATGCCACTTTAAAAACAACATAAATGAGCAAGACGATTAAAATAATCGTTAAAATTTCCATCTAGAATTCCTCCAAGCTTTGCTCTTCTTATCTCATTTTACTGGCCCCGGGCTATTTATGGAACGGCATAAGATGACATAGAAAAAAGAGGATACCTCACCCATCGTAAGATACCCTCTCTTTCAGCTGCTCAAACCATTCTCTTTCTAATTGTAAATATCCCATCTCACTCTTCTCGGCGCTCTCCAATTCTTTATCAGCTTTCTTCATATAAGTATGGGAAGCTTCTAGATCATTCTCTAAATATTTGATAATTCCTTGTGTACGATAATATCCGTTTAAGTCCATTTTTGTAATAGCCTTTGCATGTTCCTTTGCTTCTTGCAAAGAAAGACTATCCATCTCATAAAGGGCTTTATATAAAAGATACCAACTATGAAAACTACTAACGAAAAACTTATTTTCTTTCGTTACAGGTAGTTGAACAATTCTTTCTATATACGGTATCGCTCTTTCCATTCCCTCTTGATCTGCACGAGCAAGGAAGACAAGCATAAGTCTACTCATTATCTCTCTTATCCCTTTATTCTCTTTTATTTTCTCCTCACTCAATTCTACTAATCTTTCATCCCAATCTTTCGGTCTTTTATAACTAAATAACTCACTCGATATTTGAATCTCATATAAATGATTTCTAGCTCTTTCATCATCTTTAATTAAAATAAGAAATTGCATCCCATCACTCATAAGCATTCCTTTTATCGGCACAATTGTAACCGCAAAGATTGCAAAATGGAAAAAGGAAAAATATAAAAGATATTGATAATAACTCACCATGTATATGTAACCGGAAGTAATACCAAACAGTAAACTCGTAATCGGTCCACCTAAAGTGAGCCATGCCCACTTTTTCGAAAGATTCGGTGTCTCTATAGAAGGTGGTACTAGTGTTGCAACGCCTCCAAAGTACGCCCATAATTTATTTTCTCGAATGCGTACTTTCCCCTTCTCTTTTTGAAAAGTAATCGGCCCTACTGTCATAAATTTAAAATGTAAACCACCTATTAAACCAAACACTACATGTCCTAGCTCATGAATGGCTAACACTAACAATAAAATTCCAACTATTGCCCATAGGTTCAAAATTACTTCTAATTTCCCAGTTCGGATTACTCCGTATAAAATGGACAGAATTAGCGCCACTGTCATTGAGCCAGCTGGCCTTCTTAAAATATCCACCTTTTTCTCCCCTTAATAAATCATTTTTCTTTGCATTTCGTACATGAACTTCCCGAGATGCAATATCCAAATAAATGAGATTAAGCCAATTAATACAAAATCGATATCACTAGCAGCTGTATATATAACGGCAGCCCACCATACATATGCCAATATTGTATTCGTAAATTCATACGCTTTATATCCAGCCTCATGCACAATGTGCTTTAATCCTTCATCTGCGTTTTTCGTCCACATTTTCATAGATTCCATATACGTTACACCTTGTTCAGGATATAGCTTATTATAACGATTTTTTGTTATAAGTCCGATAATTACTACAGTAGTTAAACAAACAATAGAAGCTACTAAATTCCACACCGCAAATGAAACATTTGTATCCTGCAACAGTGCACGTCTACATGTAATAACTGCATATACAAACCATGCCTGCGTAACTATATCGCCTACACGTAAATATATACTTATAATGCCTAATTTTCTGCCTTGTACGCTCTCTTCTTCATCGCGTGCCTCTGCTAACATACGTGTATTCTTCCAAGTATAGTACATCATTAAGATTCCAAAAATAGTACATATACCTATAAATGCATTGGATGATAATTTTCTCGGTTCATCCGAGAGTAAATTTAAAGCTATATAAGACGTTAAAAAGCCCCCCATCATACTTAATGCTATTTTCCCCACAGAATCAAATTGTTTTTTTCGTTTACTCTTCATCGTCCTCTTCCCCCTCTACTAACGTAAATATTTCCTCCACCGGTACATTGAAAATTTGTGCGATTTTTAACGACAATACGATAGATGGTGCATAATCCCCGCGCTCAATTAAACTAATCGTTTGCCGTGATGATCCAATCGCTTTCCCTAAATCCCCTTGTGATAAACGATGCTTTGCTCGCAATTCCCTCACTCGATTTTGAAGCTTCATGTCTTCCCTCTTTTTCATTTATTTAATTAAAATTGTAAATAATATCCTTATCTTTGTCAATTATAATTGTCATTACGACTATAATAATTGACAAGATACTTATTTTTTATCCTGTATCAAATTCCTATAAAGAATGTAAAATGTGCATTAAACATAGTCTTAAAAATAAAAAAGTCAGTGCTTTTGCACTGACTTCCTAAATTCTGACATAGAATGGATTTCATATTAACTTGCGTTTTGTAGTAATACCCGTTTTAACTGCTTACGGAAACGAATACCTAACGTAATCGCTACAATCACAATAACTCCAAAAATGATTTTACCGATATGACCTTCTAGCACTCCAAAGATATCATGTAAGTTTCCACCTAACCAGTAACCACCGATTAAGAAGAATGATACCCAAAATAGAGCGCCTGAATAAATTGTAATGGCAAAACGACGGAATGGTAAATTAATAATTCCTGCAAAGTATCCTGTGAAATGACGTACACCAGGAATAAAGAAACCAATAAAAATCAGGAAGTACCCATACTTATCAAACCACATTCTCGTTAAGTCGATTTTTCTTTGCGTTAAAAATACGTATTTCCCATACTTTTGAATGAAAGGCATACCTAATTTATTTCCTAAAAAGTATTGAATCGTCATTCCTACACTTGTCCCAATAAAGGATAGAATAATTAAAATCGGTAAACTTAAATCACCCTTATGTGCTAAAAATCCCGCATATGCTAACGTTGGCTCTCCCGGAAACGGAAGTGCAATATATTCTAACAGCAAGCCGACAAGTACAACATAGTACCCGTATTGCTGAAATAATTCATGAATCCATTCCATGTCATCTCTCCTTTCAATCACGTACAACTTCTTACTATTATTGTATAAAAAAATTGTCGAAATAACTATCACAATAGCTTACATTTTTATTACATTTTTGTAAGGGTCACACTAATGATTTTCGTTCTTTGTTAAATAGTAAAAATCATTTTTCAGGTCGAAATAGCGAAAAGGCGCATTAATAACATGCAGATTTTATCCATTTTTTAGCACTAAAAAACCTCTCTTATTTTGTTCTCAATAAAAAACCATCACAAACTCATGCTAACTTCATATTAGCTTCATATACGTATTGTAAGATTATATCGGAATTTGTTGAAAAATTTAACCAATATATGACTAAGCATTAATTTGAATAAATATAAGTCGTTTTTCGAAATTGAAAAAAGGGTGAATACGAAATGGAAGCATATAAAATGCACGATTTTATTAATACAAATGTTGAATCTCATCAAAATGAAACCGTTTTTAATTTACAAATATGTGAAACAAGTGAATTTGACGTAAGTTTAACAAAATCTACAACACTATCTTTTATCGTTTCAAAAAAGAATATTAAAATTGTCACGAAAAAATGGATTAATTCAAATCAAGAAAGCATGATTGGCAAAAGCTACATCATTCCAACAAAAGCTTTTCATTATTTCTTACCAATCATCTCTGAAAATGAAGATGAGCTAAATATTCAAGTTCAAAGTTTTGGACTACGTGGTGAGCTTTTATTAAATGAAAGATTACTTATTGATAACAACAACAAACACAATAGCAAAATCACTACATTCTTTGAAACATTAGATGAAAATGTAAATAAAGCATTACGAGGATTACAACTTCATTGTATGTAAGACTCTTACGATAGTAAAAGGAGAATAACAATGAAAAAATTATTATTAAGCGCACTATTATCATTAGGATTTTTAACTCTTCCATTCGCTAGCGCAGAGGCAGCTACAACGAAAGATCAATTAATCGTAGACACTCAGTTAAATAAAATGGATTATTATCAGGATGGAAAATTTATAAAAAGTTTTACTGTCGCTACTGGAAAAGCTACAACACCTACACCTAAAGGCACTTTTCAAATCGTAAATAAAATTAAAAATCGCCCTTATTATACAGGCAAAATTAAAAGCGGCGATCCACGTAATCCACTTGGTGACCGTTGGCTCGGATTAAATATGGCAGGAACTTACGGAACAACTTATGCGATTCACGGAACTAACAATAATCAAGCAATCGGCAAATGGACAACACTTGGTTGTATTCGTATGTATAACAATGATATACACTGGTTATTTGAGCGCGTTCAGCAGCAAGCTACTGTCACTGTAAAATAGCCTAAAAACAAGATTTATGTGTAGCCAAGAATTTTATGTCTTGGCTTATTTTATTTATTCATTTACAGTAGCAAAACAACTGTATTTACATATATAATAGGAATAGATTTGATTAGCTAATATTTAAACATTGATAAACGTAGATATTAAAATTATACAGTTATAATGTTTTATAAATTTTATAATACATACTATAATAGAACTACTGTAATTCTGAACCATTCAGTAACACTAAACTATTCCCCTTGCTACCTTCATGATTATTTTATAGCGGGGGCTTATTATATGTATAAACAATCTGAGTCACTCGAAAAATGATGAATTCGAATATTGCAGTAAAAAGCGTTATTTAGGAGGTGTTACTATGACGCATATACTGGTGATTGAAGACAACCCAGATATACAAGAACTTATTCGTGAATTTCTAATGGCACAAAACTTTACAGTTGATGTAGTTGGTGCTGGAACAGAAGGTATTCTTCTTTTCCAAAAAAATTCATACGATCTTGTCCTCCTCGATGTAATGTTACCAGATATAGATGGCTATAGTATTTGTAAAATTATGCGAGGACAATCTGATGTACCAATCATTATGTTAACAGGCTTACATAATGAAGAAAGTGAAATTAAAGGATTTGAGTTAGGTATTGATGACTATATTACGAAACCGTTCCATTACACTGTATTTATTAAGCGTGTAGAGGCTGTATTAAGAAGGGCAGCAACGAAGGAAGCAGAAGCTGCAACTATACTACAATTCCATGAGTTGATGTTAAACTCTACAGCATATGCAGCTTATGTTCATGGTAATCAAATTGAATTGACAACAAAAGAATTTGAAATTATTTATACTTTACTGCAAAATCGAGGAAAAGTATTATCAAGAAGTGATTTGTTGAATAAGGTATGGGGCTATGAACATTATGGTGATGTAAGAGTTATAGATACACATATTAAAAACTTAAGAAAAAAATTAGGAATTCCTTATATCAAAACGGTGAAAGGCATTGGCTACAAAATCGAATCGTAGCAAAGACAACATCACCAAAAATATTTTCATCAAAACCTTATTATTTTGTATTCTTTTATCACTTTGCCTTTATCAAATTATTTACTTTCTAGCTTCAAACTACGATAAAGAACGTTTTGCGAAAGAAAATGGAACGCCGACTACAGAACAGGCCGATTCAGATAAGCAAAACGACGGAAGTAAAACGAAGCAAAATAAAGCTGTGTCAGAGGGGAGCATTTCTAATTTCCAATCTTCTATTATAGATTATAAATCTCTTTCTACAGCTATCAATCACCTTTTGCAGCCTAGCCAAACTGTAAAGGCAAAAGAACATACACAAAATCTTTCGGGGAAAAATAGCACTTCTAATCCGCCTACAGAAGCAGAAAAGAAAGCCGCTAATAATGATGCCTTACATACACAAAATGCAGCAAGTAAAACAAATGATACAAATGATAATCCAAAGTTAGCAGATGCGTTGCAACAATTAGCTCCACATATTGGCGCGACAATGCTTGCATTATCACTACTCGGATCATTAATTTATACAAAACTAATTGCCAAACCTTTTCAATATATGAGTGATGCTTTAAAAGATATTATGAATCTTGATTTCTCAGATAAAAAGCTACTTAACAAAAATGCAGATCAAACAGATTTTAATTTGCAAGTAGCTGCTTCACAAGTACCAAATATTGTGAAGAATTTACATGCAAGCAATCAAGATTTAAGAAACGAGCTCAAGAAGGAACAACAATTAGAACAATCTCGTAAAGAATTTATGTCTATGGTATCCCATGAATTAAAAACACCAATCGCAGCCGTTATGGGACAACTAGATGGCATGATTCACGGAATTGGAGCTTATAAAGATAGAGATAAGTATTTGAAACGTTCCTACGAGATGATGCAAGACATTAACATATTAACGGAAAAAATGTCGGAATTATCCAAAATACAAAACCCTCAATTTAAACCGAATTTAGAAGTCATTTCTTTATCTAATATTATTGAGGATGTTATGAAGAAAGTAGATTACTTTGTATCTGTAAAACAATTAAATGTACAATCTAATATTAAACACGACGTACAAATTTTAGCTGATCCTAAATTTATTCAAACTGCTATTTTTAACATTATTTCAAATGCAATTCATTATACAATTGACCATCAGCACGTATATATAAAGCTTTATGAAAAACCAAATGGTTACGCATTAGAAGTATTAAATACAGGTTCACAAATTGATGAAGATAAACTTGCTCATTTATTTGAACCGTTCTATCGCGCAAACCCTGATAAACACGGTTTAGTACAAGGTAGTGGTCTTGGATTATATATCGTGAAACAAATATTAGATAAACATCAGTTTCCTTACGGGATACAAAACACAGCTCAAGGTGTAAAATGCTCCATTGTATTCCCAAAAGCAATGTAACATTCACTATAATTACATACCCCAAACTCATACTTCATGTGTGAGTGGCGGAATTTTGTAGAGTGTCTTACTCTGTTTCGTTCGCCCGTTATCCTTATTTGGATAGCGGGCGTTTTTTATTACTTAAAAGGAGGATTTTTTATGGAAAAGTTTAAATATTCATTGCTCGTTTTATTCGGTGCTTGCAGCTATGGCATACTTTCAACTATTTTCAAACTCGGATTCATAAATGGATTTTCAGCACATCAACTCTTAGGGGGACAATATGTCTTCGGATGGATTGGACTATTTCTACTTGTTCTTTTCTTTTCACGTCATAAAGTAACAAAAAAACAATTCTTTTCCTTACTAACCGTCGGAACAACAATGAGTATGACCGGGATTTTTTACGCTATTTCTGTAGAAGAACTACCCGCATCTATCGCTGTCGTCCTACTCTTTCAGTTCACTTGGATTGGTGTCATTATCGAAGCAATTGCAAATCGAACATTTCCAAGCCGCGATAAGATCATATCTATCCTTATTTTATTTGCTGGTACATTGTTTGCAGGTGGTGTATTTGAAGGCCTCGGACAAAGTTTTTCTACGAAAGGGATTATCTTTGGACTATTAGCTGCAGTCTCTTTTTCATTCTATGTTTTTGCAAGCGGGCGCGTCGCTACGGATGTTCCGCCTTATACGAAAAGCTTCCTTATGACAACAAGCGCTACTCTTATCGTATGCCTATTCTTTCCGCCAACCTTTTTAACAGACGGTGCTTTGCAAGCCGGTCTATGGAAATATGCTTTCTTCCTCGGATTATTCGGCGTTGTTGTACCTGTCATTTGTTTTTCAATCGGTGTACCAAAGGTTGGAACAGGGCTTGGTACGATATTAGGTGCAGCTGAATTACCAACTGCTATTATTGCTTCTATTACACTTGTACATGAAGTCGTAACGTTCATGCAGTGGATTGGAATTATTTTCATATTGGTTGGGATCTTCACTCCTCAGCTGCTTACGGCTAGGAAAGAAAGGAAACAAAATCGCGTGCATAGCGCTTGAAAAAATACAGAATTTATATAAAAGATATAACTGCAATTAAAATAAGTAAATTTATCTGGAGGTATAAATGACTATTTTAAGCATCGTATTTTTTGCTATTATGTGTATCTTCTTCCTAATAAGATATATGAAAGAAAAGAAATTTTACGATTTACTTCTCATTCCCGTTTGTATATATGCAGGAGCAGTGAAAACTCCTTTCGTAGAGTACTTAAACTTTAATACTACATTTAAAATAACGTATGATATTGCAGCTATTATTCTTGTAATCCTTGCTGTACTTTTCTTTTTGAAAGATAAGAAAGAGAATCATACTGCATAACAAAAGACCTTTCATTTACTTGAAAGGTCTTTTTCTCTATCTCATTTTACCGCTCCATACAGCTTCTCTATCTCATGCTCAATTTGTTTTACATCGATTCGCTCAAATAGTGGCTGCACACCATCAATTCTACTTGGCAACGTATTTTGAGGTGCCCAATTTCGTTCCACAATCGACAATGTGTTTCGAACTCTTTCACTTGAAAATGGTAAAAATGGTTCAAGGAGATGGGCAAAATTAGCGATAAGATACACACAGTTATAAATCGTTTCTTCACATGAAACTGGATCATCTTCTCTTTGTTTCCAAGGCTGCTTTTCATCAAAATATTTATTTGCAAAACGTACTGCATCAAATATTGTTTCTAACGCCACCTTAAATTTAGTTTGCTCAATCGCCTCTCCTACATGTTTATATAATCCTTCTACTTTATCTTTCAGCTCTACCTCAATACTTCCCTTCGGCACGATACCACCATAATATTTTTCAATAAACTTTAATGTCCGGTTCACAAAGTTCCCGTATGCACCTAACAATTCACTATTATGACTGTAAATAAATTCCCGCCATGAAAAATCAGTATCGCGATTTTCTGGTGCGTTGACGGTTAAAAAGTAACGAATAGAATCTGGATCATAGCGTTCTAATATGTCAGGCACCCATACTGCCCAATTTTTACTTGTAGATAATTTTCTTTTTTCAACTGTTAAATATTCATTCGAAACGATATGACGCGGGATTGCTTCCTCCCCTATTCCAAGTAATACCGCTGGCCAAATGACGGAATGAAACGGAATATTATCCTTTCCGTGCACATAATATGTTTTCGCTTCTCTATCCCAAAACTCTTGATCATCTTTCCCTGTTTCTTCAGCCCAATGTTTACTCGCTGAATAATAGCCTGTCACTGCTTCAATCCATACGTAAATTTTCTTATCTTCATACCCTTCTACTGGAATTGGTACTCCAATTGGTAAATCACGTGATACGGCCCTATCTAGCAATCCTTCCTTTACATATCTCTCTGTTAGTTGAATCGCATTGTCGCGCCATGTCCCTGTTTGTTTGGCAATTTCTACAGCCCTTTTAATTTGCTGCTGAAATGTATGCAATGCAAAATAGAAATGCTCTGTTTCCTCTACAGATGGCGTACTACCACATAACTTACATTTCTTTTCTAACAAATCGAGAGGATCTAAAATAGCAGAACAAGCATCGCATTGATCTCCTCTTGCTGCTTCATGGCAATGTGGACATATTCCTTCTACATAACGATCCGGTAAAAACTGCGTACACGTTTCACAATACGCTTGTTCCACTGTTTTTTTATAAATATGTCCTTCTCCTAATAAACGTAAAAAAACATTTTGAACTGTTTCATGATGGTGCTCACTATCTGTACGTGTATAGCAATCATAAGTAAAACCAAGGCTACGAAAACATCGCTGGAACTCTTCATGATACTTATCAGCAATTTCTTTCGCTGTCACACCTTCTTGTTTTGCTCTAATTGCAATCGGTGTTCCATTACAATCACTCCCTGAAACATACAGCACATTCTCACCTTTTGCCCTGTAATAACGCGCTAAAATATCTCCAGGTAACAAACTCGCAATATGGCCAAGGTGTAACGAACCATTTGCATACGGCCAAGCGCCTCCAATAAAAATACTCATCTTACATTCCTCCTTTTAAATATAAAAAGCCCCGCCCTTATCTTAAAAAAGATAAGGGCGGGGCTGTATAAACAGTCGCGGTACCACCTTATTTCGCCAATTACTCACATAATTAGCCTTAACAAGTACGGAGCTATGTGCTCTTATACTGTGGTTTTGATAACGAGTACCAACTCTCGTCGCCGCCTACTATTATCATTTGATAAGTTCAGGACGAAGCTCAAAGGCCATTGTTCAAATGAATATTCTTGCTTCTTCTCAGCTACCGAAGCTCTCTGGAAAGAATGTGTTCATCCTACTTTTCCTTTTCAACGCTTTTACGTATAACAAGTATTTTACGACTTAATCACAGAAAAATCAAACTTTTATCCAGAACGAAAAGGAAATCCCATCCTCCCGCCGAATACCTATACGTTCACAAAAGGAGTGATAACATTGAACCAAAAACAACTAAGCACTATAAATGAAAAAAGCTGGAATACAGCTGCTTATGAAGCTTGGACGAATCGCCATGGGGCACCGGAGGATTATGCGAAAAAAATCATGGAAGATCCCACACGCGAAGTAGCACATTATTTACCTTACATACAATCTCCAAAAGGAAAATGTATTATTAATTTACTCGGCTCAAAAGGAAATAAAGCTGTTGCTCTCGCTCTTTTAGGCTCTGACGTAACAGTTGTTGATATTTCAGCAAGTAATGCAAAATATGCAAATGAACTTGCGGACGCAGCAGGTGTCTCTATCCAGTATGTCGTTTCTGATGTATTAAATGTGCAGCTCTCCGAATCATTTGATATCGTATTGCTGGAACTTGGTGTACTCCATTACTTTCTAGATTTAAAACCACTCTTTCAAAAAATTGCTCCTTTACTTAAGCGAGATGGAATGCTTATCCTTCGTGACTATCATCCTGTTTACACGAAATTATTAGGAGTCGACCACCCATCATTTCAGGCCAATGGAAATTATTTTGATGAAGAATTGATTGAAGATGATGTTGCTTATAGCATCCTTCTTACAGAAGCACAGAAAGAATCGCTACCTAAAACAACCATCCGTCGCTGGACGCTAGGAGAAATTATTACAACACTTGCGGAAGAACATTTTAAAATCGAAAAACTAGTTGAAGAACATGGATCTCATCAAAGATGGGTCTTTCCTTCTACTGCACCAGAAGGAATCGAAGAACGTATCCCTGGTCTATATACAATAATTGCGACAGCATGCAAAAAAGGATCCCTTCACGGATAGGATCCTTTTTGCATGCTCACGCATATAAGTTGAGGTTGGAGATTACCATAATTCTGTAGAATAGGACACAAGATATTTCAACATTTCGTCTCTGACTTACGTCGTCAAAAAGGGGTATGACCAACATAACGAAGAGTAATGTTTCCAGTTGATACTGATAATCGTTATCAACTAATTAGAAGTATACATGATGTCATTTCAAATTTCAATAGCATTTCTAATATTTATTTATGAATTTTATGATATGCAAATGTATACATTTTAAGAACTTTTTCTAATATCAATCTGACTCCTTCCATTATCTGCTATAATTTTCATTGAACAGATTAATAACTTCATAATAATGTTTTTATTAATTTTGTTTTAAATATCTATAAATCATAATAAATAGTTTAAATGAGGGTAGGGGTAACGATGAAATATGTTAGTATTCGAAAAAAACTACTGTTCACACTCTTAAGCATTTCTTCTTTATTTAGCATTGCTCTTATTGTTATTCTTTCATTCGCCATGAATCAAGCAAGTGAAATCAAAACGTTAAAAAATGATGTATCAAAAAGAGCGACGATTTTAAAAGAACGTGGCGATTGGTTCCAAGCACAAGTTGCTGGTTTACAAGAATATTTGCTATCACATGATCAAAAAGGATTAGATAAGTTCAATCGAGAAGGGAAAAAATTAGCTGATACTAGAGAGAAAGTAACAAGTGACAAGAAGCTCCCAGAAGGAATGAAAGAAGCTATTTTAATGGGGGGAAAATGGCGTAGCGTCATAGATAATGAGGTACTACCTCTTGCGCGTGAAGGAAAATGGGACGAAGCATCCAAAATTGCTTTAGCACAAACAGATTATGTAAATGATCTTTTAGGTCGTTTTAATAAATATACAAATGAAGAGAATGAGAAACGTGACGCATTAATTGCTGATGTCGAGTCTTCTTCATCACTTATTCAATATATTATTTTCTTCTCACTCATTACATGTACATTAACGTCTATCTTATTAGCATGGTGGTTCTCTGGTAAACTCGTTAAACCAATTCGACAAATTGATGAGAAGTTAAAAGAATTAGCTTCTCAAGATGGAGATTTAACGGCTAGATTACACGTAACAAGTAAAGATGAAATTGGTGACATTGCAAATTCCTTTAATCAAATGCTCACTAACTTACAGCATATAATAAAACAAGTTCAACAAACATCAACAAGTGTAAAAGAAGCTTCCGAAAATGTATTTATCGAAACAACCGCTTCTATGGAAAATACCGCAAGAACCCAAGAAACTATGAATGCTCTTGAACACAATATTCGTTCACAAGTTTCTAGCATTGAAGAAAGTTCAACCGCAATGGATGACATGGCAACGAGTGTTCAGCGTATCGCTGAGTCCGCCTCTTCTGTTACTAGTTTAGCTGTCACAACTTCAGAAAAAGCAGATGATGGGAATAAAGTCATTGAGAAATCTATTACACAAATGCATACAATTAACGAAGCTGTTAACGCTACATCACAAGTAGTTGAGCGACTCATTACACATACAAATCATATAGATACTGCACTTCAATCTATTTCGAATATCGCCGACCAAACAAATTTACTCGCTTTAAATGCTTCTATTGAAGCAGCTCGTGCTGGTGAACATGGAAAGGGATTCGCTGTTGTTGCCGATGAAGTTCGAAAACTTGCTGAACAATCTCAACTAGCCGCAACTGACATTAACCATTTACTTCATCAAATTCAAGCTGATACAAAAATAGCAAATGACATGATGACACAAGGTCAAACAGAAGCTTCTGAAGGAATTACGGTTATTCGTACCGCCGGATCTTCATTCTCAGAAATTGTTAACCACATTAACAAAGTCTCTACACAAATGCAAGAAATGTCTGCAACTGCTGAAGAGATGGCTGCAAGCTCTGAAGAAATGAACGCAGCTTTAAATAATATCGCTTCTATTTCAAACGAAGTTGCTGCAGAAACATCACAAACAGCGCATTCGGCTGGTGATCAAGTAAACAAAATGAGTATCGTGGCTAAAAAATCATCTGAAATGAAAACAATCGTACAAGAACTTGAAGTTCTCGTCTCTCATTTCAAAACAAACGCTTAAAGTGAAAATGACACGAGCTCAAAGGTATAGGAATGAAAGTTTTACAGGCTCTCTTTTTTCACTTTAAAATATCTCTTTCTATCTCTCATTCCGTCTGCTATAATTCCTAAAGGAAATAAGAAAGCTTTATTCCAACTGGAGTAAAGCTTTCTTTCAATTTTTTACATTTATTAATTCTAATACTAAGATTTCACAAAGGAGGCTTTTAATCATATGAATTTTGTAAGTATCAGAAAAAAACTTATGTTCATGATGGGAACGATTTGCGCTTTATTTGGTATCGCCTTAGCATTTATTTTATTTTTTGCTATTGACCAATCTCGTAAAGCTGAAACATTACAAAAAGAAATTTCTCCACTGGCAACAGAATTGAAAGAGCGTGGAGATGCTTATCAAGTACAGCTATCTGCTTTAAGAGGTTATTTACTACAACATGATCAAGTCGAATTAGACAAGTTTAATGAGATGAGTAAACGTCTTGAGGATTCAAAAGATAAACTTCTTTCTAATCCAAATCTTTCTTCGTCCGTAAAAAGCACAATGGAATTAGGGTCTACTTGGAGAAAGTTCGTTGAAGAAAAAGTATTCACTCTTGCAAAAGAACAAAAATGGGAAGAAGCTTTACAAGTAGCTTCTTCAGAAAACGGAACGGTCTATAAAGTAATTGGTGACTTCACAAATTACAGTAATGAACAAGCTAAATTACGTGAACAATCTATTGAACAAATTGATCAATCTTCACTAGGAATTGAATATGCAGTCTTTCTATCACTTGTTATTTGTATTGTCGTTGCAATTATTCTTGCATGGTGGTTCTCTGGTAAACTTGTGAAACCAATTCAACAAATTGATACAAAACTAAAAGAATTAGCCTCTCAAGAAGGTGACTTAACGGCACGTCTACAAGTAAATAGCAACGATGAAATAGGTGCTATCGCAACATCATTTAATAAAATGTTAGAAAACCTACAACATATTATTAATCGTGTTCAAAAAACATCAGTGGAAGTACAAACCGCTTCTGAAAATATGCTAGAAAAAACGAATACATCACGTGAGGCGACATTAAGAGTCCAAAGCTCGATGTCCAACTTAAATGCAAGTATTCAATCACAAACTTCTAGTATGGAAGAAAGTTCAACTGCAATGGATGATATGGCAGTAAGTGTTCAGCGCATTGCTGAATCTGCTTCATCTGTAGCGGAACTTGCTGTTGCCACATCTGAACATGCTAGCGATGGAAGTACCGTTATCCAAAAATCTGTTTCACAAATGACAACAATACACGAAGCTGTAAATGCTACGTCAGAAGTGGTTGAACGTCTAATCACTCATACGAAATATATTGATACTGCTGTACAATCTATTTCTAATATTGCTGAGCAAACAAACTTACTTGCTTTAAATGCTTCTATTGAGGCAGCTCGTGCTGGGGAGCAAGGAAAAGGATTTGCTGTCGTAGCTGACGAAGTTCGAAAGCTTGCTGAACAATCTAAAACAGCTGCAACAGACATTAATCAATTACTACATCAAATTCAAAATGATACAGAAACTGCTAGCTCTATGATGTCTCAAGGCCGTTCTGAAGCATTTGAAGGTATCAATGTTATTCGTGAAGCTGGTACTTCTTTCACAACAATTGTGGAACAAGTAAATAAAGTATCTACTCAAATGCAAGATATATCAGCAACTGCTGAAGAAATGGCTGCAAGTGCTGAAGAAATGAATGCTTCACTTAATAACATCGCTTCTATCTCTACTGAAGTATCGAGCGAAACTGCCGCAACGGCACAATCTGCTGAACAGAAAGTTATTGTTATGAATGAAATGGCAGTAACTGCTGGAAAAATGAAACAAACAGTTGAAGAGTTAGATCAACTCGTATCTCATTTTAAAACAGAATAGATGTTCAAAAAATATCCCTTCTTTGAAAGAGGGATATTTTTTTGAGCTCATTTCCTGCACATTATGCTCATTTCCGTTATAATGAGAATCGATATCATTAAAGTGTAGGAGGGGCTGCTTATGTCACAAGAAGCATTTGAAAATAAATTACTTGCCAATTTAGAGGCTGTTATTGACCCTGAACTAGGTGTTGATATCGTTAATCTTGGATTAGTTTATGATGTTACAGCAGATGAAAATAATAATGCTGTCATTACGATGACTATGACTTCTATCGGTTGTCCAATGGCTGGGCAAATCGTATCAGACGTTAAAAAAGTATTATCAACAAACGTACCTGAAGTTAATGAAATAGAAGTAAATGTCGTTTGGAATCCACCGTGGTCGAAAGAACGTATGTCACGTATGGCGAAAATCGCATTAGGTATTCGCGACTAAATAAAGTGGAAATTTCATCATTTGCGGATAGCGGGATAAAGAAAAGACCTGACTAGGATGTCAGGTCTTTTCTCTTATTATTTTACACCTACTGCATCATAAGCTTTCGTTACAGCTTGTACAGCTTTAGAGTTTTTACCATATAAATCTTCAGCTGACTGAAGAGCAGCTTGACGCATCATTTTGAAGTCAGAGTTTGCAGTTAAATATTTCGTAAGAGCACGGTAGTAAATTTTTTCTGTCGCTTCACGGCCCACTCCAGTTACTTTCACGCCGTAATGATCTCCGCCTTCAGATACTAAATATGCAGCTTTATTGTTAATACTGCTGTTAATATGAACACCACCATTATCAGCTGTTCCAGTATAACGTTTACTATAGTGATCTGGGTAACCTTCACTTGGTTTTAATGGATTTGGAATAGACGCTGGATCTTTAAGAGAGCGAAGTGCATCACCAGGTTTATCAGGTGTATAAATATCAGCACCTAAATCCCAGCTCTTCTTCTCAACCATAACACCCATAATATCAGATAACGATTCATTTAACGCCCCTGACTCATTTTTGTAAACAAGGTTTGCTGTATGTTCAGTTACAGCATGCGTTAATTCATGACCGATAACATCAAGTCCAGCAGATAATGGAATGAACGTTTTTCCATCGCCATCACCGTACATCATTTGCACACCATTCCAAGCTGCGTTATTCCAGCTCTCCCCTACGTGAACAGTTGAAATAAGCTTCGCACCTTTATCATCGAAAGAGTTACGATTAAATGTCTTTTTGTAGTAATCATATACTTTTCCTGCATTTACATGCGCATCAACTGCAGCTTTATCTTCGAAGAACTTAGATTTACTTTCAACTTCTTCTCCTGTATATCCAAGCCATTGTGAGAATAAATTAAACCAGTTCTCGTCCATATTTTCTGCATCAAATGTATGAACACCTTGTCCTCGTTTACCATCAAACAAGTTGAATTGTCCTGTTTTCGTATCTTGAGCAATTTCAAATGATTGTCTAGCACCTAATACTCCGTAACCAAATCCAGTAATGTTATCTACAGCGTTATATTTCTCAATAACATTTCCATTCGTTGCATCAACAAAATAATGCCAATATCCTGGAGCTGGTTTTGAAATCGATGCCTTAACTAAGTATGCAAGGTAGTAATTACCGTCCTTTTCATATACAAATAAATCTTTTTTCACACCGTCATAACTCTTTACTTTACCAATTTCTTTCTCAATATCTGCCTTTGCAATTGTTTCTGCTTGTTCCGCAGTAATGCTTGCAGCTGCAGGAATATTTTTATCATCTAAATTCGGAATAACTTGTCCGAAGAATGCTTTTACATTATTCTCTTTATCAAGTGTAACAGTTTGATCAGAACCGTACACAGGAATGTTATTATGTTTCTCAACTAGCTTCACGTGTGTCGTATCAGATTCAGCGTCTTTTTCTTCCCCAACGATATTAAAATGCTTTTCAATATTTCCTGCTAATTTAAACATATCTTTCTTACTCTCTAAGTATTGAAAGACTGTCTCTTTTTTATCTAGTCCTTCCGGTGCTTTCCATTCTTCACCTATGTATGCAGGTGTTTTAAATTCTTGATGATATTGAATTTTTTGTTCTTCCGCTTTCGTTGTCGTTGCCCCAAACGCTCCAAATCCCCCGGCGATAACAGTTAACGCTAATGCTGATGAAATGACTTGCTTTTTCACTATAACATTCCCCATTCCCATAAAGATTTTTGACACTTTTATACAATTCTTATTTTCCCAGCCGATACCTCTACCAAAAATTTGAGAAACATTTTTCAGACAATTCCAATCAAAAAAAGAGGACATCTATCGGATGTCCTCTTTTCTATAAACCTTTTATTGTTTTTTCAATTCAATTGCTAAATAGTGTGATTGCTCTTTCGCTTGAATGTGAATATCTTCTTCTACAGATTCTGCTGCATCCCGCATAACAAACGTTTCACCATTTATTACACTGCTTCCTTCAATTTGTACAAGGTATAATTGACGGCCTTCTTTCACTGGAAAATGAATTTCTTTTCCAGCCTCTAATGATAAAGAATATAAATTCGCATCTTGGTGAATTTGAATTGGTGCATTTCCTTCTACTGAAGATACCATATGGAACCATTCATTTTCACGCTTGCTCCAATCAAATTTAAACTCACCATAGTTTGGTTTATGATCTGCGCGGTCTGGTAAAATCCAAATTTGTAATAAACGCAGCGTTTCATCGCCTAAATTATGCTCGCTATGAAATACACCCGTGCCAGCACTCATATATTGAACATGTCCACGCTCAATTGTTCCGCGATTTCCCATGCTGTCTTCATGTGTTAAAGCACCATCTACAACGTAAGAAATAATCTCCATATCACGGTGCGGATGCATATCAAAACCAGTTTGCGCCGCTACTAGATCATCATTAATAACACGTAACGCTCCGAAGTTCATGTTATTTGGATTATAGTAATTGGCAAAAGAAAAATGAAAATGTGTATTTAACCAACCATGATTTGCTCTGCCCATATTTTTATGATCAACTTTTCTAAACATATCCTTCACCTCATACTATCTCGAATTCGAGATTTATTTTAAAATTTTTTCTTACTGTAACTTTTTTAATAGTGTTAATAACTGCTTTTGTTCCTCTATATTTAAATTATGAAACTTCTCTGCTTGGAACGTTTCTTGAGGTGGGACGATTTCCTCATATAAAGCTCTTCCCTTTTCTGTTAAAGAAATATATTTCGTAGTACCCTCTTGTTCACGCAAAATCCACTCAAGCTGCTCCATTTTATTTAAAAGCTGCGTTACATTTCCTTTCGTAACAAATAGCTTATTTCCAAGTTCTTGTTGCGTTAAACGATTATGTCCTCCAACTTGAGCTAACACATCAAACTGGGCGGCAGATATATTCCATTTTTTCAAATGCTGATTCGTCTCACGAATACTCTTATTATAAAAGCGTGACAAACGAAACCATAATAGTAGCCCTAGTCTATCTTCTGTTTTCATTTCATCACCTCGCTTGTTTCATATCATTAGTTTAGAACTAAACTTAATAAAAGTCAAATACTTATTTTTAATAAGCACAAAAAGCACAGCGCTATTTCTCCACTATGCTTTACATTAACTTTCTACTCTTATATTCATCTAATTTCCTCTCCGCGAACTTCCTCGCATCTTTTTCAATCCACCGCTCTTCGTACCGTTCACTTCCCACATACAATATATCTCTCTTATGCTGCATCGCATGGCGGAATTCATGCAGTAGCGTTTTGAGAACTTGATCATACTCTTCCCACATACAAACGAAAATTAACTGCTTTTCTTTATGATAAAAACCACCTACTGGGAATAGGAACTCTTCTTCCTCTTCCCCTAATGATAGAAGCACATCATTTGCATCACACGTATCACAAAAAATAACGGGCGTTTTACATACTCCAATAAGAGAAAACAAATCCTCTCTCAACTTTTTGACATCCCAAGGAAGCTCCGAATCCAACACATACCAATTCTCTACCTGTTGATATACATTTTGAAACTGGAGTTCCATTTCTCTTTATTCCCCTTTCCAAGCACCCTTTTTCTATATGTATGCCACAATATGGTAAATATTAAACGTATTCTTTCATCCTTGAAAAAATGCCAATAAAAAAGGAATCTACGTCGACATAGATTCCTTTTCTGTAATCACTTTTTTTTCATCATTTTTTTTAATACAAAATAACCAATTGCACAAACAATAGCAGCAAGTGCAAAATATTTCACATATGGCCCCGCAACTTTATTAATACTTTCCCACTCTGTTCCTAATTTAAAACCTAAATATACAAACACAATTGACCACGGAATAACAGCTAATGTAGTTAGCGTAATAAACTTAGCATGTGACATTTTCGCAATACCCGCTGGTATCGAAATAGCATGACGCACAACCGGAATAAAACGTGCGGTAAAGATAACGCCAGTTCCATAACGATTAAACCAATCTTCAGCATAATCAATATGTTTCTTCTGGATTAAAATATATTTTCCATATCGCTCAAGAACAGGTCTTCCTCCATATCGACCAATCCAATAAATGAATAGTTGTGCAATTACACCACCAATTGTACCGAACGCGACAGCGCCCCAAAATGTAATGCTTCCTGTTGATACTAAATAACCTGCATAAGACAATACGATTTCACTTGGAATAACCTCTAGCATTAATCCAAGCATAATTCCCCAATAACCAAGTCCTTCTAAAAAAACTAAAACCGAATGAATCAACTCTCCTAACATCATTTACCTCTCTTTACTGTTTTCATTACAAAAATAAAAGTACAAGCAGGAAATATCTTGTACTTTTATTTTTTTCAATTTAGTTAGTCTTCGTATCCCACTTAAAGATTTTATTTAAGAATTTATATACATTCTTCGACTCTTTTGTCAGAAGTGGGCCTAAAATGGATAGTATAAGCACGTATAGTGCTGAGAATGGTTTCAGTACTGACATTAAGCCACCGGCGATACCGATATTAGCCATAATGATGGAGAACTCTCCTCTTGAAACGATTGTTAATCCGATATTTGTTGATGCTTTATGAGATAATCCAGCTTGTCTTCCTGCGATCATTCCTGCTACAAAGTTACCGATTATCGTAAGAAGGACAGCACCTAACGTTAACCATATCGCTCCGCCTAATGAGAACGGATCAATACTTAACCCGAAGCTGAAGAAGAAAATAGCTCCGAAAAAGTCTCTAAATGGAACAACAAGATGTTCAATTCGGTCACTATGCTCTGTCTCAGAGAAAACTAATCCTAGAAGAAGTGCTCCAATTGCTTCTGCAACGTGAATTGTTTCTGAAAAACCAGCAATGAAGAATAAAGAAGCAAATACTACAATAATAAAGATTTCATCTGAGCTAATATTGAGCAATTTATTTAATAACGGCGTAGCCTTTCTAGCTACTATAAAGAATAGAAGCATATATCCTAAAGCAATTCCAATTGAAGTAAGGGCACCTAAGAAGGAAGCGTGATCTCCAAGTACTAAACCAGAAACAACTGATAAATATACAGCAAGGAATATATCTTCAAACATAATAATTCCTAAAATTAATTCGGTTTCATTATTACCAGTTCTTCTTAAGTCCACTAACACTTTAGCAACGATAGCGCTAGAAGAAATCGTAATAATACCCGCAATAATTAAGATTTCTAGTAATGGGAATCCCATTATAAATCCGTATAACAAACCAAGTGAAAAGTTAATTAAAATATAAATCGTTCCGCCAATCGCAATAGAGCGTCCAGATTTAATTAGTTTTTTCATTGAAAATTCTAATCCTAGATAGAATAGAAGGAATAGAACCCCAATCCGTCCAAGGAAGGAAATTACACTTGCACTTTCAATAAATTTGAGATCGATAACACCTATTGTCGGTGCATGCGGTCCTACTAACATTCCAAGAACGATTAGAAAAGGAATTACTGAGAATTTAAATTTTCCAGCAATTACTGCTGCAATTGCCACTAAAACTAAAGCTGTACCAACTTCAAAAATTAACGTATCCATCTAATCAGTCCCCCCTATTTGAAAGTAATTCATTAATGATTTTTTTTATTTCTTCTCTCTCACCTGAAACTACAAGCATATCTCCTTCTTCAATTACTGTTTCTGGTCCTGGATTAAATAGCTTCTTCATGTTCTTCTTCATAACTGCGATTATGGTTACGCTATATGTTTTTCTTATTTCAAGATCGCCAATTGTTTTTCCGATTGCTGGAGCTGTATTCTCCACTTTGAACCACTCAATCGCTAAACCTTCAAAAACCATCTCAACATTTTCTAACGCCCTAGGCTTATATACCATTCCACCTAATATTGCCGCGATTTGTCTTGCCTCTGAGTCACGTAGTGAAATACTTGAGATGCTTTCTTCATGGTCTGAATCAAAATGATACATTTCTCTACGACCATCATCATGAATGACAATTACCATCTTTTCATTACCTTTTGTAACGATTTGAAACTTATAACCAATACCCGGAAGTTCACTTTCTCTAATATTCATTTTTAGCTCCTCCATAACTTATTTATTTTAATTTTCTGTTTTTCTGTCTTTTATTCATCCAATCAGCTTTAGAAATTCTAACCACTCAGGATATTTGTGATTTGGAAATCTTTTATTGTAATAATAAGTGGACCCTAAAAAGATACTTAAAGATGTAATGATAAAAAATATATTACTTCTCATTTTCAAACTCTCAAGGCTTACTTTCCATAAAGAATCTTCTTTCAAATTATCCCCACCTTCTCGCTTTACATTTAGTTTTTTAAAATGTAAATAATTCTAAAAATATTACGATGTAACATAATCATAACACAAAAATGACTTAAGTAACATAATTTTTTAGAAAAATTGATTCTCGTATATTTTTTGCATATAATTTTCTTATTACGAAAAAAAGGAAGTGTATTATATGGTTGATATCTTTAGCAGATTCCTTGAGGTAACGAATAATATTTTATGGTCATATATTCTTATTGCAATGCTAATCGGCTTCGGTCTTTACTTCTCTTTTAAATTAAAATTTGTCCAAATTACTCATTTCAGTGAGATGGTCAGCTTAATTAGTAAAGGGTTTAATCGAAAAGAAAAAAAGAAAGATAGCATCTCCCCATTCCAAGCATTTTGCTTAAGTGCAGCAGCACGTATCGGTATCGGGAACTTAGCCGGTGTAGCATTAGCAATTTCAATGGGTGGACCTGGCGCAATATTTTGGATGTGGTTTATCGCCATTATCGGAGCAGCTACTAGTTTTGTAGAATGTACACTTGCGCAAATTTATAAAGTAAAAGATGGAAGTAGGTTCCGTGGTGGACCAGCATATTACATGGAAAAAGGGTTAAACAAACGCTGGATGGGCGTCTGGTTTTCACTTCTTATTACAGTTGCGTACGGATTAATTTTCAATTCAGTGCAAGCAAATACAGTAACAATAGCGTTTGAAAATGCTTTTGGACTAGAGCGAACAATCGTAGGAGCTCTATTAGCTTTATTAGTTGCAGTTATTATTTTTGGTGGCATTAAGAGCATTTCACGTATTACAGAAATGATTGTTCCGCCAATGGCAATCGTTTATATCGGCGTGGCTATTTTTGTCGTTATTAACAACTTCAGTATGTTACCAAGCATTTTCATGGAAATCTTTAACGGTGCATTCGGTTTAGACCAAGCTATCGCTGGTGGTATTGGAGCAGCAATCAAGTTCGGAATTCAGCGCGGTTTATTCGCTACGGAAGCAGGAATGGGTAGCTCTCCTAATGCAGCCGCAACATCTGATGTATCTCACCCTGTAAAACAAGGGCTTGTTCAAGCGTTAGGCGTTTTCGTAGATACATTCTTAGTATGTACATCAACAGCATTTATTGTATTATGTTCTGGGCTTTACAAAGGATCAAATTTAGAAGGTATCGAATTAACACAAAACGCATTAAGTTCACAAATTGGACCGTGGGCAAGCACTTTCTTAGCGATTATTATTTTCCTATTCGCTTTCAGTTCACTTCTAGGAAACTACTATTATGGTGAAACAAATATCGCATTCATTAAAGAAAGCAAAACATGGCTAATGATTTATCGCGTTGCAGTTGTCGGAATGGTATTCTTCGGATCAATCGCTGCTCTTAAAACAGTTTGGAGTTTAGCTGATTTATTCATGGGACTAATGGTATTCACAAACTTAATTGCCATCTCATTCCTTAGCAAATTTGCTTACGCTGCATTAGTAGACTATTTGAAGCAAAAGAAACAAGGAAAAGATCCTGTCTTCGTTGCAAACTCTATCCCTGGCTTAAAGAATACAGAGTGCTGGGATGGGCAGGATGTAGAAGAAAAACAAAAAGCCGTTTAATAAATAAAAGCGGAAGTGGCTCGTTCAGAACAGGAGGGTGTTGGAACTCCTTCATTTGAGGCGCTTTTTGCCTCAAATGAAGGAGTGAAACAACCGACTGGTCTAGTCACCGGAGCTGGATATTAATTAAAAGCGGAGGTGACTTGCTCAGAACAGGAGGGCATTGGAGCTCCTGACGAAGAGGCGTTCTTTGCCTCACAGGAAGGCGCGAAATGACCGACTGGTCTAGTCACCGGAGCTGGATATCACTAAAAGCACAAGCGGCTCGTTTAGAACAAGAGCCATATCTCAAACAAAGGCCCTATTACTTCACCGTAATAGGGCCTTTTATTTACAAGAGTTCATAATTTGTTCAAATTAATTCCAGCAAAAGGGTTGATTTATAGAGATTACTATATTATAATTATTATAAATTAGTAATTGATATCACATAACAACTCAAAAGGAGATTGATCATAATGAACAAACAAGTAATCGAAGTATTAAACAAACAAGTAGCAGACTGGAGCGTTTTATTCACAAAACTTCACAACTTCCATTGGTACGTAAAAGGACCTCAATTCTTCACATTACACGAGAAATTCGAAGAACTTTACACAGAATCAGCTACTCACATCGATGAAATTGCAGAACGTATTTTAGCAATTGGCGGCAAACCAGTAGCAACAATGAAAGAATACTTAGAACTATCTTCTATTCAAGAAGCAGCATACGGAGAAACTGCAGAAGGGATGGTCGAAGCAATCATGAAAGACTACGAAATGATGCTAGTCGAACTGAAAAAAGGCATGGAAATCGCTCAAGACTCTGACGATGAAATGACATCTGACCTACTACTAGGCATCTACACAGAACTAGAAAAACACGCTTGGATGCTACGTGCGTTCTTGAATCAATAATAATTAAAAGCGGAAGCGGCTCGCTCAGAATCGCAGGGCATTGGAGCTCTCGACCTTGAAGCGCTTTTTGCTTCGAGCGAGAGAGCGAAATGACCGGAGATTCTAGCCGCTGGAGCTGGATATTACTTTAAAGCGGAAGCGGCTCGTTCAGAACAGGAGGGTGTTGGAACTCCTGATTACGAGGCGCTTTTTGCCTCGAATGAAGGAGTGAAACAACCGACTGTTCTAGCCGCTGGAGCTGGATATTACTTTAAAGCGGAGGTAGCTTGCTCAGAATGTGAGGGGGATGGAGCTTTTGACGTAGAGGCGTTCTTTGCCTCGCAGGAAAAAGCGAAGCCACCGAACATTCTAGCTACCGGAGCTGGATATTATTTAAAGCGGAAGCGGCTCGTTTAGAGTCGCTTTTTTATGTAATGGTCGCACTTAACGGTACACGAAATTATATCAACGATTTTTCAAATATATCGATCATAACTCGCAATATATCAACGATTTTTTCATTATATCGATCATTACCCGCAATATATCAACGATTTGACAAAGGATATCGATTTGCCGACAAATCACGACAATATCAGCGCCCCTCTCCCTTACTTTTATCAATATATTACAATCTCATCTATGTTAAAATATAGGAAACACCCTTTAGCTTTTCCAAATTCATCATTTACTACTTAAATGACGGGAGTGGTTCAGTTGAAAGACTACTTAATTAGAGCATTTTTTGCGTTAATAACAGTTGGGATTCTCTTACTTATAGCTAATATTTTCAATATACGTGTCGAGGTTAAGGACTATGCTTTCCTCGTTGTCGCAGCAATTGGTGGCGGCTGGGGTGGCTGGTACCTGTATAAAAAACAAAGCAATCAAAATGATAAAGGCATTCCAAAGTAATATGGAATGCCTCTTTTATTGCCTTCTGTAATAAATAATGAAATTCAGACCGCTAATACAACCAATCGCAATAAACATACAAAACGATTGTGGATCTCCACCTAGATTATAATCATCAACGATAAATCCGGACATAAACAACGTTATCGCGGAAACACCGATACACAATACCGAGATAAACCAAAGCGAAAATTCATTAATCAACTCTTTCTTCTGTCTCAAAACAATTAGCATAACAAGAATAGATGCTGCTAAAATACTTTTAAAAACCGGACGTAAATATACGAATTCCTCCATCTATTTCTCCTTTCCCAAAAACATTACATCTAAACATTAACATATTTAACCAAATTAAAAACACATGCCGTCTTACATTAAAACGACATGTGTTTCCGTATTTGCTATGATAGTTGCTTCCACTTCGTTCCCAAAACAGGACGCTCATAATTTTGGATTGCATGAATTAGTTTATCTGCTGTCTCAGCTGAAACGATCAATTCTTTATTCGATGGATTCATAAATCCTTCTTCCGCTGCACGTTCAACCATTTGCAAAATTGGTCCGTAAAAACCTTTTATGTTTAATAAACCAACCGGCTTATTATGTATACCAATTTGTGACCAACATACAACTTCAAATAGTTCTTCAAACGTTCCGTATCCGCCTGGAAGCGCGATAAAAGCATCCGCAAGCTCTGCCATTTTCGCTTTACGTTCGTGCATTGTTTCTACTTCAATTAATTCTGTTAATCCTGTATGTACAATTTCTCCTCGAAATAGACCGCGCGGCATAACACCTGTTACACGTCCACCTAAACGAAGAACCTCGTTTGCTACTTCTCCCATTAATCCGACACATGAACCACCGTATACGAGCTCATAGTCGTTCTCAACAAACATTTTACCTAACTGAATTGCCTGCTCTTTGAATTCTGGTCTCTCCCCTAAATTAGAACCTGCAAACACACAAATCTTTCTCATTCCTACACCCCGAAACTATATATTGTTATGATACAATGAACATTGTACAACATATTGAGGAGATGAGGAAGAAATGGATATCGTTGCATTTCAAAGATGGGTTGAGGAATTTTACGAAAAACGAAGCTGGTCACAGTATAATGCCTTTATTCGCTTAAATTTCTTAACCGAGGAAGTTGGGGAAGTTTCACGAGTCGTTCGTGCTATTGAAATTGGCCGCGATCGCCCTGATGAAGAGGCGAAAACAGAAGAAGAGCTAAAACAAGAACTAAAAGAAGAACTTGGCGATGTACTATCTAACCTTATTATTCTTTCGCAAAAATATGATTTAGACTTACAAGACATTATGGACGCACACGTCACAAAGCTTTCGAAAAGGTTCGAAGTATCTAAATGAGAATATTATCAATTATGGTATAATATTCTTGTCACAATACTAAGGGGGATTTTATGTTATCAAAAAAATTGCACGACGCATTAAATGAACAAATGAACTTTGAATTTTATTCTGCCCATGCTTATATGGCAATGGCTGCTTACTGTACAGCTGAGAGCTATGATGGATTCGCTAACTTTTTCCTTGTACAAGCTGAAGAAGAACGTTTCCACGCAATGAAGCTTTACAACTATATTAATGACCGCGGAGAGCGCGCTATTATTACTGGATTTGATAATCCGAATAACGAATACGAATCTGTATTAAACGCTTTTGAAGTCGCACTTGAGCACGAGCGTGAAGTAACGAAACGTATTTATAACTTATCTGATATCGCTTGGGACGAGCGTGAACATGCAACAATTACATTCTTAAAATGGTTCGTTGACGAACAAGTTGAAGAAGAAGCTTCATTCGATAGCATCATTCAAAAATTAAAACGTATTACAAGCGATTCAAACGCACTGTTTATGCTAGATGCTGAATTAGAGAAACGTACATTTACGCCTCCAGCTGAATAATACTTTTAATCACCTTAATGAATGGATTAAGGTGATTTTTTAATTTGTTCTTTTCTAAGCTCAATAACCTTAGCCATATCCTTCTTATAAAGCCCTGCAACCTTTTCAACAAAATCACTATGAGTAAAAGTACCCTCTCCCTCTTCTACTATGTTTAAGTACCCATGTGTAAATTTCAAAAATGCTCTAGCATCTTCTCCAGTTAAATGATTAATGTTATCTATAACCTCATCAAGTTCCTTTAAAATACCCTGTTCTTTCAACCTAATTCCTCCTCTCTATATTATTTATCATACAAAAACAAAAAAGTCGTTCATCCCTCTAAGCGAGAGATAAACGACTTCTTTATTATTTATTAAAGCATAACCCCAACGATAATCGCTGATAATATACTTACTAACGTTGCACCGTATACAAGTTTTAAACCGAATGATGATACAACGTTTGCTTGTTTGCCATCGATACTCTTCGTTGCACCTGCGATAATTCCGATAGATGAGAAGTTCGCAAATGATACAAGGAAGATAGATAAAATACCTACTGTACGAGCTGATAAATCACCAGCTACTTTACCAAGATCAAGCATTGCAACGAATTCGTTCGTTACTAATTTTGTTGCCATAATTTGTCCTGCTTGTAGCATCTCTGATGTTGGAATACCCATTACAAATGCTAATGGTGAGAAGATGTATCCTAAAATGCTTTGGAATGTGATTCCGAAAATTGAATCAAATACACCGTTAATTGCTGTAATTAATGCTACGAAACCGATTAACATCGCCGCTACTGTTACAGCGATTGAAAAACCAAGCATAATATATTCGCCTAACATTTCAAAGAATGTTTGTTTCTTGTCTTCTTGTAATTCTAAAATATCGTCTTCTTCTTTTACTTCATATGGATTAATGATATGAACGATAATGAATCCACTGAATAAGTTTAATACAAGTGCTGTTACTACATATTTTGGATCAATCATTTTCATATAAGAACCGACGATTGACATCGATACTGTAGACATTGAAGATGCACAAAGTGTGTATAAACGATTTTTCGGTAATTTGCTTAGTTGATCTTTTACTGTAATGAATACTTCCCCTTGACCAACGATTGCAGCTGCTACCGCATTATATGATTCTAGTTTTCCTAAACCGTTAACTTTACTTAATAGGAAACCGACTGCACGAATGATAATCGGTAAAACTTTAATATGTTGCAGGATCCCGATTAATACTGCTAAGAAAATAATCGGTAATAATACTGTTAAGAAGAATGGTGCTTGTCCATCGTTTGCTAGACCACCAAATACGAAATTAACCCCAGCTTCCGCAAATTTTAAAATAGCGCCAAATCCATCTGCGATCCCTTTTACTAATACGAATCCGACCTTTGTATTTAGTAAGAAATACGCAAGTACCAATTGAATGACAAGCATAAGTGCAATTGGTTTATATTTAATTTTCTTACGATCTGAACTAATAAGGAAACCTAGTACAAACACTACAAGTAAACCGACTAGAAACATTACGAACTTCATATGTGAATCCTCCACTTCTCCCACGAGTTATTGGTCGTATAACGTATAACGTATAACGAATGACGTCTGACCATTGTTGTTAAAAAAATTTAAAACCCCTAAAACTATTCAACTGTCATCTAAAATCAGTAAGCGTTTACATAAATTGCAATTTATAAAAGGTAGCTTCTTCTCTCCTACCATACTTGAAAGTCTGAAATTGATACCACCTACAAATCAAATTGTAAGCGTTATCTAGATGAAATGCAATATAAATTTTAAAAGATTTTCATATGTTAATATATTCCTAATTAATTGGTTTTTTCATGTAAATTTACCATAAAAATAGCCCTAGCTATGAGCTAGGACTATCCTTTTTTACCCCGATTGGTGAGGGCTAATAATGAGCGGGGATAAAGCCACCCCATTCATTAAAGTTTCACTTTATAACATAACACCAACGATAATCGCTGATAGAATACTTACTAATGTCGCACCGTACACAAGGCGTAGACCGAATGATGATACAACATTTGATTGATTTTCATCGATACCTTTTGTTGCACCTGCAATAATTCCGATAGATGAGAAGTTCGCAAATGATACAAGGAATACAGAAAGAATACCAACTGTACGAGCCGATAAATCACCAGCTACTTTTCCAAGATCAAGCATCGCAACAAACTCGTTTGATACTAATTTTGTTGCCATAATTTGTCCCGCTGTGACCATTTCTGCTTGCGGGATACCCATTACGAATGCTAATGGTGAGAAAATATATCCTAAAATAGCTTGGAATGTAATACCGAACATGGAATCAAACAAGCTATTAATTGCTGTAATTAATGCTACGAAACCAAGTAACATCGCTGCTACTGTTATCGCGATTGTGAAACCAAGCATAATATATTCACTTAACATTTCAAAGAATGATTGTTTTTTCTTATTTTCTAATTTCAGTGTATCTTCTTCTTCTGTAATATCGTACGGGTTAATAATATGAATAATAATGAAACCACTAAATAAATTTAATACAAGTGCTGTTACTACATATTTCGGTTCGATCATTTTCATATAAGAACCAACGATTGACATCGACACTGTCGACATAGAAGATGCACATAATGTATATAAACGATGTTTTGGGATTTTACTTAATTGATCTTTTACTGTAATAAATACTTCTGCTTGTCCAACAATGGCAGCTGCTACTGCGTTATATGATTCTAGTTTTCCTAGACCATTCACTTTACTTAACAACGTACCAATAGCACGAATAAATATCGGTAAAATTTTAAAGTGTTGCAGAATTCCGATTAAAACCGCAAAGAATACGATTGGTAATAACGCTGTTAAGAAGAATGAAACCTCTCCTTTATTAACAAGACCACCAAATACGAAAACGATTCCAGCTTCCGCATATCCAAGAAGTGCACCAAATCCATCTGAAATTCCTTTTACTAAAATATAACCAACTTGTGTATTTAATAAGAAATAAGATAATGCTAGCTGAATAATAAGCATAATTGCGATTGGTTTATACTTAATCTTCTTTCGATCGGCACTTATAAGAAAACCGAGTACAAATACAACGAGTAATCCTACAAGAAACATAACAAACTTCATTAATAAAATCCTCCATTTAACTCTTCATTAACGTTGAACGTCTGACTACTCAAAACAAGAAATAATCCGAACTTTCCATTCCCCCTCCAAAATCTTCAATCGGATAGGAAAAATCATAAAACCTCTTGTTTCAAAGGCATTTTCCATTCTAACACAAATCACAAATCATATCCGCACTTTTCTTAAAAAAATTACATTTTATTATAAAACGTCTATGAATGTTCGTCTTTTACTATCTGCAAATAGTTGAATAAAACAAAAAAAGAGCATCAAGTTTCACTTGATGCCTTTTTCATTATACCGCTTTTTCTTTATCAGCTACTGCTGGCTCATCCCAACACTCTGTATTGTTCAAACCTGGAATAGACTCCGCATAAAAGACTGGATCTTTCCCTTGTTTCTTTTGCTTAATATAATCTGATAACGCTGCGAAAGCATACTTAGAAAGGAATACAATTGCTACTAAGTTAATAACAGCCATAATTCCCATAAATAAATCTGCTAAATCCCAAACGATTTGAATTGTCGCTACAGATCCTAGCATAACCATACCAAGTACAGCAATGCGGTATGCATTTAATAACACTTTACTTCCATTTAAGAACTCAATATTTGTTTCACCATAGTAGTAGTTACCTACTAATGAACTAAATGCAAACAAGAAGATCGCAACCGCTACAAATATAGAAGCCCATGGACCGATATGTTGACTTAACGCCTGCTGCGTTAATTGAATTCCATTTAAATCAGCTGCATTATGCACATCTGATAAAAGAATAATAAATGCTGTACAACTACAAATTAATAATGTATCAGTAAATACCCCTAAAGTTTGAATGAAACCTTGTTTAACTGGGTGCGTTACGTTTGCAGTCGCTGCTGCGTTCGGCGCACTACCCATACCTGCTTCATTTGAGAATAACCCACGTTTTACCCCTAATAAAATCGCAGCTCCTAATCCTCCGCCTACTACTTCTTTAATTCCGAAAGCATGTAAGAAAATTTCTTTAAATACATATGGAATTGCCGTAATGTTTGTTACAACAACGAATAACGCCACTGCTACATAAATAATTGCCATTACTGGAACAATCATTTCAACCGCGCGAGCAATTCGTTTTACTCCGCCGAAAATAATAACTGCAAGTAAACCAGCCATAACAAGACCTACTAATCTACTATCTGTTTTAAACGCTCCATCAAAGGCAGCCGCTACAGTATTAGACTGTACAGCGTTAAAAATCAATCCGAAACTTACTGTTATTAGAACAGAGAACACAACACCTAACCAGCGTTTCTTTAAACCCTTTTCCATATAATACGCTGGGCCCCCACGGAATGCATTCCCATCTTTTACTTTATAAATTTGCGCTAATGTGCTCTCTACAAATGCAGAAGCACCCCCAATTACCGCGATTAACCACATCCAAAATACTGCTCCTGGACCACCTGCTGAAATCGCAATAGCTACACCAGCTAAGTTACCAGTACCTACACGAGAAGCTGTACTCATACAAAATGCTTGAAATGATGATACACCGCTCTTCTCTTTTTGCGCTTTCCTCGTTTTCGAGCTTGCTCCATCCCCAAGCAAACGAATCATTTCACCGAAGTAACGAACTTGGACAAATTTCACACGAAATGAAAAATAGAGCCCTAACCCAATTAACATCGCAATAATGACATATGACCAAAGGATATTATTTACATCCCCAATTACCCTAGCTAAAAAATCCATATTTGCATTGCCCCCTCTTCCTAACAATAAGAAAATTATATTCTAAAAACTTTAAGTAATCAAGAACTTTATGTGAGGTTTCATGACATGAGTATGTTAATTCTTTTAACATACGTGTTTTTTTACATAAAAATATAGCTATTACATGCATTTATCCAATACTCAATCACTTATCCTCTTCGACCAGCCATACTTTTAAAACAGTACGTTCCCCACAAATAACGAGAGAAACAAACAAAAAAAGTTATATTAATAATTACCTCTCACCCTTTTCATCATTTACTACAACAAAAAAGGCGAGCATCGAATTTACCTCGATGCTCGCCTTTTCAATTACACTGCTTTTTCTTTATCTGTTACCACTGGCTTATCCCAGCACTCTGTATTCGTTAAACCAGGAATAGAATCTGCACTGAAGACTGGATCTTTCCCTTGTTTCTTTTGCCTTACATAGTCTGTTAATGCCGCGTACGCAAATCGGCCAAGAAGTGTAATCGCAATTAAGTTCGTGATTACCATTAGACCCATAAATAAGTCTGCCATATTCCATACAACTTGAAGCGTCGCAACAGAACCGAATAATACCATTCCAACTACCGCAATACGGTAAATTGTTAACCACGTTTTGCTTTGCTTAATAAATTCAATATTTGTTTCACCATAATAGTAGTTTCCTAAAAGAGAACTAAATGCAAATAAGAAAATAATAATCGCTAAGAAGCTACTTGCCCACGGGCCGATTTGTGAGCTTAATGCATTTTGCGTTAATTCAATACCTTCTAAATTCGTTGCTTTATATGCACCAGAACATAGTACGATAAATGCTGTTGATGTACATACTAAGAATGTATCTACTAAAACGCCGATCGTTTGAATAAAACCTTGTTTTGCTGGATGCGTTACATCAGCTGTTGCTGCCGCGTTCGGCGCACTACCCATACCTGCTTCGTTCGCAAATAATCCGCGCTGAATACCATATTTCATCGCAGCACCGATACCGCCACCTACAGCTGAATCTAAACCGAATGCACCTTTAAAGATTTCCGTAAACACATCTGGTATTAAATAGAAGTTTTTAATGACAACAAAAATAGCTACCGCAATATAAACAAGCGCCATTGGCGGAACAATCATTTCCGACATACGTGCAATACTTTTTACACCACCAAAAATAATAACCGCAACTAATGCAGCTAATACAATACCAACAATATAACGCTCTAAACCAAATGCATTTTCAAACGCTAATGTTACTGTATTCGCTTGTACTGAGTTAAAAATTAAACCGTAACTAACTGTAATAAGGATAGAAAACCAAATTCCCATCCAACGTTTATTTAAACCTTTTTCCATATAATAAGCAGGACCACCACGGAAGCCACTGCCATCTTTTACTTTATAAATTTGGGCAAGCGTACTTTCTACGAAACTTGAAGAAGCCCCGATAATCGCAATAACCCACATCCAAAATACAGCTCCAGGTCCTCCCATAGATATAGCTAATGCTACACCAGCTAAGTTACCGATACCAATACGAGCTGCTGAACTCATACAAAACGCTTGGAAAGAAGATACACTACCTTTTTTACGCGTCTTTCCAGTTAATCCATCACTCATTAGTCGAACCATTTCCCCTAAATGAGTAATTTGTACGAATTTCAATTTAATAGAAAAATAAAGACCTAAACCAATTAACATTGCAATAAGAATATATGACCAAAGAATTGTATTTGTTGATGAAATAAATTGCTCTAAAATATTCATACAATTAACCCCTCCTTTTCTCCATAAAACGAATTATATTTAAAAAACATTCAAAAATCAACATTTTTCGACAATTTGCAATTTCCAAATATTAGCCAGGTTCACAGTAACAATATCTTTATGACTGACTACCCTCCCTCTAACTGTGCATACTAAAACAAAAAATAAATTCACAAACAACCCTATTGACAAAAACACCGACCTGTAACTATAATGATTACAACAGGTTGTAACAAACCTAATTACAACAAATTCATTTACTTTCAGATATACACTTTAACAAAACACTTTGGAGGGATTTATTATGAAAATCGGAATTATCGGAGCAACTGGTAAAGCAGGAAGTCGTATTTTAAAAGAAGCATTGGATCGCGGACATGAAGTAACTGCAATCGTAAGAAACGCTGCAAAAATTACAGAAGAAAACGTAAAAGTTTTAGAGAAAGATGTATTCTCTCTTACATCTAACGACCTGCAGGCATTTGACGTAGTTGTAAATGCATTCGGTGCTCCAGCAGGCGAAGAACACCTTCACGTAGATGCAGGAAACGTACTTATTGAAGCTATGAAAGGTGCACCAAATACAAAATTACTTGTAGTTGGAGGCGCTGGAAGCTTATTTGTAGACGAAGAGAAAACAACACGTGTATTTGAGACACCAGGTTTCCCGAAAGAATATCTTGCAACTGCTCAAAACCAAGGTAAAAACTTAGAAATTCTGCAACAAACAAATGACATCACTTGGACATTCATCAGCCCTTCTGCACTATTTGCATTAGGAAAACGTACTGGTTCTTACAAAGCTGGCAAAGACAATCTTCTTGTGAACGCAAAAGGTGATAGCTACGTAAGTTACGAAGACTTCGCAGTTGCAGCACTTGATGAAATCGAAAATCCAAAACACGTAAACGAACGCTTCACAGTAGTTTCTGAAGCTGAATAATAAAAAAAGCTCGTAAAACATTATGTTTTACGAGCTTTTCTTACTTTTAAGCTTTTATTTCTTTCATACCTTCTGTTCTTTCAAAACCTTTTTCTGTAATTTTAAAGAATACATCATTCACACCATACTGTGCATTCACTTCTACATTCTTTTTGTACACTTTAAATCGATCGAATTCCGCTTGATATACTTTTACTACATCACCATATTCAAACGTCATACCATTAAATTGTTCCGCAAATGCTTTTGTATTTTCCATTCCTTCTAAGATCATTTGCTTCTTCTCTTTTCCATCTTTACCAAACACAGAGAGACCCATATATTGTTCACCCTTAAATTGAGTATGAACCGGCCCATCTGAACCTACTGTACTTAATTTTTTATCTTCATGATTTAATGTGATAATTGATTTAATATTCGTTCCACCATGCCATGTACCAAAGAACATAATACTATCTCCATAAATCACTTCTACTGGCACTTCTGTTACTTTCTTATTTCCGAAACGATCTTTCGTTTCTACTTTTACTGTTCGCTTTCCAAGTGTAGTTGTATTTGGTTTTTCTACAAAACCGATTACTTCTCCACCTTTTACTTCAACAAAGTTTTTTGCATCTAGCTTTTCTACTTCCGTTCCGACTACTACTTGTTGCGGTTTTGCTGTTACTTCTTGTTGAGCTTCCATTCTCTCGAAACCTTGTTTAGTTACCTTGAACAGTAATTCTTTTTCTATCTTCGCTTTACCTTGACCGACAAAGTTATTATTTTGATACCAATTAAAGCGGTCTGATTCTGCATGATATACTTTCACAACATCACCGTAATCGAATCCTAAGCCATTAATTGATTTTGCGAATTCTTCCGCATTTTCAACACCTTTTACAGTTACTTTCTTTTTCTCATTTCCATTTTGATCTAGCAATGTAAATTCAAAATACGTCTCTTCTTTAAAGTAATGATGCACTTGCTTTGAATCAGCTGTGGCACTAAACTTTTGCTGATCGTGTTGCATTGTTACAATCGATTTAATATCAGTACTATAATTGAGACCTTTAAATACTAAACTATCTCCATATGTCACTTCCACAGGAACTTCTGTCACTTTTTTATTACCAAAACGATCTTTCGTTTCCACTTTTACTTTTTGTTCACCGATTTTTGTTGTATTTGGCTTTTCTACAAAACCTACTACTTCTCCGTCTTTCACTTGAACAAAGTTTTTTGCTTCTAATTTTTCAGCGTCTGTTCCAATTACTACTTTTTGCGGTACCAGTGTTACTTCTTGCTGAGCTTCCATTTTCTCAAAGCCTTTTTCTGTCACTTTAAACATCACTTCATGAACACCGTATTCCGTATCCACTAGTTCATTCTTTTTATATACTTTAAATCTATCAAACTCTTTTTGGTATATCTTTACCATATCCCCATATTCAAAGGCCATGCCATTAAATTGTTCTGCGAACCCTTTTGTATTTTCAGATCCTTTTACTGATGCTTCTTTCTTTTCTTTTCCATCTTTATCGTATACAGTCATTCCCATATACTTTTCGTCTTTAAATGACGTATGCGCTGCACCTTCTGCACCCGTTGTACTGAATTTCTTTTCTTCATGATTTAACGTTACAACTGATTTAATATTTGTTCCTCCATAACTTGTACCAAAGAACATAATACTATCTCCGTAAATCACTTCCACCGGAACTTCCGTCACCGTTTTATTTCCAAAGCGATCTTTCGTTTCTACTTTTACTTTTTGTTCACCAATTTTTGTTGTATTTGGCTTTTCTACAAAACCTACTACTTCTCCGTCTTTTATTTCAACAAAGTTTTTCGCATCTAACTTTTCTACATCCGTTCCAACTATTACTTGTTGAGGCTTCACTGTTACTTCTTGCAACATATCCATTCTCTCAAAGCCTTTTTCTGTCACTTTGAAGAATAGTTCTTTTGCCCCTTTTTTCTCACCTTGACCAGTAAGTGTATTATTTTGATACCATTTCAAACGAACCGGTTCTGCGTGGAATACTTTCACTACATCTCCATACTCGAACTGCATACCATTCACTTGCTTCGCAAAGTTCTCTGATGTTTCTTGTCCCTCTGCTGTTACATGTTTCTTCTCTTTTCCTGCTCCATCATATAACGTGATTCCCATGTATAGCTCTTTATTAAAATACTCATGAATTTCGCTATCCATATCAGTTGCATGGAATCTCTTCTCTTCGTGCTTTAAAGTTACGATTGAAGCAATATCATCGCCATATCCTGCATATGCAATACTATCTCCATAAACCACTTCTACTGGCACTTCTGTTACTTGCTTATTTCCAAAACGATCTTTCGTTTCTACTTTTACTTTTTGTTCACCGATTTTTGTTGTATTTGGTTTTTCTACAAATCCGATTACTTCTCCATCTTTTACTTGAACAAAGTCTTTTGCATTTAATTTTTCAGTGTCTATTCCAATTACTACCTTTTGCGGTACTGCTGTTACTTGTTGTTGAGCTTCGACTCTCTCGAAACCTTGCTCCGTTATTTTAAAGTAAAACTTTTGTTCCGCTTTCCCTTTCCCCTTGCCTACAAATTCGTTATTTTGATACCAGTTTAATCGATCTGATTCCGCATGATATACTTCGACAACATCACCATATGCGAAATCTAAGCCATTTAATTGATTTGCAAAGTTTTTCGAACTCTCTTGCCCTTCTACTGAAATGCTTTTCTTTACATTTCCACTTCGATCATATATCGTTATTCCCATATATTTTTCGTTTTCAAAACGATAATGAACTTTAGAGTCCGTAAATGTTGCCTGTAGCTTTTTCGTATTATAATTAGCCGTTACGATAGAACGTATCTTATTCCCATCACCTTGGAAGACTATACCATTTTCATAACCGACATTCACCACAACAGGAATTAAATTCTTATTACCTTTTTCATCTATAATTTCTACTTTTACAGTTTTTTCTCCAACTTCAGGCTTATCTTGCATAATCACACCTGTTGTCTTTACACCTTCTCCTAAATTCTGTACAAGTTCCTTTGCTTTTTCCTCATCATATGTAGTACCGATTACCACATTTTGTATTTTTTCATTATTTGGCTCGCCATATGGAACTTCATATAACTCAGTTTGTTTTTCACGAATTGGATTGCTATCTGTAGATAACCATATTTCTTTTTCTAATTTTGGTAAATTTAATTTTTCAATCTTTTCTCTTGTAGCATCATTTGCAATTAATCCCCATTTATCAAAGAAAGGAATTAAATTTTGTCCTGCCACTTTTGACGTCATATAAATAAACATCTGCTTTTTCTCTTCATCAGATTTAGGCAGTTCTGTATCATGTAACAAACGATACATTTGATGTAAATTTGGATAGAATTGATCCCCATAGGCTAAATGCAACTGCCAAAACATAACTAATTTCTCAAATTCATTCATCTTTTCTTGTGCATCCGGTTTACCTAAATAAGCAAATGCAGCTTCATAGCGCCCCTCTTGCTCTAACCTTGTTTTATGCCCGAATGTAGTTTGAACTGCCAAAGAATAAATATTAACGGTTACTTCTCCAAGTCCATCCCATAACCAAGTGTCTTGTTGATGTTGATGTCCAACTTCATGCCAAGGCCCCCATCCATCATTGGTTAACTCTTCTAGATTTAGTACTGACTCTAAATTGCCTTTACTATAAGCTGTTCGATAATAAGTCGCATACATATAATCGTCTGTATACCAGTCTTCAACAAAATGAATGGAATGTTTACCTTGATTCGCAACACCCGCACCATCTTTTGATAAACCTGATATCTTATGTTCTATATTAATTATTTCATCGTGCTTCTTTAATAGCGCAGCTGGATCTTCTTGCTTCAAATGTTCCGCCACAGTTTCAGGATGCATAGTTAATAAACTATTTTCTCCCTTCATTTCTATTGCATATGGATCAGGGTTTTCTGCCAACATACGCTTCCAATCTTTTGTCGTATGCTTTCCTAAAATAAATAAAGGGTTTGGTGTACCACCTTTTTTCACTTTAGCGACTACTTCTGCTGTGTTGTGATAATTGTAAAAGTATAATAGTCCCCCATTTGAAGAAGAAATTTTATTCTCACCAGGATTTAAATTGAATTGTTTAGGTTCTTCTTTTTCATAAGAATATGTACCAATATAAGCTTTAATCTGTTGAGTCCCTTCTACTTGAATAACTACTTCTTCACCTGACTTTACATAAATGCCCGTTGGCTCATAAGGAGAAAAACTCATTCGACGCTGATGCAACTCACGCATCCCTTCTACATCACCTTTTGGCAGTAATTGATACACTCGCTCTTCTTGCTGTTTCTCTTTATCTTCAATCGTCATCTCTGCATACACCTTAGGTAATTCAAGTCCATATGGCGTTAATAACGTAGCTAAACAAACACCAGCTACTAATACCCTACTCGTCTTTTTCTTCGACATAATCTGTGTCCCCTGTTCCTTTATTTAGAGAAACTATCCTATATATCCATTTAATAAAAAATCCTATTATTTTTATAAAAACATTTAATGAATAGACTAACACCTCGCGCACCTGTATCTATTACTACCGCATTTCCCTCCATGTATTCGCTTTCTTACATTGTAAAATTTTTATGTAATATGCCCTCCTCACTTCTCTCTATTTGTGATGAGTTCTCTTGCTACATAAAAAAGAGAATAGTAAAAGATATTTTTCAGTATTGTCATCTATACATCTAAAAATAAAAACAGTAATAGCATTTTACATTTTATTCATATATGACCATCTATAGGTAGTTTTTCCAACTGAATTGTACACGCTTTACACTTTGTTTGATAGCCTCTCTAATTAGAATAATGTTACAATTTCGTGAATAAAATCCATTTATTGTAACGTTTAGATTTCTCCATATTTTATTATTTTTAAATACTTTTTCAAACATTAGAATAGTGTTTCACTCGATTAATTATTATCTTAATATACCTTTAAAGAATTCATATGAAAAAGCATTGGCATATACCAATGCTTTTTCATTATCTCTTTTGATTCGGTTTATGCGGTTCATTTGGAGTATATGGCTTATTTGGTTTATTTGGAGCCTCAGCCTTTTTCCAACTTACCGCTAACTCTGGACTTGTTTTTTCTTCACTACGCTCAAGTAATACTACTGCATTTTGAATAGTCGGTGTACCTTTATGCGCAATCCCTTGTAATTTCGTTAAATTTCCTGATACTTTAAAGCTAAATCCACCAGCTGGTGTTTGTTTCGGAATTAAAATGCGGAACTTTTCTCCTACATTAAATTCTGTTTTTGTTTCGCCTTTTTCATTTGCAAATTTCACGCCCGCTGGTGCACCTGTTGCTTGCACTTTATACGTTCCGCTTTTTGCATTTGTTTCTACTGTATATAAGCCTGTTTCAAAGAAATCATTTTTCAAGACTGCTTCTTGTTCTTCTGTAGGAGTTACACTCATCGTAATTTCTTGTAGTTCTTCACTAGCACTTGCTTTTGCAACGATATCTTTCGTTACCTTTTCTACATTTTTATTACGGAAGTCTAAATCATTAATATCGATTTGTTTTAACGCATTCCACACTGCAAGCTGCGTTGCGTAATGCGCCTCTCTCCAATCAGATACCCCTAATTCTTGTGGACTCTTTTGTGGATATCCATTCAATAGTACACGGTACACATTAATATCCACTTTCCCCATTTCCGGTAAATCTTGACCGCTTGGAGATTTCAAATCTACATTTAAGCAAAAAGCAATTTTGCCATCTGCCGTTTTAATAAGCTCTGTTCGAATTGGCTTCTTCTTGGACTTACTATAACTCCAATCCATTTGATACTTTGTATGGTCCATCACTTCTGCGAATGCTTTTTGAAGTGGGAATAACACAAATAAAACACTTAAAAACATAGCTAAAAGTTTGAACGATTGCTTTATATTCATGTTTACAGCCCCTTAATAACAAACTTAATACTAAGTAGTATTTATTTAGAAACTATTTTTATGCACAAAAAAAGAGTGCTTTTAAGCACTCTTTTTTCTTACCTTAATCTTAGAAATCGAAGTTATCAGGATCTGGACCAACGCGATGATTTTGATTTAACGCATCGATTTTTTCCATATCTTCTTTCGTTAATTCAAAGTTAAATACATCAGCGTTTGCAATAATACGGTGTTCTTTCGTTGATTTTGGAATTGTGATTACTCCATTTTGAAGATCCCAACGTAAAATAACTTGAGCTGTTGTTTTACCGTGTTTCTCAGCAATCTCTTGTAATGTTTCGTTATCTAATAATTGACCTTGCATTAGTGGTGACCATGCTTCCATTTGAATACCTTGTTCTTTACAGAAAGCTTGTAGTTCTTTTTGTGTTAAACGAGGGTGGTATTCTACTTGGTTAATCATTGGTTTAATTTCTGCATCTTTCATTACATCTTGTAAGTGATGGATTTGGAAGTTACTTACACCAATTGCACGTACGCGCTTTTCTTTATAAAGTGTTTCTAGCGCTCTCCATGTATCTTTATATTTTCCTTCTGAAGGCCAGTGAACAAGATATAAATCTAAATAATCTAGTCCTAATTTTTTTAGACTCTCTTCGTATGCAGCGATTGTTGTTTCATACCCTTGATCTGCGTTCCATACTTTTGAAGTAATAAATAATTCTTCTCTTGCAATACCAGTCGCTTCAATACCTGCACGAATTCCTTCACCTACAGCTTTTTCATTTCCGTAAATTGCAGCTGTATCGATGCTGCGGTATCCTGCTTTAATTGCTGATTTAATTGCTTCTACAAGTTCTGGTCCTTCTTCTACTTTAAATACACCTAAACCGAACCAAGGCATTTCTACACCATTACTTAATACTGTTTTACTTTGTAAGTTTTTCATTTTATTTTCTCTCCTTTTATTTTACTTGATCTCTTTTTTCTAATGTCATGCTCCACGCTGTTAAAATAACAGCGGCTACTACCATAAGACCGCCTACCCAAGCAGTATGGATTAATCCTAACGAATTCGTTACAAGGCCACCTATATAAGAACCTAAAGCGATTCCTCCGTTAAATGCGGCAATATTAATTGCTGAAGCAACATCAACCGCACTTGGAACAAAGCGCTCTGCCAATATAACTACATATACTTGTAGCCCCGGAACATTCATAAATGCGAATAGTCCCATGAAAATAATTGTGATTAATCCAGCTACTTTAAATGGCGCTGTAAATGTTAAAACAAATAATATAATTGCTTGAATAAGGAACATATAAAATAGCGCTCGAATCGGATTATGATTCGATAATTTTCCGCCGACCATATTCCCTATCGCAATGGCGATTCCATACACTAATAAAATAATAGTGACAGTACTCGCTTCAAACCCTGTTACTTCTTGTAATAGCGGTGATAAATACGTAAATGTTACGAATGTACCGCCGTATCCAAGTGCAGTAATAATGAAAACAAGTAATAGTCTTCCATTTTTAATTAGTTTGAATTGATCACGAAACGATACAGGTACACCATTTTTTAAATTAGATGGGACTAGTATGCTGTTTGCGATAAAAGCAATAATTCCAATTACGACAATCGCCATAAATGACGCTCTCCAGCCAAATTGTTGACCGATAAACGTTCCAATTGGCACACCTGTAATAGTTGCAACTGTTAATCCAGTAAACATAATCGCAATTGCGCTAGCACGTTTATTCTCTGGTACGATTGCAGCCGCAATTGTAGATCCTATCGACATAAACACACCATGTGCAAACGCAGATACAATCCTTGCGATAATTAATACAGTGAAGCTTGTTGCTAATGCCGCAATACCATTACCAATAATGAAAATAACCATAATCCACATTAATAATGTCTTTCTCGACATACTAGCCGTTAACGCTGTTAAAACAGGAGCTCCTACTGCCGCCCCTAACGCATATAGGGAAACAGTTAAACCAGCTGTTGTAACAGAAACATTTAAATCTTTTGAAATCGATGGTAATAAACCGACACTAATAAACTCGGTTGTACCAATCCCAAACGCACTAATTGCTAGTGCTAATAAAGCAAACATACTTCTTCGGTTCGTCTGAACTTCCGAAGATGGTACTGTATATGAACTCAATTGAATTCCTCCTTATTACAAGAAATCCAATCATAATAGTGTGATAAAAAGGCCCTTTTATCTTCTAAAAAATATATTTAATCTCTACAAATGCTATTATGAATGGTTTCATTCTTTTTTTGAAGAACGCACTTTAAAGTACTATAGGCACTAAAAAGTAACATAGTCACTTTTTGGTACCGTACTACTCATTTGCCTCTTACATGTGCTATTATGAAACATATTTAACATGATAAAAAGTACGTACTTTAAAGTGCTATAGGTACTAAAAAGTAACATTTGTATGATTTAACTTATTTTACTCACAAAGGGAGGATTTCATATGAAGAAATACAATATTCCTGTAGAGGCGACTTTAGAAGTTATCGGCGGCAAATGGAAAGTTGTTATCCTTTGTCACTTAACGAAAGGTACAAAGAGAACGAGTGAACTAAAACGTTCCATGCCTGGTATTACACAAAAAATGTTAACACAGCAATTACGTGAATTAGAAGACGACGGCGTTATTCAAAGAAAAGTATACAATCAAGTCCCGCCAAAAGTAGAATATTCTCTTACTGATTACGGTTGGTCTTTAGAATCCATTCTTGATTCTCTTTGTTCTTGGGGCGAATGCCATCTTCAAAAAGAAGGTAACACATCGATGCTAATTGCGGAAGGTGAATAATAGGAAAAAGGAAAAAACGAACATGAATTTGTTCGTTTCTTCCTTTTTTTCTATATATATATGTACATTTCTAACTGAAACAAAATATTTTATACGCTTTCATACCTTGTCAGCACTACGTTATACACTCAATATCAAATAATTAGGAATCATTTTTATGTTAACATAGGTGTATATAGTATATAATATAGGATATATATTATATACACTTTCCGGTAACGGAGCTTTTCCATTATGCGGACAAGCCATGTATCGGACAGTTCATAAATAATAAGTAAGACGTTATGGTTTTAGATTTATGTTTGCAGCTTACTTGCTGTCATAAATTTAAAGGCATTTTATTGTGTTTTGTGAAACTTTGTATAAAGTTTCGTAACCGTTTACTATCTTACTTATCAAAAATAAGAGTATTGCTATCGTAAAGGAGAATTGGAGATGCCAGAAACTATGACTCAAACAAAGCCAGAACAAGAAACTGTACAAATTTCTGCTAGCCAAGGACAACTTGATGTACTTGATCAGTTGTTAAAACCTGAGGTACAAGAATCATTAACAACACTAGTAGAACAGCTTCCAAAATTAACTGAGCTTGTTAACATTTTAACTAAGTCTTATGACTTCGCTCAAACTGTTGCTACTGATGAAGTATTAAAAAGCGACACTGTTGGTGCAATTACAGAGCTTGTAGAACCTGTAAAAGATACAGTGAAAAGCATGGCTGCAACTGCAATCGAAGCGAAAGATCGTGCTGACGAAAGCAACGAAGTTATCGGCCTATTCGGTCTTTTAAAATTATTAAAAGATCCACAAGCACAAAAAATGTTCCGCTTTGTGAACGCATATCTTCAAATTAGTGCAGAACGTAACAATAAATAATTTAACTTATAACAACAATTAGTAAAGACGGGGGATATCATACTATGTCAAAACAAATTGTCATCTTAGGCGCTGGTTATGGCGGTCTTCTTGCCGCTTTAAACGTACGTAAATATTACAGCAAATCAGAAGCACAAGTTACAGTGATTAACCAATACCCAACACACCAAATCATCACTGAACTACACCGCCTTGCAGCTGGTAACGTGTCTGAGCAAGCAGTTGCAATGCCACTTACAAAGCTTTTCAAAGGACAAGACATCGACCTTAAAATTGCAACAGTTGAGTCATTCTCAGTTGATAGCAAAGAAATCAAATTAGCTGGCGGCACTACTTTATCTTACGATGCACTTGTAGTTGCTTTAGGAAGTAAAACTGCTTACTTCGGTATTCCAGGACTAGAAGAAAACAGCATGGTATTAAAATCTGCTGCTGATGCAAATAAAATCTACAAACACGTTGAAGACCGTATTCGTGAATACGCGAAAACGAAAAACGAAGCTGATGCTACAATCGTAATCGGTGGTGGCGGATTAACTGGCGTTGAGCTAGTTGGTGAGCTTGCTGACATTATGCCTAAACTTGCAAAAAGCCACGGCGTAAATCCAAAAGAAGTGAAACTTCTTCTTGTTGAAGCAGGTCCAAAAATCCTTCCAGTATTACCAGACCACTTAATCGAACGTGCAACTACTAGCCTAGAAGCGCGCGGCGTTACATTCTTAACTGGTCTTCCTGTAACAAACGTTGCTGGCAACGAAATCGACTTAAAAGACGGTCAAAAACTTGTTGCTAACACATTCGTTTGGACGGGCGGCGTACAAGGTAACCCATTAATCGGTGAATCAGGTCTTGAAGTTAACCGTGGACGTGCAACAGTTGATGCATACCTACAATCTACTTCTCACAAAGACGTATTCGTTGCTGGAGACAGCGCTGTTGTCTTCGCTCCAGACGGACGTCCATACCCACCAACTGCACAAATTGCTTGGCAAATGGGTGAGTTAATTGGATACAACTTATACGCAGCACTAGAAGGCAAAGCATTAGAAGAGTTCGCACCTGTAAACTCTGGAACACTTGCTAGTCTAGGACGTAAAGATGCGGTTGCTACAATCGGAGCAAGCAATACTCCACTTAAAGGCTTACCAGCATCATTAATGAAAGAAGCAAGTAACGTTCGTTACTTATCACACATTAAAGGTCTATTCAGCTTAGCTTACTAATCTGAATATAAGCCCGAATCATGCCCTGCATGGTTCGGGCTATTTTTATCCGTAATTTTCTCTAACTTATTTATTCGTCAGAAGAATAATATAACCCTTTTAATTATCTAAATTTACTGATTATTTTATGTCCAAATTGTGTATACGAAAAGATGGAAGTATTCTTCCTACTCCCATCCTTTCACACAAACTATTCGCCTAACTTCACAAGGCTGTAGTTCTTCTTCCCTTTACGAATAATAATAAATCTTCCATCAAATGAATTTTCTACAGTAACATCCGTACCCACATCTGTTACTTTCTCACCATTCATAGAAATCGCACCATTATTAATGTCTTCACGTGCTTGTCGTCTAGATGGTTCAATTCCTAAATCGACTAGCCACTCTACGATGTTTTTCGTCTCTTTTGAAGACTGGAATGTTGGCATTTCTTTAAAGCCTTGTTCAATTTCATCAGCTGTTAACGATTTAATATCTCCGCTAAATAACGCTGCTGTAATTTTCTCAGCTTGCAGGAACGCCTCTTCTCCATGAACAAATTTCGTCATTTCTTCTGCTAACACTTTTTGCGCTTCACGTTTATGAGGTTCCGCTTCTACCTTCGTTGCTAATTCATCAATACGCTCTTTCGTTAAGAACGTAAAGTATTTCAAGTATTTAATTACGTCACGGTCATCTGTATTTACCCAGAACTGGTAAAATTCAAACGGTGTCGTTTTTTCAGGATCAAGCCAAACCGCACCACCTGCTGATTTACCAAACTTCGTACCGTCCGATTTTAATAATAACGGAATCGTTAATCCGAATACTTTCGCCTCATGACCTTCTAACTTACGAATTAAATCTAAACCACTCGTAATATTTCCCCATTGGTCACTACCACCAATTTGAAGTTGAACATCCTCTTTCGTGTATAAATGATGGAAGTCCATCGCTTGCAAAATTTGGTACGTGAATTCCGTGAAAGAAATACCTGTATCTAAACGGCTTGCTACAATATCCTTCGCTAACATGCTATTGATGCTAAAGTTTTTCCCGTAATCACGTAAAAACTCAATAATATTTATTTCATGTGTCCAATCATAGTTATTTACCATCTTCACTTCGCTATTTCCACCAAAATCAAATAGCTTTTTCATTTGTGCTGTTAACGCATCTACATTATGCTGAACCACTTCTAACGTTTGAAGTTGACGCTCTGATTGTCGTCCACTCGGATCACCAATTGTTCCTGTTGCCCCGCCAATTAAAATAACAGGATGATGACCAGCTAATTGGAATCTCTTCATCATCATAAACGGAATCAAATGTCCAATATGCATACTATCACCAGTCGGATCAACTCCGCAGTATAGCGAAATCTTTTTCTCTTCTACTAGCTTACGTAAACCTTCTTCGTCAGTCTGCTGATTAACGGCGCCGCGCCATTCTAATTCATCAATAATATTCATCTTTTGTCATCCCCTTTATTTTTTAAAAACAAAAAGCCCCTATGTCTACGATAGACATAGGGACGATTATTCACCGTGTTACCACCCAGTTTGCATAAATAGCATAGCTACTCATACCACTCTTAGCAATAATATCGATTGCTAGTCCGCTTAGCATTACCTAAGATACTCCAGAGTGTAATTCGCAAGTTTGTTTGTGCTAGGTTCCAGCAACCCCTAGCTCTCTCGTTAACAGTGACAAACTGCTACTGGGCTCTTTCAACGTATGTTATTTGTTAAATTATTAGCCATTATATTGAATTGAAAACAAATTGTCAACAATACCCAAATATTATTTTGAAATAATTCATATCTTCATACGTATTTTGTTATTCCTTATCTTCTCCAATAATCCTTACTTCTCGCTCCAACTTCACGCCAAATTTCTCTTCAACTGTCTTTTGTACGAAGTGAATTAAATCGATGTAATCTTGTGCTGTTCCGTTATCAACATTCACCATAAACCCAGCGTGTTTTAAAGAAACTTCTACTCCACCAATTCGCTTACCTTGTAGTCCTGAGTCTTGAATTAACTTACCAGCAAAGTTATTTGGTGGGCGCTTAAATACGCTACCACATGAAGGATATTCTAGAGGCTGTTTTGACTCACGTTTAAACGTTAAATCATCCATTTTTGCTTTAATTTCTTCATGTACACCTTCTTCAAGTTCAAATCTCGCTTCAAGAATAATGTAATGGTTGTTCGCAAATACACTCTTACGATATCCAAATTCAAATGCTTCTTTCGTCAAAGTACGTAGCTCTCCATCACCTGTCATTACGACAGCTTCTGTTAATACAAACGAAATTTCACCGCCGTATGCACCAGCATTCATATATAATGCTCCGCCAACTGAACCTGGAATACCACAAGCAAACTCAAGACCCGTTAAGTTATGGTCTAAGGCAATACGTGATACGTCAATAATTGCTGCACCACACTGTGCTACAATCGTCGTTCCTGTTACAGTAACACCTGTAATATGAATTAAACTTACTGTAATCCCGCGAATTCCACCATCTTTAATAATGACATTCGATCCATTTCCTAAAAACGTAACTGGAATATTATATTCGTTCGCATATTTGATAACTTCTTGAATTTCATCATAATTTGTAGGCGCAACAAAAACATCTGCTTTTCCGCCAACTTTAATATGCGTATGATTCTTTAACATTTCATCTTGTTTAACATGTCCTTCAGGCAATACCGTACTTAAATATTTATAAACCTCTTGCATATTCATTTTACGATTCCTCTATTTCTATATTCATTTTATCCCGTTATACGGGCCCATAATATCCCCACGTACATGAAAGAACCTAAAGTGGTGGATACAGTGTACCCAAAATCAATTCGAGACACCTATAAACCTCTTAATTTATAAGAGGTGCCACTCATATTAAAATATATATTGCATAATAAAGCAACCCAAATGGACTACTAAACTTGACATGTCATCAGAAAGACAACAATTTGTAAAATATGTGACTTTTTCAAAACACTATCCCTCAGTATCTTACTATACCACACAAAAAGAAAGTGGTATTTTTTTGTACTTTTTACTTTATTTACATCAATAAAAAAAGAGCACATCCCACAGAATGCGCTCTTTCTATACTCTTTATATTACTTTTCGTTCTCTTCTTTTTCTTTATCAAACCATAACAGCTCATCGTTATCAACTTCACCATTATAATTGATTAAAATTTCTTCTCCTGCTTTTATATCTTTATAAGCATAGAAGTTAAACGTATGGTTCTCGAAGACAATATCATACGTTGCATTCGGTGTATATGAATGATTGAATAACATACCATATCCTAAAAGGATTGCCGTATGATTGATTCCATACTCAAATGCGTAGTCAGCAAGTAATGTTTTCTCAATGTGTTCATGCTGTTCATTCGGATAAGAGATAACTGGTGCTGCGTGTATCAACTCACCTTTTTTAATATCACGAGTTGCAAATACACCTCTATTAAATTCTCCATCACTAAGTTCAGAAGTCTTAACTTCGATCATATGCGTCACCTATTTAATTCTTTCTTTGAAGTATTTTATTCCGCTATTTGCGGATAGCTTGATTGGTGAGAGCTAATAATCAGTATGTACTAGTCTCACTTTATCTCCTTAAGCTTGGCAGAAAACGCGCAGAAAAGCAATTAAATTCCTATCAAGTATTCGTTTCAATGAAAAAAGAGCACATCATTCGTGCTCTTTCCAAGCAATATTACTTTTCTAAAATATCTTCTAACAACTTCACTTGCTCGCTAACAGTTTGTAACGTCTTCACTGACGTATCATTTCGATGTTTTTCTTCTTCCACACTCGCTAGCACTTCTTCTGTAGCTGTAGAAGTTTGCTGAATTACGTTAGAAGCATGCGTAACATCCTTTACGATATTCGTTGTTTTAACTTGGAAACTTTCTTGATGAACAACAACCTCTCGCATTACTCCATTAATCGCATCAATAAACTTCCCTAAATCAGTTACATTTGTTAAAACGCTTGCTAACATCTCGTTACATTCTTCTTGTACTCTTTCTGACTTCTCTACCTGCACTTCTACCTTACTTGCTTGATTACTAAACTCCTTCAAAATCCCTTGAATTCTTCCCGCAGAACGATTTGATTCTTCAGCAAGCTTTAACACTTCACTCGCTACAATAGCAAAACCTTTTCCATGCTCGCCTGCCCTCGCAGCTTCAATATTTGCATTTAAAGCTAGCAGACTCGTCTGACTTGAAATATTCGTTATTACATCTACAATTTCATTAATTTGTTTCGATTGCATCATTAAATCTCTAAATATAATTCCAGACTGTGAAACAACATCATTTAAACTTCTCATGTTAGTTTCAAAATTTCTTAGAGTATGTACACTACCTTTTGAAATTTCTAAGCTTTCATCCACACGAGCCGATGCAGTTCTTACTTGAGAGATGATTTGTTCAATATTTCCCTCCATATCATTCAATACTTCTACCGAACGATACATCATCTCTGATTGTGATTGCGTACCAACTGCCACCTCTTCAAAGGCAAAATTAATTTCACTCATCGATTCCATCGACGTGTTTATATTTTGTCTTAAATGATTGAAATTACTATCTAGTTTCACAACTGTTTCTTCAATAAGTCTTTGCGTCTCTTCTAACTCCTGAGCTTTTCTCATTACTTCTTGCTTCTCATCACTTAAACGAAGGAGCAGATTAGAACCGATTTTCGTGACGCCCCACATAGCGATTGTTACAATCGCTAACAAACTTGCGAAATTAGCAGCTTCAGACGAGGCTGTATAAGCAAAAAATTGCTCCGGCCAATAGCTACAAAGGATAAATGTGATCACAACAGCTACCCCGCCAAGAATTAAAATGAGACGCTCACTTAAGTAAATAAGTGAAACAGCTAATGTAAAATAGACCATTTGAAATACAGCCGGGCTTTCATTAAAAGCTTGTACCATAATGTAAGACATTGTAAGCAACATAAATGTCATGATATATTTATACGCTGATTCCATACTTTTTATAAAAGTAAACAGCGTTCCAAATGCAACGACAGAAATACCACAAATCCAAAACGCTATGGCTCTCTCTGTAAAAATATATCCATAATACCCAATTGCGATTATCCCAAGAAAGAAACTACAAATCGTTATAAACAGTAATAAATGATTTTTCTGTGATTCTTTCTCAAGGTTAGAAAAACAAGTCCTCTTTAACCAATCCATATGAAGCCCCACCTTCTACTTATACATATCAATTACTTCAGTTTAAATACCGCACTTACTGGGTTATGATCGCTATTTTCAAACTTTAAATCTTTCCCTTGTACATTTACAATCTCTACATTCGGTGAAACGATAAAGCCATCAATAATAGTGACGAAATTTTCACCTTCTACATATTTCTTTACATCATCTCTCACAGTCATAACAGACGGATCTACAGCCCACTTAAAGCCACCGTCTGTAAAGTCCTTCGGTAACTCTACTAACCACTCAGGACGCTCTTTCACGAACTTCGGATCACTTAATTGAGCGTTTGAAACTAATTGATTCCAATCTCCGCCCATTATTACGTAATCACCATTTTCATAATGCTTGTTCATATATTCTTTTAAGTACTCTACTTGCTGTTTTCTAATTTTCCCGCCTTCATCATAAGCAGACAAATGTAAATTTACGAGTCTAACATGTTTCCCATTATTAACAGGAATTTTATATTCCACAATTGCTCGATCTAAATCAAACAAACGCTTTGGCCAAGGCTCCATTCCAGGCAGCTGGAACCTCTTCGCTTCTTGAACAGTGTATTTAGAAAACGTACTTAATCCAGCCTCCGCATATCCCATTGGATTTGTTATTGGCACTGGAACCCATTTCGTATCGTAGTTCTTGCCAAATGACGAAACATAATCAGGTAATCCTTTTTTCAAAAATTCATGTTCATTTACATCAAATGAACGAAGTGACTTTATATCAACTTCTTGTAATAGTGCAAAATCACTATTCTCATTTTGTAAAAACGAAAGCATATTCTTTAAATTAGTTTCCGTTTGCTCTTTACTACTTGAACCAGATCCCTTTCCACCATCCATAAAGAAATCTTGATCCTTATCTAACCCAGCATATCCAATATTAAATGTTGTAACTTTAAACTCATTTCCAGTCGCTAATACGCGCTCCTTATTATTCTCTACCTTCAAGCTTATAACATCAGCAGGCTGTTCTTTAGTAAGTGTCATATACGCTAGAAATCCTCCTACAATGCCCGCTACTACTAAAACACATGTAAATACGATTTTTAAAAATTTCTTCAAATAAATGACTCCTTTTCACGCGAATTTATTTTTCTTTATTTTCAGTCAAATAAAACAAAACGACACACATAAGAAACATTTTATCATAATTAAAACCGTATATCACTATATTTAGTTGATAAGTAATCGATCCCATTTTAATTACTTGAAAAACCTTCAGACATCAAAAAAAGAAACGTTACACCCACCTCCTCACTGGAAATTAAACGGTATATTTAGTACACTATATGTAATAATCCTAGGCGATGGAGTTCGCCATAAACGCTGCTTAGCTAATGACTCCTACCAGTATACATACTGGTAGGAGTCTATTTTTTTGAGCAAGCTATTTAAAGAGGTGAGAAAATTGATTTATATTATCGTCGGCATTGCCGGTATATTAGGAGCTCTTTCTCGTTATTATTTAGGTCTTAATATCACCACATTTTGGCATCATTCATTTCCATTAGCAACATTACTCATTAACTTAATCGGTTGCTTCTTCTTAGCTTGGCTAACTACTTATATCGCCCGGCTAAACATCTTACCTTCAGAGGTCATCACAGGCATCGGAACTGGATTCATCGGTTCCTTTACGACTTTTTCAACATTTAGTGTAGAAACTGTGCAATTGATTAATCATTCTGAGTGGAGCATAGCCTTCTTATATGTATCATGTAGCATACTTGGTGGCCTCATTATGTCTGGCCTTGGCTATACACTTGGAGATTTCTTAATTAAGAAATCTCTTACGGAAGGTGATTACTCATGATAGAAGCCTTATTAGTCGCAACAGGAGGATTTTTCGGTGCGATTACACGATTTGCAATTAGCAATTGGTTTAAGAAAAGAAATAAAACACAATTTCCACTTGCTACATTCCTTATTAATATAACAGGGGCTTTTTTACTTGGATATATAATTGGCAATGGGGTCACTACAGGTTGGCAACTATTATTAGGTACTGGATTTATGGGTGCATTCACTACATTTTCTACGTTTAAACTAGAAGCTGTTCAACTTCTCAATCGAAAAAATATTAGCACTTTCCTTTTATACTTAAGCGCTACTTACATAATTGGTATCCTCTTCGCATTCCTTGGAATGAAGCTAGGCGGAATATAAAAAAGAAAGCGACTCTATTGAGTCGCTTTCTTTCATAAGAAGTATGTTCCGCCATATGGAATGGAAAATACACCAGCTGGATGTACATTGTAATGTACAATTTGCATCGGAAGCTGTGAATACGGCATATACTGATTTTGCATCATTTGTGCAAAATATGCTTGTTGTTGCATTTGAATAGCTTGATTCATAGCATGAATTGTTCCCTGTGCCCCAGCCAGCGTAATAGCTGCTCCTACTTGTCTTCCATTATAAAAATGATGGTTCATCATGATTCATCTCACTTATTCTTTTTCTTCCATATGGTATGTTTCTATTTCATAGTGAGTGTTTCGTCCCTATTGGTAACCCCTATTTATTGCCCTTTTTCAGCTTTGAAGTAATAAATCCAAATAATAATACACCAATACCACTAAGGAACAATATATAACTTATCGGTACTAGGAAAAAGAAAGGTTCTTCAAGGAATCCATCCGCTCCTACTTTACTGTTTGAAGCATGTATAGTTAAAGAAATAATCGCTAAAATCATGAAAGAAATAGCTACTACGTATTTATTTTTCATCATATACTCTCCTTTAATTCTCACTGATTTTATTACCATCATAATACGCCTGAAATTATTAAAAATCAACAATTATTTATCGTTTTGCAATAAAAATGTTTTTCGCATCACAAAAAAGCTACAGATAATATTTTATCTATAGCTCTTCCAGTCAGTTATTTTGTGCCAAAGTATGCCTTTTGGAACATACACATTCTTATCGCATTATGATAATTACCATCAACGAAAAACTCATCGATAAGCTCACCTTCTATCATAAACCCAACTTTTTTATAAACATGTACTGCTTTTTCATTTTCCTTATCTACAACTAAATAAATCTTATGCATATTTAGTACGGAAAAAGCGTAATCCATTGCTAAACGCGTCGCATCCACTGCATAACCATATCCTTGATAATTCGGATCAATAATAATTTGGAATTCTGTTCTACGATGAATATAATCGATTTCTACTAACTCAACTAATCCAACCATTTCATTGTCTTTCTCAACGATAAATCGGCGTTCGCTTTGATCATGTATATGTTTATCGTATAAGTCTTGCAGCTCCACAAATGCCTCATATGGCTCTTCAAACCAATACGACATAATATGCGCATTATTATTCAGTTCGTGTACAAACTTTAAATCTTCTCGTTCTAATGGACGTAACTTCAATTCCTGATTCATTCCTATAACCTCCAAGTAAAAGAAACCTCTTCACTTAATTTCTCAATTTTTTTCGATTTCAAACGCCCTAATTTCATTGTAAACTTTCAAGCAACTTGAAGGTCAAGATGTAAAAAAGTAGTGCAAACTTACGTCTGCACTACTACTCTTTTCTCAAATCTCTCATATTCGATATGTATAAAGCAATAACTAAAACAAGAATTGCTCCTGCGTATAATAACGTCTCCATCGGTTCCTCATGAGACACAATAATCAATCGAATTAAGGCCGTAATTCCGATATAAATAAAATAACGTAACGGGAAATGATAGTTCGATTTAAAATACTTAATAATTAATGCAATGAACTCGAAGTATAAGAAATAGACGATGATACTTTCAACCAATTTATAAGACGTATACTCTTTTGCCGAAAAAATATACTGCACAAACGTAATTGTCTCATTCACTAAGAAAATCGATAACACAATGGATAATATAATTAAAGCTATATTTAATATCCATTGCAAAACACTAGCTATAACATGATCGATATTAAATGACTTCATTTTCTCTTTAGACTCCCCTTCGTATAAGTACTTATTTATTATAGCAAAATTACGATTGGAAAAAAGTTAAATCATATATTCGTCCTTTGTTGTTTCCAGTGTAGGGGAGATTTAGTGTGTGGAGAATTCTGTTTACAACCATACCCGACGAAACATGGAGAAACTCTTTCAAATTACCGTTCGTACATGTCGTACTAATGAGCAATGCATAATCTCGTATAGCATCCTCATGTGCCACTTTTGAAAAATCTTTACAACTTGTACAACGCCAGCCCTTCTTCACTTTAACCATTGGAATAACTAAGCATTTCTCACATTGTACTCCATTTAACAACTCCTCTTTTTCTATTTTATATTGCTCAAGTATATTTTGTTGAAGTGGAGAATGCTCCGTTATTATTTGATGAATGAGCCTATCTACATTATCTATAACTTTTCTCTTATATTTACTTTCAAACCACTTTATTTTATGAGGTAAATTTGCACTATGAATAATTGTATGAAGAAGATTGTCATCTGAAGATTTTATAATGGTACGAGGCGAGCTAATAACAACGAGGGACTCGATTGGAAGACTAGAGGAAAATCCATGTAAGCTTAACCATTTCTTTAATTGTATTTCTTGCCTTTTTATTTGTAAAACCGGATCTGGAAATCCCTCTGAATTTCCTTCTGTTATTCGGATAAGTTGATTAAACTTTGCATCAAACATTAATGTACCTGCTATATTTTTTATCTCAAGAAAAAGAAGAAACTTTGTGGAAATGATAATAGTATCAATTTGAAAGTATTGATCATGATTAGATAAGCGAACATCATGTAAAACACTATACTCTTTCTCAGAAATAAAACTAAGTGGATAATCAATTGCTTGCTCCCCTTTATACCCCGCCATGTGTTTTGCCAAGTTTTCTCCAATTAAATTTCGTTTTGGATGATGTACAGGTAACCTTCTAAGCAGTGCTTCTAACTGTCTTATATAAATCGGCATTTTTCTTTCTTTCACAATCACCTCAAACACCCCTTTACAAATATATCAACGATTTTTTCAATATATCTATCACAACTCACAATATATCAACGATTTTCTCAATATATCTATCACAACTCACAATATATCAACGATTTTTCCAATATATCGATTGGTCGACAATATCTGACACTACCTCACTCCAATCACTCACAGCATATCCTAGAAAAACACCTTCAGCAAAAACTTAAAATCGTATTTCCTCATAAAAAAACCATAACCCGCTCCTCCAGCAAAGTTATGGGTTTTAACCCTGCAATGCCACTCTATCTATAACTTTGCCGTGAAGTCCACAAAATCCATTTGTACTTATAGCAACTTTCACTTTTTTCACACTGAAACTATATACCCCAAAATCGTTTCACAACGTTATTACTTCCGCATAGCTACAATTAGCAATTACATTATTATTAGCGGCTTTCCTTCTTCTTTACAATGTATTTTTTGGATTACTCGTAGGCACTACAGTAATCTAGCGATTTTTTATAAATATGAACAAATTTTAGGAATTAGTTTATCTTTTTTTAATGTTTTATTTAGAGGCAGTTTATAGTCGGGTATTAACATAAGAAACGTAGCAACTAAGTTCATATATGACGCACTGCTACTATAATCGCTAACCGTACTACTTGAAATCATAAAATAAGGAGACGATAAAACATGAACAAAAAAGCAAAAGCACTATCATCCGTACTGCTCGGATTCACATTAGTATTAACAGGGTGTGCTGGTACTAAAGCTGAAGAAAATCACGGGAAACAAAAACAAGAACAAGTTGCTAAAGAAACAAAAAAGGAAAATAAATTAACTAAAGGGCAAAAAATGGCTAATATTCTTAGCGAGACAAATTGGCAAGGTACACGAGTGTATGACAAAGATAAGAATGACTTAACAAAAGAGAATGCAAACTTCATTGGTCTTGCAAAATATGATGCGAAGTCAGGCAGATATGAATTTTTTGATGCTAAAACAGGTGCAAGTCGTGGCGATAAAGGAACTTTCTTTGTCACAAATGATGGGAAGAAGAGAATATTAATTTCAGAATCAATGAAGTATCAAGCTGTCGTTGACATGACAAAACTAAACAAAAATGTATTTACTTATAAACGAATGGGGAAAGACGCTAACGGTAAAGATGTAGAAGTTTTCGTTGAACATGTCCCATATAAAGAAAAAGAACTTTCTTTCACTGATCCGGACAAGCAGCTGAACACGACTACAGGAGATATTGTTCAAAACGTTGATGGAGATAAAATTTTGGGCGGTACCCTTTGGCACGGAACAAAGGTATTAGACGAAGCTGGTAACGATGTAACACAGTTTAATTCGAATTTTATAAGTTTAGCAAAATTTGATGACAAATCTAATAAATATGAGTTCTTCAATAGCGAAACAGGTCAAAGCCGCGGTGATTACGGCTACTTCGATGTTGTACACGAAAATAAAATAAGAGCCCATGTTTCAATTGGAAATAATAAATACGGTGCTGCTCTTGAGCTTACTGAACTAAATAAGAATAAATTTACGTATAAAAGAACTGGTAAAGACCAAACTGGTAAGGATATAACTATATTCGTTGAACATGAACCTTATAAAGGTGATATGAAACCACAATTTAGTTTTTAATTGATTTGATTAAAAATCTACTTTTTATATTCGAAACATGAATTAGTATACGCTGACCGTTTTGTTCAGCGTATACTATTTTTTACATTGAATAACCACTACAGCTCATCAATTACTTTCGTTAGCTTTTGAAGCGCTGATAAAAGGTTTGTTAACTCTTCAGGTGATAAACTTGCATAATATTTTTCAGAAACCTGTTGCATATATGCGTCCATTTCTTTTTTATATAACAATCCTTTCTCACCTAATTCAACTGAAAATGCACGTTTATCTTCTGCATGTTGCCTTCTGAAAATATATCCTTCCGTTTCAAGTTTCACTAACTGCTGGCTAATGGCACTTTTCGTCACATTCATTTTTTCAGCTAACTCTTTAGGAGTGGATGATGGGTACCTAATAATTAATGTTAACAACGTATGTTGCTGATTATTTAAATTAAAATTCGTATAAGATCTTTCTTTCGTTTCAAGTAATATCCATAGTTCTTCAAGTGTTTGATTGATTTCCTCAGCTATATTTTTATTTATCATACTTCTCTCTCTCACCTTTTCTTCTCCAATTTTTCGGGTTTAAATACTTTTTATATTTTGCCACCACTTCTTTTCCAACAAAGACAGCACCTATCAAAAATAGAATTTCTCCTATTACTATACACCCCGGAATGACAATGGTCTTTACCTGCGTCGAAAGTGAAGTAAATGGTATGATTAAAGCACTTCCCCAAAGTAGAACATATATGATTAGAAGTCCTATTCCAATTTTAAAAAGCAATGGCTTTTTTTGTTTATTTTCGTTTGAAATTATTTCTTTTTCCATTTCAAAACCCCCGAATACAATTTAATTTAGTTTACTTAACTAAACTATATATCAAGATTGATTTGATTGCAAGACTTTAAAATGTATTCACTAAAATTGCGTTTACTTGAATTCCAACCACATATTTTGAAAATAATTTTATTTGTATTCCCTATAAAAAAACACTTCTTCCGTGGAAAAAGTGTTTTTTTATACTTAATGACTAATACTAGCTGTTGGGTATAATGTTGTTCCTCCAATTGAAACTTTTATTTCATTTGTTAATGGAACGTTTTGTTCATTAATAATTGTTCTCCACCATTCCCATGCAAGACCTGTACATTCTCTTGCTACAATTTTTATATTTTTTGAATTCGGTGGAAGAGGGATAACTGTAGAGTAATGAGCCGTTTTGTCTTTTCCACTACCATCCCACGTTTTATGTGTTAGTACTTCGTTACCCTTTTGATCAAATGTGAATTCATCCCAAGATACATCAAATTGAGCAACGTAAGCACCGTAATGATCAAGTGTCATTTTAGCACTTGAATATTCTGTAGTTGTCGTCTCAATATAATCTGTATTGTTATGAACAGCAGCAGTTGCATTATCTTTTAAGAAAGTACTTGTATATGAAATTGGGTATGCTGGATTTTTAAGACTTAATTCAGCATTATCTTTAATAATATTTCGGATTTCATTGAAATCTTTAGTAACAACCTTGTTATGTTCTTTCGCATCTCCGCCTAATACTACAGCAGTAAAGGTACTTTCTTCAAAAATATCTTTATACTGTCCACTTGTTTCAACGCTGTTATTCTTAAGTAAGGCTTTAAAAGCAGCTTGTACATCTTTGCTCTTAGATGTTGTTTCTAATTTTACATAAATCGTTCTACCATAAGCTACATTTGAAACCATAACAGGTGGAGCCGAATTATTTACGCCTTTTCGAGTTAACTCGTCAAAAGTAACGCTATTATCAAAAAGGTCGGATGGATTGTTAGGTAGTTCAGCACTTACCGTATAAAATATTTGCTTATACGCCGCTACCATCACTTTTTTCTCTCCATTTGCAACCGCATTAAAATCAATATTTAGACTGTTATCAAGATATTTAGCGTTAACATTAAGAGCACTTGCAATTTGTGATTTACTATAAACCATAGATTCCGTATACTGCATTCTTGCAGGTAACGTATGTGTTGTAGAATACTTTTCATTCCAAGTAGATACTAAATCGTCTACTGCTCCAGCTACATTACCATATGTCGGATTTTGGACAGTGATTGTATTTTCTTTTCTCATGCCCGGTAAGTCTATACTAATATTCAAAGGCTTTCTCTTAGCCACTAATAAACTCGGTTGATTGTCTGCAAAAGCTTTATTAGCAAGTTGTACAGCTCCTGGATACGTGCGATTCACTACAGAATCAATAATTGAAATATCGACTGGTGACGTTGTAAGTGATTTTTTCTCGCGTTCCACTACTACAAATTTACCATTTGAATTGATACTTTCTTTCGGAACAAAACTTTCTACTTTATCACCATTTACAGCTAAAACCTCTTGATTATTATATTTAAGATTTGCTATACCAGTATCAATGCCACTAGCATTTTTGGTTACATCAGTTGCATTACTTGCTTGTGTTTCTGCGAAGGAAATAGATGAATAATTAATAGTGCATAGACTAACTAATAAACATGCAAGGAACTTTCTTCTTTTAGTGTTTTTCTTAATATTCAGAAAAATCACCCCGTTCTTTTTTTAGTAAAATATGATAATGATTGCTAACTAATAAATTTACATAAATGCTTTTAAAAGTTCTTGAATTAACGGGATTACGCCACCTACAAATTTTAAAACTGCCATTGCGATTTCCATATTATTTCCTCCTTTTTATTGCTACGAAAATATGATTTATCTTTATGCCCTCATTATAGTGACCCCTTACACTTTTATCAATACACTCTGATATGCAATATTACATATAAAAAAACAAGCTGAATTCTTTTGAAAAATTATACAGAGATATTTTTTCGTTTGGTACATACTTGAAAAGGTGAAGCATTCTTTTGCATTTTATGAGTAATCACATAAAAAAAGCTGCTGCCTATAAAATACAGACAGCAACTTCAACTAGAGTGTCTTGCATAATCTACGCAAGACATTTTATAACTAATAAACTGCTATTGGCCCATAAGGACCATTAATAATTTCTATTTTTGTTTCAAAAATATCTGTCAAAAGTGTTGAGTCCATAACCTCTTCTACTGTTCCAAAAGCAGCAATTTGTCCATCTTTCATAGCACAAATTTTATCCGAGTATTTAGCTGCAAAATTTATGTCATGCATAACAGTCAAAATTGTTCTTCCAAATTCATTAGCTGCACGTCTTAAATGCTCCATCATTTGAACAGAACGAGCAACATCAAGGTTGTTCAAAGGTTCGTCCAAAAGTACATATTCCGTCTCTTGGCACAGTACCATCGCTACATATGCCCTTTGTCTTTGACCACCAGAAAGCTCATCTAAATATCTATTCTCTAAACTAGTTAAATCTAAGAAATCGATATATTTAGAAATGATAACCTCATCTTCTTTAGTCAACCTTCCCTTTGAATAAGGAAAGCGCCCAAATCCAACTAATTGTCTAACTGTAAGCCTAGTTACAAAATGATTTTCTTGTCGCAATATAGTCAAAACTTTTGCTAAGTCTTTTGATTTGGATTCAGAAACATCCATATTTGCTACCTGAATTTGGCCTTCATCCATATCTAAAAGTCTGCCAATCATCAAAAGTGTCGTTGACTTTCCAGCACCATTTGGTCCAATTAAAGAAGTAAAGCCTGCTTTTGGTATTTCAATATCCAAAGGTCCTATTTTTACCTTATCAGTATAGAACTTTTTAACATTATCAATTTTTATCATAAAGCCCTCTTCCTTAAAACTATAGTTAAGAATATGATTCCACCAAATAATTCAATAATAACTGAAACTACACCTTGAGCATGGAATACATGATACATTAAAAAGTATGCACTCGTCATTATTAAAAATCCTATAGCAAAAGCCATCGGAAAAATATATCTATGATCATAAGTTGACGCTGCCTGATAACTCAAAGTTGCCACTAAAAAGCCGTAGAAAGTAAGTGGCCCAATTAGAGCTGTTGAAATGGACATTAAAATAGCTACTAATACAAGCGTATAAATTACACTAGGTTGGTATTTAACTCCAAAAGAAGTAGCGACATCTTTTCCTAGTGATAAAACATTCAAATTCTTAGAATGAGCAAAAATTAATACCGCTACAATTATGATCATAGGAATTACAATAGGAAAATATGCAGGATCTGCATGATTAACAGAACCAAATAGTCTTGCTTGTAAAATATCAAATTCTGAAGGCGCAAGTAGTTTTCTCATGAAAGTTGACACAGAATTTAGCCCGGTACCAATAATAATTCCAACTAAAAGCATAAGTTGTAAATTCCCGTATTTACCGGAAAGTAACCATCCATAAAGTATCAAACTCATGAAGACCATAACAACAACTTGGAATAAAAATGAGCCAATTCCATTAAAATTTATTAACGCACTAGCACCAAAGAAGAATACTGTACTCGTTTGAATTGCTGAATAAAGTGATTCGAAACCTAAAAGTGAAGGAGTAATAATTTTATTATTCGTAATAGATTGGAAAGCAACTGTCGACAAGCTATGGCAAACCGCAGCAATAATCATTGCAACAATAGCTACTATCCTTCTCTTAACAACTGGGATAAAAGAAGGTGAATCTATCGGAACTGGATTGTTATACACTAAAAGTCCATATGAAGAAAGAAGACCTAAAGCAATCAATGTTATCAGTAAAATCCAATAACGTCTTGCTTCCTTCTTAGACCGAAAAGCGCTAGCTGATCTACTTTCATTATGAAGGCTAGAATCGATTTCGACATTTTCTTTTTTTCTATATTCTAATGTGATCATCGTAGCCTCCTTGGTTTTCTTTGTCTCAATAAAATAGTAATAAACACGACTGCTCCCACTGTTGCAAGTATTAAAGAAACAGGTAATTCAAAAGGCTGTATAATTGTTCGAGAAATGATGTCACAGGCAGTTATTGATCCCATTCCGATCACACAAACCCAAGGTAAATTACTCCTAAGATCATCACCTTTAAACATTGAAACGATATTTGGCACAATTAATCCTAAGAAAGGTAAGTGTCCAATAACTGCTGCAACAATTCCAACTGCAACAGAGATAAGAGCAGTCCCAAAAAGAACAATTCTATTGTAATTAACTCCAAGACTTGTTGCGACATCTTCTCCTAGTCCAGCTAAAGTCAATCTATTAGCATACATAAAAATAAGAAAAGTAATGATAACAATCAGCCATAAATATTCATATCTTCCCACCTGAATGTTAGCAAATGAACCTACAAACCAAGTTTCAATACTTTGCGTCTTTTGAAAAAGGAGTCCTAAAAAAGTAGACACTGCAGAAATTACTGCTCCAAGCATCAATCCAATAATCGGAACAATTAAAGACGAACGAAGCTTAACTCTTCTTAAAAATAGAAAGAAAATCATAGTTCCTATAAAAGAAAAAATGATTGCACCAGTCATTCTTTGAACTAAAGTCGGGGCAGGAAATAATAAATACACAAAAAGCAGGCCTAAGCCTGACCATTCAATAGTCCCCGTTGTAGTAGGTTCAACAAAGCGATTCTGTGTAATGAGTTGCATTACGAGCCCTGCCATCGCCATCGCAGCTCCAGTAAGCATTAATGCAGCTGTTCTCGGAACACGAGTTATGAAAAACATCTCTGTCCCGTCCTCTTGTCCACGTATATCATAAACTCCAGTAAACAGTGATATAATCCCTAAAATTATAACAACTATAACTGCTATTATAAAAGGTTTTGTCCATATTTTATTTTGATTATAAAACTGGGGTTGAGAAATATTCTCAACCCTAGAAATCATATTTTTTGACACTGTTTCGTACCCCTTTACACTACTTAGCTAAAGTTTTTGCCATATTTCCAAATAACTCTATATAAGTTTGAATTGATTCATTTGTGTAAGTATCTTCTGGTGCATAAATAACTTGTTTTTTAGAAACAGCAGTTGTGTTTTGAAGAGCAGGTGATTTAGAAATAACATCCTTAGCAGGTGTTGACTTAGCTGCATCAGATGTTGCAGCATCACGATCTAATACGAAAATCCAATCAGGATTTGTTTGTGCAATAGCTTCAACAGAAACGTCATCACCTTTATGACCTGCAGTAGAATTTGAAACTTCTAACGCTGGAGTCCAACCGAAAATTTCATACATTGGTCCCCAAACGCGACCAGAGTGCGGCGCAGCAAAACCAATATTACCACCAGTAACGATAACACTCATAACTTTATCTTTTCCGTTATAAGCAGATTTTGCTTTTTCAATAGATTTATCAAAATCAGCTACTAATTGTTTAGCTTCTTTATCTTTATTAAAGATTTTTCCTAAAGTAATTGTAGAATCTTTAAGTCCTTTTACTAAGTTTTCGCCAGGCTTAGTAGCTTTCTCAGAAACATCAAAATTAAGATCAATAACTGCTGCATTTGGTACTAATTTTTTGATTTCTTCGTAATGGTCAGCAAATCTTTGACCAACGATTACAAGGTCAGGGTTTGCCGCTGCAATAATTTCTAGATTTGGTTCACGGTGATTCCCAATATTTTGAACTTTTTCATCCTTTTTATATGCTGAATCAGCAGGCATGATATCCTTTGGAGCAGCCGCTAATTTAATTCCCCAATCAGATAAAGTTTCAAAAGTTCTGTTATCCAAAGCAACTACATTCTTTGGGTTTACAGGGACTTTAACAGTTCCATGAGCATCAGTGATTTCAACCGTTTTTGGCTTATCACTACCATTATCTTTATTATTAGCCTTCGAAGTTTCTTTACTTGAATCTGAGCAAGCTACTAACATTAAAGTGAAAACTGCTAGAATACTCACTAATTTTAAAAGCATAGATTTTTTCATATGTATACTCCTTATAGTGTGATTTATTTCGAAAATGATGACATCCATAGATTGAATTAGAAGGTAACTTTTATTCAATTGAATCGCTATTGATAATCATTTTCATTTGAACATCCTGTTAATTAGTATAGTCATTAATTCTGTGAAAATCTTGTGAATGGTGCGAATTCATAAAATCAGGCATAGAAAGTAATATGTGAAGTCGGGCGTATTGATTAACCTTTATTCTTCAGAGCGTGTCGATTTTTTTCGAGTAGACACTTTCAGTAGATCCGGTCTCAACTAATGCGAGCTAGAATCGTCCCCTCCACACTACCCAAAAGATGCTCATTAATAGCTAATGTTTTCATAATCCATTGCCTGATAGAAATATTCTTTTTACAGTTTTCATCTATTAATATTTCTCAGAAACTATTTGATTATCACATTTAACAAAAAAACGAGTAAAACTGAATGTAATAGTTTTACTCGTTTTCTATTACCTTATTTTATCATTCAATCATTGAATAGCCTCTGCCGTGTATCGTTTGAATATATCTGTCTTTCTTCTCGCACTTTAACTTTTTTCTTACATACCCAATATATAAGTCTACTACATTTGGATTTACTACTACGTTATATCCCCATACTTGATTCAAAAGCATTTCACGGCTCAATATTGTGTTTTTATTCTTGATTAAAAATACAAGTAAATCGTACTCTCGCTTAGTAAGCGACAGGTTTTCGCCACCTTTTTTCACAATATTGCTTGATGCATCAACAAAGAGATCTTTAAACTGAAAAAAGTTTATCTCCTTTTGCTGGTTACAATCACTTCTCCTTAAAATTGCTTGAACCCTTGCTACTAATTCTTCTTTCGCAAATGGTTTTCTGATATAATCATCTGCTCCTGCTTGTAACCCTGCTACGCAATCCTTGCTAGAAACATTGTCGGTCACAATAATGATCGGTGTCGTTTTAACTAATCGTATTTGTCTACAAATTTCTGGTCCGGATATACTTAATGAATCCCAATCCAATATGATAATATCCCAATCTTGTTCATATATTATATTTAAACCTTCGTTTTCATTGTGAAGTTTTAAAATGAAATAGCCTTCTTGCGTTAGACCGCTTACGATTTTCTTCGCTAAAGACCGTTCATTCTTAATTACTAAAACCTGCTTCACCGATGGTTCACCTCTACTTCAATATAACTTAGTTAGATAAAAAATTATCCCCAAAAAACAATTTAAGATTTATAAATTTAAAACTCCTAAATAATCCATTAAAACAGTTTATTAGGAGAACTCTATATAATCTTACAATAGGTATGGATAAAAACACAAAACATATAGAGATTTGAATAAAGTGAAATTTTAATGAGATCTCACCAATTGGGCGTTTACGGTCAGCTATAGTATCTATCTGCTTATCATCAATAACTAGTTCTTCATTTTCTGTTTCAGAGGTACCGCCCGATTCCCATCAACTTAAGCATTTTATAAAACCACAAAATGAAAAAACGGTATTCTTTCTATTACTTTAAATCTAGAAAACAAATCACTTCAATGTTTTCTGAATATTATGGGAGGATGTAAATACTGTGAACACTGTATATTTAGTGTTTAGTTGACCTTATAATAAAAAAAAGCGCGCTAAATTGAATTGAAAGGTGCAAAAACATGATTACAAATCAACAATTAGTAATAAACAATTTGGAAGAAAAATTAAAAGTATTTACTCATACAGTTAGTGGAAAACTTACAAAGGAAGAAGATTTCATCATAGCAAATACAGAAATTCCTACTGATACATTCAATGTTGTATTGCCGAAATCTCCAAATATCAAAAATGCAGTTAAGATTAGACATGGAATCGATAATTTTTCATATAAAAAATATCCCTTTAGTATTTGGATTGATGCTCAGTATTTAACTGAGGATTGGACAAAACTTATGCAAGAATATGACCTAAAAGAAGCGGAACGTAATGTAATGATGAAACTTGACAATACTCTTAATGTTGATCAAAGAATTTCCCATCAACTTATGATTACTAATGTGAAAAATAATGAAGAACTTTTAAAATATATAGACGTATTCATGAGCTTATTTGAGGGTACACCAGAAAAAGATGCATTAGAAAGTTATTTTAATAAGTTTTCACAAGTAAAATTAGGTTCAGAAGTTCAAATGTTTATTGGATGCATAGATGACATGCCTGTAACTACTGGTTTATTAATAGAAAGCAAAGATAGTTATGGTATTTATGATGTGATGACAAAAGAAACATTTAGAGGTAAAGGAATTGGCAGTGAAATGTTTCAATTTCTTCTAAATCAAACAACAGATAAACAAAAACCAGTTGTATTACAGGCTTCAGATGATGGGAAAAATATCTATAAGCGATTTGGATTTATAGATGTCGGAGAAATGGTTGTATTTGAATAAAAGGTTTTCTTATTAAGTTATAGGGTGGAATTGTTGAGCAATATAGATAGGAAATGATCCAACTTTTTATAAAAGAATAAACCAATTGAAAATATTAAGGGCGTGTTTTGAACAAACTTTTTTCAAAACACGCTTTTTTCTTTTTGTTTGTTTATCAAGGTTATTTGCTTAACTTGAACAAACTTTATTCTAAAACAACATGAATTATTAATTAATATCACTTTGAAGAAGCATATCTTTACATAACAAAAAAGAAGCATAAACCTGCACATCATGCAAAGTTATGCTTCCTGTTATACAAAATGTAATTTGAACCATAATTCAGCCACACTTTGAACCATAATTTTGCCGCAAAGTATCGTTTTCTTGAGACATTCTTGTAATGCTTGAAGCATAACATTGCCATAAGTCTTTTATTAACTCATAATATTGCCTCTAAACAAAAACAATAAAATCTGTATATAACGATTTTTAAAACTTTTTTCCCAAAGAATGCATTATAATAAAAAATACCATCATCTTTTGTCGATAAAAAGGGGAGAAAATACATTGATAACTAAAACAGAAATCGAAAACCTTATTAAAAACGGAGCCAAGGAGCAAGATATACAAAAACTATTAAAAAAAGATTTATCTATATTTGCTGAAGTATATGCTAATCCTAAGGATGAATATATTTGTTTTTCAGAATTCCCAATTGGAAATACTGGAAATGTTGACTTTGTAGTTTTTACACACAGATCAACATTAAGTATATATTTAATAGAAGTAAAAGGTGCTAATTTTAATTTGGTTAACCAATCAAAGCTAAAGGGCTCAACATTTCATGCGGATTTTTTAAAAGGAATTGACCAAATTGTGAGAAGAAAGAGCTATACTCAAAGGTGTGATTCTGAATTTCGTAAAGATGTCCATGATATTCGAAGAATGGTAGAATCAGGTCGCCCACAATACAATTCTTTACTTTGCCCAAAAAGTTTTTTAAATGTTGATCCAGAAAAACCTGTAAATGTATATGGAGTTGTTATCGGTGGAAGAAGAATCCATGATTTAGAGGAAAGCTCAAAGAGAAGTGAATGGGCCAAATCTGTAAACTTTACACTACATCTAGAGTCATGGGACAGCTGGTTAGATAAAGTGACAAGGCCTTAATTCAAGAATAAATAAACCACACTCTGCTTCTTAATGCGATATTTATTCTATCCATACTTAAGATTATAGTTAAACCATAAGATATATGAAATTCCGTATATCTTATGGTTTATTCCTTAGAATTTTCTAATACCTTTACATATTAAACAAGAATTAAAAGGAATATCCCTCTTTCCATTAAATCAAAATTTCATTGAAAAAACGCATCTATTTTGTTTAATCTAATAAAATCTGGTTTTTTCAACTTTTTTAAATTATATGTTAAGGTTACAGTAGGTACACAAATTAACATAATATGCAAAAGACAAACATTCTCCCATTTAAAAATTAAGATATAAATCAATCTTTTACTTGCAAGCCACTATTAATGTCCCTTAGCTTCACATCCTAATTCTTTTAATATTTTTCTACGAAATACTTTAAATTCATCATTAAAAAAAAGACCACTATTATTCATTCTCTCAGCAATTTTACTAGTAGATGGATATTGATTTTCTTTATGAAGTTCAATTGCTACTTCCCTTATTTCAATTAATATTTTTTCCTTCTTTTTTCTTTGTTGATTTCCTTTGAAAATTTTATAACGTTCGGATATTTCCTTACATTTTTCTGGAGCATATTTATATAAGTAATTTCTAGAATAGCCATACTCATTTGCTAATGCCTTTAAACTTAATTCTCTATGTAAGCCTTCATTTAAAACTTTAATTAATAACTCTTGAGCATTGTCCCTTTTTCGTTTAGCTTTTTGTTTCGTTGCATCTACTTTTTTTCTAGCTTCATTTGGAAAATTATTCACAAAAAAACTTGGGGTCCTTGAGGTTTTTTTACATATTTGATTAAAAGTTAATTTTTCATCCTTTAATAAACTCAGATATGCTTGGTTAAAATTTATTTTTTCTTTTAAAATAGTTTCTCTCTTATTAAATGTATGCGGTAATTTTGTTAGAACATTTAGTGAGGAAAAATCTTCTTTAATAAATATTCCATAAATTGAAGTATTGGTATTATAAGAAAAATCAAGCAAAGAATTAATGCTAATAAATTTGCTACCTTTAATCCAATTACTAACTGTCTCTGGGTAAACATTGAATAACTTAGCAAATTCTTTGTTATTATATTGTAATGAATCTTTAATAGCCTTTAAGATACAACACATTTTTTCTTTGGTTGGAATATTTGTATGTCTATAACTTGCTGCTAACAATTCACAATAATTCTCTATTAAAACTTTAGACTTTTCATCCCAATTAACTTTTTCCCTATTACTAGCCCCCAACCAAACCGAACAATATTGACAAATACCATTTTGAAACCAATTATTTAGCGCCTTTAGCTTTCTCTTACAATTAGGACATTTATTTTGTAATGCACATTGATGAATAGGACAATACATCACCAACTCTATTTGCCAAAGTAATGGTTCATAAATTATTTGTTCCTTCGCTCTCCAATCATCAAGGCAACAAGGACACCATTTTCTATAATTATCAATGACATTCCTGTTATTAAATAAAGATTTTAAAGGATTCAATGTCATAAAAATAATATCATTTCTGTTAGTTAATTTTTCTAAAGCCTGCACAAGATCTAAACTTATGCTATTAATCCCACAAAGCTTTTCCACATAATTGGATGTTCCACCTTTCTTATATTTCATCCTTAGATAGTCGACACTTAATACATTAGGAAGTAACTTTCTAATTATTGTCCCTGGTAATACAGAATGTTCATATGCTAATCTAGCTATGTAACTAGTTAAGCTTTCTACATATGGCGTCCCTATACCCATAGGTTCTATTGAATAGAGGGAGCTAATATTTACTTGATATTCATTCCGCATTTCTTGATCTATACCTTGAGTCCCCATTATTTCACCTCCCTACTACATCACGTTTCGCTTTTCTAACTCCTACATTTTTCTTTGATTTACTTTGCAGATTTCCAATTTGATTTACTGAATCTACATTAAATTTATCTAATCCCATTTTCACTCGTAATTCACTAACTTTATCTTTATCTTCATTAAATTTATCTTCACCAATTTTAATCTCTTCCATCATTACTTCTATTTTACTAATGGGTAAAGCATATTTTTTCAAAGACTGTAAACTGATTGTTACCTCACCATTATTTAGAGTGCCAACTAAACATCGACTAAGCCAATCTTTCAAAATCCCTACGCATCCCAGGGTACGCTCATATATAAAATCATAATGATTTATTAAATCTGGTTCCTTTTCTAAAGGCAACTGTTGTTGTAAATTTGCTATAACATTTACAAAGTTTTTTAGCTCATCAATATTATTGGCATTATATCTTGCAAAATGAATATCTGTGACCCTTCTACTTAATTGTCCACTTAAATTAATAAAGTCGGCTAAATCATAATGACCAACAAGGATATGTAATACACCTGATATATTTGCTAAGGATTTAATAACATCTAATTGCAAGTGCAACGTTTTTCCACTTGCAATATTTGAAAAATGTTGAGCTTCATCAACTAAAAAAGCCAAAGGCTTTCTATAATAAAATGCTTTTTCTAAAGAACGCCTTAATTCAGGAGATGTTCTTTTGTCATAAGGACTTATTTTTGTTCTATTTCCATCCTTTTTTAAAGTATCGTAATCTACCTTAAAATCAATTAATGGTTCATTTAAAGCTTCTAATGCCCTTTTATAATAAGCTTTCCAATTAAATCTTCCTAATTCTGGAGAGGGTAACTCTAAGCCTGTAATGGGTATCCTGTTATCTATGTCTTCTTTTTCGGCACACCACTGATAAATTTTACGTACTACCAATTCTTGCACAGTAGTCTTCCCCACCCCAGTTGGACCAACTACCATAACTAAATTACTTCCAGCCGGGTTTTTAATACGCTCAACTAAATCCTCTACAATATTCTCCATAATAGGATGTTCAACTTTTACATATTGTTCAAACCATGTCCCTCTTTTTTCACTAGACTCTAATAAAAGTTCTTGGGGAAAATTTCTTTGCGAAGACATCATTACCCTCCTTCACCAAATCGCTTTAATGGCCTAAACTCAAAATTCAATACATTGATCTTTTCCTGGCTAGTAAATGCTTCCTCAGCTTCTTGTTGATTTTCAATAATTAATCTATCACCTTTCTCCTTACTAACAATTGATTGCATTTCTCGATCTTTAATTGCCTGTTCAAATGCTCTTTCACTTTTTTCGCTCTTGTTAATAAAGTCGGCTATCATTTTTGCAGAAATATTAAACGACTTATTATGATTCTTAAACCTTTTTTTGAGCTCAGCCGTAATATGTTTTAACTCTCTCTCTGTTCGATTTCTAAAAATTGAATAGTACTCCGATATACATCTAACCCATTTATTATTTACATATGCATAAGCGATACTGATATCATAAGGGTCGTATCTAACAGCTACATTTGTACTTTCCACTTTTGGATTACTAAATTCACTACACCAATAATATTTATAATCAATTTTCACACCACGCCCTACATGTACCTTTGCTGTACCTTTAGGGGTTGAAGGGAAGGTTAGAATTTTAAACTCATCATCATAACGAATTAATTTAGATTCCCTAAATCCACTCATTGTAAGACTCTGTTCGAAACATTCTAAAGGTGTTTGCCCCAATGCCGGATGAGGAAGCTCATGATATACAGCATCAAACCAACTACTTAAATATCCATGTAGATCTTTAATTGTCCATACCGCATGAGTCTTTGGATTTACACTTTTCGTAACTTGACGAACATCTTTCATAATCAATGTGTTGCCTTTTAAATTATGGATAAACATTGTATTAGTCGTCCCAAACATTCTTTCAATTACAGAACCAAATCTAGATTTAGCAGGTGGTCTAGATTTCTTAGTAATTTCAAAATAAGCTAAAAAAGTTTCAAAATACACACTACCAAATTCCCTACCATTATCTACAACAACTGTTTGAGGTAGTCTAGAATGCCTTCTAACACACTCTCTCATCACCATCATGACAGAACGATAACTAGGGGGATCAAATGTTAAAAAAAAGGATAAAACTTTTCTAGAGTAAGCATCCGTCATAAGAGTCAACCATGGTCTTCCCAATGATTTATTTGTTTTCGAATCAATGAGCTCAATGTCTAGTTCTGTATGATCAATATGGCTAATGTGGAAAGCTCTCTCTCCATGTCTAGGTGTCTTTAGATCTAGCTCCCAATAAAATTGAGTATAATTATATGATGCTCTTTTCCCTTTTCTCTTTTCTATTCCCAAGGCTTTTGGACGTAATTTAATATAATTCGTAAATGTTTTATAACTTGGTGCAATAATTCCTTTTTCATCACAAGCATTAAGTAATGAACCATAAACCACTCTCATTGACTTTTGTTTATTGGTCTCATACTCTTGTTCAATGTATTTATTCATAAGTTCAATGGATTCCGATGGCAATTTATCACTTCTATTCCCCTTATCTTTACTTTTAGGAAGTAAGCCTAAATAACCATTTCCGTATAAAAGTTGTGCTTCTTTAAATTTTTTAGTCCACTCCCTCATCGTTCTTAAAGGTACATCATTATTCTCATTTAATTCTCCATTTAGTTTTCTCTTTACTAACTCATATCTTCGATTTGCAATTTCATAATCAGCTTGTTTCGCTTGTATAAGTATTTCTCTTCTTATTTTTTCTTTTTCACGACTAATTGTATTAATTCCTCTAATATTTCCTTCTACAAATAAATCTATAAATACATTTTGCGGGACTTTAACAATCTTTTCTTCTGAAGATAATAGAGTTATCTGTCCATTACCGTTATTAATAATTAGATATTGATTACCATCCCACATTATATTAGTACCTATATCAGTTCTCACTATTTCAGTTTTACAACTTTCTTGTTTTTGCTCATTAACAAGACTATTTATAAAGGAATGATATTGCTCAACACTTATATATACCGGATTCCTATCTGGCTCACTGAGTAAATAAGTATTTAAATCAACATAAATTTCATTACATATTATTAACTTGTATACATGATCCGCTGAATATAAATGAGAAGATTGAATTAGATCTTGAAGGGATATTCCTGGAGAAGTTTTAATTATGTTGAAGATAACATTTCTAATATCATTTGATACATGTTGTTGACCAGTTCTTAAATAATCATCTAAAAACTGAAAATTACGAGACAATATCCAATTAATTTCACTATCCGATCTAACCTTAAATTTCAAAGCATGTTCCATTGCCCATTGTTCAGCTGGTGGAGAACACCATTGATCCAGTTCATTTTTCTTATATCTGACTGGCTCTTTTTCAAATAATTTTATGAGCTCCTTTTCGGTTTTCCATTCTTCAAAGTAAATAGCATCTTTTGTAATTACTAAAAAATCCGGAGTATAAATTGGTGCGACTTTTTTACCATTGGACTTTTGATATTGAAGTTTAATTTTAGTCGGTTGATCATAATACTCTAAAACATTCGGATCGTTCTCCATCATAAAAATAGCTGGTAACTCAACCTTTGAAGATTCATATTGAATTGTGCATCCCATCTTTTTGCTAGGGTATGTCCCACAAACATTATGACCACCTCCACCCACACGACGTACAGGTTCAGATTTACGTATATAGTTTATGAATTCCTTTGTCTTTTGAGGCATATTTAATCTCAAGCAAAGCTGTTCAAATTCAAAATCACTTAACATAAATAGACTCCTCTCACCTTTTCATTCCGATATTTTCTCTAACCACTTTTCTCGTATTTGCCTTTCATGTAGAAGACCTGGTTTCCTTAAAAACTTTTCAACTTCCCTTCGACTAGGATAGACTTCATTTTCTTGAAGATAGTTAATTGCCTTATCAACACTTTCCATTAACTTAAGATTTTTATTCTGTTTTTGTTGAATACAATATTCTTTATGTTGGTTTACAATCAGACGACATACCTCTGGAAAATTAGACATTAATACCTTCCTGTCATATCCTATTAGTTTCGAAATCTTAGATAGGGACAAGGAAGGATGTATCAAAAGAAAATCTTCTAATTTTTTCTGTAGTTTCTCTCGATTAATTTTTCTTCTTATTATTTTCTTTCGCCCTTGCTTCCGTTCAGTCGGTACATTTATTGTGAGATCTAAAGGAAAATCTCTGCTCAAGAACCGCATTAAAGGAGTATTGATTCTAAAACAAATATCTAAGATTTTTCCTAATGAAGGGCGTCTTTCACCATAAACCCAATCCCATAATGTAGCTTTTGGGATATTAATAATTTTTGCAAATCCCGCTAAATTTCCATCCGTATAACCATTAATTAATTGAAAAAGAGCATCTGAAATAGATTTTCCGCTGTATTTATAGGCTAAAAAAGGACGATTGGCTATTAATATACTTACTTCTTGAGCTTTAAATAACTCTAGATCGTCTCTTAATTCCTTAGTTTTATCCAGCCCCAGCCACTTATTACAATACGGACAATAACCAATCATACTTTTTCTGTGTAAAATGGGAAGGCTTTTCCTACAACCAGAGCACTCTTCAACCAATTCACAATTGTGTTGTAAACAAGCTTTCACATCATAAAAAAACCAAATCAACGGGTAGTAAGCCTTCTCTTCCCCCCATTGTTTTAAACATAGGGGACACCAAGCTAATCTACTTTTTAGTAAATTTCTTGATGAGACCAACTCTTTAACTTCTAAACTTGTTATATCCTTTATATCATTCCTACCTGTTAACAGCTCTAAAACACGAGTGAATTCTGATGCACTTTTGTCAAAACCATTTAGACTCTTTGTTCCGTCATAAAAACGATTCCCTCCATGAATACTGCTATTTAATACATAATTATTATCTAGCATAGGGGCTATTATTTTATTAATTAATGTTCCCAACATAACATTATGTTCTTGCGACAAACGTACAATATAACTTGTTAAGCTTTCACACATACCGTTTTCAATTTCTCTTGGAGTCAATGCATAAAGTGTCCTAAAATTCGCATTAGGAAATTTCATATTTTCTCCCAACCTCTATTAATCGAATTTTCTCTCTATTTAAGTTTAGACTTCTTTTTCTAGGATTAAACTTAAAATTTATATGATATTAAAAGCACTATACAGTATTTTTTTCTATATAAAAAAGCACATCTTCCACAGAAGATATGCTTTTTATACTTTAGCGATCGTATGATATTGATCCCCTTTAGGAAAGTGTATTGTCACTTTTGTATATTCATTCTCTTTCGATTCAATAGAAATATCATGCCCTAATTTATGAGACAATCGTTTCGCTAAATATAATCCTAATCCAGTTGATTTCGTATGAATTCGTCCATTCACCCCTGTAAATCCACGTTCAAATACTCGTCCAACGTCTTCAAGCTTAATACCAATTCCATTATCTTGAATAATGAGACGCTTTTCCGCTTTGTCTTCTTCCCCACTAAACTTAATTTCTCCATGTGAATCAGTATACTTCAATGCATTTGCTACAATCTGATCAACAATAAAAGATAGCCATTTTGTATCACTCTCTACTAGAAGTTGTAAGTTTGTACGTTCAAATTGAATGCGCTTTGAAATAAATGACTTAGCATATTTTTTCATACTAGCACCCGTAATCGCCTCTAGAGAAACTTCTTGAATGAAATAATCTTTTGAAAAAGAATCAAGCCGTGAATAGTATAAAGCTTGTTCAACAAAGTGATCTATTTTTCCTAACTCATCCTCTAATTTATCAATTAAAATATCCGCTGGTTTGCCACTGCGCATCAATAGTTGACTAGCAGCAATCGGTATTTTAACTTCATGAATCCACGACATAATAAAATCATGATATTCTTTCTTTTCCTCGTGCAATACGTACATTTGCTCTTGTTGCTCTAAGTACAGTTTTTTTAATATATCTGTATATAGTTCCTGTTCATATGTATGTGGATTTGGGATTGCAATAACTGTATCCTGCTCTAAATGAAGAGCAATATAAAGTTCTTTATAAAATCTTTTATGATAAAAATACCCGATTATAAGATAGATAAGAATAAAAATTGCACTTACAACATTGATATACAAAAGATTTTCTTTCGTATTACTTAATCCCTCACTTAAATAAATCATGGTAGAAATAAATAACATAATCAAAAAGTACAGAAGCATAAAATAACGACGTTCTTTTATGTAACGAAAAATACTCATGTAATAATGTAACCCTGCCCTTTCTTCGTATGTATAAATTCCTCTTTTCCAAGTTCAGCAAGCTTCTTCCTTACACGAGCAACGTTTACTGTTAATGTATTATCATCAACAAAACTTTCATTTTCCCAGAGTTTACGCATGATATTATCGCGACTTACAATCGATCCTATATTTTGCATTAATATCTGTAAAATTTTAAATTCGTTTTTTGTTAATTCCAATATTTGATGATGATATGTTACTTCCCCGCTCTGTAAATTTAATACGACACCTTCATATTCAACAACATTTGTTTCAGTTTGTGTATAAGAATATGTACGTCTCATAAGAGCCTGAATTTTAGCCACTAAAACATCTGTATAAAATGGTTTCTGTACAAAATCATCTCCCCCCATATTCATGGCCATTACCATATCCATAGGATTATCACGAGATGACAAGAAAATAATTGGTACTTTCGATACTTCACGAATTTTTCTACACCAATAAAATCCATCAAAATAAGGAAGGTTAATATCAAGTAAAACAAGTTGCGGAGATTGAGCCAAAAAATCGTTTAAAATCTGTTCAAAGTTTGTACTCGCCCATACTTCAAATCCCCATTTCCCTAACTCATCGGCCACGGTTTCACGAATGGTTGGTTCATCTTCAACTAATAAAATTTTCATAAAAGGTTTGCCTCCTAGCACTATTTTAACCTTACAAGTTTGTAAGGTTTGAATTATAATTTGTAAGGTTGTCCTATGGTTTAGGGTATAAAATTACCATACAATAAGCTTATCATACAATAGAGGAGGATCTATATTGAACCCCGTATTACAGGCAAAACACGTAAGGAAGGTCTTTAGTAATAGAGGTAGCATATTTACTGCCCTCCATGATATTGATCTCACAATTTTTGAAGGTGAATTCGTTGGCATAATGGGTCCATCTGGATCTGGAAAATCTACTTTATTAAATATATTATCGACAATTGATATACCAACCACAGGAGAAATTATTGTTGATGGAAGAAATGTTATAAAAATGAAAGAAGAACAACTTACTGCATTCCGTAGTGACACATTAGGCTTTATTTTTCAAGACTACAATTTACTTGATACGTTAACGATAAAGGATAATATACTTCTACCACTTGCTTTAAGAAATATGAATGCACAAGAAATTGATGCACGTGTAGATGAAGTTGCAACAATGTTCGGCATTCAAGGACTGCTAAATAAATATCCGTATCAAATTTCCGGTGGACAACAGCAGCGTACTGCAGCAGCGAGGGCTATTATAGGAAAACCTAAATTAATTTTAGCTGATGAACCTACAGGTGCACTGGACTCTAAATCAGCAGCTCATTTACTACACAGCCTACAAGCATTAAATAAAAAACAACTAGCCACTATTTTGATGGTTACGCATGATCCTTTTGTAGCAAGTTATTGCGAACGCATCCTCTTTATTAAAGATGGAAAACTTTTCACAGAACTTGTAAAGGGTGAGATGCCACAGGAAGAATTTTTCCAAAAACTATTACATATTCTTTCTGCTCTTGGAGGTAGCGGTCATGACACCATTTAGTATCATCAAAAGAAACTTACAAAGAAACCTAAAAAATTATGTACTATACTTTGCATCTATGATACTTAGTATTGTCATTTATTTCATTTTTGTATCGCTACAATATAACGGTTATATCGTAGAGCAAACGAGTACAACCAAAGGGATTGCAGATGTTTTTAAAGCTTCTTCTGTTATTCTAATCATTTTTGTAGCAATATTCATTTCGTATTCAAATTCATTTTTCACAAAGAGAAGAAAAAAAGAAATTGCATTATACTCCTTACTAGGTGTTCGAAAACGTCAAATTGGTGCCATGTTATTTTATGAAAATCTCATCATAGGAATTATTGCACTCATTATAGGAATGAGCATCGGAGCTTTACTCTCAAAGGTGTTTTCCATGTTACTTTTAAAAATAATGCAATTATCAACTGCTATTTCTTTTTCTATTTCTCTAGAAGCAATCATGCATACCATACTCGTATTTACCGTTATTATTTTAATAACATCTTTTCAAGGTTATAGCATAATTTATAAGTTCAAATTAATTGAATTACTTCAGGCTGAAAGACAAGGTGAGCTCATTCCAAAAGGATCTATATGGACCGCTTTATTAGGAATTATTTTAGTTATCTCTTCTTACTGGTTCGCACTTCAACCTTTTCTCTCTTCTATATGGATAGACCATAAGATACGGAATATGTGTATTATTTTAGGTGGTTCTATTATCGGTACATATTTCATATTTCGTTCTTTTACTGTTTTCTTATTACTTGGCTTACAGAAGAATAAAACACGCTATTACCGTGGGATTAATGTAGTTAGTGTATCTCAACTATTAGCACGCATTCAAGCAAACGCAAAAACACTAACTGCCATTGCACTATTAAGTGCAGTCACACTGTGTGGAATCGGTGCTTCTTATAGTATGTATTATAAAAATAAAGTAATGATTGATAAAACAGAACCGTTTAGTTTTATGTATGTAAAAACAGATTCACATATAGATCAGCAAATTGAAAATACAATAAGAAACTCTAATCATACAATAAAAGAGAAAATTGCTATCCCTTTAATAAAAATAAAAGCAGACTTACAGGTGAATGGCATCTTGCCAGTCGATTTTGAAAGAAATCCTAAAGAATTAAATTTATTATCGGAGAGTACAGTCAATACCCTAGCCGATAAAACGAATAAGGATATAAAAGTATCCCTTCAAAATTTAGAAGCGGTTGCCCTTGATGCAAATAAGAGTAATACGTTTCAAACTGAATATAAAAATGGCAAAGCAAAACTGCATCTTTCAGGTAATGATTATTCATTGCAATTTGTAGGGAAAATTCAAGATAATATACTAAATGACTCATTACATGAATTCACTATCGTAGTGACCGACAAAGTTTTTTCTGATATTACAAAAAAACAAGAACCCTATATGCTACAAGCATATAAAGTATCCGATGACAAAAATACTAAGGAGTTAACAAAAGCACTGCAAATACTCCTTCCTAAAGACATCAATTTAATATCTAAATACAGCGCTTATACAGGTGTTGTGGAAGCCACAGGATTAGTCATCTTCGCTGGTGTATTTTTAGGGCTTGTCTTTTTAGCTGCAACTGGAAGCATCATTTACTTTAAACAATTAACAGAAGCAACTATAGATCAAGATAAATATATTATTTTACGTAAACTGGGTGTAAGTAAGCAAATCATCTTTAAATCGATTGCAAAACAAATAGCCTTCATATTTATTCTGCCACTTACTATCGGTAGCTTGCATAGTATTGTCGCTTTAAATGCACTTTCTAATACACTTGGCATAGATATTTTCATTCCAGTTTTAACTACCATAGTTGCATATACATTGATTTATTTTGCTTACTATATACTGACAGTAAAATCCTACAATAACATTGTGAATAAATAAAAAAAAGCATCTCAACAGATGCTTTTTTTATTTATTCTTTTTAAAAGTTATCACATTATACGTTTTACTCATTTTCTCATAGAATAAACGCTTATCTCGTTTGAAAATATGCAATACAAAATGCAATAAGATTAAACCATTGAAAATAAAGAATAGTAAAATGAAAATTATCTCTAATTGCTCATTCAATACTCTAGAAGCAATTAAAATATAATTGATACCACCAATCCCGTAATATAATAGGCCATAGCGTTTACATAATTCAATGAATGTAATTCTCTTTCCTTGCCCTTTTACTCTAAAATGAAGAATCCATTTCCCAATTGTTTTCCCATTTGTGAAATAAGGAAAAACAATAAAATAAACGAATATCCAAACGAAGACAAGTAAAAGCTCGTCCAATTTTTCAGCAGGGTTAAATATAAATGCCACGGAAACTTTAACATTGAATATTAAAGAAGTCACAATCCCAATAACAAACCAATCCATCCAAAGAGCAAGGAAACGTCGTGTCATACGAACTGGTTTATTTTCAAGATCAACTTTTTCATCCATCGCATGTACATCTGGTAGGAAATAAGTAAATATTGGTGCAATCATATATCCTGCAAATCCACCAAGCGTATTTAAGAATAAATCATCAACATCAAATAAACGATATGGACAATTATATAATCCATAGAATCCTGTTAATTGTGTAACTTCGAAGAATAAGGAAACAAAAAATGTAATAATAACAGTTTGTAACAGATTACGACGGAAATAATATCGTAAATAAATGCCTAATGGTAACAATAAAAGAAAGTTAAATGCCACCTGTAAAAATGCACGCTCTTTCAAAATTCCAATGTATGACATCGGATTCGCAAAATTCACCTTTGTTTCTCTCAAGATGTCCATGATTGAAGTAAAAGGTGTTAGTTGATAATGCTGTGTTCCTGGACGTTGCATACTACACGTATCAAACGTTGCCGGAAACGGTAAAATAATTAAATAATAGGCCGCCATTGAAAATAATAATAAAGAGTACAAAACAAACATACGTAAATAATTAATATACCCATGCTTACGATACTGCCAAATTAAAAAAGGAATTAATAAAATAAAACCAGCGATTGGAAATGTAATTATCGCCGTCTTAATTGGGAATAAATAAGCACCCAAGTTCTTCACCTCCAAAATATACAACATTCGCTATTATAACAAATTTTTCTTTTTATGCCATTTTCAGTTTTATTTGTTTTTTCATTCAATTCATTTGATTATCAAGTTAACTTATTACTCATCAAAAAGACTCTAAAGAATTACTACTTATCAGTAATTCCTTAGAGTCTTTTTATGTACATAAAAAATATCTACATGAAGGTTCCTTACAAAAATGTAAGATTCCAGTTAGGTACATCGATGTTTGCAACTTTTAATCACTTGTAAACTAACAATAGTTAATCAAGCAATACTGGAGCGTTAATCTGATATCGTCGCAGATTTAATACATGCACTAAAAATCATAATAGAAAGGATGTATGAATTATGAATGCAATAAAACAAAGTTTACCTCAAAAGAATCGAATTGTTGATTTAGATGTCATACGAGGTTTTGCCTTAATTGGCATTTTCTTAGTGAATATATCAATGTTTTTTAACGAAGCTGATGTATCCAATACTACTTTACCAGATGATAAATGGATTAACATTTTTGTAACCGGAAAGTTTTATGCCATTTTCTCACTACTATTTGGAGCTGGATCAGCCCTATTCTTAGCTCGAGCAAAAGCAAAAGGTCAACCATATTTTATCTATATACGCCGTATGATCATACTAGCAGTAATTGGTTTATTACATGCTAGTGTTTGGGGAGGAGATGTCTTAATTTCTTACGCCATTGTCGGGTTACTATTATTAAGTCTTCATAAAGTTCCTGGCCGATTATTGTTAGTAATTTCTTTAAGCTTACATGTAATGGGCATAATCGTAAGTATAATATCTTACGATTATATATTTCAGTTAAAGTCGAACATACCTCCATTTCTTGATGCTCTTCAAATATTAACTATGATAACTTCATTTTTAATCTATTTTATAGAAGGGTATTCACTAATGAAGTTGGATGTTCTTACTAAATTAAAACAACGCCCAAAACTTCATAAATTGCTCATTATTATGTTTAGTATTGTTTCTATTACTGGGGTTACTGTACAGATGCTAACACCAAGTGCAAAGCTATCTTTTATATTACTAAACATTTTACAACCATTTCTCACAATAACTTATATTTTAATCCTTGTAGCTCTGTTGAAAAGTACAGTAGGAAGCACTGTATTAAAACCATTACAAGCTTACGGGAGAATGGGAATGAGTAATTATTTAGGACAGACCTTTATTGGAATGTTCATTTTACCAATAACTCTAAGCGTATTTTCACCAGCAATCGCTATGGTGAGTATGTGTTTCCTAACATGGATTTTTCAAATCGTGATTAGTAATGTTTGGTTAAAATATTTTAATTTTGGACCTGTAGAATGGATCTGGCGTTGCTTAACTTATTGGAACTTAATGCCTATCCGAAAAAAATAATAATAAGAAATAACATATAGGAGGATATAAAAATGCAAAGACCTGTTGTAGACGTAAAAAATGTTCAGAAAGTATATGGTAAAAAAGGTGAAAATCAGTCATATGCCTTAAAAGGTGTATCATTTTCAATTCGAGAAGGTGAATTTGTAGGAATTATGGGGCCATCTGGTTCAGGAAAAACAACATTATTAAATGTAATTTCTACATTAGATCATGCAACAGACGGAAAAGTTGAAATTGCAGGTACGGATATTACAAAAATGAAGCAAGGCGCACTCTCTGATTTCCGTTCCAAAAAATTAGGATTTATTTTTCAAGACTTTAACCTTTTAGAAAATTTATCAATCTATGAAAATATTGCATTGCCACTTTCCCTGCAAGGTGTTCCTTCTCGAAAAATTGGACCAAAAGTAACAAAAGTAGCAGAGATGTTAGGAATTTCAGCAATTCTTCAAAAGTATCCTTCAGAAGTATCCGGTGGCCAAAAACAACGTTCTGCCGCTGCACGTGCACTCGTTCATGAGCCCGCGATTATTTTAGGAGATGAACCAACTGGAGCACTTGATTCTAAAAATGCAACTAGCCTTTTAGATGCAATGAAAAGTCTCAATGAAGAACAAAATGTTTCAATTATGATGGTTACTCACGATCCATTTAGCGCAAGTTACTGCCAGCGCATTTTGTTCATTCAAGATGGAGAGCTGTATAGAGAACTACATCGTACAACAAACCGCGAAATGTTTTATAAAGAAATTTTAAATGTACTTGCTGATTTAGGTACACAAAAAGCATAAGAAAGGAATTTTACAACATGTTACTCAAACTTTCGATGTCAGGACTAAAAAGTAAAATAAGAGATTACATTGTCTTATTAATTGGACTTGTTATGTCCATTTCTATCTTTTATATGTTCCAAACACTAGCGATGAATGATTCATTTATTAAAGCAAATGCAATGGTTAGCACTATTGGAATCATCTTTCAAATAGGTTCATTTTTATTAGCGACTATCACCTTCTTCTACATCTTATATGCGAATTCATTTTTACTGTCATTAAGGCAAAAAGAGTTCGGTATGTATATGATGTTAGGTGCGAAAAAATATAAAATTACAATGCTCATGTTTATAGAAACTTTAGCTATCGGTATCACTTCACTTATTATTGGGATTGGAATCGGTATTGGACTTTCTAAAGGAATCGGACAACTTCTCATGAAAGAGTTAGAGTTTGCTTCCGATGGATACCATGCTCTTTATATTCCATCTATTCGTGTAACAGTAATATTTTTCTTCATTCTGTTTTTCTTAGCTGCCATTATGAATACAGCGAAACTATCTCGCATTACAATATTACAACTGGTTCATTCTGAGATGAAAACAGACAAACCTTCAGTAAAAGGAATCAAAACTTTCTTTGTATCAGTAATTGGTGCTGGTTCATTAGCAATTGGATATGCAGCGTTAATAAACATAGAAACTTTATCATTTGCTGGATTTCCTATCGCTACAGTAGCAACGACATTAGGAACATATCTTATTTTCATCTCTTTATTACCGCTAACTATGAAATTACTCAAAAAAATTAAGCCATTAAATGAAAAAGGATTAAACTCTTTTACTTTTGCTCAATTAACCTTCCGAGTAAATGATTTAACAAAAGTATTAGCAACTGTAGCAATGTTAATTGCACTTGCAGTTGGGGCAATTGCTGGCGGAATGGCTTTTAAAAACAATATTAGCCTAGCTACTGATATTTCTTACCTATATGATGTAGCAATTCACAACCCAACAGCAGATGAGAAAAAAGTATTAAAAAAGATCAAATTTGAAGAACAAGCGGATTATCGCTACAAAGTTGACCAGCAATTTGTTTACTACTTGAAAGAAGACTTAGAAAAGGATCGACCTCTCGTTCAAATTGGATTTGAGCAAAAGAAAATCGGTAAAGTAGAAAGAACTGCAAGTGAGCTTCCAGTGGGAGCAATTGTAAAGAAAGGTCAAAATGATACAATTGACGGTCCTACTCTTTCTGAAGAATGGAAGAATGTATTCAAAGAAATACAGCCTGAATACTTATACAAACAACAACATATAAAAATTGTAGACCAAAAGATGTACAATCAAATAAAAACAGCGGAACAATATGTTGTAATCGGAAAAACTAATGATTATGTAGCTTATAAGAAAGAATGGAAAGAACTTAATCAATTACAATTAACAAAATATAAAGATATAACTACGGATCAGTTGAATAGTAAATTTAGCTTTTACGAATTCATGTACAATTTCACAAGTGGTACAGTCTTTATGGGCTTCTTCTTAGGAATTGCTTTCTTAGCTATGATGGCAAGTTGCTTAATGTTCAAAATTCTATCTGGTGCAACAAAAGATACAAAGCGCTATCAAATGTTACGTAAAATAGGAGTACGTCGCGAACTATTAGCGAGGTCCATCTATAAAGAGTTATTGTTAGTATTCTTATTCCCAGCTACCATTGGCATCTCCCATGTAATTGTTGGTATGAATCTGTTCTCCGTCATTGTGGTTGACCCATACTTCCGTATTTGGATTCCACTGGCAATTTTCGCAGTGATCTATACTGTTTATTATTTAATTACAGTTCGATTGTATAAAGGGATTGTACTTCCGAAAGAAAGATAATAAAAAGCTGGTGACATGCTGTCACCAGCTTTTTTATATCCCATATTAATCATTTATCCACTATACTAATATATGCACTTGATTCTATTTTAAATTTCAACAACTGATTGAATAAACGAAAGGAGCTATTTTATTGCAGCATGTGAAACAACTACTAAGAAATTCTCTATACTTTTTCTTCAGCAAACAAATCAGAAAATTTTCTGCCTATAACTTAAGAAAAAAAACAAATGCATTTATTCTTATTGCTATTTATATGTATATGGGAACAAAAATAATTTCTATTCTCTTTAACACTAGGGAGTCTTACGGATTGTGGCTCGTTACTATTAGTTGGCTTATGGTCTTGTTACTTTATTTATATTTCGCTAAAAATATTTACTTCGAAATGAAGCAAGAACATCAAAAGGTAAAAGAATTAACCTTCTTTTCTCTCTTTGACTCCCATAAAGAATTACCTTATCGTAGATACATTTACAAATGTTATACAAAAATATTGTACAGCCTGCTTATCGCTGTATTGAGCTTCAACAGCTTATTACAAATTAATGCATCCATCTCATCGTCTTTTTCAGACCTATTCTCTAATGTGATGCAAATGATTTTACTTCTAAGTGCAGTAACAGTAACCAGCCTTTATCTTGCACTACAATGGACAAATATATTAATGACCATAGTATTAATACTCTCTTCAGTTATCGCTGGAGCGATAATAAGTACTAGTTTATTATCAACAATAGGTAGTTTAACTCATTTTGACCTTTTAAATAACTTTTCTATCATCTTAACGATTTTCATCGGCATTATTGTCCAAATGGGAATTGTATGGATACGACCTCCTTATCAACTAAGTCGTACAGAAAATGCTTTTTTCATATCCAATTCAATGATTGCAACAACGCTATTATTACTCGTTATTTTTATTCAAGATGTTTCTGTACTAATTGACGAGGAAACGAATTTTAATATGAATGATTTTAAAACAAATTTAGAAAAGAAAGCTCAATTAGCTTTATTACCTTATACAATTGGGGCAACCATTAATTTCATGTATATAAAATTCAAATCTAATCGTATCGCCCAAAAAGCAGAAAAGAATATGTTAGAGGTTATTTATTTGTTAGAAGAAAATGATATCGATTGTCTTTCTCCTACACAAAAACAAACAATAGTTACTAAAATCAAGAAATGCGTTTATTACGGTGGAACATCCTTCCGCTTACTTCTCCTTACGAATCCAGAAACGAAACAATTCATAAAAAACATGAAGTTAGATGAGAGAACTCCATAACAACATCTACTTCAGCTTCGGCTATTCTTTCAATAGAATAGCCTTTTTTCATACTTCTGTAAGATTCCTTACAATACTGTAAGCCAATCGTTAGTTACTTCGATGTTTCCAATCTTACATTTTATATAAACTAAAAGTAGATAATCAATCAAAAATAAAAACACTATTAAAGGAGCGAATTCTCATGAAAGAAAACCAAGACTTATTATTCAACCAAATCGTTACTGTTTCTTGCTTAGGCGGTTCCCTTTTACTAACTGGTGTTGCTGCTATTATTAAAATCACTCAACAACTTTTCATGTAATATATAAATTCATTGCAATCATACATTATCAAATCACTTAAAGGAGCGAATTCTCATGAAAGAAAACCAAGACTTATTATTCAACCAAATCGTTACTGTTTCTTGCTTAGGCGGTTCCCTTTTACTAACTGGTGTTGCTGCTGTTATTAAAATTGCTCAACAACTTTTCATGTAATATACCCTTTTACTTTCATTGCAATCATACATTACCAAATTACTTAAAGGAGCGAATTCTCATGAAAGAAAACCAAGACTTATTATTCAACCAAATTGTTACTGTTTCTTGCTTAGGCGGTTTCGTTTTACTATCTGGTATTGCTGCTGTTATTAAAATCGCTCAACAACTTTTCATGTAATATATCTTTATTACTACTTTAAATTTAAAATCATTCAAGATGACTAAAAATCACTTTTTATATAGATAAATTTCAAAATAAGGGTTCCTTACAAAAATGTAAGTTTCCAGTTAGATACATCAATGTTTGCAAACATTAATTCCTTGTAAACTAATAACTAGTTAGTCCAATTTAAATACACAAATAACTTATAGAGGAGTTTTCATATGAAAAAATTACTTGCTTCATGCGCTACTTTCGCACTATTCGCTAGCTTTGCGGTTGGATGTGATGTATCTTCACCAAGTAAAATTGGCACAGAAGAATACTACGTTCAAATCCAAGGTGAAGGTGAGATCAAAGATAATAGACGTGTCTATACTTTACCTACTTATAATGAAGATGGGGAAGAAAAAAAGGTTACTTTCACTAGCGAAAAACCAGATAATGAAAAAATGAAAGAAAATGCATTTTTACGCCTTTACATTAAACAAGAGGACGAAAAGAAAACAGATATACCAAACACAGAGGTTAAATCTTATGAAGAAGTACAAAAAGCAGATTTACCAACAAAAACAAAAGAAAAATTAGGTGTAAAATAATAAATAATTATTAAAAACAAATAAAAGGAGTATCTCTTGTTAAGCAAGAGATACTCCTTTTACTTTTGGAACCATAAGTTTGCCGTAAACAAAAAGAACCATAAGCTTGCCGTTCCGGCAAACTTATGGTTCATATCACACAAAATAAAAAAACCACCAAATATGTATTGGTGGAGACGGTGGGAGTCGAACCCACGTCCAAAAATATCGGCACTTAAGCTTCTACGAGTGTAGTCGATATATTAGCATTTCGCGAACTCTTCGGCCTATCGACAGGCTTCCAAGTTGCTAGTCTGGTTGTTCTCTTCCTTTGTCCTCAGACGGCGAACTCCGGCGTAGTCCACTTAGTTTGAGTCCCTTACCCTACCACATGGACGATGGAGGGAGGAACCTTTAGTGCAATTAAGCAGCTAAAGAAAGATTGTTTTGTTTGCCAATTATAGGCTTTGACGTTTTAACGAGGCCGATCCCCTCGACTCGCAACCTAAGCTCGAACTATCCCTGTCGAATCCGTAACGTCCCCATGATAAAAATGGAGCATACGAAGAAAATATCGTGATAGCTACTAAGAGCTGTTTTTCAATGTGCAACAACCTTACATAAGTTATTATAACATACGCGCTCCATTTTACAAATGTAAATATCTGTATTACATCTTTTGGCGATCACGGAACGCGCGTGCAATTTCACGTTTAGCTTCTTTCTCTTTTAAATCGTGACGTTTATCGTATTGCTTCTTACCTTTTGCTAAACCAAGTGCCATCTTTGCAAATCCATTTTTCAAATAAATTCTAAGTGGAACTAATGCGTAACCTGTTTCTTTTGCAGCGCCCGCTAGTTTATCAATTTCTTTTTTATGCAGAAGTAATTTTCTCGTACGAAGTGGATCATGGTTGAAACGATTCCCTTGTTCGTACGTATTAATGTGCATATTATGAACCCATACTTCACCATTATGTACACGTGCAAACGCATCTTTCAAGTTTACGCGTCCAGCGCGAATCGACTTAATTTCCGTTCCTTGAAGGACAAGCCCTGCTTCGTATGTTTCTTCGATGAAATAATCATGAAATGCTTTTTTGTTCTGTGCAATAACCTTACCTGTACCCTTTGGCATATAACGTCCCTCCTCTATTTTTACTATTGTAACAAATGTTAATAAAAAGCGAAAGTGGCTCGCTCAGAATCTTTGGACATTGGAACTCCCGACAGAGAAGCGCTTTTTGCTTCGTCCGAGGGAGTGAAATGGCCAACAGATTCTAGCCACTGTAGCTGGATTATACAAAAAGCGAAAGTGGCTCGCTCTCGAGCCACCAATAAAAAAGAAAACGGCCCCGCTTTTCATCAAAGCGAAGCCACTCTTTTCTTACTTACGCTTTTTCTTTTTCTTCTTGAATCCTGGTACGTTTTCGAAGAATGCTTTTTTCTTCTTACCGTTACCATCTTTTTTTCCTGGCTGGCTAGCAGAAGCGGATGCAGATGCAGATCCTCTTCCTTTTCCTTTACCACCACGGTCAAATTTTCTACCTGTGCCACGGTCACCGCCGCGCTCATTACTGCGCTCGCTACGTCCACCGCGTTTCTTTCTGCCTGTTCTTGGCTGCTCGATAACGACTGGACGATCTTTGAACTTACGGCGAGGTGTGCCTTTCATGCCAACGATTTCAAAGTCGATTGCACGCTCGTCTTTGTTTACGTTAATAACGCGAATTGTAATTTCGTCACCGATGCGGAATACGTTTCCTGTACGTTCTCCGATCATAGCGAAATGTTGCTCGTCATAACGGTAGTAATCATCCGTTAAATAACTAACGTGTACAAGACCTTCAATTGTATTTGGAAGCTCTACGAATAAACCGAAGTTTGTTACAGAGCTAATCATACCGTCATACTCTTCACCGATCTTATCAACCATATACTCTGCTTTTTTCATCTCATCTGTTTCACGCTCTGCTTCAACAGCACGACGTTCCATATTAGAAGAATGCTCTGCAATCTCAGGTAATTTTTCACGCCATTTTGCTTGCGTTTCGTTGTCGACTTTACCGTTAATAATGTATTCACGAATTAATCTATGAACGATTGTATCCGGGTAACGACGAATTGGTGATGTGAAATGCGTGTAGAACTCAGTTGATAAACCGAAATGTCCTAAGCTATCCGCATCGTAACGCGCTTGCTTCATAGAACGAAGCATTACTGTTGAAATAACTACTTCTTCTGGCTGCCCTTGAACCATTTCAAGAATTTGTTGCAGCGCACGAGGATGTACTTCATTCGCACGTCCTTTTACCGCATATCCGAAGTTCGTTACAAACTCGAAGAAACGCTCTAACTTATCTTCTTTCGGATCTTCATGGACACGGTACATGAATGGTACGTTCATCCAGTGGAAGTGCTCTGCTACTGTTTCATTCGCAACAAGCATAAATTCTTCAATTAACTTCTCTGATACAGAACGATCGCGCATGACAACGTCTGTCGGTTTTCCTTCTTCATCCACTAATACTTTCGCTTCTTTAAAGTCAAAGTCAATTGCACCACGGCGCATACGTTTTTCACGTAAAATTTGTGCCAATTGACCCATCTCTTTAAACATCGGTACGAGCGGCTCATAACGCTTAATTAACTCTTCGTCCTCATCTTCTAAAATGCTTCTTACGTCAGCATAAGTCATACGCTCTGTCGTTTTAATCACACTTTGGAAAATCTCGTGTTTAACAACATCACCTAAGTTGTTGATTTCCATTTCACAAGATAATGTCAGACGGTCTACTTTCGGATTTAATGAACAAATACCGTTAGATAGACGGTGTGGAATCATCGGAATTACACGGTCAACAAGATACACACTCGTCGCTCTTTCCGCTGCTTCTACATCAATTGGAGAACCTTCTTGAACGTAATGACTTACATCCGCAATGTGAACGCCTAGCTTGTAGTTACCGTTCTCAAGTTTCGTTACTGTAACAGCATCATCTAAATCTTTTGCGTCTGCACCGTCAATCGTTACGATCATTTGGTCACGTAGATCACGGCGATCTTTTAAATCTTCTTCTGAAATCGTTTCTGGTACACTGTTGGCATGTTCCATCACTTCTTCAGGGAACGCTAAAGGCAAGTGATGTTTATGAATGACAGATAAAATATCTACTCCTGGATCATTTTTATGACCTAGAATTTGAATAACTTCACCTTCTGCACTTAAACGATTCTCTGGATAGCTCGTAATTTTCACAACTACTTTATGACCTTCTACAGCGCCCATAGATGCACTTTTCAATACGAAAATGTCACTTGTCCAGCGCTTATTGTCAGGTATAACGAACCCAAAGTTTTTCGATTCTGTATATGTACCAACTAACTCTTTCGTTCCGCGTTCTAAAATGCGTACAATTGAACCTTCTTGACGCGAACCACTCGATTGGGAACTAAGGCGTGCTAATACTGTATCGCCATGAAGCGCACCGTTTAATTCTGTAGGCGGTATGAAAAGGTCATCGTCTCCCGTTTTCTTCTCATCTGGTACAACGAATGCAAAACCACGTGCATGTCCAATTAACTTACCGCGTATTAAATTCATCTTTTCAGGAAGACCGTAACGGTTGCTACGAGTACGAATAACAAGTCCCTTTTCTTCCATCGTTACAAGTGCCTTTACGAAATCTTTAAAGCCCTCAGAACCTTCAATCCCAAATGCCTCTTCTAACTCTTGTATCGTTAGCGGTTTATACGCTTCTTCTCTCATAAATAATAACAACTTATCAATATGTTCTTGTATGATTTCTTCCAAGCAAAAATACCTCCTTTAAAACCTTATATTATTTAGTGTATCCGAAAGATAGGGGATGTATAAAGTGAAACTTCAATACTCCCCTTATGATTTTTACAGTTTTCACAAAAAATTCCTTATGAAAAAAAGAGGCAACTAGATCTTACCAATCTAGTTGCTCCAAGAAGTTATATACATCCTCATGTAGCTCGTCGCGTTGTTTATCAAGTGTAATGACATGCGTAGAGTCTTCGTACCATTTAATGTCTTTTAACGTAGATTCTACACCGTTATAAATAATGTTAGCACTATCTGTATTAATCATTTCGTCATGACGTGCTTGTACAACAAATGTTGGCGCATAAATCATATCCACATTGTTACGTACGTCAGCAATTAATTGTTGTAATGCTTTTAATGTATTCATCGGTGTCTTTTGGAATTCCAACATTTCTTGTTCAATTTGTTCTGGTGATTTTTGCTCACGTTTTTTATATTCGCGGGCATATGCCAATATACCTTGGTACATCGTTTCTTCGCTCTTAATATACATAGGTGCACACATTGGTACTACACCTAAAACCGGTACTGTATAACCCAATTTTAAAGAAAATACGCCGCCAAGTGACAATCCAACAACAGCAATTTTCTCAAAACCTTTATCTTTTAAAAGCTGATATGCCTCCGTTACATCTTGCCACCAATCTGTAGGACCTGTATGAACAAGCTCTTCTGGTGGTACACCGTGCCCTTTATAAATTGGCGCATGACAAGTGTAGCCTTTCTTTTCTAAGAAACGCCCTAACATACGTACATCAGCTGAGTTCCCTGTGAATCCATGTAGTAATAAAACAGCGCGGTCTCCACCCTCAAATGTAAATGGTTTCGGAGATGCTAATTTCATCATGTACTTCTCCTCTTTCTCTTCTGTAATCTAGTCGTATTCTTTCTATATCTTAGTGTACCATATTTATATTTCTATAATCTAATTAGAAACATCTTTCAAATGGCAAAACAAAAAAAGAAGAACCATTAGTACATTTTACTAACGCTTCTTCTTTCAATTCTATAAGTTCAAGTACGTAACACCAATTGTTAATGCGAAGAACAATACAGCTAAAACAATTGTAATGCGGTTTAATACCGCTTCAATCCCACGTGCTTTTTGCTTACCAAATAATTGCTCTGCACCGCCTGAAATTGCACCTGAAAGGCCTGAGCTATTACTAGACTGCATAAGTACCATAACAATCATTAAAATCGATACAATAATAAGTAAAACTGATAATAACGTATGCACTTGGCGTACCTCCTACAAAGATTCAGTTATTGTAACTGTAGCATAAATTCTATAGAAAAGCGAGAGCTATAGAGGCGCTCTCGCTTTTCTTCTATTACATAAACATCATCGCAAATAACGGTCCAAGTAAACATGTCAAAATTGCTGTTAATGTCATTGTTACCGATCCAATAACACCTTCATGCTCATTATTTTTCATTGCTCTCATAACACCCATAATATGAGAAGCACATCCAAATCCTATACCTTTACCAACTGAGTTTGTAACACGGCTCCATTTTAATAAAAGGGGTCCTGTAATCGTTCCAGTAATACCTGCGATAACAACGAAAGCTGCTGTTAAGGAAGGTACACCACCAACTTGTTCAGAAACACTCATCGCAACTGGCATTGTCACCGATTTTGGTAAAGACGATAAGATTAAGCTTTTATCCGTTCCCATAAGTGAAGCAATCGCAAAATCACTAGCGATCGCAACCGTTGTACCTACTAATACGCCACCAGCAATCGGTACAACATATTTTTGCAGAACATGACGTTGTTTATAAAGAGGAATTGCAAATGCTACAACACCGGGTCCAAGTAGCTTTGCAATCCAGCCACCACCACTTTCCATATAATGTTGATATGGTATATCAAGCACGATAAATAGGAAAGCCATTAATCCAGTTGCTACAAGCATTGGAATGGTGAATGGTGTTGGAAATAATTTATAGATTTTTTTAGATAATTGATATAATAGCACCGTAAAAAGAACCCAACCGACTCCGATTAATATTTGGCTCATCGCGACTCTCTTTCCTTCCTATTCGCAAGATATTGTCCTGTATGTCCTGCGACAATAATAATTAAAAATGTACTCGCTACAACTGTAATGAAAAGAGAAATTCCTTTACTCATAAAAAAAGCACCGTAATTCATTAGGCCAAGTGTTGGCGGAATTAATAAAAACGGCATAATAGCAACGAGTGTTTCTGCTCCTAAATCGAACCATTTCACTGGCAGAACTTTTAGGCTAAGTAAAACAAGTAAGAGGAACATTCCAATCAAACTTCCTGGAATCGGAATATTTAACATTTCTTGCACCCAAGTTCCAACCATATAAAACACGTAAAGAGCAGCAATTTGGACAAGAATCTTTGTAAATTTCATGTTCATCATCCCTCATGTTTATACGATCTTCTGTTAATATCTTTATCATAGTATAAATTGTAAAAAGCTGCAATTTTTCAACTTGACAGCAAAAACAGCCTATGTTATACGCTTACAACCTTGATATGACTGCATTTCTAAACGGAAATTACGTCAAAAACCTTGACCTAATATAAAAAGTTTTTATTTTCTGAATTTAAAAGACTATTATTTCAATAAAATAATCTTTTTATTCTTAAACTTACATATATATAAAGTGAAACTTTAATCAATGAGATTCCCCTCATCCTTATTGATTATTAGCCCTCACCAAGCTGGTTTGTACGGGATAAACAAGATAGGTGGTGAACATATGCCCAAAAAAGTTCTCATTTTTTGTGATCCTGGGATTGATGATACGATGGCTCTCCTCTTAGCATTCTTTATCGATGAAGTAGAAATCGTCGGTATCGTTGCTGATTACGGCAATGTTCCAAAAAAAATGGCCGTAGAAAATGCTCATTTTTTTAATAACGAAACAAAGAATAGAAATATCAAGATATTCGGTGGTTCAGAACGTCCCCTTACTGGTGCCCCACCTGCGTTTTTTACGGATGTACATGGAAAACAGGGGCTTGGGCCAATTATTCCAAAGGTGAATATAACTAACGGAGAAATGGAGAATTTTTTTGAAGTTATTCCTCTTATTGAACAGTATAAAGATGAATTAATTATTGTGAGTTTAGGAAGACTTACCTCCCTAGCAATTTTGTTTATCATGTGCAAACAGTTAATGAAACAAATTAAATCTTACTATGTAATGGGCGGTGCCTTTTTACATCCTGGTAATGTTACCCCTATTTCCGAAGCAAACTTTTATGGCGATCCTACTGCCGCTAATATAGTCCTTCAATCCACAGCTAACATGTACATATACCCATTAAACGTCACTCAATACTCCATCATTACACCAGAAATGGCAGAATACATTGAGGTAAAAGGAAAAGCTCCACTTGTCAAACCGTTATTTGATCATTATTACTACGGATATTATAAAGACACCCTACCACATTTAAAGGGGAGCCCCTTCCATGACACAATACCAATACTCGCTTTACTTGATAACTCTATGTTTACCTATCACAAATCACCTATCGTTGTCATGACAGAATCTTATGCACAGGGGGCAAGCATTGGAGAATTTCGCTCTTTAGGAGAATCTAAACCATTTATTGATTGGCCGAGTCATCAAATAGCAATTGATTTTGATTATAACCGCTTCTTCAAACATTTCATGTCACTTATGACGGGTGAACAATTTTAGCATAAAAAAACAGACCGTGATTTCTCACGGTCTGTCGTTTGTTTTCTACAATTATCGTTTGATGTTATAGAAAGATTTGATACCATCGTAAACAGCGATTTCGCCTAGTTCGTCTTCGATGCGTAATAATTGGTTGTACTTAGCAATACGGTCAGTACGGCTCATAGAACCAGTTTTGATTTGGCCAGCGTTAGTTGCAACTGCGATGTCAGCGATTGTAGCATCTTCAGTTTCACCAGAACGGTGAGATACAACTGCTGTGTAACCAGCACGTTTAGCCATTTCGATAGCTTCGAAAGTCTCAGTTAAAGTACCGATTTGGTTAACTTTAATTAAGATTGAGTTAGAGATACCTTTTTCGATACCTTCAGCAAGTTTTTGAGTGTTAGTTACGAATAAATCGTCACCAACTAATTGTACTTTATCACCGATACGCTCAGTTAATAATTTGTGACCATCCCAGTCGTTTTCGTCTAAACCATCTTCGATAGAGATGATTGGGAAGTCTTTGCAAAGCTCTTCATAGAAATCAACCATTTCTGCAGAAGTTAAGCCAGTACGGCCTTCGCCTGCAAGGTCATATTTACCAGTTTCTTTGTTGTAGAACTCAGAAGAAGCAACGTCCATTCCTAAGAATACGTTCTCGCCAGCTTTGTAACCAGCTTTTTCGATAGCTTCGATGATTACTTCTAGAGCTTCACGGTTAGAACCAAGGTTTGGAGCGAATCCACCTTCGTCACCTACTGCAGTGTTAAGACCTTTGTCATGTAATACAGCTTTAAGTGCATGGAATACTTCAGCACCCATACGGATTGATTCTTTGAATGTTGGAGCACCAACTGGTAAGATCATGAACTCTTGGAAGTCAACGTTGTTATCAGCGTGAGAACCACCGTTGATGATGTTCATCATTGGAGTTGGTAATTGTTTTGCATTGAATCCACCAAGGTAACGGTATAATGGAAGACCTACGAAGTCAGCTGCTGCGTGAGCTACTGCCATAGATACACCAAGGATAGCGTTAGCGCCTAGTTTACCTTTGTTTGGAGTGCCATCTAATTCGATCATAGCACGGTCGATACCAGCTTGGTCAGTTACATCGAAACCTTCGATTTCTGGAGCGATAATTTCGTTAACGTTGTTTACTGCGTTAATAACACCTTTACCAAGGTAACGAGATTTGTCACCGTCACGTAATTCTACTGCTTCGTGTTCACCAGTAGATGCACCACTTGGTACGATAGCGCGTCCGAAAGCGCCGCTTTCTGTATAAACTTCTACTTCTACAGTTGGATTACCACGAGAGTCAAGGACTTCGCGAGCATAAACATCAATAATTGTTGGCATAATAAATTCTCTCCTTTTTATATAAGCAAATTATTTAATAATTGTTTTACCTGTCATTTCTTTCGGTTGTTCCACATTTAAAAGTGTAAGCATTGTTGGAGCGATATCTCCTAAAATACCACCTTCACGAAGCTCTACATCATTTTTTGTAACGATGAAAGGAACCGGGTTAGTTGTATGAGCTGTCATAGGACCGCCATCAGCAGTTAACTCCTGATCAGCATTACCATGGTCAGCAGTAATAAGTGCTACACCATCTTTTGCAAGAATCGCTTCTACAACTTTTCCTAAACATTCGTCAGTTGCTTCTACTGCTTTAATTGTTGGTTCCATCATCCCAGAATGGCCAACCATATCACAGTTCGCAAAGTTAAGAATGATAACATCATGTTTATCATTTTCGATTTCATTTACTAAAGCGTCCGTTACTTCGTAAATGCTCATTTCAGGTTTCAAGTCATACGTTGCAACCTTTGGTGAGTTAATTAAGATACGCTCTTCTCCTGGGAATTCAGCCTCACGACCACCGCTAAAGAAGAATGTAACGTGCGGATACTTTTCAGTTTCCGCGATGCGAAGTTGCTTTAATCCCGCTTGCGCAACAACTTCACCTAAAGTGTTATCAAGGTTCATTGGCTTGAATGCCACGTAACCATCTACAGTTTCACTGAAGTGTGTCATACATACGAATTCTGGAATGTGAGGTACTTTTTCACCACGATCGAACTCACGGAAGTCTTCGTTTGTAAATACACGAGCAATTTGAATTGCACGGTCTGGACGGAAGTTATAGAAGATAACTGCATCATCATCATTGATTGTTGCAACTGGCGTGTTATCTTCGTTAACAATTACAGACGGCAATACGAATTCATCATAGATACCGTTCGCATAAGAGTCTTCTACACACTCTTCTGCTGATTTATAAGTAGGGCCTTCACCATTCACCATAGCACGGTAACATTTTTCTACGCGATCCCAACGCTTGTCACGGTCCATGGAGTAATAACGACCAGAGATAGTCGCGAATTGTCCTACTCCTGTTTCTTTAATTACTTCATTTGTTGCATCGATATAGCTTTGTGCTGTTTTTGGTCCAACATCGCGGCCATCTAAGAATGCATGAATGTATACTTTCTCAACGCCTTCTTTAGCTGCTAAGCGAAGAAGAGCAAACATGTGATTCATGTGACTGTGCACACCACCGTCAGAAAGTAAACCGAATAAATGAAGTGCAGTACCTTTTTCTTTTACGCTTTTAATTGCACTTTGGAACGTTTCGTTCTTATCGAACTCACCTTCACGAATTGCAACGTTAACGCGTGTTAAGCTTTGATATACAATGCGGCCAGCACCGATATTTAAGTGACCAACCTCAGAGTTACCCATTTGACCTTCTGGAAGACCTACTGCCTCGCCACAAGCTGTAAGCGTTGTGTGAGGGAATTTGTTCCAGTAACCATCAAAATTAGGTTTCTTAGCTTGTGCTACAGCATTCCCGTAAGTTTCTTCACGAAGTCCGAAACCGTCAAGAATGATTAAAGCTGTTGGCTTTCTCATTTTACCGCCCCCAGAAGACCTAAGAACGAAGCTGGCTCTAAGCTAGCACCGCCAACTAAAGCGCCGTCGATGTCAGATTGTGCCATATACTCTTTAATGTTTTCTGGTTTTACGCTACCGCCGTATTGGATACGAACAGCTTCTGCAGCTTCTGGAGAAACAGCTTCTGCAACAACTTTACGGATGTGCGCACATACTTCGTTTGCATCTGCAGAAGAAGAAGATTTACCTGTACCGATAGCCCAGATTGGCTCATAAGCGATAACAGTTGCTTTAACTTGCTCTTCTGTTAAACCTGCAAGTGCTTTTGTCACTTGACCTGCTACTAAATCAAATGTTTTTCCGCTTTCGCGCTCTTCTAAAGTCTCACCACAACATACGATTGGTGTTAAACCATGTTCAAATGCTGCGATAGTCTTTTTGTTTACTGACTCATCTGTTTCAGCAAACATTTCACGACGCTCAGAGTGGCCAAGTACTACATAGCCAACTTTTAAGTCGCTAAGTGCTACTGGGCTAATTTCGCCAGTGAATGCACCATTTTTTTCGAAGTGCATGTTTTGTGCACCTACTTGTAAGTCAGTTCCTTCAGTTGCTGCTACAAGGCGCTCTAAGAATAGAGCTGGAGAGCAAACTACTGCATCAACAGCTGAAGCTGCTGGGATTTGACCTTTAACTTCCTCTACGAAGCTAACTGCTTCTGATAGAGTTTTATTCATTTTCCAGTTACCTGCGATAATTGGTTTACGCATGCTTTGCACCGTCCTTTTTCTTTGGCTGCTACTTATTTGTCGTTAAGACAAACTACACCTGGAAGCTCTTTACCTTCCATGAATTCTAATGACGCACCGCCGCCAGTAGAAATGTGGCTCATTTTATCAGCCATACCGAATTTTTCAACAGCTGCTGCAGAGTCACCACCGCCGATAACAGAGTATGTATCTTCTGCATCTGCTAATGCTTGTCCTACTGCTTTTGTACCTTCTGCGAATGGAGTCATTTCGAATACACCCATTGGTCCATTCCATACAACAAGCTTAGAATTTTTAATTACATCTGCATAAATTTCACGTGTTTTAGGACCGATGTCCACGCCTTCCCAGTTAGAAGGGATAGAGTCGATACCAACGATTTTAGTTGTTGCAGTTTCAGAGAATTCCTCAGTGATTACAACATCAACTGGCATGTAGAAGTTTACGCCTTTTTCTTTTGCAAGTTGCATAAATTCTTTAGCTAGTTCGATCTTGTCGTCTTCACATAGAGATAGACCAATTTCATGACCTAAAGCTTTAACGAATGTGTAAGCAAGTCCACCACCGATGATTAAGTTATCTACTTTGTCTAATAGATGACGAATTACACCGATTTTATCTTTTACTTTCGCACCACCGATAATAGCTGTAAATGGACGTTCTGGGTTAGAAAGTGCTTTACCAAGTACATCTAACTCTTTTTCCATTAATAGACCAGATACTGCTGGTAGGTAGTCTGCGATACCTGCTGTAGAAGCGTGAGCACGGTGAGCTGCACCGAATGCATCGTTTACGAAGATGTCAGCAAGTGCTGCAAATTCTTTCGCAAGTTCTGCATCGTTCTTTTCTTCGCCCGCATAGAAACGTACGTTTTCAAGAACTAATACGTCGCCTTCGTTCATTGCTGCAACCATTTCTTGTGCAACTGGTCCGAATGCTTCGTCCGCTTTTTTAACGTCTTTACCAAGAAGCTCACCTAAACGTGCTGCTACTGGAGTTAAACGCATTTCTTCTACTACTTGACCTTTTGGACGGCCTAAGTGACTTGCTAAAATAACTTTCGCACCTTGCTCTACTAAATATTGAATTGTAGGAAGAGCTGCACGGATACGAGTTTCATCTGTAATTTTGCCTTCTTTCATAGGTACGTTGAAATCAACGCGGCAAAATACACGCTTACCTTTTAAATCTACGTCACGAATTGATTTTTTGTTCATTGGATTTCCCTCCGACTACTAGTTAGGATTGACAAAACCCACTCAAAAGCTTAACACATTTGCTTTTAAAACGAAAGAAGAGAGAGAGGGAACAAACCCTCTCCCTCGTTTTGTCATTGATAACTTATATAATTAAGAATTAAAGACCTTTTGAAGTCATGTAAGCTGCTAGGTCTACTACGCGGTTAGAGTAACCAGTTTCGTTATCGTACCAAGAAAGTACTTTAACCATGTTACCTTCCATTACCATTGTAGATAATGCATCGATTGTAGAAGAAGCTGTACATCCGTTATAGTCGATAGATACTAATGGCTCTTCGCTGTATCCAAGGATACCTTTTAATTCGCCTTCAGCTGCTGCTTTGAATGCTGCATTTACTTCTTCAACTGTTACTTCTTTGTCAAGTTCAACAACTAGGTCAACTAGAGAAACGTTAGCAGTTGGAACACGTACAGCGCCACCGTTTAATTTACCTTTAAGTTCTGGTAATACTAATGCTACAGCTTTAGCTGCACCAGTAGATGTTGGGATCATGTTTTCAGCTGCTGCACGAGCACGACGTAAATCTTTGTGTGGTAAGTCTAAGATTTGTTGGTCGTTAGTGTAAGAGTGAATTGTTGTCATCATTCCGCGTTTTACGCCGAATTTTTCGTTTAATACTTTAGCGAATGGAGCTAGACAGTTTGTAGTACAAGAAGCGTTAGATACTACGTTGTGGTTAGCTGCATCGTATTGTTCGTGGTTAACACCCATAACTACAGTGATATCTTCGTCAGAAGCTGGAGCTGAGATGATAACTTTCTTAACTGATCCACCTAAGTGTTTCTCAGCGTCTGATTTTTTAGTGAAACGGCCAGTAGATTCTACTACTACTTCTACTCCGTAGTCGCTCCATGGTAATTGAGCTGGGTCACGCTCAGCGATAACTTTAATTTCTTTACCGTTAACAACGATGCTGTTTTCGTTAGCAGATACTTCTGCATTTAAAGTTCCGTGAACTGTGTCATATTTTAAAAGGTGAGCTAATGTTTTAGCATCTGTTAAGTCGTTGATTGCTACTACTTCTACCTCAGAGTTGTTAAGAGCTGCGCGGAATACGTTACGTCCGATACGTCCAAATCCATTAATACCAATTTTAGTCATTTGAATTTCCTCCTTGGGGGATTATATTAAAGGGTAAAACCCTTTGTTAACTGTTTTGCTGCACCTTCATCTGTAATTAGAATTGAAGTGTGCCCTTGTTTAATTACAGCCTGTATTGCTTTTGCCTTTGAAGAACCTCCAGCGACTGCAACAACGTGAGATACATTTTGTAAATCCTCTAGTTGCATACCAACTGTTCTTACTTTATGAACAACATTTCCTTCTTCATTAAAGTAGTAACCGAAAGCTTCGCCAACTGCTTCGCTTGCCTGAATCTTTAACCAATCTGCTTCTGAAGTACTTCTGCGACGTGCCATTGTTAACGCATCACCTATTCCATGAATGACGATATTGGAAGATCGAATCAACTCAAGAACTTCTTTCACGGAAGGCTCTGTCACAATAGACGCATATGCTTCGCTACTAACATGGTCTGGAACATACAATAAGCGATAATTACTCATCGTATTTTGTGCCATCTTGGCACAAATGGTATTGGCTTCTAATTCGACGCCTTCTCCAATTCCACCACGTGCTGGGACAAATAGCATATGTAAATCTTTGCAATCAAGTTGCATCATGTCCGCAGCAGCAGCTAGCGTAGTTCCTCCAGCCACAGCAACGATATTATTCGCTGTCAGACGGTCTTTTATACAAGTCACACAAGCACGGCCCATCTCCAGTTTGACCCAAGGTGATTCATCACTATCACCAGGGACAACGAAAACTTCATCCAAGTCTAATGTTTCCTTAAGTTGCTTTTCTAAAACCTTTAACCCGGAAATTTCTTTCATAAAGTCTTCCAAAGCAAGAACTAAAGCTGTTCCTTCTTCTGTCAAAGTCATTCCAGAAGAAGCGACGTGAACTAAGTTTTGTTCTTTCAAAACTTGAACTTCACTTCGCAATACTCGTTCTGTCATACCGAGACTTGCTGATAAGTTTCTTCTTCCAATCGGCTGCATGAGCCTAATGTATTGAAGAATTTGCATTCTCGTTTGCATAACAGGTAGCAGATCAGGTAATAATTTTTTTGTGTTCTGAATCCATGAGCGCATATCTTTTCTCCTCACTACATCGGTTCATTTTTCCTTCATGGTCACTTTACGTCCCGTAGTGACATTTTGTGTCCCACATAGGTTAAAAAAATAATCCCTGCTACGTGTATTATTGTAACAGGAGATAGAAACTTATTCAACTCTTAACTGCATTCTTTATATAGTTTATTATGACACCTTTGTGAATGTTACCATATTCTACTTGTTTTCCGTCCATTTCTACAACCGGAATCATTAAGTGATATTTTTCTAAAAGGTCATTATCTTCATATATATCTATTTCCTCGATTTGAAAAGAATATTCACATTGTACTTCCTTTAAAACTTGTTTCGCCTTCACGCAAAGGCCACAATCTTTTTTAGTATACAGTACAACTTTCATCTTCTTCACCTATCCGATCGTTTTTCGTAATGACGAAGCTGGGATATGCATTTGTTCTCTATACTTCGCCACTGTTCTTCGAGAAATAACAATTTCATGCTCTTCTTCTAATAATTTTGAAATCTTTTGATCTGAAAGTGGCTTTTTCTTATCCTCTGCCCTAATTAGCGTTTGAATAAATTGTTTTACACGTTTTGTAGAAACTGCTTCATCTTCAGTCGTCGAAACGGCATTGCTAAAGAACGATTTCATCTCAAATAAACCGTGTGGTGTTTGCACATATTTATTTCGCGTCGCACGACTAATTGTCGATTCATGCACACTTAACTCTTCCGCTACCTCTTTTAAAGCGAGAGGTCTTAAATACTCTGGACCTTTCCAGAAGAAATCACGTTGTTTTTCCATAATAATAGTCATTACTTGCAGCAGCGTCTGTTTTCTCTGCTTCAAACTGCGCATAATCCACTGCACATGCTGATACTTTTCTGATACGTAAGATGCTACTTCACTTTCACTATTATTAAGAAGCGCACTATATTCAGAATGAATTTCAATTCTCGGCATATTTCTCTCGTTCATTTGTAAGACGAGGCGATCGCCATCTTTTTTCACCGCCATATCAGGTACAATGTAAAGTGGTTTATCTGAAGAAAACGCAAGACCTGGTTTTGGTTGTAATGACGTTATACAATTTACCGCACTCTGCAATTCCTCATTACTACACTTCAACACTTGAACGAGCTTTCGCCAATCTTTCTTCACGAAATAAGCGAAATGATCTTCTACAACCTCTTCTGCTAATCCATTACGTCTTTGTAAGCGCTTCAATTGCAAAGTTAAACATTCCTGAATATTACGCGCCCCTACCCCTGCTGGCTCCAGTGATTGGACAAGCTCTACAGAACGGTCGACTACATGAATATGTGCAGAAAGGAGCTCTGCTAACTCTTCATTCGTTTCTTGTAAATATCCATTTCCATCCATGTTCATAATAATGAAAGAAGCTACTTTTCGCTCTTCTTCATCTATTTTATAATACTGTATTTGATTTAATAAATGTTGCTGAATCGTTGTAGAATCCACACTGTAGATCTCCATCTGATTCTCGACTTGTTTGCTGGTACTTTTACTGTTGTTAGAGCTCTTTTTCTTCTCCCTCTCAAAACCACCTAACTCAATAAGGGGATTCTCTAACGATTGCTCATACAAAAACTCCGATAATTCTTGTACATTATACTGGAGCATTGTAATCGCTTGCCTTAACTCTTGTGTCATTGCCAAACGTAAGCTTTGTTCTTGTAAAAGACTTGCCTTCAAACTAATCTCCCCCTTGTTTCTATTGTACAATAAGTTTGGTAAAAGGAGAATGCTATCACAGACACCCATTCCAAAATATTATTAATTTATATGTATTAATGAGATTTACAACTTACAACCGAAATTTGAATAATATTGAAAGAAAATAATAACGTTAAAAAATTATTATCAAGTACTAATAGTAAATCTTATTACTAGATATAACAAGAGGGAAATAAAAAAAGTCCTAACCTACAAAACGTAAGTTAGGACTTTTTGACGCGCCCAGAGGGATTCGAACCCCCGGCAGACGTGGTACCGGAAACCACCGCTCTATCCGACTGAGCTATGGGCGCATGATTATAGAAAACACTTCATTTTCTTCTCATAATAATAGCAATAAAATCCTTCTAAATCAATAAAAATATCCCCATAATACCTTATGCACCTTAGCTAAAAGCATATAAAATCTATTCCACTCCTAAATTTTCCAATCATAAATTCACCCCAACTCACAAATTATAATCTTTGAATTGATATTCCAAAGGGGGCTTCATTCAATGACTGTAATTACAAAATTAAAGCAAACTGTTTCTGGATTAAAAAGTGCACAAGCTAGCTTAGAGGGATTCGCTCTTGATACGGATAACCAACAAGCTAAGCAACTTTTCCAAACAGCTGCGCAGCAAACACAAACGATTATCGATTCTTTAAACCCACGCGTTGAAGAAGTCCAACAAGAAGAACCACAATACTCACAGCAATAACGAATCAGTCTTGCTGTGAAATAGAAAAAGGATGATATGCAGTCATCCTTTTTCTATCACATTACATATTGCAATAGAAATGGAATGATAATTATGCGAAAACTCGGCCTCATAACCGCATTATTTGCACTTCTATTTAGCTCTTTTACCGGATGTGATAATAGTCCTTTAGATAAAAAAGTGAAAGAAGAAGCAAAACGAACGGAGAAAGAAAAAGGTCCAAAGTTAACAAAGACGAGTACGGAATCCTTTAATCAATCTATATCACAAGGAGCGAAAAAAAGAGCTCTCGCTATGGATGAAATTATAAAAAGCACAGCAGTGAATTCAAATTTAGATCTCTACATAGCAGTTACACCTGAGCATCACGAAAGGTTTGGATTAAAGCCGCTGCGTAAAAAGCTTCAAAAGCAACTAAGTGATGAGCACCCTACTTTCGATGTTCGTGTCAGTACAGATAAAAAAATCTTTATGTTACTCGAAAAACTCGAAAGAAAAATTCAGGAAAAAGAAGTATCTAAAGATGAAATTAATAAACAATTAAAATTCATTGGTAAAAAAATGGAGTCTAACACTTAACGCTTTTTAAAAGAAAAGGAAGGATTGCAATGGCTAGTAAAGATAAAAACTTAACCCCTGTACAACAGGAGTATAAAAAATTCGAACAAGAACGCGAACCGAAACGACCTGTCTTAAAAAATTGTATAAAAGCCTTTTTCGTCGGTGGTTTTATTTGCTTCATCGGACAACTCATTTCTACTTTTTACATCACATATTTTGATTTCACTGAACGCTCAGCAGGCAATCCAACAGTCGCAACTCTCATTTTCATCTCCATGTTACTAACTGGATTTGGTATATACGATCGTTTTGGACAGTTTGCCGGAGCAGGTACAGCTGTACCTGTTACTGGATTTGGTAACTCTGTTATTGCCGCATGTATTGAGCATCGAACGGAAGGATTTGTCCTTGGCGTTGGCGGCAATATGTTTAAACTAGCTGGTTCTGTTATTTTATTTGGTGTATTTTCCGCTTTCGTCATCGCACTTATTAAAACTATTCTCGTTCAATGGGGAGGGCTATAAATGTTACAAGGACACCGAACGTGGGTATTTGAAAACAAACCAGTCATTATCTCAACAGGGGTTGTCGGTGGACCATTTGAAGCAAAGGGGAACATCCCAGAAGACTTCGATATCCTTCATGAAGATTTATGGCTCGGACAAGATTCCTATGAAAAAGCACATAAAATTTTATTCGAAGAAGCTTGTAGTCGCGCTACTGAAAAAGCAGAGCTTCGTAAAGATGATATTCAATTCGTACTCGCAGGAGATTTAATTAATCAAATTACTCCAACAAGCTTTGCTTGCCGCACACTGGGCACTCCTTATCTCGGATTATTCGGGGCTTGCTCTACTTCTATGGAAGGTTTAGCACTTGGGGCAAGTATCGTAAATGCAAAAGGTGCAAAATATTTATTAACTGGAGCTTCAAGCCATAATACTGCTGTAGAAAAACAATTCCGCTACCCTACCGAATACGGTGGACAAAAGCCGCCTACTGCACAGTGGACAGTAACTGGAGCAGGAGCCGCTATTTTAAGCGATACTGGCCATGGTCCAAGAGTAACATCTGCAACGATTGGGCGAGTTGTTGATATGGGATTAACGGATCCGTTTAATATGGGAGGCGCAATGGCTCCAGCTGCAGTTGATACAATTGAAGCCCATTTACGTGAACGCCAAATTGATGCCTCTTACTACGATTTAATCGTAACAGGCGATCTCGGACATGTAGGACGCGAAATTGCTTATGACTTACTACATAAACACGGAACGAAAGTAACGAGCGAACAATTTCAAGATTGCGGAATTATCATTTATAGAGAAGGACAACCTGTCATAGCTGGTGCTAGTGGGCCTGGATGTTCCGCAACAGTCGTGTACGGTCATTTATTAAACCGAATGAAAAGAGGAGAGTTCAAAAAAATACTTGTCGTTGCGACAGGCGCTTTACTATCTCCACTTACATTCCAACAAGAAGAAACGATTCCGTGTATCGCTCATGCCGTTTCGATTGAATTTGGAGGTGCAACGCAATGATTTTTTTCTGGGCTTTCGTCATTGGCGGACTCATATGTGTAATCGGCCAACTTATGTTTGATGTCGGCAAACTAACACCCGCTCATACAATGGCAACACTCGTTGTTGCTGGAGCTATATTAGATGGATTTAATTTGTATGAGCCATTAATTGATTTCGCTGGAGCTGGGGCAACTGTACCTATTACAAGCTTTGGTAATGCCCTCGTTCATGGCGCAATGGAAGAAGCTGCAAAACATGGCATCGTTGGCGTTATTACCGGCATGTTTAAAGTAACGAGCGCCGGTGTATCAGCAGCTATTATTTTCGGCTTCATTGGAGCATTATTATTCAAACCGAAAGGATAAGAGGTGTTTATATGACTGTTATCGCTAGCGTAAAAACTTGCCTTGCTAGTGTAAGGGGCGCCCAAGCAAGTTTAAGCTCCCTTTCATTAAATTCACAAGACGAAGAATCAAAACGCGTATTTCATGAATGTATGTTAGAAATGGACAGCGTCATCGCTGATTTAAAGGATAGAATTTCAGTATTAGAACGTGAAGAACCTCAATATAAAGGGTTTTAAGTAGACTGGAGGAAACGACTATGTCTCACCTGCCGGAATGGACACTTGTCATTCTTCGCTCTGTATTCATATTAATTATTTTATTCGCTATTACGAAATGGTTAGGGAAAAGACAAATCTCTCAGCTTTCCTTTTTTGAATACATAGCCGGAATGACGATTGGTGACATCGCTGCCCAAGTATCTACAGGGCTCGATTCAAAATTTTTTCACGGCGTCTTTGCGATACTCATTTTCGCTGTAGTACCTTTTTTAACAGGAATCCTCTCTTTAAAGAACAAAACAGCTCGGGACTTCTTTGAAGGGAAATCTACCGTATTAATAAAAGACGGAAAGATACTCGAAGATAACTTGAAGAAAGAAAAATATACGAGTGACGAATTACTGGAACTTCTCCGTGGAAAAAGTGCGTTCAGCGTAGCTGAAGTCGAATTTGCTGTCTTAGAACCAAGCGGAGAATTAAATGTATTATTAAAGAAAGATTCCCAGCCACTTACAGCAAAAGACATCGGTTTAAAAGTACCAAACGAGAAAGAACCACAAACTGTTATTATGGATGGAAATGTACTAGATGAACCTCTTTCAGCAAGCGGACATAACCGCGCTTGGCTACATTCAGAATTAGAAAAACTCGGTGTTGTTATTGAAAATGTCTTCCTCGGTCAAGTGGATTCATACGGACAACTTACTATCGACATTTACAATGACAAACTCCAGATGCCTTCTCCTCAAAACAAACCTTTATTATTAGCATCTTTAAAAAAATGTCATGCTGATCTCGAACTGTTTTCCTTAGAAACAAAGTCGAAATCAGCAAGCGAAATGTATAGTAAAAACGCGAAACAAATCGAAAAGATTTTAAATAAAGTAACCTATCTTTTAAAAGACTAATTATCGAAAGAACGCTTCAGTTAAAAGGCGTTCTTTTCTTTTTTCTCCAGTTTTCATAACGTTTAAATTTATGTAATTCGGTTATGATGTTGAAGATACATAAGCAGGGAATTTCGAAAACATAGCGAATATTTCATGGTACAACTACATATTTTTTTGATTTAAAGTGGTTTCGTTTGACCTTTATTGACCATAATTGTATTATAAGACTAAGAAAGCTTTATAAGGAGGAAATAACAGATGAATTTAATTCCTACAGTAATTGAACAAACAAATCGTGGAGAACGCGCTTACGATATTTACTCTCGACTATTAAAAGACCGCATCATTATGCTTGGTAGTGCAATTGATGACAACGTAGCTAACTCAATCGTTTCCCAGCTTTTATTCTTGGAATCTCAAGATCCAGAAAAAGATATTCACATCTACATCAACAGCCCTGGTGGTTCTATCACAGCGGGTATGGCAATCTATGATACAATGCAGTTTATTAAACCACAAGTATCAACAATCTGTATCGGTATGGCTGCATCTATGGGTGCATTCTTACTTGCAGCAGGTGAAAAAGGAAAACGTTATGCACTTCCAAACAGTGAAGTAATGATTCACCAACCACTTGGTGGAGCACAAGGTCAAGCGACTGAAATCGAAATCGCTGCAAAACGTATCCTATTCTTACGTGAAAAACTAAACCAAATTCTTGCTGACCGCACTGGTCAACCACTTGAAGTACTACAACGCGACACAGACCGCGACAACTTCATGACAGCAGAAAAAGCTTTAGAATACGGTTTAATCGATAAGATCTTTACAAATCGTTAATAACTAAAAGCAGAAGCGGCTCGTTCAGAATCGCAGGGCGATGGAGTCCCTGATTCCGAGGCGCTTTTTGCCTCGAATGAAGGGGCGAAGCGACCGGAGATTCTAGCCGCTGGAGCTAGATACATAAAAAAAGCACCCTATTACAGGGCGCTTTTTTATTATCATGCACCTCCGTCTGGATACCCACCCTGGTATTTACCTAAATATATCAACGATTTTTCAATTATATCGAACAAAACTTAAATTATATCAACGATTTTTTTAATATATCAACGGTTCGACACAACATATCGATTTACCGACAATCTACGACAAGGACAAACCACCTACATACCCCCTATCCCGAAAACTCCCTTTAAGTAAACCGCAAAAACAAAAAGCTATCGCATATACGCGATAGCTTCTTATTGTACATATGCAGCTAATGCTTCTAAAGCCTCTTCTGCATCTGAACCTTCTGTTGTAATTGTTATCATGCTTCCAGTTCCAATTGCTAAGCTCATAATCCCCATTATGCTCTTTGCATTTACTGTCTTTCCATCTTTCTCGATGAAGATATCTGCATGAAAGCGATTTGCCTCTTGTACAAACAACGCAGCCGGACGTGCTTGTAAACCGTTTTTTAATGAAACCTGAACTCGTTTTTGAACCACAGCTCCATTTCCCCTTTAACCTCTTATTTTTTTACTAACGTTTCCCCCGCGCGTAATTTCTCTGCGATTTCATCGATTTTACGCAAACGATGATTAATACCCGACTTACTAATCTTCCCCCCGGATACCATCTCACCTAACTCTTTCAATGTTACATCTTGATAATCTCTTCGTAATTGTGCAATCTCTTGTAATTTATCCGGCAAAATATCAAGACCAACTGTCTCATCAATATAACGAATATTTTCAATCTGTCTTAGTGCTGCACCAATTGTTTTATTTAAATTAGCTGTTTCGCAGTTCACTAAACGATTTACAGAATTACGCATATCACGTACGATTCGAATATCTTCAAATCTTAAAAGTGCATTATGAGCACCTATAATATTTAAAAACTCTGTAATTTTTTCTGCTTCTTTCAAATACGTAATGTACCCTTTTCTTCTTTCCAACGTCTTACTATTTAAATCAAATCCGTTCATCAGTTCACATATAGCATCATTATGTTCCTTATATAACGAAAAGATTTCTAAATGATAAGATGATGTCTCTGGGTTATTTACTGAACCACCTGCTAAAAATGCGCCACGTAAGTACGATCGTTTACAACATTTCTTCTCAATCAATTCTTGTGATATATTTCGAATAAATGAAAAGTCATCTCGAACGATATGAAGATCAGCTAATATTTCGCGAGACTTCTCAACAAGCCGCACAATATATACATTATTTTTCTTCAAGCGCATTTTTTTACGGACAAGCAATTCTACCGTCACGTCATATCCTTTTTTCAAAAGCGTATAAATCCTTCTTGCAATTGCCGCATTTTCCGTTTGAATATCGATAGATAGACGACGGTTTGAAAAAGAAAGCGACCCGTTCATTCGAAGTAACGCTGATAATTCTGCTTTCTCACAGCATTCCTTCATCTCAAGATTCGTCAACTCTTTCTTTGTTTCTGATGCAAATGACACAGTCAACACCTCCTTATACGATTATTATGGAACAAAATTCTTGTCCTATATGAATGAGGAGCGCTACCTCAAACGAGGCAACGCATATTTATAACAATGAATATAAAATGGACGCTAACTTTAACGTATCATGCCTTACAACATGATCATCATACTTCGCTAATCCCTCTTGAATAACATCAATATTATTTTCAACAAAACGTTCTTCATCCACTACAACTGGTGTAGACATTTCTTCCTCATATGACTTGCGTAATTCACAAGGAATCTCACGGTTATTTACAATTGCAGTATTGATAAATGGTTGCCCTAAATGATCGTGTAACGCCTGCACATGATCAAAAGCAGTATATCCCATCGTTTCACCCGCTTGTGTCATAACGTTACATACATATACCTTCTTCGCCTTTGCAGCAAGAACAGCGTCTCCAATTTTGTTAACAACTAAATTGGGCAATATACTCGTATACAAACTTCCAGGACCGAAAACAAGTAAATCAGCTCGTTTAATCTCAGCCAACGTTTCATGCAATGGCTCTACATCTTCTGGAGTTAAAAAGACACGATTAATCTTCTTTCCGTAATAAGGAATCTTTGATTCACCTGTTACAATTTCCCCATCTTCAAGTTCCGCATGAAGTACCGCACTTTGATTCGCTGCTGGTAATACACGTCCTCTGACATTTAATACTTTACTTGTTTCTGTAATTGCATGGAAAAAGTCTCCTGTAATCGAGGTCATACCTGCCAACAATAGATTTCCTAACGCATGACCTTTCAGTCCGTCTCCTGTTGTGAAACGGTGCTGAAATAAAGCTTCTACCAGTGGCTCTACATCCGATAACGCAACAAGTACGTTACGGATGTCACCTGGAGGTGGAATTTCTAGCTCATCACGTAATCTACCCGAACTGCCACCATCATCAGCAATTGTAACAACTGCTGTAATATCAACAGGATATTGCTTTAATCCTCTTAATAAAACAGAGAGTCCAGTTCCGCCTCCCATGATGACAATTTTAGGCTTTCTCTCTTTTTTCATCCCTTAATGGCCCTTTCTCTTCTCCACATCACGATGAGATACATGAACACTATACTCTGGTTTCAAATGTTTCCCAAGGTATTCTGTAAGCGTAACAGAACGATGCTGTCCACCTGTACATCCAATTGCAATTACAAGTTGACTTTTGCCTTCTCTTTTATAATGAGGCAGCATGAAAGTAATCAGATCCGTCAACTTCTCTAAAAACTTATGTGTCTCATTAAATTTCAGTACATACGAAGAAACTTCTTCATCTAGTCCTGTTAATGGCTTCATGTGTGGAATGTAATATGGATTTGGTAAAAAACGAACATCAAATACTAAATCTGCATCAATTGGAATACCGTACTTAAATCCAAATGACATAACATTTACACGAAATGCTTGCTCAGTTTCTGTTGAGAACAAGTGAACAATTTTTTCACGTAATTCTTTTGGTTTTAAATCCGATGTATCAAGCACAATATTCGCTCGTGCCTTCATATCTGTTAATAAATTACGCTCTGCTTCGATTCCCTTTAACGGCAAACCAGTTGGTGCAAGTGGATGCGAACGTCTCGTTTCTTTATAACGAGTTACAAGCGTACTATCTTTCGCATCTAAAAATAAAATATGAGGAATAATCCATGTACGTTCTGATAAATCATCAAGTGCTCCCCATAAATGTTCGAAAAACTCGCGGCCACGTAAATCAATACCAAGTGCCACTTTATTCATTTTCCCTTTTGAATCCGCCATAAGCTCAATAAACTTTGGCAATAACATCGGTGGTAAATTATCCACACAAAAATATCCTAAATCTTCAAAACTTTGTAAAGCTACTGTTTTTCCAGCTCCAGACATCCCTGTAATAATTACCATTTTTATATCATTATTCTCTGTCATTGTATCCTCTCCTTGACGGTTTAACTCGGATCTAATCGATATGAAAGCAACTCAAAATCTGGGGTATATACAAATGTACCGTAGATTATGCCATTTCCTTTAATTAAATAATCAATAATGTGATAATCTCCTGGCGCCATTGCTAAATCATCAATTTTATCAAATGTATGCCAACCAATGATGCCTTCTTCGCTCTCTAGTTTGTTTTCTCCTGCAAAATCTGTCGCTAAAAAGGAGAACATCATCCATTCAGAAACAACTTTATCACCTTCTTGGATGACAAAGGTGAAGACCCCCTTTAACGCTGGGTTTTTCAAATAAATACCTGTTTCTTCACGATACTCGCGAACAACGGAATCTCTTACAGTCTCACCACGCTCCATTTTCCCGCCTGGTGCAACCCACCAATTTCGGCGAGGTTTTTGGAGTAAGAGTACTTCATTATCTCTAATTAACACACAGTTTGTCACTCTTTGCATGTTTCTTCACCTCAGCTACTTGCAGTAAAATTTCTCACTGCATACTTCTTTCATTATACTATCAAAAACAGTTTGCTACAACGAAGGAGCCAGTCCTCTTTCGCTAAGCATATGCTACTCAGCAATTTTAAAAAAGCTTTCTATAACAAGCAATGTAAATGCTTATACTTTGAATGAATAGCATGAAAAATCCCCTTAACGATTTTTATCGCCAAGGGGATTAAAGTACTTATTTCTTACCGAAATAAGTAACAATCGCAAATCCTAAAATAAAGGTAATAATTGAACTTATAATTGAAAATCCGCCAGTCGGAATCCCAGGGAATACAATTACAATCGAACCGATTACAAGCCCAATAATTGCCGCAAATGTCATACTTTTATAACGATCTAATAAAAAACTAATGCCTTTACTACTTACAACAAATCCAACCATAACACCAGCACCGATAACCACGATTAAAGGTAAGTTAAGTGTAGTTAAAGCGTTAATTGCTGTTGGATACACACCAATAATTAGTAAAATAAACGATCCACTAATTCCAGGAAGCAGCATGGCCATACTAGCCATCCATCCTGCGAAAAATAAACCAATTGCATTTAAAATTGTTAACGTCGTAATTGGATCCGCTGCCTTATCTGGTTTAAAAAAAGCTGTAATCGCAACAAGAATTGCTGCAACTATTAATAAAACAAAGTGCTTACCTTTAAACGACGACTTTGCATCGGCTTCCCTCATTAACATCGGTAATATACTAATAATTAAACCGAGGAAGAAAAATTGAGTCGGTTCATAATGATTTGCAAGTAAATATTTAATAACGTGACTTAACGTTAAAAATGCCGCTGCCACACCAGCTGCAAGTGGAATTAAAAATCCTAAATGTTTTTTCCATTCACGACTAAAGAATCCACTAATTGCCGCAAGCAATTGTTCATAAATCCCTAACACAACAGCGATTGTACCGCCGCTCACACCAGGAATTAAATCACTAACGCCCATACAAAATCCACGATATATATTACGCCATTCCATACTGAATAAATTCCTCATTTCTTATAGTGATTTTTTCCGTAAAGTCCAGTATATCAATAAGAAAGCTTATAATCCTTATATTTTTTGACAAAAATTTTACATTTTCACACAAAAAAAGAAGAAAGCTCCTGTCGGTAGCTTTCTTCTCACAAGGTATATTATCCCTTATTTTTCTGATACAGTTTTTAATTCCTCTAATAATTCTTCTACGTAATGTTGTGCACTTTGCGCTGCAATACTACCGTCACCTGTTGCAGTTACAATTTGACGAAGCATTTTTTCACGAACATCACCAGCTGCGAAAATACCAGGAATTTTCGTTTCCATACGCTCGTTCGTTTCAAGGTAACCATTTTCATTTGTAATACCTAGTTCAACAAATGGTTTTGATAAAGGTAACATACCGATGTATACGAATACGCCGTCAGTTCTGACTTCTTTCTCTTCTCCACTATTTACGTCCACAAGTGTTACACTTCCTACTTTACCACTTGCTTCGTTGATTTCTTTTATAGTGTGGTTCCAAATGAAATCTACTTTTTCGTTTTGGAAAGCACGGTCTTGTAAAATTTTCTGTGCACGAAGCGTGTCACGACGGTGAACGATCGTTACTTTTGATGCGAAGCGCGTTAAGAACACACCCTCTTCCACAGCAGAATCTCCGCCGCCAATTACGATAAGTTCTTTTCCTTTAAAGAATGCTCCGTCACATACTGCACAATATGATACACCGCGGCCGCCAAGTTCTGTTTCACCCGGTACACCAATTTTTTTATACTCTGCACCGCTTGCAACGATAATTGCACGTGCTTTATATTCTTTTTTACCAGCAATAATTGTTTTGTATTCCTTACCATCGATGACTTCTTTCACATCACCGTATGCATATTCAGCACCAAATTTCTTCGCATGCTCGAACATTTTATTTGATAAATCTGGTCCTAAAATAGACTCATAACCTGGGTAGTTTTCTACATCTTCCGTGTTTGCCATTTGGCCACCTGGAATACCACGCTCAAGCATTAATGTGCTTAAATTTGCACGAGATGTATATACTGCAGCTGTCATACCAGCTGGTCCTGCACCAATAATAACGACATCATAAATTTTTTCTTCTGACACACTATTCACTCCTATCCATTCCTACACAATTAAGTTACCCTCATTATACTGTTAGCATCATTTTTTTCCCAATGATTTGCTTATCTTATGTGTGCGTACGCTTAACAGCTTGCACATACTTTCGGACAGTCGCTACAGATACATTATATACATCTCCAAGCTCCGACTGTGTCATTTTATTTCCTTGTTCGCCGCGTACAATGTATTCAATCGCAGCTGACCAGCCGTACACATTTGTAAATATGTCTCCAGATGTATATAAACGTATGAACGTACAAAACCAAAAGTGTAAACACTCTTCAATTAATTCATCATCTTTTTTCGTATAATTGTATAATGCATCCGCGATTCTCGCGCACTGCTCAAATTGCTGTAAATCAGCTGGAATACTCTTATGACTATTAAGTAAAAAGAAGTACTTTGCAAGTTGTGATACGATGGGAACACCGTTCTTCGCTTGTGTTATATCAAAGAAGAATCCCACCTTCTCCGGCGTTGACAATTCATTCATTAAATATAAAGCTAGCATTTGTTCTTCTAGCGTCGCACTTTGCTGAAATGATTTTCGTAATTCTTCAAATAACACGTTTTGTCCTTCATCTGCTAAATTCAGCGCATTCCACGGTTCTTTTCCCTTTTTATCAGGATGCAATTCCACGACATATTGCCACATTTTTTCAGCTAGTCGCTGATCTTTCACCATATAAGCAGAATATGCAAACCAATAATAAAAACTAACGTCTCCCTCATATCCTTGACGCTTTAATAGTTTGAACCATTTATATGCATGCTCGAAATAACCAATTGTTGCAAGTGTAGTTCCCAGTTTCAAACGATGTTCAAATGAAATCGGATATACCGAAACTAGCTGTCCCGCTAACGCTTCTACTTGTTTATGCTCTCCAATTGAATATAGAAAAATAAGCGTATTACAAAGCGCATGTATATTACCAGGATTTTTCTCTAAAATCATTTCTGTTAACTTCAGTGCTTTGTCTACATTACCAGATTGAAAATGTGCAATGGCTAAATTATTATGACCTGACCAAAATTCCGGATAATCTTTCGTAACAATTTCTAATGTAGCAATTGCTTCTTCCAATTGTCCATTACGAATATAGCGATTCGCTTCTTCCTGCATAACAATTAAATCATCTTCATCTTCAATCTCTTCCGCACCCATTGCTTCTTCTTCCATAATCTCAAGAAGTTCTAATGTATCTTCTACGAATTCCTTCTCTTTTGCAACTTCTAAATAACGATCTGCATATTTCTTCGCCTGTTGAAATAACCCCATATATGCATAATTATTTGCAATAAAATAATAGCACTGTTCAAGTTCTGGATTAGATCTAACTAACTTTAAGAAGATTTGATTCGATTCTTGATATTCACCAGCCTCAGATAATACTGATGCTAATTGACATAAAATAAACGGCTCCTTCTCACTTTGTGCCGCTCTTCGAAAATATTTAATTGCATCTTGCAATTTTTGTCCTTTGTAAGCTCTCATCCCTTTTTTATAAAAGAAGTCCGCTAATTGATTAAAAGAGATAACTTGTCCGTTCTCCTTATATATCCTTTGATTTTTCCCCATATATCCTCCAGTTTTTTGTTTTCTTCGTTCACACATTCTTCTATCTATAAGTATAAACGATTCCGTAAAAAACAAAACAGTATATTATACTCAATTATTTCCTTTTTATTCATAAAAAAAGAGGAGAAATGTTACATTTTCACCATGAACCTTCTCTGGCGGTCATTTGCTCTTTCGTATAAATAATACGCATTGGATTTCCACCTACGAAAGCACCGCTCGGTACATCTCTATGAACAAGTGTGCCAGCTGAGACAGTTGCACCGTCTCCAATTTTCACACCTGGTAATATTGTTACATTCGCTCCAATCATCACTTCATTTCCAATAACGATTTCCCCAAGTCGATATTCACGAATTAAATATTCATGTGCTAAAAGCGTTGTGTTATAGCCAATAATCGAATTCTCTCCCACAGTTATCTTTTCTGGGAACATAATATCCGGCATTACCATAAGCGCAAATGATGTTTTCTTTCCTACTTTCATCCGTAAAAAAGTACGGTACAACCAATTCTTCACAGATAAAAATGGCGTGTAACGCGCAATTTGGATAATAATAAAATTTTTCATTACCTTCCAAAAAGACACTGTTTTATACACATTCCATAATGAATTTTCTCCTGAAACAGGATAGCGCGTTGTCCGTCGCAATTAGCTCGCTCCTCTACTAACTTACTTGGACCTTTATGAACGGTTCATATTAGACAAAATCGGTAGCAAATCACTCATTTTATCTAGCATAAAGTCTGGCTTGTAAGCTTCTAAATAAGCTCTACCTTTCAACGTCCATGAAACCGCAGCTGTTTTCGTCCCCGCATTTTGACCACCGACAATATCATGATGATTATCCCCAACCATCAATGCTTCTTCTGGTTTTGCATCTAATAATTCAAGCGCTTTTTGAAGTGGCTCTGGATGTGGTTTCACATGCTCTACATCATCAATTGTCACGACAACATCAAAAAATTCATCAAGCTTTGACAACTGTAATCCCATCTCAACGGTTTGTCTCGCTTTCGTTGTAACAATACCCACTTTATAACCTTGCTTCTTCAACTCTCGAACTGTTTCATATACAGTTTCATATTCTTCTACTAATTCATCATGATGATCATGGTTAAATTTGCGATAGCTTGTAATCATCTCTTCAACCTTATTTTCATCAATCTTACTGAAAGTATCATGCAAAGATGGACCGATAAATGGCAACACATCTTCACGCTTATATTGATTTGGATAATATGTATTTAAAGTATGTAAAAAAGAAGAAATAATAAGTTCGTTTGTATTAATTAAAGTTCCATCTAAATCAAATAACACTGTATTTATTCTCATCGCCTTAGTCCTTTCGCCTTCCTGAATATGAAAGAAGCAGCATCTTATAATAAGATGCTACTTGTCTCTAATTTTCTAAATATCTTTTATCAGCTTGCCCCATTTTTCGTCTCACAATAATGAAAATAATAGAAATAACAACAAGTCCAATTGACATTACTTGTGCAATACGAAGTGGTCCTAGCATTAAACTATCTGTACGTAAGCCTTCTACGAAGAAGCGTCCTACTGAATACCAAATTAAATATGTGAAGAATAACTCCCCGCGACGTAAATTCACTTTTCTTAATGCAAGTAGTAAAATTACGCCTGCAAAATTCCATAATGATTCATATAAAAACGTCGGATGATAGTACACACCCTCAATATACATTTGATTAATAATGAAATCTGGTAAATGAAGACCTTCTAAAAACTGTCTCGTTACTTCATCACCATGCGCCTCTTGGTTCATAAAGTTTCCCCATCGGCCAATTGCTTGTCCTAGTAAAATACTTGGTGCAGCAATATCTGCCAACTTCCAGAAAGAAACCCCGCGTCGCTTCGCAAAAAGAACACCGGTAATAACAGCCCCGATCAAACCACCATGAATCGCCAAACCACCTTGACGAATATTAATAATTTGACTCGGATTTTGTGCGTAATACTCCCATTCAAAAATAACATAGTACATTCTCGCAAAAAGAATAGCGATCGGCACTGCAATTAATACAAGGTCAACAAATGTATCTTTTGGAATACCTAGCCTTTCTCCCTCACGAGTTGCCAGCCAAAGGCCTAATAGCACACCTGTACCGATAATAATCCCATACCAATACACAGGAAACGGCCCAAGTTGGATAGCTACACGGTCAAGCTGTGGTACAGAAGCTAACAGCATATGTATATGACCTCCCTCTCCAAAGTTTACTCCTGATTTCCTAACTCAATTGCACTCATTAATCGTTCAGAGAACTGCTGTGCTGCATTGACTCCCATACGTTTTAAACGGAAGTTCATCGCTGCTACTTCAATAATAACAGCCAAGTTTCGACCAGGACGAACTGGAAGTGTAATCTTCGTAAGTTCTGTATCAATAATCTTCATCTTCTCTTCATCAAGACCTAAGCGATCGTAATTTTTCTTTTGATCCCAAATTTCAAGATTAATAACAAGTGTAATACGCTTATAATTTCGCACTGCCCCTGCACCGAATAACGTCATAACGTTAATAATACCTAGACCACGAATTTCTAATAAATGCTCAATTAAATCTGGTGAACTTCCGACTAACATGTCTTCATCTTCTTGACGAATTTCTACACTATCATCCGCAACAAGGCGGTGACCACGCTTTACAAGCTCAAGAGCTGTCTCACTTTTACCAACACCACTTTGACCTGTAATTAAAACACCAACGCCGTAAATATCTACTAACACACCATGAACAGCAGTTGTTGGTGCTAACTTACCTTCTAAATAGTTTGTTAAACGACTTGATAATCTAGTTGTCGTTTGAGAAGAACGTAATAAAGGCATACCTGATTCACGTGATGCTTGTAATAACTCATCTGGTACATCTTGATTACGAGTTACAATAATACATGGCGTCTCCTCAGTACAAAGCGCTTTCATTCTCTCTTGTTTTTGCTCTGACGTTAACGTGTCAAAGAACGTAAGCTCCGTCTTTCCAAGAAGCTGCACACGATCTGCTGGATAATATGTAAAAAATCCTGCCATTTCAATTCCAGGTCGTGATAAATCACTTGTATCAATCGGACGATGAATGCCTTCTTCACCACTGATTAACTCCAATTGAAATTGTTCAATTAAATCTTTTGTCCTTACTTTCGGCATATGTATAAACCTCCACTCCGCTGCGGGTTCAGTCTCGTTTGATGTAAAATTCCATTCTATCGGATATTGTACCATTTTTTTCTGGAAACAAGAAATACGGTTTCTAATAAATAGAAAAAAACATTTCATACGAATAATGAAATGTTTTTCTTTTTGTCACTTTCTCTTTTTTTCATATAGAGGTTCAACAATTGCCTTTTCAATTATCATATTAAAAATTGAAATACAAATTGCCGCAACAATCGCTACACCAAATCCTGATATATTAAAAGCATCTCCTAATAATGAATCTGCTATTTTTAACGTAATCGCATTAATAACAATTAAGAAGAAGCCGAAAGTTACAACAGTAATTGGTAGCGTAATTAAAATTAAAAACGGCTTTACGAACACATTTAAAACCGCCAATATAATACTAGCAATAATTGCAGTTTGTATATTTGCTACGTAAAATGCATCTGGTGCAATCCCTTTTAAAAGTCCCGATACAGCGATTAACACAACGCTATTTACAAGAAGTGATACAATCCATCTCATTTCGTCACACATCCTTTTAAACATATATATTTCATCATACGCTAATAGATAATAAACGCAAGTATGATACGAACACTTATATCAACTTATTCTATCTTTCATGCTTGTATACCTACTAACACTTCCTCGCAAAATAAGGACCACACCATCTATGCTCATGTGTTTTTACAAAAGTCCAAGTGAAATCTTTATCTACAATATAGATATCGCCTTTATACATATCGTCCGTCTCCCGTAATATATCATCCATATGTAATAAACTCGCATCTTTTATTAGCAGTACATCTTCACAATGTTGATAGAATATATAGCAATCCTTTTTCACTTCATTATGAAACGCGTTTTCCGCTTCTTTACCCTCTAAACACTTCTTTCTCTCATAACTAAATATGTGCCATAGATAACCACATGCATACTTATCTCCATAAAGAAAAATATCTTCTTTTTCTTTATCACTTAAATGATTTGCAAAGTGATCCTCCCAGCGCTTGCGAAAATATACACCCCAACTTTGAAACTCTCTTACCTTCATATGTTTCTTCCTTAACACCTCTAAAAACTCCATCTTCTCCCCCTATACAATAAAAACCGAGCGTCATTTCCACTCGGTTTTCATCAATAAACTTATTGCGATAACTCTACTTCTTTTATTTTCTCTTTCATTCTTGCTTTATCACGATTTAAAATCTCTTTTAAATACTTACCTGTGTATGAGCGCTCTTCTTTCACTACTTGCTCTGGCGTTCCGGAAGCAACGATTTGTCCACCTTTATCTCCGCCCTCTGGTCCAAGGTCAACGATATAATCAGCTGTTTTAATTACATCTAAATTATGTTCAATTACAAGTACCGTCTCACCGCTCTCAACAAGACGTTGCAGCACTTCTAGAAGACGTGCAATATCATGCGCATGTAAACCAGTCGTTGGCTCGTCTAAAATGTATAACGTACGACCTGTAGAACGACGGTGTAATTCAGAAGCTAATTTCACACGCTGTGCTTCCCCACCAGATAATGTTGTTGCTGGTTGACCTAATTTCATATAACCAAGCCCAACATCTACAAGCGTTTGAAGTTTACGCTTAATTTTAGGAATATTGGCGAAGAATTCTACTCCATCTTCAATTGTCATCCCTAACACTTCAGAAATATTCTTATCTTTATATTTCACTTCTAACGTTTCACGATTATATCGTTTACCGTGACAAACTTCACACGGAACATACACATCTGGTAGGAAATGCATTTCGATTTTAATAATTCCATCACCACGGCACGCTTCACAACGGCCACCTTTTACGTTAAAGCTGAAACGTCCTTTTTGATATCCGCGCACTTTCGCTTCATTCGTTTGTGCAAACACATCACGAATATCATCGAATACACCTGTGTACGTCGCTGGATTAGAACGTGGTGTACGACCAATTGGTGATTGATCAATATCAATTACCTTATCTAAATGTTCAAGACCTTTAATCTCTTTATGAGTACCTGGCTTCGCTTTCGCTTTATATAACTTTTGAGCTAACGATTTATATAGTACTTCATTAATCATCGTACTTTTACCAGAACCAGATACCCCTGTTACCGCTACAAACGTACCGAGTGGGAATGACATTTTCGCATTCTTTAAGTTATTCTCTTTTGCGCCGACAATCTCTACTTTACGTCCATCACCTTTACGTCTTTCAAGTGGAACTGGAATAAACTCTTTACCACTTAAATACTTCCCTGTTAATGAATTCTCATCTTGCATAACTTCAGCCGGCGTCCCCGCTGAAACGACCTGTCCACCATGAATACCTGCACCAGGCCCTATATCAAGTAAATAGTCAGCAGCCATCATCGTATCTTCATCATGTTCAACAACGATTAACGTATTGCCTAAATCACGCATTTCTTGCAATGTACGAATAAGACGATCGTTATCACGCTGGTGTAAACCAATTGAAGGCTCATCAAGAATATAAAGTACGCCAGTTAGACGAGAACCAATTTGCGTCGCTAAACGAATACGCTGCGCCTCACCACCTGATAAAGTTCCTGCGGCACGGCTTAACGTTAAATAATCTAAACCAACGTTCACTAAGAACCCAACGCGCTCCTGAATTTCTCTTAAAATTAAATGAGCTATTTTTTGTTGCTTCTCCGTTAGCTCTACATTCGAGAAGAATTCTTGTACTTCTTGAACTGAATACTTCGTTACGTCAGCAATCGTTTTATTGCCAACAAATACAGCTAAACTCTCAGGCTTTAAGCGTCCACCTTTACACTTTGGACAAGCTTGTTCTGCCATATACTTTTCCATTTGCTCACGAATGTAATCGGAACTCGTTTCACGATAACGACGTTCAATGTTTGGAATAACACCTTCAAATAAAATCTCATTTTCCTTTACTTGACCAAATTCATTTACATAGCGGAAATAAACTTTCTCTTCTCCGCTTCCGTACAACACTTTATCAAATAAATCTTTCGGTATATCTTTCACAGGCATATCCATATCAACGCCGTAGTGATTACATACAGATTGTAAAAGTTGTGGATAGTATTGTGAACTTGTCGGTTCCCAAGGTGCAATCGCATGTTCATTTAATGATAAATCCCAGTTCGGGATAACAAGCTCTAAATCTACCTCTAGCTTTGAACCAAGTCCATCACAAGAAGGACATGCTCCGAACGGACTATTGAATGAGAACATACGCGGCTCTAATTCTCCAATTGAAAAACCACAATGCGGACAAGCGTGATGTTCACTAAACAGAAGTTCCTCTTCTCCCATAACATCGATTAACACTCGTCCCCCGCCAAGCTTTAATGCACTTTCAAGTGAATCAGCAAGACGGCTTGCGATCCCTTCTTTTACAACAATACGGTCAATTACAACTTCAATGGAATGCTTCTTGTTTTTATCTAACGCAATATCTTCAGATACATCAAGCATTTCACCGTCAACGCGAACACGAACATAACCTTGCTTCTTAATATCTTCAAGTACTTTTACATGCGCACCTTTACGCCCAGAAACGATAGGCGCTAACACTTGTAATTTCGTACGTTCAGGATATTCAAGAACGCGGTCTACCATCTGTTCTACTGTTTGTGACGTAATTTCAATGCCATGATTCGGACAAATTGGCGTACCAATTCGTGCAAATAATAAACGTAAGTAATCATAAATCTCCGTTACCGTTCCAACAGTTGAACGTGGGTTACGACTCGTCGTTTTTTGATCGATTGAAATTGCTGGTGATAATCCTTCAATCGTGTCCACATCCGGCTTATCCATTTGTCCTAAAAACTGGCGCGCATACGCAGATAACGATTCTACGTATCTGCGCTGCCCTTCTGCATAAATCGTATCAAATGCTAATGATGATTTCCCCGAACCAGACAATCCCGTTACAACGACAAGCTGATTTCTCGGAATGGTTACATCAATATTTTTTAAGTTATGTGCTCTAGCACCTTTTACAACGATAAAATCCTTGCTCTTACTCACTTTTTTCACCCTTCCGCTTTTAATTCTAATAGTAAATCTCTTAGTTCAGCTGCACGCTCGAAGTCTAACGCTTTTGCTGCTTCTTTCATTTCTGCTTCCATCTTCGCAATTGTCTTTTCGCGCTCTTTTTTCGTCATTTTCTTAGCAGGAGTTGCTTCGTATGTTTCTGTCTCTTCAGCAGCTGTCGTTGCACGGATAACATCACGAACGCCTTTTTGAATCGTTTTCGGCGTAATACCATGCTCTTCATTGTAAGCTTCTTGTATACTACGACGACGCTTCGTTTCTTCAATCGCAATTCCCATAGATTTCGTTATACGATCTGCATACATAATAACGCGGCCGTTTTCATTACGCGCGGCACGACCGATTGTTTGAATTAATGAACGTTCTGAACGCAAGAACCCTTCCTTATCAGCATCTAAAATAGCTACAAGTGATACTTCCGGAATATCTAATCCTTCTCGCAATAAGTTAATGCCGACAAGTACATCAAATTTACCGAGGCGAAGATCGCGGATAATTTCAATACGTTCTAACGTTTTAATTTCAGAGTGAAGATAGTTAACTTTAATTCCTACATCTTTTAAGTAATCCGTTAAATCCTCTGACATTTTCTTCGTTAACGTCGTAATTAATACACGTTCATTTTTTGCAATACGATCTTGAATCTCTCCTAATAAATCGTCAATTTGCCCTTCAATTGGTCGTATATCAATTGGTGGATCTAAAAGCCCTGTTGGACGAATAATTTGTTCTATTACTTCTGGCGACTGCTCTAACTCATACGGTCCTGGCGTTGCTGAAACATAAATAACTTGATTCGTTTTCTCTTCAAACTCATCGAATGTGAGCGGTCTATTATCTAAAGCTGACGGCAGACGGAATCCATGATCCACAAGCACTTGCTTACGCGCTTGGTCCCCGTTATACATCGCTCTTACTTGCGGTACTGATACGTGCGATTCATCCATAACGATTAAGAAATCTTTCGGAAAATAGTCTAATAGCGTATACGGCGTTGCCCCCGCTGGACGAAGTGTTAAATGACGGGAGTAGTTTTCAATACCTGAACAAAATCCCATCTCGCGCATCATTTCTAAATCATAACGTGTACGCTGTTCTATACGCTGCGCTTCTAACAACTTGCCGTTATCATTTAATTCCTTTAAACGCTCTTCTAATTCTTTTTCGATATTTTCAATAGCGACCTTCATCTTTTCTTCACGTGTAACGAAGTGAGATGCTGGGAAGATTGCTACATGATCACGTTCTGCTAATACTTCACCTGTTAACGCATTTACTTCACGAATACGATCGATTTCATCACCGAAAAATTCGATTCGAATACAATGCTCATCAAGTGATGCCGGGAAGATTTCAACTACATCTCCGCGCACACGGAATGTACCACGCTTGAAATCAATATCATTACGTCCATACTGTACATCAACAAGTTCACGAAGCAATTGATTACGGTCTTTTTCCATACCAACTCGAAGCGAAACAACTAGCTCGCGGTATTCTTCTGGAGAACCTAAGCCATATATACACGAAACACTCGCAACGATAATTACATCGTCCCGTTCAAATAATGCAGACGTTGCCGAGTGACGCAATTTATCAATTTCATCATTAATCTGCGCATCTTTTTCAATAAACGTATCTGTTTGTGGTACATACGCTTCTGGCTGATAATAATCGTAGTAACTAACAAAATATTCAACTGCATTATTCGGGAAAAAGTCTTTCAACTCACTATATAACTGCCCTGCTAACGTTTTATTATGAGCCATAACAAGTGTTGGCTTTTGCACTTCTTTAATGACATTTGAAATCGTAAATGTCTTACCCGTTCCTGTTGCTCCAAGCAACACTTGCTTTTTCTTTCCACTATTAATTCCCTCTACAAGCTTCTCTATAGCTACCGGCTGATCACCTTGCGGGGAATACGCTGAGACAATTTCAAATTGACGTTCCAAGAAAATCCGACCTCCTCATAAAAATCTGTATTATTATTTTACCACGAATACCTATAAAAAACCTAAAAAAACGAACAGATATTCGGTAAAGTTTTCGACAATATACACATAGAAAAAGGAAGGAGTAAATACTTCCTTCCTCTACTAATTCTATTTTTTAGATACATATACTAAGTCATATCCATTGCGCCCAGCTTCATTCATACAATCTGTTAACCGATAAGTACTTTCTGATTCGCGCAGCTCTTTAACAATACTTTTACAACTATCTTTATGTAATCCTTTATGGTCACCAGCAAACTTGTCTTGTCTACTATCTAACACATAAAGGATATCTTTCCCACTATGCTCTAACGTTTGAAAAACCGGGTCACCTTCATCGGTATACTGTACAATTCTTATTTTATCAACTTTCCCTTGATCAACGTTCCTAACGAACTGTTCGAATTTATCTAGATTGGAAGTTCCTGCTTCCTTTACAATGACATCATTCTTCTTATCAATTATAGTGCTAGATGGTGAACATGCTACTAAACTAAAGAGAAATAGAAATAGACATATACAACTGGTTCTTTTTTCTATTGTCATCCTCTCCTATAAAATTTATTTGTATACCAGAAAAGCTACTTTCAACTATGAAAGTAGCTTTTCTTTTCCTTTCTCCTTCTTCGGAAAAATCACATATGAAAATGAAATTGCTGTATCAACTAAAAATACAATCGCCCACACTTGGCTCACGCGACTTGCAGCTTTATTTAGAACGATTCCCGATTCTAACCAATTACCCCATTGTTCAAATGGAATAAATCCATACGCGAAGAAAAAGAATATGTGCACACCAACGAATAAAACAAGATGTAATATCCAATTTTTTATTTCCTGCTTTGCATAGGCCATGCCTGTTAATTCTACCTGTTCTTCAATAATAGGCGCCGGTTCATTACGCCATTTCGCAACTGATTTTTGTACAAATATATCAAGCTTCTTTAAATCCTTTTTCCCGTAGAAAACTGCATATAATAAAATGATTACAGTAATGATTTGAAAGTTAGAGAACTTTCCTGTTTGATAATAGTCCACTACTCCTAAAGTTAAAATAAACACTTCATTTACGAGGAGTACAATCCCCATAATAAAACTCGCCTTTTTCAAACGGAATCCGTAGCGAAGTAAAAAGAAACCGATAGCTGATAACCAAAATACAATTTCTGCCCCAATTAAAAAATACCAACGATATTCTGCGAGTATACTCATTTATCCTTCTCCCTTTCATCATAAATACGAAAAGCCTCATCCATATATACTAAAAGTTCTTCTTCAATTGGATACATGCTCATTTTCTGTGAATCTTCCTTCGATTTTCTAACTTCCCATAACTTATCTAAAAACGCTTCGTCACCATTAGCCATTTCTAAACACTTCTGCATTAATTTCTTCGTTGCCCGTTGTACCTCATCACTTGCAGCTTCTTTACCTTCCTTCATAAAATTACGTAATTGCTTTAATAAATCTACCCATTCTAAAACATTCGGATCTTCTTCACTCATATTCGGCAAATTATGAAGCAACTTTTGTTCTTCCTTTGAAAATACTTCATTTTGAAATATTTCACGTATACGAGGAGACTGTTTCGAAAGCTGAATAAGTTCAAACATAACTTTCCAATCAAGTTCTCCCTCTACATCTACCGAATAAACAACCGCTTGTAAAACACGCTCCATTCGATTAAATTTCTTTTGTTCTTCCTGTACAAAGCGAAGTTGTTTTTCAAGCGATTTTTTTAAATCCAGCTCACCTTTTACTAACATATTCGCAGCTTCTTTTAATGAAAATCCCATTTCTTTCAAAAATAAAATTTGTTGCAAACGAATAACGTCATTTTCACTATATAACCGATGTCCACCCTCTGTTTTTCCGCTCGGCTTTAATAAATCTATTTGATCATAATAACGTAGTGTACGTACTGTAACCCCTGTTTCTCTCGTCAATTGTTGTATTGAAATCACTACCATCACCTCTTCCCTTTCATTATAAAAGATGACGTTACGTAACTTTCAAGCGTTTTGTAAAAAAAATACAAAAAGCTGTTTATACAAAGTGTATAAACAGCTTTTATGGAAATAACCCCTTTTGTATGGCGCGCCCACAAAATAAAATAAGTGCTCCAACAACAACACTCGTTGCCGTTTTATGATAATGGGCTAATAATAATAAATAATACGATAAACCTACAGTACCAATCATAATACAAATGCTCGGCACTGGATTACGAGAAAAGTTTTGCATTCCCCAAAGAAGCGAAAATATAGCTGTAGCGACACATAACACCGGTAATCCCATCCCAGTTCCCCTTTTTCTATCTATTATTCCTTGTTGCTAACACACTCGTTGATGCCGTACTTATTAATAAACCAAAACCAATCCTTATATATTTAAACGTTTAATCTAATTGAAATCTCTCAAGCTTATCATTTATTTTCTTTCCCCTTACTCCAGCGTAAAGATTTCCTCCACCTTCACTCCAAAATATTTGGCGATTTTTAAAGATAACTCTAGACTCGGGTTGTAATGATGGTTTTCAATCGCCACGATTGTCTGCCGCGTCACTTGCATCGCCTTTGCCATTTCAACTTGCGTTATATGATTTTGCTTTCTTAACTCTTTTATTTTATTTTTCACACCCATAGGATCCACCTTCAAAAGTAAAGATATCTTTACTTGAATTATAAATATTTTCCAGTTATAAGTAAAGATATCTTTACAAATTTTAGAAAAATGTTTCATTGAACATCTACTCTAACAAAGTACAAGAGTAATTCAATTTATATCAGCGCAACTTAAATTATATCGGCGATTTCCCAAATATATCAGCGCAACTCCATTTATATCGGCGATTTTTCAAATATATCGACTTACCGACAAATACCGACATCCGTAGCGCTACTATAATCATAAGAAAAAGCTGTCCCCAAACACCTTCGGGAACAGCTTTCTCCTCTACTACATAAATCCTAACGCATATACAAGAACGTATCCAAGAACCGATAAGCAAACCGAGCCAATCAGCCCTGCCACGAATGCTTTACTTCCTAATTTACGGAACGTTTTAAACTCTACATTTAAACCGAGCCCTGCCATCGCCATTGCGATAAGCATGTAAGCAAGAACAACAATGTATCCCGCAACAACTTCTGGAATAATCCCGAGCGAATGCACTGCACTCATCGCTAAGAACCCGAAAATGAACCATGGTATTGGAAGTTCGCGCCACGATTTCTTTTCTTTGCTACCTTCACTCTTACCAAACCATAGACCAATTAAAATCGCTACTGGCACAAGCATTGCTACGCGCGTTAACTTCACAATAACTGCGATGTCTACAGCAGTACTTCCTCCTGGCGCCGCAGCTGCGATGACATGAGCGATTTCATGAAGCGTCGCACCTGAGAATACACCATAACCGTACGGAGATAAACCAAGCACTGGATATAATAACGTATAAATAAGCGTAAATATGGTACCTAAAATCGCGATGATTGCTGCCCCAACTGCTGTTTCATCGTCCTTCGCTTTCACTTGCGGTGCAATTGCCACGACCGCGGCTGCGCCGCAAATTGCCGTACCGCATGCTGTTAAAATCCCAAGTTTCTTTTCTACTTTAAATACTTTCGTTAGTCCGTATACAACAAAAATAGTAAATGTAATAACAACCGCCGCGATGACCAATACTTTCGGTCCCGCCTTCGCAATATCAACAAGATTTAATCGCATTCCAAGTAAGATGATCCCAAAGCGCAGCAACTTCTTACTCGCAAAGTTCGTTCCTGCTATCGCATCGTGAGGAACTCCAATTGCAGCGCGCCAAACCATCCCAATTAGAATAGCAATTACTAATTGTCCCATAATATTTAAAAATGGAAGCTCTGCTAAATATTTCGCGGCAATTGCGATTAATAATGTAATCCCAATTCCTTGCGAAAATCCAAAACGCTTCTTCTTTTGTATAACAAGTGTTTGTTCCATTTTGAACCACTCCAATAATCGTATTGGAACATGCATGTTCTTTCTACTTACATTATAAGAGAGTTTCTATAATAAGTTTAATACCAATACCAAATCTCTATCATCAGAAATACTTATGATAAGATGATAGAAAAAGAAAGGAGCCCATTATATGAACGTAGACATTTTAAAAATTTTTGTTACTGTCGTTGAACAGAAACACTTCTCCCGTGCAGCAGAATTATTAAACCTTTCACAGCCTGGAGTAAGTATGCATATACGCAACTTAGAAAACGAATTTGGCACTACGCTTATTCAACGCTCCCCGAAGCACGTCCAAGTTACTGAAGCTGGAAACATATTATATATACATGCAAAGCAAATGCTCTCTCTTTACGAAGATGCTAAACAAGAAATTAATGAACTACATAACGTTGTAACAGGAACACTTCGCATTGGTGCTAGTTTTACAATTGGCGAATACTTACTTCCAAAAATACTGGCTAACTATGCGAATGAAAATCCACACGTCGAAGTTCATACTTTCATCTCAAATACAGAAGACGTTTTGCAAAGCCTTCGCTCTAATCAAATTGATATCGGCCTAGTGGAAGGACAAGTCGTATACGCCGACGTAGATGTTGAAACATTTATGCAAGATGAAATGAAGCTCGTCGTCCCGCCAAATCATCCATTACTCCGCACAAATGAAATAAATGAAAGTACACTCCAAGATCAAGTATGGGTATTAAGAGAAAGTGGTTCTGGTACACGCGCTTATAGTGACCGCTTTATTCATCAACACCATTTAAAAATGAAACGATTCTTTACATTCAGTAGTATCCAAAGCGTAAAGGAAGCTGTTAGTGCCGGGCTTGGCATCGCTATCCTTTCTGATTGGACTGTACGGAAAGAGCTATTAGCAAAAGAACTATTCCACGTCGAAGTTCCAAATGAACAACTAATCCGTCCGTTTTCCATCGTGCGCGGTAAATATTTCATTCCATCTAAAGCCATTCAAGTGTTCTTAAATCATGTAGATTCTTTTGCGAAAAAACAGAGTTGACCTTCACATTAGTGTGAAGGTTTACAATACATGTAAAAGGAGTGAAATACATTGCGAATTGGAGAATTATCAAAAGAAACTGGCGTTAGTGAAAGATCACTAAGACATTACGAAGAAAAGGGCTTACTCCCTTCTAAGCGCCTTGCAAATGGCTACCGTGATTTTGATGAAAGTGCCATCGAAAAAGTGGAGCTTATTCAAATGTACTTACAAATTGGCTTAAATTTAGAAGAGACGGCAAGGATGTTGCGCTGCCTTGAAATTGAACCGCACCTGTACGACAATCCGTGCAGCAGTATCCTTACGCTTTACGAAGATAAACTCAATGAAGTAACAAAGCAAATCACATTACTTTCCAACATCCAAACGAACTTGCAAAAACACGTTTCACTCCTAAAACATGCAAAAGAAAAGGAATGATTACATGTTTGTTATACATGGCAGTTCAAGACAAAACGGAAATACAGAAGCTTTAACACATATGATGATAGAGGACATTGAAACAGAACAAATTTATTTGCGTGATCATACCGTCTATCCTATTACAGACCAACGTCATGATGCAGAAGGATTCCAATCCGTAAATGATGACTATGAGCAGTTAACCAAACGCATGCTAGAGCACGACACGATTATCTTTGCTACACCATTATATTGGTACGGAATGAGTGGACATATGAAAAACTTTGTTGATCGCTGGTCACAAAGCTTGCGCGATACATCTCTTCATTTCAAAGAAAAAATGAAAGGCAAAAAAATGTATGTTGTCATCGTTGGCGGGGATAATCCAAAGCTAAAAGCATTACCGCTTATTGCTCAATTCCAATATATCTTTGATTTTGTTGGTTCTTCATTTGAAGGTTATGTTATTGGAGATGCGAATGGACTGGATGAAATTAAAAACGATGCTGAGGCGCTGGCAAAAGCACAATTGTATAATAATAAATTCAAAAATAGCGAACAGAAATAAGTTTGACAAACCCTTTTGTATGCGCATACAATAAAAGTAATATTATGAAAGGAAGGTACTTTGACCAATGAAGTTCTAATTCTCTTATTTATTTCATCCATCACAAATAGTGAACAAAAATGATGAAAACTAGCAGGGGATTAGTCTGTCCATTTGTCGATACTTTCTTTCGAAACGATCATGTAAAAAATCGTTTATTTATGTACGATTTTTTACATACAAGGGCGACGTTTATCCTCTCTAGTGAAACTAGGGAGGGTTTTTTATGACTATTTTATTCGCACGTAATATTGAAAAGAGCTTTGGTGATCGCACACTATTTACATTACCATCACTGGAAATTCAAGCACAGGATCGCATAGGAATTGTCGGAGTCAACGGAGCTGGTAAATCTACGTTATTACAAATATTAAGTAAAGAAATAGAAGCTGACAGAGGCATAGTAACTCATCATAGTTCTATCGCCATCATTCCTCAGCTCAGCGAAGAACTACCGGAAACCGCTTCTTCTCTCGCAAAAGGAAAATGGAGTATTTCAAACGTTACCGACGCAATGAGCGGCGGTGAACGAATGCGACTAAAGATTGCGCATGCTCTCGAACAAAATGCAGGCATTTTATTCGCTGATGAACCAACAAGCCACTTAGATATGGTCGGTACAGAGCAATTAGAAAAGGCACTTTCATCTTATAAAGGGGCACTTGTTTTAATATCGCATGACCGTGAATTTCTAGATAATATATGTACCAAAATTATTGAAATTGAAGACGGTATTATTCAAGAGTACAAAGGTAATTATTCAAACTATCGAAAACAAAAAGAACGTGAACGAATACAAAAACAAGCAGAATATGAGCAATATATACAAGAAAAAAATCGTTTAGAACAGTCCATTCTACAAAGAAAGCAACGTGCTTCTAACATAAAAAAAATCCCAACACGGTTCAGTTCATCTGAATCTAGACTTTATAGGTTAAGTGGGGCTCATGGCCAAGAACAGGTTAGTAAAGCAGCGAAAGCATTAGAGACACGCCTCGAAAAACTAGAAAAGAAGGAAAAGCCAAAGGATCTTTCTCAAGCTCAATTTGACGTGCAATACCATACACCCATTCATAGTAAGGTGGCAGTACAATTCAATAAAGCAACAAAGAAAATAGGCGACCGTATACTATTTAAAAATATGAATGGAACTATTGCCCCTGGTGCAAAGCTTGCCGTTTTAGGGGCAAATGGAAGCGGCAAAACCACTTTGTTCAACATGCTTCTCACAAACGAGCGTGGCATGCAGCTATCGAAAAGTTGTAAAATTGGATACTTCGAACAAACATTATCTATTTTAAAAACAGATAAAACCATTTTAGAAAATGTTCTAGAAGAAACAAACTATACAGAAGCATTCGTTCGCACAATACTTGCACGACTTCTATTCCGCCGTGAGGATGTTCATAAACCCGTGCACATTCTAAGCGGGGGTGAACGAATGAAGGTTGCACTCGCAAAAGTATTTTTAGGAAACTATAATATGCTTCTGCTAGATGAACCGACAAACTATTTAGACTTAGCAACGCAAGAAGAATTAGAAACCATGTTACAAGAATATCCTGGCACAATACTTTTCATTAGCCATGACCGTGCCTTTATTCGCTCTGTTGCAGACCATATTCTACAAGTAGATGAGAGTGAACCTAGAGTATTCCACGGTAATTACGAGCAATACACAAAAAGAACCACCGGAGATTCTGTAAACGTTACTGAGCAAGAGTTGTTACGATTACAAACAAAATTAACAGAAGTCATCGGCCGAATTTCCATACCAAATCATCACAATGATATCTCATCTCTCGAACAAGAATACGAAACATTATTAGTTAAAATCCGGAAATGTAAAGAAGCACTCTAATGTCTTCCCTATATATCGACGGGACCTTCCGCATTTCCCAAGAAATATTGAATCTTCGACATAGAATACAAAAAGCCGTGCATCAGCACGGCTTCTCACTTTAGATACGGACAGCAGTCCCGCTCACAGCAACCATTAGCATCCCTTCGCGAACTACTTCGTAATCCACGTCGATACCAACGATGGCATTCGCATTTTTTTGTCTTGCAAGAGTTTTCATCTCTTCCATTGCGATGTCACGTGCTTCTTTCAATTTGCTTTCGTAAGCGCCTGAGCGACCACCGACAACATCACGGACAGAAGCGAAAAGATCACGAACGATATTTGCACCCATAATCGCTTCTCCATTCACGATATCGACATAATCAATAATCTCTTTCCCTTGAATTGTAGAAGTTGTTGTTACAATCATACTGTACAGCCTCCCATATGAGATTTTTACCTACTTATGGTGCACTAATTCAGTACAAATTATATTTACGAACTAAACTGAGCTTCGTATAACCTACTGTATCCTCCGCCTTGCTCAATTAATTCATTATGTGAACCTTGTTCTGCAATACCATCTTTATTTACAACGACGATGCGATCTGCATTTTTAATCGTTGCTAGTCTGTGAGCGATAACTAATGTTGTACGACCAACAGATAGCTCCGCAAGCGATTTTTGAATCGCAAGTTCCGTCTCTGTATCTAACGCAGAAGTTGCTTCATCCAATATTAAAATTGGCGGGTTTTTCAAGAACATACGAGCAATCGCTAGACGCTGCTTTTGCCCACCTGAAAGTTTCACGCCGCGCTCACCGATAACAGTATCTAAACCGTCCGGCTGTGAGTAAATTAAATCTTCTAACTGCGCACGTTTTACTGCCTGCCAAATTTCAGCTTCTGATGCTTTTAAATTTCCGTAAGCGATATTTTCACGAATTGTTCCTGAGAATAAGAACACATCTTGCTGCACAATTCCAATTTGCTTACGAAGTGAAGATAATGTCATATCTTTCGTATCAATTCCATCAATTTGAATCGATCCAGATGATTGCTCATAAAAACGTGGTAATAGGCTACATAACGTCGTTTTCCCAGCTCCTGATGGTCCAACGAACGCAACTGTTTCACCTGCATGTATTTTCAAACTAATGTCATTTAAAATCGGTTCTTTGTTTTCATATCCAAACGTAATGTTGTTATATTGAATATCACCGTGTACATGCTTCACTTCCATTGCATCTTTAGAGTCTACAATGTCAGGCTCTGTTTCAAGAAGCTCTACATATCTTTTAAAACCAGCGATTCCTTTCGGATAGCTTTCGATTACCGCATTAATTTTTTCAATTGGGCGGAAGAAAATATTCGTCAATAGAACGAATCCGATAAATCCACCGTACGTTAATTCTCCTTGCAGAACAAACCATGTACCGCATATTAAGACGAAGAGCGTTACGAGCCGCATGAGCATATAACTAATCGACGAATTTAACGCCATAATTTTATACGCCATTAATTTCGTTGTACGGAAACGAGCGTTGTTAACAGCAAATTGCTCTTTCTCAAACTTTTCATTTCCGAATGCTTGTACAACGCGAATACCACCAACGTTGTTCTCAATGCATGCATTAAAATCAGCAACGTCTGAGAATAAACGTCTAAATGTACCTGTCATTTTTTTATTGAAGTAAAGTGCTAACCATAATAGGAATGGAATGACGAAGAACGTTAATAACGCTAACTTCCAGTTGATCATCATCATAAATGAGAATGCCCCAACTAAAGTCATTACGGCGATAAATAAATCTTCTGGTCCATGGTGAGCAATTTCCCCAATTTCCATTAAATCGTTTGTAAGGCGTGAAATTAAATGACCTGTTTTATTATTATCAAAAAATCTGAATGATAGCTTTTGAATATGATCAAATAATTTCTGCCTCATATCTGTTTCAATGTTAACACCAAGCATATGTCCCCAATATGTAACGACATATTGTAAGCCTGCATTTAACATATAAACTGCGAGTAAACCGAAACAAGCCCATAAAATAAGCGTCCAGTTTTGCCCTGGCAATAACTTATCAATAAATTGATTTACGATAAGCGGGAAGCCGAGTTCTAATAATCCTGCGACAACCGCACAAGAAAAGTCGAGTATAAATAAACCTTTATACGGTTTATAGTACGAGAAAAATTTACGCAGCATATCTTACCTCCATTTTCCAAAATTAAAAAGACTCCCTAAATGATAACCATTATCAAATAATTATTCAAGTTATCCGTCTATGAAACTGAAAATAAGCTTTGCGATAGTTGTCGTTTTTTGCTGGAAAGTCGATATATTCGAATAATCCCCGATATATTTCGAGTTGCGCTGATATATTTGCAAAATCGCCGATATATTTCAAGTTGCGCTGATATATTCGGAAAATCGCCGATATAAATTTCATTTACTAACTACTCTCCCATCTCCCAAAAACAAAAAAGGTACCACCACAAGGTGATACCATTCCTTCTATTACATCGCTTCCGAATCCCACTCATGCTCCTGTTCAACGAATACAATACCTAATTCGTGATGTCCACCAGCATATAATGCAGTTTGTGCAAGACGAAGCTCACCATTTGTATCTAATACTTCTAATTTACAAAATGCTCCTGTCGTCTTCGTTTGAAGCGCATCATAAAATTCCTCGGCGCTTTTTGGGATGACTCCATTTACTTTCGTAATAATTTCTCCAGGCAGTAATTTCAGCTCTGCTCCAATTGTATTTGGAATTGTATCTAGTACAACGAGCCCATCATTGCGTGCAGCAAAATACGCTGGTCTTGTTTCATCGGCAATTTTTTCTTGCATCGAAATTGTGAAACGCCCAAGCATAGCGACTCCCATCGCGATAATTGCAAGTACGTGCCACCAGTAACTTGCGATTCCTAAAACGAGCACAAGTCCTGCTAATCCGTACACACGTCTTCCTGTAAATAATAAAGCTTCCGTCGGCTCATAACTTCTAATCCTTCTCATAAATCCAATTAAAAATGGAACGAGGAATAGAGAATATGTATTTGAACCTATTGAAACGACAGGCCACCATGAAATAAACTGCGTTACCGCATCACCCGGTACAAGAATAAAAATAGGAACGATCCATAAACGCTTTGATTCGTGTAAACCAATCTTTAATCCACGCTTCCCCTGCCTAAGCCTCGGCGTCGAATATCCTACTGCGTTTTTCGAAATCAATAAGCCTTCTACAATAAGCATAACGCCTAGTAAAATAACAAGGGATACAATGGTACTCTCTTCACCTTCTCGAAGCTGTAAAAAGGAAACTGGTAGCTTAGAAGATAATAGAACACATACAATCGCAATGCTAAATGTATAAGCCGCCGATAAATATCGATACATAGCCGTTAATCCAAATAGTAACGTCCAAATTAAAATGGCCCATAAGCTTGCTTTAGAAACAACAAGTCCAAGCCCAATCGTAATAATAGATACTACTAATCCGTATCCAATCCCTGCAAATAGAGAGGTTCGCAGTTCAAACCAAATATCATAAACTTTAAAAGAAAAATCTTTTCGTTCTCTTAACATACGTAAGTATCCAACGAAGATACTACTTATTACAAATATATAGACAGCAGGGTGTAAGAAAAAACGTCCAACTGCCCGCATTATTTCAAAAATCCACGCCTCCACGAACTCATTCACCACCATTTATATCATTCTTTCTTTTTATATTATCATAACTAAACAAACGTTTGTTTAACACAAAAAAATACAGGCAGCAAACTGCCTGTATTTCTTCTTATTTTGCCATTAATTTTAATGCTGACTGTAATTGTAAATCATTTTCTCCAGAACGGATTTTTTCAATAATTTTAGTTTGAATCGCTTCAGCTGTCTTTTTATCAAGCTGTCCTGTCGCTTCCATTTCATTTGCATTTTGGAATGCTTTCAAAGCCGATTCTGTCTCTTTACTAAAGTATCCATCTTCACGACCTGGTACATAACCTAAGCTCTTAAGCATTTCCTGAGCATGTTTTACTTGTACATCATTTGAATTGTATGAAAGTGTTTTTTCAATTTGAATTGGTGTCGCATGATAATAATTTGGTTGCTTCACTTCTACTGTTGGCGCGATTCCTTTTTTATGAATCCAGTTCCCATCCGGCGTTAACCATTTAAACATCGTTAATTTAATGTTGCTGCCGTCTTTAAATGGAACAGCTTGCTGGACAGTACCTTTACCAAATGTCTTTTCACCAATTAAATCGTATCCTTCTCCTTCTTTTAGCGCACCCGCTAAAATCTCTGAAGCAGAAGCACTTCCATTATCAATTAATACTGAAATTGGATATGGTTTTCTCTCTTTCAGTTCCGTAGAGAATTTCTTCTTCTCACCATTTCGCTGCTCTACTTGTAGCATCGGCTTTTTATTCGTCATAATTTCCCCTAGTATATCTTCTACACTATTTAAGTAGCCACCAGGATTACCACGCACGTCAATAACTAAGCCTTTTATATTTTTCTTCTCTAACTCTTTTAACTGATCCTTAAATTCTTTCGCTGTATTTTCAGCAAAAGAAGTGATTTGCATATAACCGATATCTTTTCCGCTCTCTTGCTTCACAGAACTAAACACTGTAAAGATCGGAATCTTTTCACGCTTAATTTTAAATACAATCGGATCAGTTACTCCCGCACGTTTAATTTCAATTGCGACAGTCGTTCCCTTTTTACCACGAATTTTTAATACTGCTTCTTCACGTGATAAGTCTTTCACACTGTTTCCATCTACAGATAAAATTTGGTCATTCGGTTTAATTCCTATCTTTTCTGCTGGTGAACCTTTAATTGGCGATACGATAATAAGCTTACCGTCCGTCTTGTTCACCTCAGCCCCAATCCCCTCTAATTCGGGATCAAGCGATTCACTAAACTGTTTGGCTGTTTCTTTATCCATATACGTGGAATAAGGGTCCTTCAGCGTAGACAACATACCTTGTATTGCACCTTCAACTAACTTTTCATCTTTCACGTCTTCCACATAACGTGAATCAATTAGTGCATACGCCTCATTAATTTTTGCCAAATTCCCTTGCGCAGTGCTAGCATTCCCACTCGAAATTGTTTGCGTTACTTCTGATGGGTTAACCCCAAATACAGACATGCCTGCAAACATTCCGCCAGCACCAATTAAAAATGCAACAACCATTCCAATAATTGCAACTCTACGTTTCAATGCGGAATTCCCCTTTCCAAAACACACAGGTGGTGTAGCAAAAGGCATCACACAGTGTGTGATGCCTTTACCTATTTCTACTATATGATAAGCTTGTACGAATTATGTTTGCAACTTTTTATACTTTTAAGAAGCGACGAATTGACATTACACTTCCCCACATACCGATTAAAGCACCGATTAACACTAGTAAACCAGCTAATTGGAATACGAACGGACTGTATGGTAGAAGCTCGAAAATTGTTCCGCCAAGTTTTTCATTAAACACACCTTGCAACGAATTATACGTAATTAGAATTAGGCCAATTGGAATAATTGATCCTAATACTCCTAAGAATAATCCCTCTAGCAAGAATGGCCAACGAATAAACCAGTTTGTTGCACCAACAAGTTTCATAATTTCAATTTCTGTACTACGAGCATAAATTGTAATTTTAATTGTATTAGAGATTAAGAACATCGCTGTGAATAAAAGACCAGCAATTAACGCAATCCCAATGTTACGACCAGTTTTTACAGTATCAAATAATCGTTCAACTTGTCCTTTTCCGTACTGAACATTACTAACAAACTGCATTTTTTCAACCTTCTTCGCGATTGTCGCTGTATCGGTTGGTTCTTTCGCTTTTACAACGAATACGTTTTTAAGTGGGTTATCTTGTTCAAATAACTCAAACGTTTTTCCACTATCACCTAAGCTTTTAATTAAACGTTTTAACTCTTCTTCTTTAGAAGAATATTTAATAGAATCTACTTTTGCAATCTTACTCATATCTTCTTCTAATTTCTTTTGATCCGCTTCTTTTGCAGCTGGATCAATGTGTACACGAATCTCTACATCTTGCTCTACTTTCGTCGCAAAATGGTTCATATTCATAATCGCTGTTAAAAAGACACCTACAAGTAATAATGTAACTGTTACTGCACTAACAGAAGCAAATGTCATCCATCCGTTACGTGATAGATTCTTTACACCTTCTCGCAAATGTCGACTAAGGGTCTTAGCCTTCATATCCGTATCCTCCCTCAATCTCATCTCGAACAATTTTTCCGCCTTCAATCGCGATTACACGATGACGGATTGTATTTACGATATCTGCATTATGCGTCGCCATAACAATCGTTGTGCCGCGCTCATTAATGCGAGTAAAAATATTCATAATATCAAGAGCTGTTTCAATATCTAAGTTACCTGTTGGCTCATCGGCAATTACAACCTTTGGTCTATTTACAATTGCTCTTGCAATAGCCACACGTTGTTGCTCCCCGCCCGAAAGCTCACTTGGAAGTGCGTCTGCACGATCTTCAAGGCCTACAAGACCTAGAACTTCTGTTACACGCTCACGAATTGCATCCGGTTCTTCTTCAATTACTTCTAAAGCAAACGAAACATTCTCATATACCGTTAATTTAGGTAGCAATTTGAAATCTTGGAAAATCACGCCTAATTGACGACGAAAATACGGAACGTCTCTTTCTGCCAATGTTTCGATAGTAAGTCCATTTACATTAATAGATCCTGTAGATGGTTTCTCTTCACGATACATCATTTTAATAAATGTAGATTTTCCGGCTCCACTCGGTCCAACTACGTATACGAATTCACCTTGTTTAATGTTAACTGTAAGACCAGCAATGGCTTTCATACCATTCGGGTACTCCTTATAAACATTCGTCATTTTTATCATTATTTATCACCCAATACTTAATGATTTTTTTCGAAATACTTTTCTGTACATCTGAAAACAAAAGACATCCTTCATTTTCATTTAGTCATCCTTGTTGAAGATAGTTTACTTATGCTTTCTCATAAGCAATACCACTCTATGTAATATATTTCAGCAAAATTCTACAAACCCCATTGTAACATCAAACGGTTTCCAATTTGGATACATTTTTGTTACAGTTATGTTACATACCAGAAAAAAGGAAAACGAGTTGACTATATTATCAACTCGTCCATTTCACCTTTTTTATTTATGTTCAGCTAACCATTCAGACACTTTTTTCGCATCTTCACCTTGAATAAGTCCTGGTGACATTGAACCGCGGCCTTTTTTAATAATCTCTTCGATATCTGCAGCGTCGTACTTACCGCCTACTTTTCTTAAATCAGGTCCAGTTGCCCCTGATAAATCTGTTGCGTGACATCCCGCACAACTTCTTTGGAAAATTTGTTCTGCGCTGTCTGTGCTTGCAGACTGTTTCGACGACTTACTCTCTTCTTTATTTCCGCATGCTCCTAAAGCAAAAACAACCGATGTCCCTAGCGCAATAGCCAACAATTTCTTTTTCACTTCTATCGCTCCCCATTGTTGATATTCTTTTTATTCCTAACACACTCATTTTCATTATAAGCATTATCTTTATATAGAAAAACTAAGGTGTATTTCATATTCCTCAAAAATACAGTGAGAACCTTGATAAAATAAAGCTTTCATAAGTTGTTTCAATTCTGTGAACAACTTAAAAAACTTCTATAAAGCATCCTTTTTAAAAGGAAAATTAGAAAAGTTCTATATAAATCTTTACCATATTACCGCTCTATTTTACTATTCTCTACTTTTTACAAAACAATATACAGCATTGTAATCTACATATAATCCCATCAAAAAGAGAAGTTGTCGTTTCCAACTTCTCTTCCTCTTTACTTCATCTATAAAAATAAAATCAAATTCTTTATATCCTCTATTGTCCTCAGCATGCGCCAACAATTTCGTTGGCTTTTTTTCGCTTATTAGATGCGAGAACGTAAGTAAGCATCAATAAATGGATCAATCTCTCCATCCATAACAGCTTGTACGTTACCAACCTCCGTATTTGTACGATGGTCTTTTACAAGAGAATACGGGTGGAATACGTAAGAACGGATTTGGCTACCCCATCCGATTTCTTTTTGCTCTCCGCGAATTTCATCTAATTCTGCTTGTTGCTCTTCTAGTTTCTTTTGATATAATTTCGCTTTTAACATTTTCATCGCATGCTCACGGTTTTTAATTTGAGAACGCTCCGACTGACATGTTACAACCGTATTTGTCGGTGTATGTGTAATACGAACTGCTGAATCTGTCGTATTTACGTGCTGTCCACCAGCTCCACTTGCTCGGTACGTATCAATTTTTAAATCTTCTGTACGTACTTCGATTTCAACTTCATCATTGAACTCTGGTACAACTTCACAAGATACGAATGATGTATGACGACGCCCTGAAGAATCGAATGGTGAAATACGTACAAGACGATGTACACCTTTCTCTGCTTTTAAGTAACCGTAAGCGTTATGACCTTTAATTAATAAAGTTACACTCTTAATACCAGCTTCATCACCTGGTAAATAGTCAACCGTTTCTACTTTGAATCCGCGTTTTTCAGCCCAGCGTGTGTACATACGTAATAGCATAGAACCCCAGTCTTGTGACTCAGTTCCACCTGCACCTGGATGTAATTCTAAAATCGCATTATTTTTATCATAAGGATCACTTAATAGTAACTGAAGCTCATACTCATTCATTTCTTGAATTAAGCCTTTTACTTCTGATTCTAATTCCTCATGTAAATCTTCATCATACTCTTCTTTTAAAAGCTCATGCGTGATTTCTAAATTTTCGAACGTCTCATCTAACTGACGGAACTTTCCAACCATATCTTTTAACGCATTCGCTTCATTAATTACAGCTTGTGCGCCTTGTTGGTCATCCCAAAATCCTGCGCCCATCATTTTCTCTTCTAATTCTGCAATTTGTTTCTCCTTAGTAGGGAGGTCAAAGAGACCCCCTAAAAGCCGCTAATCGCTTAGCCATTTTCTCTAATTCCTGTCTAATTTCTACTAATTCCATTTCCTTCACCTCTATGTAATTGCTGTTACTTTCGTATGAAAACAAGGGAAACTCTCTCCACTTATTACGGAGAGAGTTTAATCCTTCTTAATTATACATTTTTGATATAAAAGTTTGCAAAACAGCCTAAGCTACCGTCCTATATTACTGAACGATACCACAGCAGTTTTTATATTTTTTACCGCTACCACATTTACATAAATCGTTGCGGCCCACTTGGTCACCTTTTACAACTGGCTTTTTCTTTGCTTCTTCGCCATCGCTAGAAGGATGAACAGCTTCACCTTGAACAACTTCTTGACGTTCTAAGTTTTGTTCAATTTCAGCTTTCATAATGTAACGAGAAATTTCCTCTTCAATAGAAGCAACCATTGACTCGAACATCGCGAATCCTTCCATTTGGTACTCACGAAGTGGATCGATTTGACCGTAAGCACGTAAATGAATACCTTCACGAAGGTGATCCATCGCATCAATATGCTCTGTCCATTTCGTATCTACAACGCGGAATACAACAACCTTCTCAAACTCACGCATTTGCTCTTCTGGCATAAGCTTTTCTTTTTCATTGTATCGCTCAATTAATTTCGCAATAATTGGCTCGCTCATTTCCTCAGGAGCAAGGCGACGTAATTCTTCTTCTTTTACATCTCCGTCTTGAAGAAGGTTTGTATTTAAGTAGTCAACAAGACCTTTAATGTTCCAATCTTCTTCAATTTCCTCTTGTGTATGAAGAGCAACAGCACGTTCTACTGTAGATTTCATCATACCTTCAATAATGCCGCGTAAGTTGTCAGACTCCATTACCTCTTGACGCTGTTTGTAAATAACTTCACGTTGCTGACGAAGTACATCATCATATTGCAGTAACTGCTTACGTGCATCATAGTTATTTCCTTCAACACGTTTTTGTGCAGATTCTACCGCACGAGAAACCATTTTACTTTCAATCGGCTGAGAATCATCCATACCAAGGCGGTCCATCATTGCTTTCATATTATCTGAACCAAATCGGCGCATTAATTCATCTTCCATCGATAAGTAGAACTGCGTAACACCAGGGTCCCCTTGACGACCAGCACGACCACGTAACTGATTATCAATACGACGACTTTCGTGACGCTCTGTACCGATAACTGCTAAACCAACGTTTTTCACATCGTCTCCAAGCTTAATATCTGTACCACGACCTGCCATGTTCGTCGCGATTGTTACAGCACCTTTCATACCAGCCTCTGCAATGATATCTGCTTCACGAGCATGGTTTTTCGCATTTAAGATGTTATGACGTACACCTTTACGCGTTAACATTTTTGAAATAAGCTCTGAAGTTTCAATTGCAACTGTACCTACAAGAACAGGTTGTCCTTTTTTATGACGATTTACAATATCCTCAACAACAGCATTGAACTTACCTTCCATTGATTTAAAGATTAAATCGGCACGATCATCACGAATAATCGGTTTGTTTGTCGGAATTACAATAACGTTCATATTGTAAATGTTACGGAATTCCTCTTCCTCTGTTTTCGCTGTACCAGTCATACCAGATAATTTTTCATACATACGGAAGTAGTTCTGGAATGTAATTGTTGCAAGCGTCATGCTTTCATTTTGAATTTCTACACCTTCTTTTGCTTCAATCGCTTGGTGTAATCCTTCGCTATAACGACGACCTTTCATAAGACGACCAGTGAATTGGTCTACAATTACGATTTCGCCTTCTTGTACAACATAATCTGTATCACGATGCATAACAACGTGTGCACGAAGCCCCTGATTAATATGGTGAAGAAGTGCTACATGTTTTAAATCGAATAAGTTTTCAATATGGAAAGCTTTCTCTGCTTTCGTAATACCATCTTCTGTTAGCATTACATTTTTCGTTTTCACATCAAATGAATAATCTTTTTCATTTTCTAACGTACGAACAAATGCATTTGCAAACATGTATAGCTCTGTTGATTTTTGAGCTTGTCCTGAAATAATAAGCGGCGTACGTGCTTCATCGACTAAAATAGAATCGACTTCATCGATAATAGCAAAGTGAAGTGGACGTTGAACGCACTGCTCTTTATATAAAACCATGTTATCACGTAAGTAATCGAATCCAAGCTCATTATTTGTGCTATACGTAATATCAGCAGCATAAGCCTCTTGTTTCTCTTCGCGTGACATACTATTTAAGTTAATTCCTACCGTTAAGCCAAGGAACTCATGAAGTTGTCCCATTTCGCTCGCATCACGTTGTGCTAAATATTCATTGACTGTAACAACGTGAACACCTTTTCCTGTTAAAGCATTTAAATATACAGGTAATGTAGATGTTAACGTTTTACCTTCACCCGTTTTCATCTCAGAAATATTCCCTTCATGTAAGGCAATACCACCCATTAACTGTACGCCATATGGACGCATTCCAAGAACACGAGTTGCCGCTTCGCGAACAACTGCAAAAGCTTCAGGTAGTAAATCATCTACTGTTTCACCTTTTGTTAGACGTTCTTTAAATTCAAGCGTCTTTCCTTTTAATTGTTCATCAGTTAGTGGCTTAATAGATGACTCTAATGCATCAATTTGCTCAACTGTCTTTTGCATACGTTTAATTTGGCGTTGATTTACATCAAACACCTTTTTTAAAATACCGATCATAGGAAATACGCTCCTCTTTTTATTAAAATAAAACTTCCGATTGTTTTTCTTTTTCTCTATTACAATCAGTCGTTATAAAAATCAAATGTATGTTATGCCAATTTTTCTCCTAATTAAAAAAACTAAAATGTATATACCTAATGATAATTGTAACACTTGTCTTATAACTATGACAACAATCGGCCGATTGTCTCGTTCTAAATTAAGAAAAGTTTTTTAAAAATCTATTTTCAGCAAAAAAAGCGCAGCCTCATTTGGCTGCGCTTTCGAATTATTATTTAGTTTCGATTAAACCGTATTTCCCATCTTTACGGCCATATACAACATTAGTTTCGTTTGTATCAGCATTTGTGAAGACGAAGAAATTATGTCCTAGCATATCCATTTGTAGGATTGCCTCTTCAACGTCCATCGGCTTTAAATCGAATCGTTTTGTACGTACAAGTTCTAATTCATCTTCTTCTACCTCATCCAAAACAGCTACTGCTTCTGGAAGGATAAAGTTCGTTTTTATAGAACCTTTCTCACGTAACTTACGATTTACTTTTGTTTTATGTTTACGAATTTGTCGCTCAATTTTATCAACTACTAAATCGATAGCAGCGTACATATCGCTATTAGTTTCTTCTGCACGAAGTAATAAATCAGTAAATGGAATTGTTACCTCGACACGTTGCTTGTCAGAGTATACTTTTAAATTAACTTTAATCTCTGGGAATGTATCAAAATAACGCTCTAACTTACTTAGTTTTTTCTCTACATATTCCTTTAATGCTGGAGTTACTTCAATATTTTCACCACGAATGTTGAATTTCATAGATGAATTCCTCCTTTCAAGCCTATGTACTATAATTTCGACATTGGCTTAAAAACTCCTTCTAACTTTTTTAAAAAAATTAGTGGAATTGCGATTTTTTTATCGTTTTTTGTTGAAATGAAAAGATGCATCGTTTCTATCTTTATTTTATCCTATTAACATCGTGAATAACGAATATTTCTGTGGACAATTCGTTACAGAAAAGAAACAACTTTTTGACAACTTACCCTATAACAAAAACCCCTTGCGAAAAACAAGAGGTTCTACTACATATATATAACGTTGCCACAAACGCAGCTTTCTCTTCCCAAAACAATATACCCTACAGTTTCACAACATTAGCTGCTTGTGGTCCACGTGCTCCATCTACAATGTCAAACTCTACTTGTTGCCCTTCTTCCAATGACTTATACCCATCTTGTTGAATAGCAGAAAAATGGACAAATACATCGTCACCATCTTCACGCTCAATAAACCCAAATCCCTTTTCTGCATTGAACCATTTCACTCTTCCTTGCATGTTCATTCCATTCCCTTCACTCTAAAAATCAGGGTATTCGCCCCATATTTTGACTATAACGAATGACAACATATGAAGTCAAAGAAGACTTATCGCCTTTTTCTTATCCCTTTCGACACTGCCATATTAACTTCTACAAAGTGTCAAACTAGATACTTCCCTTGCCCCTCTTTCATATAACAAACTTCCGATTTGCCTGACCGTAATCCCTGTCGTATACACGTCATCAACGAGTAAAATATGTTGCCCAGAAAACATCTCTTCTCCCTGAAAATAAAAAGGATTGCTTCCTGACACCCTTTCTTTACGTGTCTTCTTACTTTGCTTTTCTGTTTCCCTTCTTCTTAATGATGGATAAGAAATTTTGACAGGCAAACAAGTTGCTAATAACTCAGCTTGATTAAAACCACGTTCAACTTCCCTTTCCTTACTAAGCGGAACAGCGATAACAGTTGAAACATTGGCAAAACACTTTTGAAATAAACTTCGAAAAGGACGATAAAAAATGTGCACTAACTCTGCATCCCCCCGAAACTTAAACTGCGCTACTATTTCTTTCATCTCATCATCATACATATATAACGAACGGTTTTTAAAAGAACGATACTTCTCCTCTTTCATCCACCTTATACAATCTATACAAATACCGTCTTCTTGAAATGAGGCAGGAACAAATTCTAAAGGTCGCCCGCACTCCATGCAAATTTCTCCTATAATATAGGAAAGTTTCTGCTCACATCTATCACATATATATTTTCTATGACACTTTACAAAAAAAGTGTACCAACTAACCTTTTCTACAAAACACTCATCACAAAGTAAACAATGCATTAATCGATCAATCCTTGTTCTTTCGCATTTTTATTCATACCTTGAATATGTTTTTTCGCGCGCACCATCGCCTCTGTCTTGCCATAGTGAAAATAAATGACCTCTCCATACGGTGCTTCAAAGCTCCGCCCTGCTCGGCCCGCAATTTGTACGAGCGCACTTTCTGAAAATATTTCTTCTTCCGCCCCTAAAACTGCAACTTGCAAATTTTTCACCGTTACGCCTCGCTCTAAAATTGTCGTTGTAACTAATAATGGGATTTCTCCCTTTCTGAACGCTGCGACTTTCTCTTTTCTCATCGGATCTTCTGCATGTACCCCTTCAACTTTATTATGCAATGATTTCAATAACGAGCTTATTTCTTCTATATATCGTACATGGGGAACGAATAAAAAAACAGGATACTTTTTGTTTAAGTGCATCTTTAACCATTGTAGTAAAACTCGAGGAATTCTTTCACGGTTGAGGCTTTTCTTCCAATTTCCGCACCAGCAAAATAGAGGAACTGGCAACGGATGACGGTGATATCGTCCAGAAACAATAACACCTTTTTGTTCACCTTTTCTAAATTTTCGCTTCCACGTTTCATCTGGAGTCGCAGTTAAATAAATACGCGCCGCTTTTTCTTTCATCGCTTGTTTTACCGCGTACTGTAACATTTGATCTGCACAATATGGAAAAGCATCTATCTCATCTACAACTATGACATGAAACGCACTATAATAACGTAATAATTGATGCGTGGTCGCAACGACTAATACTGCATCTTTTTCTTTATCTACACTCCCTCCATATAAAGCCGCTACCTTTATATATGGAAATACTTCTTGTAATCTCGGTGCTAATTCCAAAACAACATCCGTTCTTGGCGTTGCGATACAAACTCTTTCTCCTTTTTGAAGCGCTTCGTTAATACCGTAAAACAACATCTCTGTTTTCCCAGCCCCGCATACAGCCCAAATAAAAAATGATTCTTTTTGCTTAATAGCCTCTATAACTCCTTGCGCCGCCAAATTCTGGCCAGTAGACAACGTCCCGTTCCACTGTAACAAATTTGAATTCTTTTCTCTCTTTCTTTCAGCAATCCCGCGAACAAGTACAGCACATTCACTTACTCTCCCCATCGTTATACACTTCCGGCAATATGTGCACACTTTACTGCACCTTTTACATAAAAACGACGCAAATAGCCGCCGATCTACATTTCCACAGCGTTGGCACATATATTTAGAATTCTTCTTTTTTACACCTTGTACACATACAATCTCTCCCTTCTTTTTCAAATCGTTTAATTTCCTCTGTAAATCTGAAGAAAGTTCTTCTAATAGCAACTGTTTCCCCGCTACCATCAACAATCACCTCCAGCACTACTATAAACCTTTCTCATCATCTCGTAAAAACTCAAAAAAGCCGATAACCTACTTATAAAATAGTAAGCTATCGACTTTATACACGTTTTTTATTCTTTTATAAATCCTAGAATCGACCGTATCCTAAGAAATGTTTTTGGTTATACGAACTGTTAATATCACCGTACGCAATTCCTTTATCACTAGCATGAATCATTTGGCCATTACCAACATAAATACCAATGTGAGATGGACCTGCTTTATAAGTACCTTGGAAGAATACTAAGTCTCCTGGTTGTGGGCTATCTACTTTAGAAACTGAGTTCCAGTAACCCCTAACGTCTTGACGACCTACACCAAAGATGTAAGAAATGAATCCACTACAATCAAAACCACCGTTTGATGGGGATGCACTTCCCCAAACATATGGTAAACCTAAGTAGCTTTGTGCTTTACCAATTACGCCACCCACATTTGGAGCTGCCTTTTTCTCTTCTTGTTTAGGTGCTTCTTTCTTAGGCTCTTCTTTTTTTGGTTCTTCTTTTTTAGGCTCTTCTTTTTGAGCTTGTCCACCATTGTTTGCTGGTGCAGCTTGCTCTGCAGGTGCTTGTGCTGGCTGAGCTTGCGCAGCTTTAGCAGCTTGCTCTGCTTGTTTTTGAGCAGCAGCTTCTTGTGCAGCTTTTGCTTGTGCTTCTTCTTCTGCAATGCGTTGTAATTGCAGTGCTTGTTTCTCAAGCTCTTTCAATTGACCTTCCGTACTTGTCATTGAAGTTACAACTGTATCCATTTTACCGCTTAAATCGTTTACTGCTGTTGCTTTTTTCTCTTTTTCAGCGTCAAGTTCTTTCTTAGCAGTTTCAATTTGAGCTTGTGCTTCTTTTAATTCTTTTTGTTTCTCTTTTACCGTTGCAACATCTTTTTTCACACTAGCTTGGTCTTCTTGTTGTGTTTTCATGATATCTTCATCAGACTCAAGAATTTTAGAAACAGAAGTTAAACGATCAACTAAATCTGCAACGTTTTTAGAGTTTACAAGAACTTCTGTTACAACGTTCGTATTTGGTTGTTCTTGAAGTGCAACTAAACGCTTTCTTAATAGCTCTTCACGTTTTGCAATCTTTGTTTGTAATTCTGCAATATCTTTATTTTTCTTTTCAATTAATTGCTCAGTATCAGAAACTTTTTTCATTGTTTCATCAAGCTTTGCAGCATTCTCTTGAACAGATTTATCTAAACCTTGAATTGTTTTGTTTAAGTCATTCATTTGCTTTTGTAATTCATCACGTTCTTGTTGTTGTTTATGTAAAGTGTCATTTTGTGTGTTAATTTGTGATTTCACGTCAGAAATTTTATCTTCTGCAAATACATTTGGTGTTAGCCCAGAAAACATTAATCCTGCAACTAATGCACAAGATGCCATTTTTAGCTTTTTCATTTTATTTTTTACACCGCTTTCTTTTTTCTTTTTCCGTATATAACCTATAAAATTTATACCATAATTCGGGATTTTTTTTGCTAATGTTACGTTTTTGTAAAACAAATGTAATATTATATGTAGCTCTAGCGCAAAATGCGTATATTTTTGTATGTATGTGTAGAAATTTATATACTTTTCTCACTTCTATAAACAAAGAAAAAACGTAAGGAATCCCTTACGTTTTATTAAATATACGAATACGAATACAAATGAAATACTACTTCATCCATTTCTCAGCCCAATTTTGGACCTCATCCATAACACTTTCTAACGCTTTTCCCTTGTCAGTTAAGCCATACTCGATTCGAACTGGTACTTCTGGATAGACATTACGAACTACAATGCCCTCGCTTTCCAATTCCTTTAAACGCTCTGACAACATACGATCGCTCATATTTGGGATAATATCTGCGATTTCTCTAAAACGTTTCGACTCTTCAAGCAAAGATTTAATAATTAAGCCAGTCCACTTCTTACTAAGCAGAGTAAAAGCTGACTCAAACTTTGGACATAAACAAGAATTATGCTCCATATGTTTCACCTCTCTTCTATTATAATATAGTTTCTTGTAAAAAGTAAGTTATAAAACTTTCCTCATCATTTTATTTTACGTACATTTTACCATTTCCAAATATTAACTTGTCAACTAAACGTAACATACCCGTAAAAAAACCCTCTTAAAAAGAGAGCTTTTTATATCTTTATTACTTCGTATACCATCCAAGACCTAATGCACCTTCACCTAAGTGTGTACCAATTACAGCTCCAAAATAACCTGTACGAATTGTGACGTGAGGATATTTTGCTTCTAATTCTTTCTTCCATTCATTCGCTTCCTCTTCACGTTGCGCATGAATGATAACTGCTTCCATAGGTACACCTTTACTTGCTTGCTCATCAAAAATTTCAATGATACGTTTTAATGCTTTTTTACGTGTACGAATCTTTTCAAACGGAATAATGATTTTATCTCTAAAATATAAAACTGGCTTCACTTGTAACAGACTGCCGATGAAAGCTTGCGCGCTATTCAATCGACCACCACGCTGTAAATGATGTAAATCATCAACTACAAAATAGGCGTCCATCGTTTTCTTCATTTCATCAAAACGAGCGATAATTTCTTTTGGGTTCTTTCCTTCACTTGCTAACTTTGCACCTTCACGCACATAAAATCCTTGTACTTCACAACTAATTTCAGAGTCATACGTGTATACATCAATACCCTCTACCATCTGTCCAGCTGTCGTTGATGTTTGATATGTACCACTAATTCCACTTGATAGGTGAATACTAATAACTGCATCATAATCTTTAGCTAGTTCTTCATATAGCTCAACAAACTTTCCGATTGCTGGTTGAGAAGTTTTTGGAAGTTCCTCTTGTTCACGTACTTTCACATAAAAATCATCTGCTGAAATTTCAGCTTCTTCTTGATAAGATTCTGTTCCAAACACAACGTTTAATGGAATCATATATATATTGAGTTCATCACGAATTTGCTTCGGTATATATGCCGTACTATCAGTAACAATAGCTATTTTCATTTTCGTACCTGCCTTATAAAAAGTTTTATTTCCTAATTTTACACGAAAACTACAAATGGTGCATCCATACATGAAAATGCCGGTTGAAATTATACCTACCATCTCGACAAATTACAACAAAAAGATAAAATACTCACCAAAAACTTCAGCATATTTAGAAAAAATGTTTGAATATAAAAAGGCTCGCTTTTAAAATGGAAAGTACTAGTCATTTTGATAGATAGGGGCGTACACAAGTGCTATTACAATATTTAACAATCAAAGACTACGGCGAACACGAAATCGTCATTCAAAAATCAAGATTTATTTGTTATATTAGCCGAGCAACAACTGAGGAAGAGGCTCAAGAATTTATACAAAAAATAAAAAAACAACATTGGAATGCAACACATAATTGTTCCGCTTATTTAATTGGCGAACAAGATCATATTCAAAAAGCAAATGATGACGGTGAGCCTAGCGGTACAGCTGGCGTACCAATGCTGGAAGTACTTAAAAAACGTGGACTAAAAGATACCGTCGTCGTCGTAACACGCTATTTTGGTGGCATTAAACTTGGCGCAGGTGGATTAATTCGTGCATATGGAAAGTGTACAAGCGAAGGCGTTAATCATGTCGGTGTTGTCCAGCGAAAACTAATGCGTGTGATGCAAACCGAGATTGATTACACATTACTTGGCAAAGTGGAAAATGAATTACGCAATTCAAAATATGCCATTAAAGATATTCATTATCTAGAAAATGTCACATTTGATACGTATGTAGAAGAAGACGGCAAACAAGCATTTACAGATTGGATGATTGAATTAACAAACGGGAAATGTACAATTACAGAAGGAGATATGTTGTACTTAGAACAAGATGTTATCTAAGAATAACCCATTTATCACCTTCAAAGATTAATGTAGTGAATTACTTCCCTACAAATGAACTAACGAACTAAGGAGATTATATATGGAAGAACGTTATTATCATCTCCAAAATAGCAGAATAAAAAAGAAGCGAAGAAGGAAACTTTTCTTCTTCCTTATTTTCGCATTTTTATTTGGCAGCATAGGAGTTTATGTGTTAAATTCTTACTCTTCTCTTATGGGGATGTATAGTGGTTTTACTCGTGAAAAATCAGATTTAAGAAACCAAGATGTAGAAATTACAAAGGAACCTTTTACAATTCTCATTATGGGTATAGAAGATTATGCGACAGATGGTCAAAATGGTCGTACAGACTCATTAATGTTTGCAACAGTCAATCCAAAAACGCAAAAGATTTCACTTATGAGTATTCCTCGTGATTCTCGAGTTAAAATTGTTGGAAAAAATAAGGAAGACAAAATTAACGCTGCCCATGCTTACGGCGGAGAAGAAATGGCAATCAAAACTGTCGAAGGCTTTCTAAAAGTTCCTGTAGACCATTATATTAAAATTGATTTCCAAGGCTTTAAAGGTATCGTTGATGCTGTTGGCGGCGTTACCGTTGACGTACCCTTCGATTTCTGGGAGCGCTCTGACGTGGATTACTACAAAAAAATTCAATTTAAGCAAGGACAGCAAAACTTAAACGGTGAAGAAGCACTTGCTTACGTCCGTATGCGAAAGCAAGATCCAAATGGCGATTATGGTCGAGCTGCTAGACAAAGACAATTACTGGCCGCTGTTGCTCATAAACTAAACTCCACCTCTACTGTATTTAAAATTAAAGATTTAACAGCTGTCGTTGGAAAATATATAAAAACCGACATTCCTATTTCAGACGGACTTGCTCTTTACAATAAACTTTCTGGATTTGATCCTTCTACAATGCAAACGTTAAAGCTTGAAGGCGAAGACAAAAAGATAGGCGGTATTTATTACTTCCTTCCAGATCCAATCAGTGTAGAAACGGTGCGTAACGAAATTGAAAAAGAATTAGGAGAAAAAGCAAAAAATCCAACTACAAAAAACAACTCAAATCCTGATTCAAGTTCTAACTCTAACGAACAAACAAAAAAAGAGACAAACCAAAATAAAACACCAACTGATCCGCCACCTTCTACAAATGCTCATGCAGAGTGGATTATGCGCAATCAGCCGTAACAAAAAGGCCCAATCTATCCGATTGGGCCTTTTTTTATTTACTTATTAAAGTGTTGTAAAATCGCTTCTACAATACGCTCTGATGCACGACCATCACCGTAAGGGTTAGATGCTTTCGCCATCTTATCATGAGCTTCTTTATCTGATAACAGCTCATCAGCAAGACCAAAGATTGTCTCTTCGTCTGTTCCTGCTAATTTCAGCGTACCTGCTTCAATACCTTCAGGGCGCTCTGTTGTATCACGAAGAACAAGAACTGGTACACCAAGTGATGGAGCTTCTTCTTGTACACCACCAGAATCCGTTAACATTAAGTATGAACGAGCTGCAACATTGTGGAAATCAATTACATCTAGCGGCTCAATTAAATGAATACGGTTATGTTCACCTAAAATTTCATTTGCTATTTCACGAACAACAGGGTTCATATGAACAGGGTACACAACTTGTACATCTTCATGTTTGTCAACAAGACGCTTAATTGCACGGAACATATTACGCATCGGTTCACCTAAGTTTTCACGGCGGTGAGCTGTCATAAGTACAAGACGATCATTTCCAAGTTTCTCTAGTACAGGATGACTATATGTTTCTTTTACAGTCGTTTGTAGCGCGTCAATCGCTGTATTTCCTGTGATGAAAATACGTGACTCATCTTTATTTTCCTTCTGTAAGTTCGTTGCTGATTTTGCTGTTGGTGAGAAATGAAGATCCGCCATTACACCTGTTAATTGACGATTCATCTCTTCTGGGTATGGAGAATACTTATCCCACGTACGAAGGCCCGCCTCAACATGACCTACTGGAATTTGATTATAAAAAGCAGCTAAGCTTGCAATAAATGTTGTTGTTGTATCACCATGTACAAGTACAATATCCGGCTTCGCTTCTTTCATTACTTTATCCAAACCTTCTAAACCACGCGTTGTAACATCAATTAAAGTTTGGCGGTCTTTCATGATATTTAAATCGAAATCTGGCGTAATTCCAAAGATACTTAATACTTGATCTAACATTTGGCGATGCTGTGCTGTTACAGTCACAATCGATTCAATTTTTTCTGGGTGTTTTTGCAACTCTAATACAAGAGGTGCCATTTTAATTGCTTCTGGACGTGTCCCGAAAATTGTCATTACTTTTAAACGTTCAGTCATGTGATTGCCTCTTTTCTTTCACTAATTACAGCTCCTATTATGACATATAAAAATATGCATGAGTACATCCCTTTTTAACGCATAACAGAAACTTTTCTATTACAAATACTTTTTCTTCCCACCGAGTAATAATCTATCTTTTGTTTCTTAACATCTTCATCAGTATAACAATTTCTCCCATCAAATAAAATAGGCTCCCTCATAAGTTGTACGTACTTTTCTAACGGATAAGTTTGAATATCTTCCCATTCTGTTACGATAAAAACCGCACTCGCATCTCTAATCGATTCATCTATACATCTACTATATTGTATAGCATCTCCAAATATATTTTTTACATATTGAATTGCTTTTGGGTCGTAAAGAACAATTTCTGCACCTATATTAAGTAATGCTTCTATTATAATAAGAGATGATGCCTCTCTAATATCATCCGTATTCGGTTTAAAGGATGCGCCAAGAACTGCAATCCGCTTTTTACTCATGTTCATAACTTTTTTCGCTTTTTCAATCAATAGCAGCTGTTGCTTATTATTTACTTCAATAACCGCTTTTAACAAACGAAAATCATGAGCAACATTTCCCGCAATTTGCACCAGCGCTTTCGTATCTTTCGGAAAACACGATCCTCCGTAGCCAATGCCCGCATTTAAAAAAGATGCACCAATTCTCTTATCCATTCCCATCCCTTTTGCAACATCCAATATATTCGCGCCTACCTTCTCACATATATTTGAAATTTCATTAATGAAACTAATCTTTGTAGCTAAAAAGGCATTCGACGCGTATTTAATCATCTCTGCACTTTTAATATCTGTAACATACATTTCTAAACATAATTCACTATACAAACTCTCTACTCTTCTTGCTACTTCCTCACTATCCGCTCCAATTACAATACGATCTCCATGAAAGAAATCATAAATACCTGAACCTTCACGCAAAAACTCTGGATTCGATACGATATGTACTGTATGCCTCCCTTTTAATTTCTCCTCAATCCATCCCTTCATTACATCATTTGTACCTACTGGAACTGTACTTTTCGTAACAACAATAATATCGTTCGTCACATATAATCCAATATCGTTACAAGCACTCTGAATATACGTTAAGTCTGCCGTCCCATCTAATAAAGGTGGTGTTCCAACTGCAATAAATATAAACTCTACATCATCAAATGCCTCTTCTTTATTTGATGTAAAAGTTAAAGCATTATTCTCATATGCATAATTTATTAATTCATGTAATCTAACCTCATAAATAGGTAAATCCCCTTGTTTTATCCGTTCAATTTTTTCATTATCTATATCAAAACATATAACTGAATGCCCCAATTTTGCCAATCCTACTCCTGTAATCAACCCAACATATCCAGTACCTACTATCGTAATTTTCATTTCTTTTTCGCACAGGAATTTACAATAGAAAAGATATGAAAATTAGAATTCTCCCTGCGCTTCCCCCTCTCACGTTAAAAATGAGAAAACCCTTTTCCTTTTTCATTATATGAATTACTTCTCTTATTTTTTTTAAAGTTTTTGTAAAATTAAATGCACTATAAAGTAAAACTTAATCAGTAAGAATGAGGCTGCCAGTTTACGCGTAATAAATTCCCACATTTTAACACGAGACTTACTCATTTCTACGTGCAACACTTATAATACTGAAATAAAAGTATTCACTATCGAAGAAAAAGAGAAAATGTCACATTCCGAAGTCCAGTACGATTAACCTTCTTATATGATTCAACATTCTATATACAATTGTCATATATTCTATTCGCTTCCATTAACCGTAAAAAGAAAAAAAGATTGAATTCTAATCTTTTTGTGATACCATATGTTATGAGCCTGTAAATAAACATCATAATTTTCAGATAAATATATTTTCAAAAAAAAAATTACGTTAGACTATAAAGGGTGGGGTATTAATGGACTCACAAGTGATTTATGCCATTTTGGCATCTTTCATCACTGTACTCGTCGTTACTCCTTTAGTTATTAAATTAGCTTTTAAAATAGGAGCGACAGATAAGCCAAACGCACGTAAAGTGCACCAAAAGATTATGCCACGTCTTGGCGGGTTAGCAATATTTATTGGTGTAGCTGTAGGATTTGTTGTCGGCGGCTTATATGAGCAAAGAATGTTATCGATAACGCTAGGTGCGATTATCATTGTAATCATCGGAATTTTAGATGATATGTACGAGTTATCTGCGAGAGTAAAATTCGGTGGACAACTGTTAGTTGCCATTATGATTGTAAAAAGTGGATTATTAGTGCAAGTATTATATATCCCATTCCTTGGGGATACTGAACTTGGATGGCTTGCTTATCCAATTACAGTATTTTGGCTTGTAGGTATTACAAATGCAATCAACTTAATTGACGGCTTAGATGGATTATCTGCTGGGATTTCATCTATCGTACTTGCAACGCTAGCATATATGGCCTTCACTAGCCCATGGGGTACTGGAACAGCTATTATCTTGCCACTCGCATTAATTATATTAGCAAGTACAATTGGATTTTTATTCTACAACTTCCATCCAGCAAAAATTTTCATGGGAGATACAGGAGCACTATTTTTAGGATACTGTATTTCTGTTATATCGTTACTTGGATTATACAAAAGTGTAACGTTATTCAGTTTTATCGTTCCAATTATCATTTTAGGTGTACCTATATTTGATACGATCTTTGCAATCATCCGTCGTATCGTAAATAAAAAACCTATTTCAGCACCAGATAAATCGCATTTACATCACCGCTTACTTGCAATGGGATTCTCTCATCGCAAAACGGTACTAATTATATACGCATTCGGTATTTTCTTTAGTGTAAATGCCATTATTTTCACTAGTGCAACGTTATGGCTATCCATTATTCTTCTTTTCGCTTTGATTTTCTTCACAGAAATCATCGCTGAAATAATCGGGCTTGTACATGAACGCTACAAACCAATCATTTCCTTTTATAAAAAAGTGAAAAAACGCGAAGACTAATTGTAGTATAGCCTTTTCAATTATGAAATATTCAAATAGCATCCTCTTTTTTATAAGAGGATGCTATTTTTTATTCTCATTTTATATTTCCAAAATATAGATTGTTTGAGAGTTCCTCTATTGGAGAAAGATATACATAATAAGAAAAGTATCAAGTTTTCTTTTTTACATCTTGATTGTCAAACTGAGGGTGAATGTTATGATCAAGCGAGTATTTCAATGTATTATTTTATTTTTAACGATTACTATGTACGTATCATCTAATACTGAAGCAACAACTGTTATTCCTGCTGAATATCATCCAAATACTGAAACAACTTCTCCTACACAAAAAATTGCGTACTTAACATTTGATGATGGGCCAAACAAATATACTACACAAATTTTAAACATCTTAAAAGAAAAGAACGGAAAAGCAACTTTCTTTGTTATTGGTGGAAAAGTACCACATTATAAAAAGACAATGCAACGATTAATTAAAGACGGACATTATATCGGACTTCACAGTATGTCACACGATGTAAAACGCCTTTACACTGGTGACCCTTCCACTTTAATTGCAGAAATGGAGCAAACACAAAGCATTGTCCAGCAAGTTACGAAATTAAATACACATCTCGTTCGCGTTCCATATGGTAGTATGCCTTACTTAAAAAAGAATTACCGTGACGCACTTGTATCGGCCCAGTATAAAATGTGGGATTGGACGATCGATACATACGACTGGAAAAGCTATGACAATCCTTCTGCCATACTCGAAAGAGTACGTAATCAAAGTGATGAACAAGTCGAAGTCATTTTAATGCATGATTCGAGTGTAACCGTACAAATACTGCCAAAAGTAATTGATTATTTACAGTCACAAGGATACAAACTTCTTCCCTATAATCCTTCTTCTCATCTCAAGGTAAATTTTTGGAAAGACACAAGATTGTAACAGCTTTAGTGCCTATGTGCTAAAGCTGTTTTATTTTTCTCTTCCCACCCTTCCCATTTTTGTGTAAAATTTTAAATAGTGATGAAGTTTCGAGGTGAATAGAAATGAAACGAATAGATCTCATTTTTAACGCAATACAAAAAGGCAATTATACAGAAGGTGTAACCGCATCAGAACTCGCTACATTTCTGCAACTAGATCGCGCCAATGTAAGTAGCGATTTAAACAAACTTGTAAAGGATAAACGTTTATTAAAAACAAATACGCGACCTGTTCGTTTTTACATAGAAACGAACACTTCGTTGGAAACGCATTCAAAAGACATAACTTCATTGGATACATTTGCAATTGAAAATACGAGCCTTAAAATTGCAATTGAAAAAGCGAAAGCTTCTATTCTCTATCCTCCAAACGGTATGCATACTTTACTACTGGGAGAAACAGGGGTCGGAAAGTCTATGTTTGCTTCTTTAATGCACGAATATGCAATTGAAGTTGAACAGCTTCCCAAAGATGCACCATTTATCGTCTTTAACTGTGCTGATTATGCAAATAATCCACAGTTACTACTCGGGCAATTATTTGGGATTAAAAAAGGAGCTTATACAGGAGCAAGTGATCAAAAAGGGTTAATTGAAAAAGCACATGAAGGAATTCTTTTCTTAGATGAAGTACATCGCCTGCCTCCAGAGGGACAAGAAATGCTTTTCACCTTTATTGACCGCGGAGTATACCGCCGCCTTGGAGAAACAGAGAACGAACGTAAAGCACAAGTATTAATCATTACTGCAACAACAGAAGAACCAAATTCATTTTTATTAAAAACATTTACAAGACGTATACCGATGACTGTTACGCTGCCACCACTTCGTGAGCGTACACATAAAGAGCGCTTTGCTTTACTACAGCTATTTTTCACAAATGAAGCAATTCGTCTGCGAAAAGACATTCACGTTAGCCCAAATGCAATGCGTGCTTTCGTCTTTTACAATTGTCCCAATAACATCGGTCAATTAAAAACAGATGTTCAAATTGCCTGTGCGAAAGCCTATTCTGATTTGGTCACAAAGAAACGTGATTCTGTCTATGTTTCAAGTACAGATTTACCTTGGTATATGAAAGAAGGGTTGTTCATTGAAAGGAAGAGCCGTCACTTATACCAAATACCAAATGAAACATTTGTATTTACAGGTGAGGAAGGTTGGAGTAATCATAAAACAGAAGATGAAAAACGCTCTTCTATTTACGATTATATTGACTATAAATACGAAGAACTTCAAGCACGTGGTATTGAAGAGGAAGAATTAGAATTACTAATAGAAAATGATGTTCAAAGCTTTTTCGTACAATATTTTAACCAAATATCCAAAAAAACAAGCCATGAAAATGTTTTTAAAATTGTGGATCGTAATATCGTTTCCGTATGTGAAAAAATAGCGGAACTTGCTGAAAAGCATTTATCTAAGACGTTTGATGAAAAAGTATTTCTTGCTTTAAGTTTACATGTACAGACAACTCTACAACGTTTACAAAGTGGAAAACAAATACATCACCCACAATTAAATCAAATTCGTACGAAATATAAAGAAGCTTTTTCCGTAGCTATGCAATGCATTCAACTACTGGAGGAAGAATTACAAATAACAATGCCTATTGATGAAGCTGGCTTTTTAACAATGTTCTTCGTTGTTGATCCAATTCCTGCCTCACAAACAGAAGTAAAAGTATTAATATTAGCACACGGTAATGGTATCGCAACTGAAATGGCAAACGTTGCAAACGAACTTCTCGGCATTGAGGAAGTAACCGGTATTGATATGCCGTTACACGAATCACCGAAAGATTTCTTGGAACGTGTGAAAGTGTATATGAAAACACTACAAAATGTAAATGGGCTTCTCTTACTTGTCGATATGGGGTCACTTGCTTATATCGGTGACATATTAGAAACGGAGTTCAAAATCCCTGTACGTGTTCTCTCGATGACGAGCACACCACATGCACTAGAAGCAGCTCGAAAAGCTCAGCTCGGTTATTCATTAGATGCGCTGTATGAAACAGTAAAAAATTTAACACCGTTTTACTTAAACGTACAAGAAGAAAAGAAAAAACCTCTCTCTCCAATGAAATCTGTTATTTTAACAGCTTGTTTAACTGGTGAAGGAAGTGCTTTAGCTATTCAAAAAATGTTAGAGAACTATTTACGATTTGATAAAGACTTAATTGAAATTATTCCGATTAGTATCGTCCATGAAAAAGATTTAACGAAAATGATCGAGAACATAAAAAAAGAGCGTAATATCATTTGTATCGTCACGAATTTCGATGTGCAAGTGCCGTGCTTAACATATCATTTCCAAGACATCGTAAACTACACAGCGATTCAGCCCATTCAAGAATTAATTACGTATGAAGAAACATATGCAAAAATGGCGGATATTCTTGAACAACAAATGCAGCGTAACGATGGGGCATTACTTATTAAAACAATTCGTTACGCATTAAATACAATTCAAGAATTAATTTCCTTACAGCTAACTCCTGATAGCTTAATGGGGGTTATTCTGCATATGAGCTGTATGGTTGACCGTCTTCAAAAAGGAGAAAGCCTTCTTCCTCACCCTGATAAAGAGAAAAGAAGACAAGATGAATACTGGATGTATATGAAAGTAAAAAAAGCATTGCAACCGATTGAAAATACATTTGAAATACAAATACCTGATGACGAAGTATTTTACGTTATGGACTTCTTTATTAAAAATCAGCCTGTTAAAAATTAATTGAGGCCGTTTTTAAAAATATCGACCGTAACGTGAGTTATATCGGCGCAACTCAGATTATACCAGCGATTTTCAAAACATATCGATTTACCGACAATAATCGCTAAAACTAGCACCTTATATAATGAGAAAAGGCTGTTCCAACATATGGACAGCCTTTTCCTCTACTTCTTTACTTTTCTAACTCGCCCTCTTATTTCTCCTCTTTTTTGTGATTTCGTATGGACATTAACATATACATTTGCTTGAATAATTTCTTGAAGTAAATGTACAAATGATTTCCCTTGTAAAGGTCCCTCAAAATCCTCTACATTCACTACACCAGTAATACTTCCCTCGTTCAAACTAATCCCTTGCCCCAGTGGACCATACAAATATAAAACAACAGGACCAATTTGAGTAGACTTCCCTAAATGAATTTGACACGATGTAACCTTTTCTATATTTTTTAGTATTACTCTGTAATGCAATTTCGTTAAATCATCACTAAAAATAAACTCTGCTACCCCAAAAGCTTCTGTATTTACAGGAGGCACTTCCCTCTTACCTGTTAACCTGGCAAAGAAATGTGTTGTCATAAGGCATTCTCCTTATATAAATTTCCCAGCACTACTTCTACTACTTTATGGTTTAGACATAATCATTTATGACTTTTTCAATTTTAATTACAAAGAAAAGATTCACAAAATCTTTACATTAAAATCGTTCCTGTAGATTGAAAGTCTCTTGTATAATGCACATAGAAAAACATTATAGGAGGTTATTTTGAAAAAAAACAAACACATCTTTCACACATTATTAGAGATTTTTCTCGTCTCATTTAAATTAGGACTTACTTCATTCGGCGGTCCTGTCGCTCATCTCGGCTATTTTCACCACGAATACGTGCAAAAAAGAAAATGGATGGATGAACGAAGCTATGGAGATTTAGTAGCGCTATGTCAATTCCTTCCTGGTCCTGCCAGCAGTCAAGTCGGTATGGGGGTTGGATTATTAAGAGGCGGACTATTAGGAGCTATTATTTCATGGATTGGATTCACTTTACCGTCTGTCCTTGTTTTAGTTTTCTTCGCCTCATTCCTTAATCAGTTCGATCTTGGAAGTGCTGGCTGGATTCATGGACTAAAACTTGTAGCAGTAGCTATTGTCGCTCATGCCATATGGGGAATGGCGCGAAAGTTAACTCCAGATCGCAACCGTGCGACGATTGCGATTGTAACTGCCGCAATTGCCTTATTATGGCCAAGTAGTTGGACACAAGTCATCCTTATTATAATATGTGGCTTTATCGGTTGGTTTTTATATCGCAACCAACCAATTAGCCAATCTCAAAATATAAAAGTACCTATTTCAAAAAAGATAGCAGTTTCTTGTCTCGTCTTATTCTTTGGACTATTACTACTGCTACCGATATTAAGACCGTTTTCTTATTACATCGCTTTATTTGATAGTTTCTATCGCTCTGGCGCACTTGTATTTGGAGGAGGACACGTCGTGCTGCCCCTTCTTGAAGGTGAGTTCGTACAAAACGGAATGATGACGAAAGAACAGTTCCTAGCTGGATACGGATTAACACAAGCAGTACCAGGACCACTATTTACATTCGCCTCTTATATAGGAGCAGTATTAAACGGGACGCTTGGGGCAACACTCGCAACAATTGCGATTTTCCTCCCTGCTTTCTTACTCGTTATTGGTGTTTTACCATTTTGGAACAGTGTGAGAAAAATATCATTCATACAAGGCGCACTACTTGGTGTTAACGCCGCAGTTGTTGGTATTTTAATTGCCGCTTTTTACGATCCTATTTGGACGAGTACAGTTATAAATGCTTCAGATTTCGTTTTCGCTTCGCTTCTTTTTTGCTTACTAGCTTTTTGGAAAACACCACCTTGGGTTATCGTTATACTGGGAGCCTTTGGCGGATATATTCTGTCCATTTTATAAATAGAAAAAACGACGGCATGATGTAGCCGTCGTTTTTTCTATTAAAACGTCACAAGCTCTATGCCTTCTGGCAACTCACTCTCTGTTAAAATACGCAATTCCTTCACACGATCCATTACGTAAGAAGAACGCTTCACAAGCTCTGGATCAATATAAGCTGGATGAACCATAATTTCTACCGTTTGTTCACCTTGTACTCTTTCTTTTAACTTCACAAAGTAATCTTCCGTCACACCATCCGCATAAAAGTCACTGTAAAACACATCAGAAAATGGATGCACCGCTCTATCTTCCTCACAACGACGAATCGGAACATTATATTTAGCCGCTAATCTCTCAAGAACATCATGTAAAATCGGTAAACCATGCACATGATGATGACTATCTAAATGAGTTGGTGTTAATCCGTAAGATAAAAACTTCTCAATTTGAGCAGTCCATTCTCTCTCAACTTCTTCTGGATTTATATTCCCTTCCCTTACAACACTTTGTTTATGAAACGATCCGTTTTCCCCTACGAGTGACGGTACATCCTTTAACAGTGGTTCTCCTGCCGTTAATACGAGATGTACGCCTACTCCGAGTAGGTTGTACTCTTTCGCTAAGCGTACCGCATGCTCTGTTCCTGGCATATTCATCATCATCGTCGTTGAATTTACAAGTCCATTTATATGCCCATCAATAATGCCGTAATTTGTACCTTCTGTAAGACCGAAATCATCTGCATTTACAATTAACTTAATCATCATAATACCTCCTAATAGAATAAAAAAAGCGGGCTAAATAGCGCCGCTTTTACTTCTCTACCTTTTTAAAGAACTGTGGAAGATACTCTTTATGTGCTTCCAACATTTCATCTAAAATTTGTTTTGCAACTTTATCTGATGGTACAAGTGGATTGATTGTCATAGCAAGCAGCGCCTTATGATAATCCCCTGTAACAGCAGCTTCAATTGTTGTGCGCTCGAATGATTTAATTTGTTGTACTAAACCGCGAACTGGTACTGGAAGGTCTCCAACTGCAATTGGTTTTGGGCCTTCTTTCGTAATAATACAGTTCACTTCAACAGCTGAATCATGTGGTAAGCTTGCAATTGTTCCGTTGTTTCGTGTATTAACAGGCTGGATATCACCTTTATTATTGTAAATAGACGTAATTAAGCTACATGCTGCATCACTATAATAAGCTCCGCCACGTTTTTCTAATTGTGGTGGTTTAATATCTAAGTTCGGGTCTTTATATAACTCAAATAAATCATTTTCTAATTGTTTTACTACTTCTGCACGTGTACCTTTTTCAACAGAAGCTTCTTTCTCTTCTTCTAACATTTCACGTGTTTTGTAGTAATAACGATGGTATGGACATGGAATCGCACGAAGTCCTCGAATAAAGTCTGGCTCCCAGTTAAGCGCTGCGATATTTTCCATCGTAATTTGTTTTTCTGGATCTGTCACAAGCTCTAACACACGGTCCATTACACTTACACCATCTAAGTATACATCTAGTCCGTATACCATATGATTTAAACCTGCGAAATCAACGTGAACACGACTCGCATCTACTTCAAGTAATCTTGCAAGACCCATACGAATTCCGATTGGAACGTTACATAGACCAACTACTCTTTGAATATTTGTATAACGAAGGACAGCCTCTGTTACCATACCAGCTGGATTTGCAAAGTTAATTAACCATGCATTCGGACAGAGCTCCTCCATATCCTTACAAATATCTAAAATAACAGGAATCGTTCTCAACGCTTTGAATAAACCACCAGGACCATTCGTTTCCTGACCGATTACATCATACTTTAACGGAATTGCTTCATCTTTTGCACGTGCTTCTAATAAACCAACGCGAAGTTGTGTTGTTACGAAGTCAGCATCTTTTAATGCTTCACGGCGATCAAGTGTTAAATGTACCTCGATTGGTAAGCCTGATTTTTTCACCATACGTTTCGCTAAGTTACCAACAATTTCTAACTTTTCTTTTCCTGCCTCAATATCTACTAACCAAATTTCACGAACAGGAAGCTCATCATAACGCTTAATAAATCCTTCAATTAACTCTGGTGTATAACTAGATCCACCGCCGATTGTAGCAATTTTAATTCCAGTCATGCTTTATTCCCCTTTCGCTTCAAGCTTTTTATAAAGATCGATAAACTCTGCTGCTAATTCTTTCACTGTAATCGCATTCATTAAATGATCTTGTGCGTGAATTAAAAGAACACTAACCTCTGTTTTTTCTCCTCTTGCTTCTGATTGTATGAGCTCTGTTTGGAAATGATGCGCTTCATTAATCGCTTCTTTTGCCTTTACCATCGCTTCATCTGCTTCTGCCATTTTCCCCTGTTTGGCAAATTGAAGTGCCTCCATCGCAAAGCTTCGTGCGTTACCACTATTTAAAATCAATTGGAATGGAATTTGTTCTGCTGTAGTCATCATAATTACCGCCCTCTCTATAAGGTTCAACCGATTTAAATACCCCTTCAGTTTGAACATGTCTATTAAAGTATGAATTTATTAATGATAGTTTAGTGTTCATATAGATGTTTTTCATCTTTTTGAACATGATATAAAGGTAATTATTCTGACGAGCTATAGGAACTCGCCAGAATAATATTTTTTAAAGTGATACTGAATTGTCGCTTCCTTTTGTTTCAGCTTTTGCAGCCTGTACATAAGTACGGTCACACATTAATACGAATGGATAGTAAATTACTACCGCGATTGCAAAGTTCACCACTTGTAGTGCTGCACCAGCGATGCTTCCGCCCGATACAAGATAACCACTAAAGATTGGTGGCATTGTCCATGGAACTAACGCAACTGTTTTTGGTACCCATCCTAAAGTGATTGCTGTATAAGAAGTAATAACTAATACAACCGGTGTAAGTACGAATGGGATAATTAACGTTGGGTTTAATACAATTGGCGTACCAAAAATAACTGGTTCGTTAATATTAAAGAAACCAGGACCGATAGATACACGGCCTACACCGCGAAGCTGCGCACTTTTCGCTACAAGCATTACTGCCACTAAGAACGCTAACGTTGCACCCGATCCCCCGATATATACGTATACATCAAAGAATGGTTTTGTGAAGATATGCGGTACGTCATATGCAGACATACCATCATTAAATAATTTCATATTTTTCTCTAATGCTGGTAAATAGATTGGGTCAATAATCCCCCCAATAATATTTGGACCATGTAATCCGAAGAACCATAATACGTGAATAAGTAACGCGATAATAATTGCACTTGGTAATGTACCCGCTAAACCTTGTAATGGTAATTGAATTGTTTCAAATACCATTTTATGAATGCTTGTTCCCGCAAGTTTCACAGCTAATTGAATACCTGCTGTTACAATCAAAATAACGAATGCTGGAACTAACGCTGCGAATGATTTCATTACTGCCGGTGGAACACCATCTGGCATTTTAATTGTAATATCCCTTTGAACAAAGAATCTAAACACTTCTGTTACAAGAAGAGCCACTATAATGGAAACGAATAGACCTTGTGCCCCTGTCCACGCTAAATCAATACCGCCTTCTTTTGGCGTTGTCGGAGAAATAATAATTAATGCACCGAATGTAATGATTGCTGCTGACAACGCATCGACGCCGTAAGATTTCGCTAAATTGTAACTTATCCCAACTGCGACTATGAGGGCGAGTATAGCAAAGGAACCAGTCCACATACCGCCACCGACATCTTTCCAAGCGTCACCAAATGTGCCCTTCATAAAGTTTTGGAAAGCATCAATTGGTAAGTTATTTATAAGTACTGCAAATGATCCAACTAAAATAAGAGGCATAACTGCGATAAATCCGTCACGGATTGCAACTAAGTGGCGCTGCGATCCAATTCTACCTGCGACTGGAACTAAATATTTCTCCATAAATGCAATAAACTTTTGCATTTCGCTTCCCCCCTAATTATTTTTTAAGTGTTAATGCGTGATCTAAAACTGCTTCTCCATTCATCATGCCGTAGTGCATTGGATTGATAACGTCGATTCCAACGTTTTTCTCATCAGCAAGCGTTTTCATTGAAGAAAGCATGTAACGAACTTGTGGTCCTAGTAATAATACATCTGCTTGATCGATATTCGTTTTTACTGCATCCCCAGATACAGCCCAAATCTTGCCTTCTAAACCGCGAGCTTTTGCAGCCGCTTCCATTTTTGTAACTAGTAAACTTGTAGACATCCCCGCTGAGCAACATAATAAAATATTCATTTGAAAATCCCCCTTGTGTAGTATAAAAAATTTATATTTATTTATTTTTCTTTACGCTATTTATTAATGCAATTAGCGTGCCAACTTTTTAAAACCACTAAAATCAGTGCTTTTCCGAGCATTTTCTTTGTGTGTTAACGCTTTCAATTAGTGTGTCGTCTAAAAAACACACAGTGTGTTATAAAACAACACGCTTTTAACACATAACTGTATGAAAATAGATTAGTGTTTAGTTGTCTAGTTATGTTTAATATGAAAAAACACTAAAAAAATTTTTTATCGTAAAAATCTAGTAAAAAACAACATTTTCTTGAGCTCAGTCTTCTATCTATTCTATTGTCCAAGCATACTCTACTAGATTACATAAAATAAAATAGAATAAAATAACACAATTCGAAAGGGGATTCCTATGCCAAAACATAGAAAACAAAGCAAAATAAAGATTTATAGAATAACAAGCTATAAAAAAGACAAGCGTTCTGAATTAGACTCTGACAAATTTGAACTAGAACAGCAGGACAAGCATGATATACAGGACAAACAAGATAAACAGGACAAACAAGATAAACAGGACAAACAGGATGAGCAGAATAAGCAAGATAAGCAAGTACAATCGGAAAATGTAATTATAGTACCTACAGATTCACACAGCTTAGATGTGTGGGATGAAATTTCTCTAAAGGAAATACAAGCTGGTGAACATACGAGCCTATTTGAAGAAAAGAGTAATTATCAAAATATTAATTTAGTCCAAGTAAACGATGTTCGCTTATACTTGGACAAGCAACTACAATTCAGTTCCGTTGATGAGCAAATTTATCATGAAGCACTTGTACATCCGATTATGGCAAAAGTAATTGATCCAAAACGTGTTCTCATATTAGGTGGTGGCGATGGCCTTGCCTTACGAGAAGTTTTGAAATATGAAGCTGTGCTACATGTAGACCTTGTTGATTTAGACGAGGCAATGATTAATATGGCACGTAATGTTCCAGAAATAGTATCTTTAAACAAAAATGCTTTTTTTGATAATCGTGTGAACGTGCACGTATGCGATGCAAAAGAATTTCTAAATTCACCTTCATCTTTATACGATGTAATCATTATTGATTTTCCAGACCCAGCGACAGAATTATTAAGTACTTTATATACAAGCGAACTATTTGCTCGTATAGCTACATTCTTAACAGAAGATGGTGCTTTCGTCTGTCAATCTAATTCACCTGCTGATGCACCTCTAGTATATTGGAGTATCGGTAGTACAATTGAACACGCTGGATTAACTGTAAAAAGCTATCATACAATCGTTCCTTCTTTCGGAACTGACTGGGGATTTCATCTTGCTACTAATTCTGCACATGTACTCGATCAAATTGAACAATTATATGTAGTACCAACTCCTCGAACATTGCCTGCTCTTCTTTTTCCTTTATTTCAATTTAAAGAAGAACATCTAGAACAACGTAACCTCGCTCTTTTAAATTCAGAATCAAATCTTATCTTACATCAATGCTACAAACAGGAAATGAAGTTTTGACAATATTATAGTAAGGAGTGCTACCCTATGGAATATTCTACTTTTGGCAAGCATATAATAGTAGATTTGTGGGGAGTGGACTTTTCCCTATTAGATGATATGCAATTTTTAGAATATCATCTAGTTACAGCTGCAGATTACTCTGGTGCCCATGTTTTAAACGTAAGTAAAAAAGAGTTCCAGCCATATGGTGTTACTGTATTAGTGTTATTATCAGAAAGCCATCTTTCCATTCACACTTACCCGGAACAAAATTTTGCAGCTATTGACTGTTTTACTTGCGGTACAACCGTTGAACCACAAATATCGATTGATTATATCGTAAATATATTAAAACCGGAGCGGATGCATATAAAAAGATTAATTCGTGGTATAGGAGAAATTGTTACTGCCGATTAATTATAACTCTTACTCATCCGAAAAAAGGAGGATTGTAAAATACCATCAGTGGGATGAACATTTCGCTGATGGTACAGGCACATACATAAAATGAAATTTTAATTAGTGGGTGTTTTACTGCCCGTTAATTCGAGATAAAAAAACCTTGCATAAGCAAGGTTCATTCATCCACCGACATCTTCCTATATAACTCTACAAACTCACTCGCTAATTCTTTCACCGTAATTGCATTCATTAAATGATCTTGCGCGTGTACCATTAAAAGAGTAACTTCGGTCTTCTCGCCACCAGCTTCTTTCTGGATAAGCTCCGTTTGTACACGGTGCGCCTCTTTTAATTCCTCTAGTGCTTCTTGTAATTTAGCTTCAGCTTCTGTAAACTCCCCACGCTTCGCACAATCAATTGCTTCCATTGAACAACTTCTCGCGTTTCCCCCATGCAAGATTAAATGAAAAGCTTTCGTCTCTATCGTATCCATTTTAGTTCTTTACTCCCCCTTTTCTTCCGCCAGTTTTTGTTTATCCCATATTTTTAAGAACGGTAAATAAATGAAGAATGCTAGCGCAAAGTTAACAAGTTGCAAAATAACACCTGAAATTTTCCCGCCCGATCCTAAATATCCACTAAAAAGAATAGGTGTCGTCCAAGGTACAGCGGCCCCACTCGGACGTGCGACCCATCCCCATTCCATTGCAAAGTAAGAAACAATTGTTAACACAACTGGAACTAATATGAATGGAATTAGTAAAAGTGGGTTCATTACAATCGGCATACCAAAAGTTACCATCTCATTAATATTAAATATACCAGGTGCAATTGACAATCTCCCTAAACTTTTTAATTGTTGACTTCGTGCAAATAGTAACATTCCGACAACTAGAGCAAGCGTTGCACCAGAACCGCCCATATAAATCCATAAGTCAAAAAACTGTGCCGTAATCGTATTTGGTACATCTTGCCCAGCTTGAAAAGCGACTCGGTTTTGATCCATTAACGACAACCAAACGGGGCTCATTACACCACCAACAATAGTAGCACCATGAATTCCACACGACCAAAGAACATGAACGAGAATAACTGCTATTATTGCGCCCCAAAGACTAGCACCAAGTACACTAAGTGGTTCCTGTAAAATTTGTCCTACAATATTATGGATACTGCCAAAAGAAGTATTTTCTATAATTAAGCGTAAAATCCAAATAACTGTTACAACAATAAATCCTGGAACAAGTGCCGCAAATGAACGCGTGACAGCTGGTGGAACTGTCTCTGGCATCTTTATAATTATCTTTTTTTGTACAATAAATCGATACAGTTCAGTAGATATAAGTGCAATAATCATTGCTACAAATAACCCTTGGCTTCCCATTAATGCAGCTGGGATAGCGCCTTCTACAAGTACACTTTCTTTTGTACTTGGTATAATATATGCAACTTGAAATGGCGTCGCAAGTAAAAACGTCACAAGCGACAATGCCCCGGATGCTAAAGCATCCACTTTATAATACTCTCCAAGCCTGTAAGCGATTCCAAAAACAGCTATTAAAGCCATTATATTAAAAGTTGCACTAACTGGATACCCTAAAGCTCTCTGCCAATTCTCACCAAACAAACCTGCCATAAACTCGTTATATCCGGGTATCGGCAGTGCACTAATAATGAGGAAAAACGATCCAATAATTAAGAAAGGCATCGTTAAAATAATTCCATCTCGAATTGCTTGTAAATGCCTCTGCTCTGCAACCTTCCCTGCTACCGGCATCACATACTTCTCTAAAAACCGTATCATCTATCCCACTCTCCTCATGGTTTCATTGACAAAGCTGCTTGCAAGATAGCTTCTCCATTACAAAGTCCGTAATGAACAGATTGAATGACATCAACAGGTATCCCTTTATCCTTACATAATTCTTTCATTTTCGGTAATAAATAACGTACTTGCGGTCCAAGTAAAAGGACATCAGCTTTATCAATATGACTATTCACTTCAGAACCTGATACTGCCCAGATTGTTACTTCTATCCCTCTTGTCTCTGCTGCTTTCTCCATCTTTGTAACAATCAAACTGGAAGACATTCCCGCTGCACAGCAAAGTAAAATATTCATTCTGCTTCCCTCCCCTTTTTTCTCTACCTAAATTATGGTGCACTCCTTGCCACCACTAGGTTACAAATATATATGTCTAGATTTCCTGCTGTATGCCGAGCTTAAAAACAAAAATTTCTTGGTTTTCGCGCTATTCCATCTATCCGTATTCTCCTAGTAAAGAGAACTCTAACTCGCTATAATGATTCAGTATGACTTTTTTTAATTGATAGGAGGATATATTTATGAAGGCATATCGCTTTCCACTTATTTTATTATCTTCTATCCTAATTGGTGGTTTCATTGGTTATTTCATGGGTGCCGATGCAGTTGCTTTAAAGCCGCTTGGTGACATTTTCTTAAACTTAATGTTTACGATTGTTGTACCTCTAGTGTTCTTTAGCATCGCATCGTCTATTGCTAATATGGATGGATTAAAACGTTTCGGTAAAATTATGTCTAGTATGGCTGGGACTTTCTTATTTACAAGTATTTTAGCTGCTATTTTTATGATTATTGTCGTGAAAGTATTCCCGCCAGCACAAGGTGTTGTACTAGAACTAACACAACCTGACAAAGCCGGCAAAGCTGTTAGTGTTGCAGATCAAATCGTCGGTATTTTAACAGTATCTGACTTCTCGAAGTTACTATCTCGTGAAAATATGTTAGCTCTTATTTTCTTCTCTATCTTAATGGGGATTGCAACTTCAGCAGTTGGCGAAAAAGGAAAGCCATTCGCTACATTCCTACAAGCTGGTGCAGAGATTTCAATGAAGGTTGTATCTTTCATTATGTACTACGCTCCAATCGGACTTGCTGCTTACTTCGCAGCATTAGTTGGCGAATTCGGACCACAACTTCTTGGAACTTACTTCCGAGCAGCAATGGTATACTATCCTGCTTCTCTAATTTATTTCTTTGTATTCTTCACATTCTATGCATACCTTGCAGGTCGCAAACAAGGTGTACAAGTATTTTGGAAGAACATGGTCTCTCCTACAGTTACATCACTTGCAACTTGTAGTAGTGCCGCAAGTATTCCAGCGAACTTAGAAGCAACGAAGAAAATGGGTATTTCTTCAGACGTTCGTGAAACAGTTGTCCTTCTTGGTTCTACACTTCATAAAGACGGCTCTGTTTTAGGTGGCGTATTAAAAATTGCTTTCTTATTCGGTATTTTCAACATGGAATTCGAAGGACCGAAAACATTAGCAATCGCACTTGTTGTTTCTCTATTAGTAGGAACAGTAATGGGTGCTATTCCCGGCGGCGGTATGATCGGTGAAATGTTAATTGTATCTCTATACGGTTTCCCGCCAGAAGCACTGCCAATTATCGCAGCAATTAGTACAATCATTGATCCACCTGCAACGATGTTAAACGTAACAGCAGATAACGCTTGTGCGGTAATGACAGCTCGCCTTGTAGAAGGTAAGAATTGGATCAAAAACAAATTTGCTTAATAGAAAGAGGATGCTCGTTTAGAGCATCCTCTTTCTTTCGTTATTTGTTGATAAGTTGATAGCTCCTCTCGCCACAAATTTGTTACAATCTTCACAAATATTCCACATCCATTATCCATTCTCCGTACTATAATCATGTATGGAAAAGGAGATGAACACGATGACACAAAGCGCACCTGAATTTAAAGTTTTGCAAAGCATTGCATTTCTCGCTGTCGTTTTGCAAAGTTCGTTATTATATACAATGAAGCAAGGAAATGTCTTACTTGAGCAATCCCTCATTATGGGCATGCTATTTAATCTTGCAAAATTCTCAGCACCAGCATTCATATTTATCGTTGGATTTCACTTAATTCGTCACTATACGAAGCAATTAGTATATAAAGAATATATTTCTGAAAAAGCGACACACTTACTCATTCCTTATTTCTTTTGGTCTATTCTTTACTTATTAACAACAAATGATCTTATTACGTTACAAAGTGGAATAAAAAGTTTATTACTCGGAACAGCCGCGCCCCATCTTTGGTACGTTATTATGATGTTCCAAATTCACTTATTGTTCCCTTTACTATGCACACTTTTTTATTGGTTTCAAAAACGAACAGAAAATAAAAAAGACATATATAAATATATGACCTTTTTCGCTTGCCTATATTTTCTATTAATGTGGTTCTCTTCTCACTATATTTTTAATGGAGAAAAATTAACAAGTTCAACAATTTTACATTATACAGATCGATCATTTCTATTCTACTCATTCTATTTCGTTATGGGCGGCATCGCCGCTGTAGCACTAAAAACTTGGCGGCTATTCGTCATGAAACATATCCCGCTTATAACAATATTATTTTTCATCTTATTTTTATTCATCAATTATGAGTTGTTTAGTTTTTACGGAGCAAACTCTATTCATTTAACTGTTTCTACCTATTTAAAACCATCTATGTTTTTATATATCGTATGCGAAATTATCATACTGTATGTGTTATCTATTATGATAGTACAGCGTCGTGGTTTCTTATATAAAACGTTACGTTTCATTGGAAATTACACGTATGGTGCTTATTTAGCTCATTTATTCTTCTTGCAACTATGTACAAAACTTCTTTCCTTATTCACGCTGCAAGAAAATACTATATTATATACCCTATTACTATTTGTGTTAACGGCCATTATCTCTATTTCAACAATGGTCATTTGTAGCACAATACCATTTCATATTTGGATTACAGGGCCTTCTCCTACAACAAAGGTGAAATGGACGAAGGTTGTATTCCGAAAAAATCATAAAAAACTATTCAAGCCATATATTTGATATAATAATACGCATATAAAAAGAAAGCGAGAGACACCTATGATTAATCAAGTTGGACAAATTATGCTATATGTAAATAACCAAGACGAAACAGTACAATTTTGGACAGAAAAAGTAGGGTTCCAAATCATTGCGGAAGAAAATAACGGAAACGGATTCCGCTGGATTGAAATTGCACCGGCGAAAGAAGCAGGAACAAGCATCGTCCTTCACGATAAAGCGTTAATCGCGAAGATGCAACCTGAACTAAACCTAAATACACCTTCACTTATGTTCTTCTCAAATGACTTAGACCGTCTATATAAAGATCTTTCTGAGAAAAATGTCACAGTTGGACAGGTTGTAGATTTACCTACTGGTAGAGCATTCAACTTTGCTGATAATGAAAATAATTACTTTGCAGTAATGGAACGTAAATAAAAAATAAGCTATCCGAAAAAATCGGATAGCTTATTTCATCTTAAGAAACTTGTTCTACATTCGTTTCTCTATGCTGTATATGACTCGTAATCCAAGCAATTCCACCGGCAACAACGAGATAACATAACAATATTAAAATTTGCATTTGTAATTGCGACCAATCTCCTAAAGAAATAACATCTTGTAATCCTCTAAGAGAATGAGACATTGGGAGAAATTGTCCAATTTTACTAAGAACAGCTATATTTAATTCTCCTGGGAAAGTACCTCCGCTCGTCGCTAATTGCAGGACAAGAAGGGTTACCGCTAAGAACTTTCCAACAAGACCAAATACTGTTACTAGCATAAGAATAAATGTCATGAACGTAAAGGAAATAACAATACTTGATAAAACAAAAAGTGGCACACTTGCGACTTCTAATTTCATAACACCTAGCACAACTACATCTACGAGTAGCGCTTGAATAAGTCCAATTAAATATACCAATCCTAGTTTATTAATAAAATGTACCGTTCCGCTTACCTTCATATTTTGTCTGCGACCAAGCGGTAAAATATTCGATGCCATAATTCCGCCAACATAAAATGCAAGCGATAAGAAATATGGTGCAATACCTGAACCGTAATTAGGCACGTCAGAAACTGTTGACTTCACTAACTGAACTGGCTCTGAGAACATCGTATTGCGTGCATCATCATTACGAATATCCGCTATCTTCTCTGCGCCCTCTCCTAATTTCCTAGAAAGTTCTTTCGCACCATCATCAAGTTTAACAAGTCCGTTCGTTAACTGATCAGCACCATGATTCAGCTCTGTTCCGCCACTCGCAAGTTGATTTACACCTTCTTGTAATGATGTAAATCCAGCTCCCCATTTCGTAAATCCACTAGCTAAATTTGTAGCACCATCTGCTATTTTTTTCGTTCCAGCAGTAGCTTCATTTAACTTAACTCCGAATGTATTCATACCTTCTTCAACCTTATGCTGACCATTTGCAAGCTTCTGCGCACCTTGTGTTAATTGTTGTTGGCTATTATTTAAAATACTTGTTGCTTTAGCTAGTCCATCAGACGTAGCAACAATTTTTTGAAAAGCGGGATCTTGCTGCACTTCTGGATGATTTTTCACGTACTCTTCTAATTGTTGTTTTATACTATTAGCTGCACCATCCGCTTTTACTTGGCCTTCAGCAAGCTTCTCACTTCCGCTCACCCATTCATTTGTACCAGCACTTAATTCACTAACCCCTGATTGTAACGTTTTTTCACCTTGTGCTAATAACTCCATACCGCTATGAAGTGAAGTTGCTCCTTGACTTAGCTCATTCGCTCCGTCAGTTAAGGCTGATTTGCTAGAAGCAAGTTTTTCACTTCCCTCTTTCACTTTTGATGTCCCGTCACTTAAACGATGAATACCATCTGCAAGCTGATCTGCCCCATTTCTTGCATCTGTCGTTCCTTCATGTAACTTCCCAGCACCATTACTTGCATCACTCAACCCTTGTGCTAAGTCTTGAAACTTTGAAAACACACCTTCTGTATAAGATTTCGTAATACTATTTGAAATTTTTGTTTTCATATTTTCAACAGCTGTCGTTCCAATTTGCGCTGCTACAAAGTTTTTACCCGGATTTACTTTGTACTGCAATTGTGCTGGTTCTGGTTTCTCATCCATAAGTGTACTTACCTTTTTAGAGAAATCAGCTGGAATCGTAACAACCATATAGTACTTATCTTCTTTTAGCCCTTCATCAGCATTTTTTTCTGATACGAAATGAAAAGCCAGTTCTTTATTCTCCTTTAAATTTTTTACAAAATCGTCTCCTGCATGAATTGTTTTCTCATCCATCGCAGCACCTTTATCTAAATTCACAACCGCAACAGGTAATTTATCTAATTTTCCGTACGGATCCCAATATCCAGCTAAAAAGAATCCTGAATAAATTAACGGAACGATTAATAAAAAAATTAAAGCGATACGTCCATGTTTATGGTGCCACATCGCTTTCCAATCTTTAAATACAAGTTGAATTCCCTTCATGAAACATACTCCTTCTCCGAATTTAACACCATTAGAATGGTTTAACAGATTTACTATACACGTCACTTTCCATACTGTATAATACATCTTTAATTATTAATTCATTCCTTTTGGTCTATAGAAAGGAGACTCGAAATGGAACTGCTCCAGTTAAAATACTTTCAGACAGTCGCACGACTAGAACATATGACAAAGGCAGCTGAAGAATTGCATATCGCACAACCTTCACTCAGCAAAACAATAGCTAGACTCGAAAAGGATTTAGGCGTTCCTTTATTTGATCGCCAAGGTCGACAGATTACTTTAAATTCTTTCGGAAAAGTATTTTTAAAACGAGTAGAGCGTATTTTTCATGAATTAAGCGAAGGGGAACGAGAAATTAAAGATTTAGCCGAATTACAACAAAGCTCTATTACACTAGCCGTTTCTATTCCGAGAATATTACCAGAACTACTTGGCTCTTTTTTACTAGAACATCCTAACGTTCGGTTCCAACAATTTCTGGCATCCACTCCTTCTATGAAACGACAACTAGATAATATAGAAATTGACTTTTGTATCTCCTCTGTGCCAATTGAAGGAGAAGAAATTGTTTGGGAACCACTTATTACAGAAGAAATTTTCTTAGTCGTCCCTTCAGGCCATCGTTTATCAGGCCGAGAAAATATCCACCTCCATGAAGTAAAGGACGAACCGTTCATTAGTATGAACACTGGTTATGGATTTCGACACTTAACGGATGAATTTTGTAAAGAAGCTGGTTTCACTCCACATATTGCTTTTGAAGTCGATGAACCGACCGTGATTAGCGACCTCATTAAGCAAGGTCTCGGCATCGCTTTTGTTCCAAGTTTAACTTTATTAAAAAACTCTACTTTAGCATCGAGCAAGTTGCGTATTATTGAACCCACTTGTCAGCGAACCATCGGATTAAGTTGGTCAAAAAAACGCTACTTATCAAAAACAGCTCAGCAATTCCGTGAATTCGTGATTGACTACTTCTCTAATATTAGGACGTAAAATTATATGAACAAATAAAAGGTGCCACCCTCATATGGTGGCACCTCTTATTGTTCACTCTTCTTTAATTCCATTTCAGCTAAAAGTGGTAGTACGTTATCAAAAATATGCGTATTATTATTTTCACCTGTTACATATCCACCGTAATATCTACTAAATACGTTGTCATTTCGGAATGTGGCCATATGATCATACAATTCCTTCGCAAACTTTGTATCACCTGTTTGTAGTACGTACAAAATCGTTAGTCCATACGCGGCCGGCGATTCATAATTCACAGTTTGTTTTCCCGTTTCTAAATTGTAACGACCGTATAGCTTTCCATCCTCCTGGAACTTCTTTTTTATAAATTCCAAATAAGCAGCTGATGAAAGACCACCTAAACTTCGATGATATGCAACGTATGATTGGTCAATAAGATTCACTTCTTTATCGTACGTAAATGTACCATCTTCTTTATACTCTTTTGGGAATGCCCAGCCATGCCTTGGATAATCTGCTAAAAATTGAACGACTTCCTGATATTGCTGAGCAGAAACTTTGCCGTACTTCTTCATATAGGAGAATGCACGCGGATTTATGTATGATGTTGTTACAAAATTATTTTGTTTCCCTGCATCTGCATCATAATAATCAACATAATAATTATCTTTTTTATTATAACGAAGTACAGCATCACTTAATTGATCGGCAAGGTTTTTATAACGCTCTTCCTTATACATTTCATAAGCACGATATAATTGTTCTATAATACGAAGATCATCTATAAGTGCATTTGTAGCTGACTGTCTCTCTCCCTTTTCAGAGAGTTTCCATAAAACGATATGATTCTTATATATGAAATTATCTTGAATAACCTTTACTTGCTCATCAAATAACGCCTGATCATCTTTATCAAGTGTATACTGTAACCATAATCCCGCCGATTCTGATAAAGCTTCACGTCCCTTAGCTTCACCCGTACCTGCCTTAGTATCTACTAAACGATACGTGGCAAGTGTTCCATTGTCATTCACCATATGTCTTAAAATAAAATTTTCTGTACGGTTTCCTTGTAAAGCTGACCAAAATACAATTCCACCTAAAGCGATTAAGAAGATAACTCCAATCCCTATATATAAACGTTTCCGCAATCTTTTCACCTCCCTAGTAAGGCTAACCTTAATTTTATCAGAACATACATAAATTTAAAAAAGACAATCTATTAGATTGTCTCCCCCCATTTCTATCCCTCGCAAACCTCTTTAGAAGGTTTATATAGCGATTGTACAAGTCGATCATATTCACGACGTGTAATTTCTTTATTATATAGCTTCAATAATAAATCTCTATGCTCTTTTGAAAATGCCATCTTTTTAATGACTTCAGGATACATAAAACACCCTCTCCATTTCACATAAACTTCTTCATTCTAAAAACAGAACTTATGTTCGCATAAAAGATTATAAAAGATTCCTGAGCAAAAAACAAACAAAACATGACCAACTATTTATTTCTTTCTATTCAAAATATTACAACATTATATTATCATATTCACTTTTTAAATACATATATATTTTTGGTAGTTTTTTTGAATAAATCTTCCAATTCAATCAGAAAATAATGGCAAAAAAGAAGAGGAGTTTACATATGGATACGGTAACATTAGCAAGAGCATTTTTCGGTTCTTCATTAGCATTCCACATTATCTTTGCAACACTTGGGGTCGGACTTTCATTGATGATTTTTATAAGCGAAATACTCTATCACTGGAAGAAAGACTCCGACTATGCCATTATGGCGAAAAGATGGACAAAGGCGTTTGCTATTCTTCTCGGTGTAGCAATTCCAACTGGAACAATCGTTGGTGTGCAAATCTCACTTCTTTGGCCTGGTTTCGCCAAAATTGTTGGGCAAGTTATTTCTGTTCCCTTCCAAATTGAGATTTTCGCCTTCTTTTTGGAGGCTTTATTCATGTCGATTTACGTATATGCAGCCGATAAACTTCCTCCATTTATGAGATTAATCTCGCTATTTTTCGTCATGCTTGGTGCCACGGCATCCGCCGTGCTTATTACATCAGCAAATACATGGATGAATACACCAGCAGGCTTTTCAATGAATCCAGATGGATCTGTTTTTAACGTTGATCCTTGGAAAGCTTTCTTTAATCCGAGTTTTGGTACAAGTGCATTCCATGTCGTTATTACGGCTTATGCAACTGGTGCGGCTGTCATTGCTTCTATCGCTGGATTTAAATTATTGAAGAAAAATTTAAGTACACGTGAAATTGCTTATCATAAAAAAGGGCTGCTATTAGGGCTTGTCGTTACATTTATTACAGGCGCTACGATGTGGCTTTCAGGACATGAATCAGCGATCGCCTTACATAAACACTCACCTGAAAAACTTGCATCTGCTGAAGCTTTATTTGAAACGACATCACACGCACCGCTATCCATTGGCGGAGTTGTGGATCCCAATACACTTGAACTAAACTATGCACTTGAAATTCCCAACATGCTTAGCTTATTAGTGGGACTAGACCCTAGCACTGTCGTAAAAGGTCTAAAGGAATTTCCCCAAGAAACATGGCCACCATTTTATACACATACACTATTCAACTTAATGGTCGGCACCGCTGCGTTTACCTTTGCAGTTGCAGCAATTGCGCTCTTATATTGGTACTTCGTTTACCGAAAAAAGGGAACAGAACTACCGAAGTGGCTACTTTGGGGGGCTGCCGCATGCGGACCAATTATGATGCTCGGTATTGAATTCGGATGGATTTTCAGTTGTAGCGGTCGTCAACCATGGACAATTTATGGTATGCAACGTACCGTCGATGCATCTACACGCGCCGATTTCGTCGGTCCTTTATTTGTTTTGTTCATCATTTTATATATTGGACTCGCTATTTTAACAGTCATTGTTCTACGGACATTCTTTAGAAGACATCCATTAAAGAATGATTTACAACACCAAGGAGGCGATTCTCATGCATGAGGAAAGTATTGCAATCATCATCTTATGGGCCCTTATTTTCGTATACAGTATACTAGGGTCCATTGATTTTGGAGCTGGTTTTTGGGGCATGGTATACGCAAAACATCCGACGCTCGCTGCTAAACTTGCGAATCGGTACTTATCACCAACTTGGGAGGTAACAAATACGTTTCTCGTCTTCGTCGTTGTCGCATTTCTCGGCTTCTTTCCGAAAGCGGCCTTTACTCTTGCGACAGTAATGTTCGTACCAGTTATGTTAATTTTAGTGCTCGTTGCAGTACGTAGTACGTTTATGGTATTTGCTTACTCCTTGCCAAAATATCAGTACCTTCTTCGGGTTATTTCAGGTATTACTGGTCTCTTAATTCCAGCACTATTAATTACCGTTTTACCCGTTACAGAGGGAGCCTATATTACAATGTCTGAAGGAAAAGAAGTACTCCTGTATGGAAAACTTCTTTCTAGCCCGGTTATCTACTGTTATATGCTTTTCGGACTAACGTCTGAACTATTTCTCTCCTCTCTCTTTCTTGCTGATTTTGCGAGAGAACAAAGTTCAGAAGATACGTATAGAATTTATAGAAGAAATGCTATCATTCTTGGTCCTGCAACGCTCGTTACAGCAATCATCGCCCTCGTTGTAATGGACCCAGAAACACATTGGCTTATGCAAGGATTAATAAAGCAATTCCCGTGGTTTACAGTTTCTATTGTTTTATTCGTTATCGGATACTCGTCCCTTTGGTGGACAAACAAAAAATACAATACACTAGGATACCCTCGCATTGCCGTTTTAGCTGTCGTCGCTCAATATGCATTTGCAAGCTACGCTTACGGTGTCGCGCATTTACCGTATATTATTTATCCTGACGTAACTGTATTTACAAGCTTCACAACGACAGAAACGTTCTATGCACTGCTCATTCTATACGCAATTGGGATTGCAATTTTATTACCAGGATTTATTTTCTTCTGGAATTTATTCTTGAAGGATCGTACTTTTTTGAAGGAAAAATAATATAGTCTTGGAGTCTGTCCCAAAAGGCATTTTGGAATAGACTCCTTTTGTCATGTTTTGTCGATAAGTCGATATATTTTAAAAATCGCTGATATATTTTGAGTTGCGCCGATATATCTCCATAATCGCTGATATATTTTGAGTTGCGCCGATATATCTCCATAATCGCTGATATATTTTAAGTTGCGCCGATATATCTCCATAATCGCTGATATATTTTAAGTTGCGCCGATATATCTCCATAATCGCTGATATATTTTAAGTTGCGTCAATATATCTCCATAATCGCCCATATAAATTTCATTTACTATTTTACTGCCCCAATAATTTATAGACTCCTCTCATAATAGTTATTTCACTATTCGTGACACTTGTCCTTTAGCTTGAAAAACACATATTCGCTTCATCTCGTTATACGTCTAGTTCTTCTTATTTTTTGCTGAATATACTACCAATATAAACTTGAGACAAGCTACATCTGTTCAAGGGAAAATAGAAAGGTAGGCAAAATATGAGCATTGAAATATGGATTACTATTATTGTATTCTTCTTAACGATGATCGTTATCTTTTGGCGGCCTCGAGGTTTGAATGAGGCGTGGCCAGCAGCAATCGGAGCTGGTATCATCATAATTACTGGACTTGTATCAAAACCAGACGTCATGGATATTATAAGTAAAATTGGCGGTGCTTCCATAACAATATTAGCGACCATCGTCATGGCAGTTATATTAGAAAGCTTCGGCTTCTTCCATTGGTCCGCAGCGAAACTGGCAAATCTAGCGAAAGGTTCTGGACGCCGTCTATACTGGTATATTCAATTATTATGTTTTCTTATGACTCTTTTATTTAATAACGACGGTAGTATTTTAATTACAACTCCCATTTTAATTCTTCTTCTAAAAAACCTTCAATTAAAACCACATCAACAAATTCCTTATTTATTAAGCGGAGCTTTAATCGCTACCGCATCTAGTGCACCAATTGGTGTAAGTAATATCGTAAACTTAATTGCATTAAATATCGTTAATATGACTCTTTATATGCATACTGCTATGATGTTTGTACCTGCAACATTAGGCTTATTATTTATGTCATGGCTCATGTATACAGTTTTGAAGAAAAAACTTCCGAAAAAATTACCTGTTTCTTCATATGATATTGAAGAAATTTTCTTCACGAAAAACTTCCATCCACTAAAAGGAAATAATTCTGTTGATACGAAACAAAAACGGACAAGATTCATGTTAAAAGTATTAGGTTTCGTCTTCCTGATGCGCTGTCTTCTATTCGTTGCATCCTTCTTATCCATCCCAATTGAAATCGTTGCAGTACTTGGTTCACTCGTTCTTCTCATTTGGAGATGGTACTACTTACGAACAAACCCTGTCGACATTTTGAAAAAGACACCGTGGCACATTTTAATTTTCGCCTTCTCTATGTACGTCATTATTTACGGACTCCACAACGCAGGATTAACAGCTGCACTTGTACAATGGCTCGAGCCAATTGTGAATCAGCATCTACTCTATGCTAGCTTTGCAATGGGCGGACTTGTATCCATCCTCTCTAACGTCTTCAATAACCATCCTGCCCTTATGATTGGTACAATCACATTAACAGAAATGGGACTAGATCCAGTCACATTAAAAACAATCTATCTTGCAAACATCATTGGTAGTGACATCGGTTCACTATTACTACCAATTGGTACACTAGCTTCACTCATTTGGATGTATATTCTGAAACAAAACAAAATTAAAGTAAAATGGAAAGACTATTTAAGTGTATCCCTTATCGTTATCCCGCTCACAACAGTCGTCACACTATTCCTCTTATTCTACTGGGTACATCTCTTCTTTGCCTTATAAACAACAGAATCCCCATTTGCTACCGTCTTAGCAAATGGGGATTCTTCTATAATAAAGTTAGGTACTACAGTGTGATCAATCAAGTAAAGAGGTGTAACGTGTTATTGATATAAATGACTACCAGCTTCTTTAAATTCTTCTGCTTTCTCTTTCATTCCTTTTTCAATTGCTTCTGTCGTTTCTAAATCATTTTCTTTTGCATATTCACGAATATCATGTGAAATTCTCATACTACAAAACTTCGGTCCACACATTGAACAGAAGTGAGCTGTCTTTGCCCCTTCTGCAGGCAACGTTTCATCGTGATATTCCATCGCACGTTCAGGATCTAAAGATAAATTAAATTGATCGCGCCAACGGAATTCGAAACGTGCTTTTGAAAGTGCATCATCACGCTGATGAGCCGTTTTATGTCCTTTCGCAAGATCAGCCGCATGCGCTGCAATTTTGTACGTAATAACACCCGTGCGTACATCATCTTTGTTTGGCAAACCTAAATGTTCTTTCGGCGTTACATAACAAAGCATCGCCGTTCCAAACCAACCGATCATCGCAGCTCCAATTGCCGATGTAATATGGTCATAACCTGGTGCAATATCTGTCGTTAGTGGCCCAAGTGTATAAAACGGCGCGCCCTGACAAATATCAAGCTCTTTCTCCATATTCTCTTTAATTAAGTGCATCGGTACGTGTCCAGGTCCTTCGATCATAACTTGCACATCATGTTTCCAAGCAATTTTCGTTAATTCACCAAGTGTTTCAAGCTCAGAGAATTGTGCTTCGTCATTTGCATCTGCAATCGATCCTGGACGTAATCCATCTCCAAGAGAGAACGAAACATCGTACTGCTTCATAATTTCACAAATCTCTTCAAAATGAGTATATAGGAAGTTTTCTTTATGATGGAATAAACACCACTGCGCCATAATCGAACCACCACGCGAAACGATACCTGTCGTACGCTTTGCAGTAATTGGAATGTAACGAAGCAATACACCAGCGTGAATCGTAAAGTAATCAACGCCTTGCTCCGCTTGCTCAATTAACGTATCACGGTACACTTCCCATGTTAAATCTTCTGCAATTCCGTTTACTTTTTCCAGCGCTTGATAGATCGGTACAGTTCCAACTGGTACAGGCGCATTACGAATAATCCACTCACGCGTCGTATGAATGTTTTTACCTGTAGATAAATCCATAATCGTATCTGCACCCCAGCGCGTTGCCCACGTCATCTTCTCTACTTCTTCTGCAATAGAAGAAGATACAGCAGAGTTTCCGATATTTGCATTTACCTTCACGTGGAAATTACGCCCGATAATCATCGGTTCTGCTTCTGGATGATTAATATTCGCTGGTAAAATAGCGCGGCCTTCTGCGATTTCCTTACGAACAAACTCCGGCTCTACTCCTTCACGAATTGCAACGTATTCCATCTCAGACGTAATAATGCCATTACGCGCATAATGCATTTGCGTAACATTTGCACCTTGCTTCGCTCTAAGCGGCTGGCGATCCATTTGCGGGAAAACAGGTGTATGTTTCGAAGCCACTTTCACACCATCATCCTCTGGTTTCACCTCGCGCCCTTCATATGCCTCTACATCCCCGCGCTCCATGATCCAAGAATGACGCGGCGTTGGAATTCCCTTTTCCAGCTCCACTTTATACGCCGGATCCGTATAAGGACCGCTCGTATCATACACACGGACTGGAGGATTTGGGATGCCGTTCGTTTCGCTTTGTTCAATCTCACGCATCGGCACTTTCATGCCTGCGCGTGGTCCATCCACATATACTTTCTTACTCCCTGGTAAACTCGATTTCAATTCAATTTGCTCAGCTGAAACAGACTGTTTCATAACCTTTGTTGCCTCCCCTGTTCGTGACAAGGACGAGATATGGCCAGCGCATGCCAAAATAAAAAGAGCCAGGTCCATAAAAAAATAAGGACCTGGCTCATAAAAGACATCATTATGTAAAGCCGTTAACTTCCCTACGCTGGTACGAGCCAGATCAGGTCCAAAGGGTTAAGAAGATCACGCGCTTCTCTCTCAGCCTACGCATACGTTAGGCACCCCTAGTTTATCACTGATTTAATTTTCAATACTTTCCCATCATACACGATAATCTGAAAAATGCAAAGGTTATTTCTTTTTCTCTTTATGGAATCATCCACGTTAAATAATATGCTTGAACATACGTTATAATACCAACAATAATTACGAAGAACACCCTATTGTAAAAATAGTTTATGATTTAACATGGGAGTTTAAAAACATCTTCACCACAAAGAGTGTTGAGAATCTCAACCATTGTATTAAGAAAATTAAGAATACTAATATACAAGAGTTTAAGAGCTTTACGAATGGATTAGCCCGGGATATTGAAGCTGTCAGAAATGCGGTAACTTATGAGAATAATAATGGTCTTACCGAAGGGAGCATAAACAAGTTAAAGCTTATTAAAAGAATCATGTATGATCGATGCAAATTCTCCACATTGCGGACAAAGATTCTACTTTTGGAGAGAATGAGACTTTTCAACTAACTTCGGGAAGAACCATTTTTTACTTGCCAAATACATTCATCAGTCCCGTTTGCCAAAGAGCCTTTGTCTCTGCTGTATTTCGCTACAACTGCTACTGTTACCTGCCATACAACCTGCAATAGAGATAGGTAACAATTTACTATACAAGGAACAAAATTGACCTGCTCCTCCATTTAGTGATTTAACTATCTTTATTATTCAGAGCTAAAACTCAAAGAAAAATCTCTTACATTTATTGTAACGTAATTTCCTTAATATGTTAATTATTTTTTGTTGTCTTGTTAGTTAAAGGGGTACTTAGTACAAAAAATAACCGTAGATAGTAGCACGAACACTATTCTTGTTATAATTATTTTTTTTCAGAACGTCTATAATCCTCTTTTAAAAAATATATGTAAATATAATAAAAAACGAATGATTAATAGAAATATTCTACACCACTCGTTTTTTATCGGACTTCTTTTTACTGTACTTTTATTTTCTTTATGAGTTATTAGAAAAATAATTGTCTATATAAGTCTTTATTTTTTCAAAATTCTTTTCCATAAATAAGATTGCTGGTACTTCAATTATTGGAAGATTATTTTCATTATCAAAAGCTAGACACGGTTTGGGAACTACCAAATAGTCAACTGAGTTTTTATCCCTAATATAATTAATTGAAACATCATAATACTTAGAAAAATATTCCTTCAAATCATCCTGATTCCTTAAAAATGGTAGAGAAAATATTGAACCATAATTTATACCAGCGTCGACAATTAATACAAAGCATATTTTTTTCATGATACACCCTCCTCGTATAATAAGTTTTAAGTTAATAACTGTTCCTTGAAAATTAAATAGTTTTTATCTTCAAGAGCTACATCAAAAAAATGATGTATGGGTAAAATTTAGTCTTGGATACTGGGGGATTTCCCCAGATAATGGAAGTATGGAAATGGATCCATCGGGAATATGCTTACTCCTCCTGTAGTTCGACCACGTTAAAAGACTGTGACCCAGACCAAAATGCACTGCATACGCACAAGCTGTATCGGTTTCCTTCACTTACCTCTCATAATGGTGGGAGGAGTAGCTTAGATGAAGGCAATGCAATCATTGAATACTCATACGCGAGGTTGTGGCTATGTTTTTGACTCTAGGGAGATCCCACAGTATCCAAGCTCATTCCAAATACTATTCAAAGAAAGGAGGTCCTTTCTTTGAGATTATTCGTAGCTATTGATGTAAGCTCTGAAAAACTTGATGTATGTTTTCTTGACAGTCATGACACTGTTTTGAAAGAAATTTGTCTTTCAAACGATGTGAATGGTGCCAACGCCATTAAGGAGGATGTTCTCCATTTTCATCAGTTGTACAACTATAAAAAAATTGTCATTGGTATGGAATCTACTTCCGTCTATAGTTTCCGTCCTTCCATGTTCCTAACGGAAGATAAGGATTTGAGGGCTTTAGACGTGGAAGTGGTCGTACAAAATCCAAAAGCCATCCATCGGTATAAAAAACTCTTTGAAGAAGATAAGACCGATAAAATAGATGCTTTCCGTATTGCCGATTTTTTACGAATCGGACGGTATAATAAGTTTCTTATCAAGGAGGAAAAATACGTTGCCCTTCAACGTTTAACACGATCTAGATATCAACTCGTTCACCAGCAAACAGAATGTAAGCAACACTTTCTGAAGAACCTTTACTACAAATGTAATACGTTATCGAAAGAGTTAAATACCTCTGTTTTTGGTGCGACGATGATGGAAATACTCTCAGATTCCCTTTCGTTGGATGAAATCGCAGAAATGGATCTAGAAGCACTCGCTACTCTTCTTCAGAAAAAGGGGAAAGGACGCTTTAGCGACCCGGAAGATTTAGCGAAAACCATCAAGAAAGCCATACGTGACTCCTACCGACTAGGTAAGGTCGTTCAAGACTCTGTGGACGTTGTATTAGCCACTTATGCACGATTGATTCAAACATTGAAAAAACAAATCAAAGAGATAGAAAAAAGCATTACTGCTTTATTCTAAGCCATTCCAGAAGCGAGATATTTAACAAGTGTTCCAGGCATTGGAGTCGTATACACCGCGGGAATCATTGCGGAAGTTGGACAAATTGAACGCTTTGAGAACGAAGCACAATTGGCCAAATACACCGGTCTTTACTAGAAAAAATCGCAATCTGGAAACTTTGAATCGGAACGAACACCCATGACACGAACGGGAAACCAGTATCTTCGTTATTACATGGTTGAAGCTGCCAACTCTGTACAATTTCGTGAAGCTACTTACCGTGCTTATTATTTAAAGAAATATGATGAAGTTCCGAAATACAAACATAAAAGAGCCCTTGTCTAAAGCCGTAACTAGATTCGCTAAATTGTTTTTCAAATATTGAACCAAACACTTGACTGATTGCTTGTTGAACAACCCTATCCACTACTGTCGGTATTCCCAATTTGCGCATCTTCCATAAAAAGAGCCAGGTCCATAAAAAAATAAGGACCTGGCTCATAAAGACATCATTATGTAAAGCCGTTAACTTCCCTACGCTGGTACGAGCCAGATTAGGTCCAAAGGGTTAAGAAGTTCACGCGCTTCTCTCTCAGCCTACGCATACGTTAGGCACCCCTAGTTTATCACTGATTTAATTTTCAATACCTTTCTATCATACACCATAATTTGGAAAATTAAAAGTTTATTTCTTTTGTTGTTTACGGAATCATCCACGTTAAATAATAAGCCTGAACATAAGTCATAATACCAACAATAATTACGAAGAACAAACTATGCTTCACTGTAAAACGGAACAAATCCGATTCTTTTCCAGCAAGACCAACCGCTGCACAAGCGATCGCAATCGACTGCGGGGAAATCATTTTACCTGTTACACCGCCTGTTGTATTTGCTGCAACGAGAAGCACTTCAGATACGCCGACTTGCTGCGCTGTAATGGCTTGTAAATTCGAGAACAGTGCATTCGCAGACGTATCAGACCCTGTTAAGAATACGCCAATCCAGCCTAAGAATGGTGAGAAGAACGGGAATAGTCCGCCAGTTCCAGCTAATGCTAACGCTAACGTGGAAGATAGACCAGAATAGTTTGCGATAAATGCAAACCCTAGTACGAATCCGATAGATAGAATTGGCATTTTTAATTCGCTTAACGTTTCTTTAAATGTCACTACTGCATCTTTTACATTCATTTTCAAAATAAACATGGAAATGATACAAGCAATTAAAATCGCTGTTCCGGTTGCCGATAATACATCAAACTTCAGAATTGCCTCGTAAGGCGTTGGTTTATTTACAATTGGCTCTGCTTTCATTACTAGATTATGCAGACCTGGAATTTCAAACTTAAATACGAGACTTTCTAAAGCTCCTCCTGGAGTGAATAATGCCTTAAAGAAACTTTGGCTCCAAATGACTACCATAACCGTTAATACGATAAATGGGGACCATGCCTTCACTACTTTTCCAAACGTTAATTTCGGCATCGATGCTACTGTCGTTGTTGCTGCTACTTCACTATTTACTTGCCCGGATTGATAAGTTTCTTTCGGCTGCCAAACTTTTAAGAACAGCGCTAAACTAATTAAACTTACAAGTGCCGATGTAATATCCGGAAGTTCCGGCCCTAAAAATGTCGCTGTAATGAACTGCGTAATCGCAAATGAACTACCCGCTACAAGTAACGCAGGCCACGTTTGTCTTATCCCTTTAAATCCATCCATTAAAAATACGATAAAGAATGGAACAAATAATGATAGGAACGGTAATTGATGCCCAGCCATTTGTCCAATTTTATGTGGATCAATACCTGTTACTTGTCCAGCAACTGTAATCGGAATTCCCATCGCTCCGAACGCCACTGGTGCAGTATTTGCAATCAAACAAAGACCTGCTGCGTATAAAGGATTTAACCCAAGACCCGCAAGAAGCGCTGCTGTAATCGCTACTGGTGCCCCAAATCCTGCCGCCCCTTCTAAAAATGCTCCAAATGAAAATCCAATTAAAATAACGAGTAGACGATGATCGTTCGTAATCGATAATACCGATGCACGAATCACATCGAATTGACCTGTTTTCACAGAAATTTTATATAAAAATACCGACATAATGATAATCCAAGCAATTGGCCATAATCCGTATAAGAAACCATATCCGGTCGCTGCCATTGCCATCGTGAACGGCATTTTATAAGCAAATAACGCTACTAAAACTGTAAGTACAACTGTAATAAACCCTGCCACATACCCTTTCATGCGGAAAACTGCTAAAGCTAAGAAAAAAAAGATAATCGGAATAAGTGCGACCGCTGCCGAAATCCAAATGTTTCCGAATGGATCATAAACTTGTGTCCATGTGTTCATTGTTCTCTCCCCCTAAAGAATCCCCTTTTGAATAGAATAACCCCATCAATAGACTATCAGGTCATCATACCTTTAAGTCTAAAATAAAAAACGTTTAAGAAAACGTTTTCAACAACTTTCATTTATACTGTACCATAACAATTTCTATTAAAAAAGATTTTTTTGAAAATTTTATTATTTAACAGAAAATCTTACAAAATCGTCACGTTCTTGTAATGTTCATCGATAGGAAGTTTGCCAAAATTATTGCATAATAATAGTATAACAACAGAAATTATTTATGAGGTGATATATATGAACGGAAATAAAATATTAGCTGCGTTATCATACTTTAGTGTACTATTTGCCCCTATCTTATTCCCTATTATCGTTTGGATTGTAGGAGACGCTGAAACAAAACCACATGCAAAACGTGCTCTATGGACACACATCATTCCAAGTATCGCTACATTCATTGGCGTAACTATTTTAGGAATTATGGGTCTTGGATCTGATCAACCAGATGTAACACTTGGAATTGGATCAATGATTGTCTTAGCTATTTGCGGAATCATCAGCTTATACTACTTCATCTGGAACATTGTAAAAGGAATTAAAGTGCTGAAAGCTTAATTTTAAACAAATGTTTGTTTAAAAAGGGCCCCTTGCAAATTGCAAGGGGCCCTTTTCCTAATTCGTTCACTTTATCTTCTGCGTTTCTTCTTTTTTCTCATCATTTTCTTTCGGCGTGTATTCACTTTATCCGCTATAATGTGGAGCGTACTTGCCACAACAATTCCCATTAAGAATGTTACAATTTCAACCTCATGTTTCTGCGCAATTTCTATTAAATTACCATCCAATGCGATTACATTTAATAGTAATAAAAATGGAGAAAAGACAATTAACATGTACGCAATACGAATCACATCACCAAGTATAATCGTATGCGTAAAGAAAGATCGATGTGGCATTACTTTCTTATAAGGATACCAAAATATACGTAAGAAACCCCATTTGTTATAAGCATTACTGTACGTATCTAAATCTGGTGTTAAAAATGAAGTACCTACTAAAAAACCAATTGCAAAAGTTAATAAAAAATCAAAATTTGTTAATCCATACGAAAAGAGCAAAAACAAAACAACCGGAAGGGATATTAAGTTTATTTTCGTATGCGTTCTTCCTGATGGCATAATGCACTTCCTCGCTTACGTTCGTCCTGTCACCTCATGACAGATTTCACCTATTGACCTAATTTCTGATCGATAAATGTTGTGTCTATATCCGAACCAAACCATTCTGCCAACTTCACTCGTGCCTTATCTTTCACATCTTCATTGACGTATAACGACACCTGTATTAGTGCGGCCGTTAACGCCCCTAAATCATCCGTATAGCCAATTCCAGCAATGAAATCTGGAATCGCATCAATCGGTGCAATAAAATAAGCAAGTGCTCCAATTACAATAATTTTCACTCGTTTTGGAACATCGGGTCTTTGCAAAACGTAAAACAGTAATAAACTTGCATAAATGACCGACTGCCCTGCTTGCTTTGCAACATGTTTTACTTTCTTCCAAAACGCTTCAACTGAAAATTTTTGTTTCATGTAAAAAGCCTCCCTATTTTTAAAAAGAAATAAGCTACAATATGTTATCAGTAAAAGTTCATGGAAATTACACAAAACCTATCAATGAACTTCCATTGTAACAAACAAACCAAAAAAGAACAAGTGTTCGTTAATTTTCACACGATTTCCTTCATATAATAGATTTCTAGATAACCCTTACCCATCTTCGTTTCTTATTTCTCAACAAAGAAAATTTTCACTTCCACTTAACATTCTGCTCTACCTTTGTTATATTTTCTAGTTGACGGACATATAAACGAATGTTAAAGTTTTCTCTGGTAGTGACAAATCTTATACAAAAAATGTAAAATGTTATAGTGTTTCTCAGAAATGAATTTTGTTGTATAATACAGAAATGACGTTATGCTTATGAGCAACAAAAGAAACCAAAAGGGTATGCATAGTTATAGTCGTATATGGGTGAATATAGAACCTTTAATTATGGCCAAGAAAACTATGTATTTTTTATTTTAGCATTTTTCGCTCCAAAATCGACCAAGCCTGATAGAGAAAGGGTGGAAATGAATGAAAGAAACCTTGAAATCACAATTTCAAAATGTGCGTTTCACTTTATTCGTAGCTTTAGCCTTATGGCTGAAAACTTACCTTATTACACGCACAAGCTTTGATTTAAAACTTGAATCTTTCATGCAAGAATTCATTTTATTCCTTAGCCCATTAGCAGCATCATTACTGCTTGTTGGTCTTGCATTATTTGCAAAAGGGAAAAAACGTAACTATATAGCACTTGGAATTAATTTTGTCTTAACAATCGTTCTTGTTGGTAACGTAATGTTCTACGGATTCTACAATGACTTCGTTACATTACCGGTGCTAGGACAAACATCTAACTTCGGAAGTTTAGGTTCTAGTGTGAAAGAATTATTTAACTACAAAATTATCCTTGCATTTGCAGACATTATCGTTTTCTTCGTTCTATTAAAGAAAATGAAGAACTTTGCACCTACAGAGCGTGTAGCACGCCCGATGCGTTCTCTATACTTCGTATCAACAGTTGCTATTTTCTTCGCAAACTTAGGACTTGCAGAAGCTGAACGCCCAGAACTATTAACACGTTCATTCGACCGCGTTATGCTTGTTAAAAACTTAGGATTATATGTACACCAAGTATACGATCTTGGCTTACAAGCAAAATCAAGTTCACAAAAAGCGTTCGCTGACGGTAGTAAATTACAAGAAACAGAAAACTACGTAAAAACAACACAAAGTAAACCAGATCCAAATATGTTCGGTACTGCAAAAGGGAAAAACGTAATTGTTGTCTCTCTTGAGTCATTACAAACATTCTTAATTGGTGCAACAGTTAACGGACAAGAAGTTACACCATTCTTAAACCAATTTACGAAAGAAAGTTATTACTTTGATAACTTCTTCCATCAAACTGGTCAAGGTAAAACATCTGATGCTGAATTCCTAGTAGATACTTCGTTATATCCACTAGACCGCGGTGCTGTATTCTTCACACACGGTAACAATGAATATACAGCAACTCCAGAAATTTTACGTCAGCAAGGGTATCACACGTCGGTATTCCACGCAAACAACGCAACATTCTGGAACCGTAACATTATGTATCCAGCACTTGGTTATGATCGTTACTACAACGAACTTGACTACAAGATTACGCCAGAAACAAAATTAAACTGGGGATTAAAAGATATCGAGTACTTCGATCAATCTATTGATATGTTAAAACAAGTGAAGCAACCATTCTATACTCGCTTCCTTACTTTAACGAATCATTACCCATTCACTTACGATGACAGTACAAAATTAATCGACGAATACAATTCTGGTGATGGCGTATTTGACCGTTACATGGTAACTGCTCGTTACTTAGACGAAGCAATGAAACACTTTATTGAGCGTCTAAAAGCAGAAGGTATTTACGACAACTCAGTAATCGTATTCTACGGTGACCACTACGGTATTTCTGAAAACCATAACCGTGCAATGGCACAGTTCTTAGGAAAAGAAGAAATCACTGCATTTGACCATATGAACTTACAAAAAACACCGATGTTTATTCACGTTCCAGGTCAAAAAGAAGGTAAAACAATTTCGAAACCAACTGGTGAAATTGACATTAAACCAACTATTCTAAACTTACTTGGTGTAGATTCTACAAATGACGTTCGATTCGGTCATGATGTATTCTCACCTGATAATAAAGGATTCGTTGTTCTTCGTGACGGTAGCTTCGTTACAGATAAATACATGTACACAAACAGTACATTCTATGACCGTGCTACTGGCGAAGTTGTACAATTACCGAAAGAAGAATCTCAACCACTAATTGATCGCGCCCAAAATGAATTGAACATGTCTGATAAAATCATTGAAGGTGACTTACTTCGCTTCTCTGAAAGTAATAAGATCAAAACTGGTGAAGTAAAAACAGTTATTAAAGAAGAAAAGAAGAGTGCTGAGTAATCTCAGCCTCTTTTTTTATTTTCTTCCATACAACTACTTATATTCATTAACTTTAAAATTACATAACCTTTACCAAATATTCACATAGTGTTAATGAAGAATCTCTATAATAAAATATGTAAACGAGGTTCTACATATTTCTTATCTCTCATCTTTCGTAAGATCCCTTAAAGAAGTGTGTAAATCTTTTGTTTCTACTTTCTTATAATTGTCTTTCAACATGTTTTGTTTCCATACACAAAACATTCAACGAGACAATGTCCCTATGAAAGATAGCTACCCTCCTTGTGCAGCATTCCATAAGAATGTTGCTTTTTTTTATTTAAAAGCAGGATTCTCATTCTTATTTTCGAATTTGTATATACAAAATGCTGTAAAGTGAAACTTTAATCAGCCCTCACCAATCGGGCAGCTACGGGCAGTTATTCGCCCAATTCACTTCTTTGCTCCACCCTAATTTTTAAGTGAAAGTTTTACTGCCCGTGAATGCGGGGTAAATCATCCTTACTTCTCTATGATTTACAAATACATATACGGTCATATGTAGAGAATTGCTTACATAAAAATTACTATAGTGATTTTTATGTCGCATGAATGAAAGTTTCACGTTACTTACGTACTTACGAAAGGATGGGACGGAAATTGGCATACGAAAAATTTGTACTTTGGAATGATGAAGTTATTGATACAACAAAACAACAAACGTACATAGAACTTGAAGAGAGAGGTTCGCAGTTCGGAGATGGTGTCTACGAGGTTATTCGCCTATATAAAGGGAACTTTCATTTATTAGATCCGCACATAACGAGATTATATCGATCCATGGAAGAAATAGAATTATCGCTCCCTTTCTCAAAAGCTGAGCTCATCACTTTACTTTACAAATTAATTGAACGAAATCATTTCCATGAAGATGGCACAATTTATTTGCAAGTATCTCGTGGTGTACAAGCTCGCACACATATATTTTCATATGACAACCCTCCAACAATTTATGCCTATATTACAAAAAAAGAAAGACCAGCGTTATGGATTGAATATGGTATACGCGCTATATCAGAACCCGATACTCGATGGCTACGCTGTGACATTAAATCATTAAATTTATTACCAAACGTACTAGCTGCTACGAAAGCTGAACGAAAAGGCTGTAAAGAGGCACTTCTCGTAAGGAATGGTATTATAACGGAAGGAAGCCATTCCAACTTCTTTTTAATTAAAAACGGAACTCTTTACACACATCCAGCCAATCACCTTATTTTAAATGGCATTATTCGTCAATATGTCCTTTCTTTAGCGAATACTCTTCACATACCTGTACAGGAAGAACTTTTCAGCGTTCGTGACGTTTATCAAGCAGATGAATGCTTTTTTACAGGCACAACGATTGAAATTTTACCAATGACCCACCTTGATGGAACCGCGATTCAAGATGGGCAAGTTGGGCCTATCACCAAAAAACTGCAAAAATCATTTAATCAAATCTTGTTACAATCCAATATGGCATCTTCTTAAACCCGAATAATTTCTGTCCTTTCACATTCAATATATGCATTTAAATGGAAATCAAGGTGTAAATTTATGCCTTGATTTTTTCTTGTAATCTTTTTGTCATATTCAGATTCCCACATAAGCCTTGACAGTAATCGACATGCTCTTTAGAATTTTTAACAGTTGGTAAATATTTCTTCACTACATTACAGACAGAAAGGAATCGACAAATTATGAAAAAGTATCTTGCCGGTCTTGCGGCAGTGTCTGTAGCAGGAGGAGCAGCACCTACACTTGATAGTGTTCAAGCTGCACCTGAACAAAATACACAAAAGGCTGCTACAACTGTCCAAGCTTCTGCGTCAAACAACTCATCTTATACGGTAAACGCGAGCGTCTTACATGTTCGTGCGGGATCAAGCACTTCTCACGACATCATCTCACGCGTTTATAACGGTCAATCACTAAACGTGATTGGCGAAGAAAATGGTTGGTTCAAAATTAACATTAACGGAAGAACAGGCTTTGTTAGTGGCGAATTTGTATCAAAAAGTGGAGCAGCAAACAACAATGTAAGCACAGGTGGAAATAATAAAGTTACCGCTGATGTATTACGTGTACGTACAGCTCCTAACACTTCTAGTTCTGTTTCTGGACGTGTATATGAAGGACAAACATTAAACGTAATTGGACAAGAAAATGGTTGGGTGAAAATTAACCATAATGGACAAGTAGGTTATGTAAGTGGCGAATTCGTATCTGGCGTTTCTTCTAATGCAGGTTCTTCAAACAACAATACGAATAATAACAACCAAGAAGTAAAACCAGCAAGCGGAAACTATACAGTAAATGTATCTTCCCTTCGCGTTCGTACAGGTCCTAGCACTTCTCACACAACTGTAGGTTCTGTCAAAAAAGGACAAGTAGTACAAGTTGTTGGCGAAGTTCAAGATTGGTTCAAAATCAATTACGCAGGACAAACTGCTTATATAAGCAAAGACTACGTAACAAAAGGCGGTTCTAACGAAAACGTTACAGAAGGCAACAAACAAGAGCAAAACAATAATGGAACTATTCAAACTGGCGGTTCTTATGTAGTTAACGCTACATCTTTACGTGTTCGTACAGGCCCTGCTGCTTATCATAGTGTAATTGGTGGCGTTTTAAACGGTACAACATTAAACGTAGTTGGATCTGAAAACGGTTGGTTTAAAGTAAATTACCAAGGAAAAACAGGCTTTGTTAGCAGCGAATTTGTAAAATTCGTTAAAGGTGGCACTACTACTCCTGAGCAACCAAAACAACCTGAAAAACCTAACCAAGGTGCAATTGGTGACTACTACATTAATGCTTCTGCACTAAATGTACGTAGCGGCGAAGGTACAAATTATAGAATCATAGGCGCACTTCCACAAGGTCAGAAGGTTCAAGTAATCTCTGAAAACTCTGGATGGAGCAAAATTAACTACAACGGTCAAACTGGTTATATCGGAACACGTTACCTATCTAAAACACCAGTTGGAGGCGCAGTAGATAATAAGCCTAACAATAACCAAAATAACAATCAAAACAATAACAACAACAATAATAATACAGGTAATAATAGCGGCGACAGTTCTTCCGTACTTGCATACGCAAAATCAATGCAAGGTGTACCATACGTTTGGGGCGGAACTTCTGCTAACGGTGTTGACTGCAGTGGTTACATCTACCACGTATTTAAGAAATTTGGTCATAACATTAGCCGCCAAAGTGTTGCAGGATATTGGAGTAGCCTACCAAAAACTTCAAGTCCACAACCTGGTGACTTAATTTATTTCCAAAACACTTATAAATCTGGTCCTTCTCACATGGGTATCTACCTTGGGGGCGGATCATTTATCCAAGCTGGAGATAAAGGTGTAGCAATCGCTTCATTAAGTAACTCTTATTGGAAGAGCCACTTCTTAGGATACACGAAAGCACCTTAATTAATAGTTTCAAAGCCTTCTAGTTTACTAGAAGGCTTTTTTGCTATGAGTTCAACATATTACTCCCTTTCTCCTACCTTCTCTCTACAAAAATAATGTATCCATTCTTCCATTTCATACACTTTATTCTGCAAAAACAATGCATAACGTTATCATAATGTATATATTCCCATAAAAAACATAACCTATTTCATGTCTATTTATTTCATATGTGTTTTTTTGAAGAATTTTCTTTTTATTTAAACTTTTCATTAGACGTTTGACCTCCGATGTCCATTATGATAAGTTACTTAAGATGTTATATTCGTAAACGTATAGACAACTGGTTTATACACTGTTTTTACTATGAGGAAGGAGCATACACTGCATGAATCTTTTATGGGGAATTGGCGGCGTGATTGGAGTATTAGCAATTGCATTCTTACTATCTTCCAACCGCAAAGCTATTAATTGGCGCACAATTTTAATCGCGCTAGCATTACAAATGTCATTTTCATTTATCGTATTACGATGGGATGCTGGTAAAGCAGGTTTAAAACACGCTGCTGACGGTGTTCAAGGATTAATTAATTTTTCTTACGAGGGAATTAAGTTCGTTGCTGGGGATTTAGTCAACGCAAAAGGACCTTGGGGATTTGTATTCTTTATTCAAGCACTACTTCCAATCGTATTTATTAGTTCATTAGTAGCAATCTTATATCATTTTGGTATTATGCAGAAATTTGTTAGCGTCGTTGGTGGTGCATTAAGTAAACTTCTTGGAACTTCTAAAGCAGAAAGCTTAAACTCAGTAACGACTGTATTTTTAGGACAAACTGAAGCTCCAATCTTAATTAAACCTTACTTAGCACGCTTAACAAATAGTGAATTCTTCACTATTATGGTAAGCGGTATGACAGCTGTTGCTGGATCAGTTCTTGTCGGCTATGCAGCAATGGGTATTCCGTTAGAGCACTTATTAGCAGCTGCAATAATGGCAGCTCCATCAAGCTTATTAATTGCGAAACTCATTATGCCAGAGACAGAAAAAGTAGATAATAACGTTGAACTTTCTACAGAACGTGAAGACGCAAACGTTATCGATGCAGCTGCACGCGGTGCATCTGAAGGTATGCAACTTGTTATTAACGTAGCAGCAATGTTAATGGCTTTCATCGCATTAATCGCTTTATTAAATGGATTATTAGGATGGGTTGGTTCTTGGTTCGATATTAAACTTAGCCTTGATTTAATCTTCGGTTACTTATTATCACCATTTGCAATCTTAATCGGGGTTTCTCCTGGTGAAGCTGTACAAGCAGCAAGCTTTATCGGTCAAAAACTTGCAATCAACGAATTCGTTGCATACGCAAACTTAGGACCACACATGGCAGAGTTCTCTGACAAAACAAATCTAATTTTAACATTTGCAATCTGTGGATTCGCAAACTTCTCTTCTATCGCAATTCAATTAGGTGTAACAGGAACGTTAGCTCCTACTCGCCGTAAACAAATTGCACAATTAGGGATTAAAGCAGTTATCGCTGGTACATTAGCGAACTTCTTAAATGCAGCAGTTGCAGGTATGATGTTCCTATAAACTTATATAGAGTCTTCTCTTTCTACAAGAGGAGACTTTTTTCATGCAATCCAAATGTCTTTTATGCATCTATTAATCACTTTATGCCAAATATAAGAACATTATGATACAATAATGTTTAAGTCTTTTTATTTTTCTAATGAAAATAGAAATACTACTTGTTGTTGCCCTTCAAAAGAATGTAACGACATGGTCAATTTCTTAATAATTGCGCATACTACAAGTATCTATTGATGAAATAGCTTTAAGGAGGAAAGTTTTGTGAAAGATAAGTTCTATAAAATCCTCTCTATGTGGATTTTACAAATTGTATTTTATTTTACTACTGTACATGTGACGAAATATGAGCATGCTCTTATTTTTACAATAATATACGTAATCGTAAATGTGCTATTCTTATTTTTAGCTGACAAAACAGCATTTGTTTTCTTCATACTAGGAACCATTATTTCCGTATTTTATTTGTTCTATCAAGCATGGCTTCATTTATGGAGTACATCAGATCAATGGCAATATATGATTATCCACTTCCTGATGGCAGCTAACTTCTTCATTGTATATATAACAACTCACCTATTGAAAAAAGTGATTCATGAAAATAAAACTTTAACTGAGCGTGTGAGAACGTTAGAACAATATATTGGAGAATCAAAATTACTAACAAGACAAGAATTCGAGAGACGCCAAGCATTATTAACAACTGCAATGAATCGTCGTAATGAAACAGGCGTTATCATTTACTTTGATTTCACTCCCTTTAGTAAATATACGAAGGAAAGTGTTATGGACCGTGTAGCTTCCTTATTAGTTGAAACGGTAAGGAATGATTTTGACCTTGCTGCTGAATATAATAATAATACGCTAGTTATTTTATTACAAAACACAAATGAAGCTGGTGCTGACATTGTAATGAACCGCCTAAAGCCAAAAATGGAGCAATGGCTTGCTGCTGAAGCAATCCGAGATATAAAAATTTCACGCGAGCACATTGGAAACAAAGGACAGACACTGTTATGATGACTCTCGTTATACTTCTTTTATTCCTTCTGTTTTGCGTACTCGTTTTTTGGATTAGTATCACATTTTCAATTAAATATGTACTTATTTTTACGGCCTTTCTATTCTCTGGTTTACTCGTTTACTACTCTTTCTTAACAATTGCGGGCTTAATTCATCGAAATAGCAAACGAAAAGATCGTACGCTAGAACATTATCCGAGCGTCGATATTTTCATACCTGCCCATAATGAAGGCGTCGTTATTAAAGATACTTTAGAGGCGATGGCGAAGATTGAATATCCTGGAAAGCTAACTATTTATTTATTAAATGATAACTCTCAAGATGAAACACCTGAAATCGGCGATGATTTCGACAAAGCTTATGCTCATATTCGTCATATTCGTGTTCCCCCCGGTGAACCGAAGGGTAAATCACGTGTACTAAACTATGGGCTTAGTATTTCAGATGGTGAATACTTCTGTGTGTACGATGCAGATAACCAACCTGAACCACACGCACTGCGAATGCTTGTAGAGCACGCTGAAACAACTGAAGATGCTGTTGGAGCTGTTGGACATGTTCGTACAGTAAACGAAAAGCGAAACTGGCTGACGCGAATGATTTCACTGGAATTTCAAATCTTCCAGCTCCTTATGCAATCTGGACGCTGGTTACTATTCCAAACAGGCTCACTGACAGGAACAAATATGCTTCTTCGTCGCTCCGCACTAGAAGAGCTTGGTGGCTATGACCCTTATGCAATTGCAGAAGATGCTGAATTAACATTAAGAATTACACAAAAAGGTTATCTCTTACCAATCGTCCCAGAATCAGTTACTTGGGAACAAGAACCAGAGCATTTAAAAATTCTTATTAAACAACGTACACGTTGGCTCCAAGGGAATTTATACATTTTAGAAAAAATGTTCTCGTCATTAAGTTTCTTTAAAGGAAAGCTGCTTGTTCATTCCTTACAACAAGTTCTAGTGTATGTTGTATTTTGGCTATTCCTAATCATTTCAAACGTTTGGTTTGTAATTGGGCTACTCGGGATATTCCAAATTCAATATAGCATCCCGCTACTATTTATGTGGTATGTCGCATATATTACATATGTTTCTCAATTATTTAGTGCCCAGAGTGTCGAACGAACCTTTACACCGACTAATATTTTTATTAGCGTTATTATGTACTTTACGTACGCACAGCTCTTTACGTACTTATTTATTCGTAGCTTAATCCTATACTTACGTGCAAAGAGTAAGAAACAAGTCATTGGCTGGGATAAAACAGTTCGATTCAAAAAAGATAAATAATAACAATAAGCACAGAGCGCCGTATGCTCTGTGCTTATTTATTGCCGTATAAATTATATATCAGACAATACCCCTTAGCTGAAAGTAATTTCACGTCCATCCCCCAACGAACGATCGACCTTCATTTATATACGAAAAAGTGATTGCTATTTTTGTAGAACCAATTGCTTCTCTTGCTGTTCTTTGCGCGTTTCAGTCTTAGGTTCCGTGCTTTCTTGGACACTACGATGTGCCACACGTTTCAAACAAATATGCTTCCACTTTCTTTCGTAACGTTTCATTATTCTAGATGTCCCCCTTGAATGCGCTTTAAAACTATTTGAAATCGCTTACAGGAAATAATATAGCACATATATAGAAACGTGACAACACATTTCCGACATATTTTTGACAAAAATACGAATAGAATTCGTAAGGTATCGAATATTGTCGAAACTTATCGTTTTTTCTTCATATAAAAGGCATACTACTTATATGGTAAAGTATTTTATTTCCCCTACCCGCATTTCAAATTCCTTCTATATAAAGTGAAACTTTCATTAACCATCACCAATCGTACTTTTACAGGCAAATAGAGAAATAAAAAAGAGCTGATATGAAATCAGCTCTTTTCCTTCTATTATTAATGACGCTTCATACGTCCTTCTTTTTGTAACTCTTTAAATAATGCTGCCATCATAAAGAAAATAACAAAGACGAACGGGAATGCTGCAATGATAGCTGCCGTTTGTAAGGCTTCTAATCCGCCAATATATAATAGCGTAGAAGCTATCGCGGCTAGAACGATACCCCAAATCATTTTAATACGATTTGGTGGGTTTAAACTACCATGTGTCGTTAACATCCCTAAAACGAATGTTGCAGAGTCTGCAGATGTAATAAAGAATGTTGCAATAAGTAAAATACCTAAAACTGATAAAGCTGATCCAAAGCTGCCCATCTGATCGAACATAGCGAATAATCCTACTTCTGTTCCCATTTCTTTCACTTTGTCGAAGATATGTGCATCACCAAACAGCTCCATATGAATACCAGTACCGCCGAACACAGAGAACCAAAGTGCACCAATTACGGTCGGCACAAGTAACACACCGATAACAAACTCACGAATTGTACGACCTCGTGAAACACGAGCAATAAACGTACCTACGAACGGTGACCACGCAATCCACCATGCCCAATAGAAAATTGTCCATGACTGAATCCATTGATTCCCACCTTCGTCTAATGGACTTAAACGGAAACTCATACTTGGCAATTCCTGAATATAAGAACCGATTGTTGAAGTGAAGTAATTCATAATAAAGTTTGTTGGACCTGCAAATAATACAATGATCATAAGTGCAAATGCAAAAATAATATTCGTATTACTTAAATATTTAATTCCTTTATCAAGACCTGTTTGCGCAGATAACATAAATAATACTGTTACGATTGCAATAATAACTAACTGAGTCGTTAATGAGTTCGGGATAGATGTTAAATAACTAACACCACCTGCAATTTGTTTCGCACCAAGACCTAATGACGTTGCAACACCAAATACAGTTGCGAAAACAGCTAACACATCAAATGAATGAGCAATACGCCCGTGTTCCCCGCCCTTAAATAACGGACCTACTGTCGCACTAATCGTACTTGCTTTTCCTTTTCTAAAAGTAAAGTAAGCAATACATAACGCTACAAACGCATATAGTCCCCAAGGATGTAATCCCCAATGGAAAAACGAAAAACGCAGTGCAAGGCGCGCACTTTCCTCAGTTGCACTATCTCCAAACGGAGGTGCGTATAAATGGTTTAATGGTTCGGCAACGCCCCAGAAAACTAAGCCAATACCCATACCAGCACTAAATAACATAGCAAACCATGTCATATAACTATAATCAGGTTCATCATCATCTTTACCTAAACGAATAGAACCATATTTCGAAACAATTAAAAAGATAGACACACCTAAAATAATAGACACGGAAATAATATAAAACCACCCGAACTTACTAACTAATGCAGTTTGAATTGCGGTTGTTACATTTCCTAAGCTACCTTTTCCAATAATAGATTCGGGAATAATCCCCCAAATTGTAAATGCAATACATAATGTTAATGAAACGATGAATGTTTTTGTCAGTTTCCTCATCAAATCCCCCTTCGTAGGTTTCGCTTTTGTAAATAACATAAATTCCGATATGTAAAATCGGATAGAAAACTATAATTTTGCGGTGATTTTCTTACTTTCACCTTCACCAATTCGAATTCTTATGGACAGCCTTACCTTTCGTATAACCTTTTCACTCTGCAAGAGCTACAAGTTAGAAATACTGCTGTCAAATTGTGTGAGAAAAACGCGGATAGGAATGTATTTTCCTAAAAAAGGATGTGTTACATATGTAAAAAAGGGCAAAGTTCTTCCTTGCAACCCTTTCGTTTTGTAACAATTATGCGGTTTTTTTGCTAGTATATAGCACGTGTTTATAGCTTCACAAACAAAATGTTTATGTTTATATAACTATATTACCCATAAAACGGTAAAATACTCAAGGAATGTAATCGTTTAGTAAACATCATGTAACATTCCTGTAATATTTTTATTTACGTCGAAAAAAACATGTTGTATTAAATATTTTGAATATAACTAGAAACCTATGAGTAATATAGAATGAAAAACGCTTTCCTATATTTTTTGTTATATTACAGGATGTTAACGACTTATTACGAATGGTTTGTAATTGTGTGTTTTCCCCAAATCCGAAAAAATCTGTTGCTATAATGAGGACACGAAAACAAACGCAATGGAGGCTATCATGAAAAAATTAATTGGTATAGCAACAGCAGCAGTTTTTGGTCTTGGGATTTTCACATCATCTGCTAATGCAGAAACTGTTGTAACAACAGATGTACTAAACGTACGCGAAAACCCTACTACGGAATCAAAAGTTGTCGGTAAATTACTAAACGGTAATAAAATAGATGTACAAAATACAGAGAACGGATGGTCAAAAGTTACTTTAGACGGTAAAGACGCATTCGTAAGTGCAGAGTTCACAAAAAGCATCTACTACGTAACAGCTAACGTATTAAACGTACGTGCTGAAGCGAACACAAACTCAGAGGTTCTTGGAAAGTTGAAGAAAGACGATGTAATCGAAACAACGAACCAAGTACAAAATGAGTGGTTACAATTTGAATATAACGGGAAAACAGCTTATGTTCATGTTCCTTTCTTAACAGGTACAGCACCTGTAATTGAGAAACAAGAAACAACGGCTCCCGCTAAAGCTGAAGCACCAGCTAAGGCTCAAACACCTGTAGCACAAGCAAAACCAGCTGCTAAGCCTGCTGTGAAAGCTGCTGAAACTAGCGAACCATCTGGTGGTCGTGAGTTAACAGTTGTAGCTACAGCATATACAGCTCACCCGAGCGAAAACGGTGGCACATATGGCGGCCGTGTATTAACTGCAATGGGTCATGATTTAACTGCGAATCCAAACATGAAAATGATCGCTGTTGACCCGAAAGTAATCCCATTAGGATCTAAAGTATGGGTAGAAGGTTACGGAGAAGCTATCGCTGGAGATACTGGTGGTGCAATTAAAGGTAACCGTATCGATATCTTACTTGGATCAGATAGCGCTGCTCAAAAATGGGGACGCAAAACTGTTAAAGTGAAAATTTTAAAATAACCAATAACTGCTAAATTACAAGCCGGTTCTCTTTATTGAGAGCTGGCTTGTATTTATTTATAATACATATAAGGAGGCTATGCCCATGAATGTACAAGCAAAAGTAGACTGGATTGGTACGCCAAAACCGTACATATATAAAGATGAAGTGACATATAACGCTACTTCTATTGATTTTTCACTCGCTGGCGATGATAACCGCTATAAGTTAATTGTGCTCAAGTCTGAAAACAATACACATTACAAAATTGTGCAATATGGAATAAAACCAGGCTCTCAAAAGCCATTTCCTATCGACATTCCATTTGAACAAAACATGTTACCAATTATAGAGCAAATATTACATGATCCATATGTACAAGAAATATTAAAGGAAACACACTCATAATTGTAAAAAAATATATCAACGATTTTTCAATTATATCTATCATAAATCGCAATATATCAACGATTTTTCGATTATATCTATCATAACTTACGATATATCAACGGTTCGACACGAAATATCGATTTAGCTACAAAAAAGAAGCTGTTCAAATATTGAACAGCTTCTCACATATTAACGAGTTGGACCAGATACATCTTCTGATTTCAACGTATTATTTGCACCAAGAGAATGATACAACATCTTTCCATTTCCATTCACAGTTACAATATGTTCGTTATTAAAACTTTTGAACTTCACAGATCCATCACCGTAACGAATATGGTACTCTTCATATGTCGTTACTTTATATTTCGTAGCACTTTGACGCTCTACATTACGAACTTCCATTGTTAATAAGTCTTCTGTAATTCCTTTTTTGTGTAAATACTGTATATAATCACGGTCTTCCTTATACGATTTTCCGCTCTTATCATAATTATTTTCAATTAAACTAAAATCATTTAATGAAATTGCACGTACGTTATCATAAATATGATTTCTTACAAATTCGCCCACTGCTGAACTTGATGTTTCTTTCGGGAATTTTAAGTAATATGTGCTTTGGTCTCCAATTTTAACACTTTCAGATTTCATCACACCAAGATCAGTAGTTTTCTCTAAATGTACTTCTACTGTTTCATCTGTGGATACAGGGCCAAGCTTATAACTTCCATAATTTAATTTTCCACGTTTTTTCCCATTCACAAATACAGTTGCATCACTTTCATCAGAAGAAATGCTTACATACTTGCCTTCAAGCGATAAATCCACTTTCACCTTCTCGCTCTGTTCATCCGCTAAATCTACTTCTTTCTCTGTTTCTAATTCAGTAAGTTCTGTCTTCGCCGTTGCCTTTACAACATATGTACCTGGGAAGTATGGCCCCAACTCTTTCGAAGTTTTATCACTAGAAAACTCTGCTTCTTTTTTGTCATTCACATATATTTCTGCATTTTTTGCAGTTGTACTAACGCTCATATAATAAGATTTCATGCTGAACTTATACTTTGGATATAAGAACCACTCTTTTCCCTCTTCTACTATTTCCCCGTCCTTAAATGAAGATTTATCTTTTGTTAACTTTTGATCTACTGTCTCTTTCTGTAAATAAGACAGTAATTGTTTGTTGTAAGAAGGATTCTCTTTTAAATAACGCATGTACGCTTTAAGATCCTCTGTCTTAATCTTTAAGCTTGAATCATTTGCTTTTACAAACTCATCAATTGCATTAATATCTTTCTTTTGGAATGCTTCAATCATTACATTTACTTGCTTTTCTTTTGAAAACTTATATGCTCCAAATTTATATGCCCCAAATAATAATGCAGCAATAATGGCAAAACCAATGATTAAAAATAAATTTTTCTTACTTTTCACTGGTTTTGTCTCGCTTTGTAATTCTGTATATGAAGCAGCAGTGTTATCAACGATTACTTCTACTTTACTCCCACACTCAGGACAAAAGTTCAAATGGTCTGCAACATTCTTTTTACATGTTCCACAAAACTTCAACGTGCTCTCCTCCTATTTTTTAGCTAATTTCATTCCAGCAAATGCCGCTACATATGTCACAATAAAACTAAACAAAATTAAATATGTAAATGAATTTTGCATAGATAGTACTGTTCCGCTTGTTCCAAATAAACTTGTTACAGTTCCTGAAACATTAATTTGGAACTTAGAAATCATATTCATTACAATCATCATAATTGTGTAAGAACCACTGCATACCGCTAATGTAATATATATATTGGCAGTCGGTAATTTAGCTAACTTTCTTCCCGCTCTAAACATAAAGAACAATGGAATAATAAGCAGTAATAAACCGTAATGGAATACGTTATTCACTTTATCAAATTCTGCAAGGCTTCCCTCATTTGCTCCTTTTGAAATCAATATCTCTCTAAGCTCTACGCCATTTACAGAGACGCCTGATATAAATGAAAACGATAGTGTGCTCTCATATGCATTTGATTTCTTACCAATTCTAGTAAATTCCTTACTAAGTGCTGGACTTGATACTTCTAACGGCGCAAAATGAGCCATACTCCATAATTGAGGTGTTAACTCTAATGCTAATAATGTACTTTCAGATTTTAAAGTTGTTATTTCTTTTAATGGTTCAATACCGTCTTCCTTACTTACTAACGCCATAATACAAACCGCTACTGCTGTTACTAAAAGTCCTTTTATCATAGCCGAAACACCGTAATAAACAGACGCTCCATATGGCATTAACTCTTGAAATGCTGCTGCCATATTGTTTTTGCTTGTATGAGCAATAAATCCTAATAAGGTAAATAATGTCCCACATACAAAACCACTCAATAAACTCTTAATCGCTGAATAGCCAACCGTAATCTTACCTGCTTCTGAGAATGGAATTGCAAAAGATTGTGATGCTATAAAACTTATAATGAATAAAAAGACGCCATAAATAATACCAACTGTTGCTGTTTCCCTAACCAAATTCCTGTACCAGCGAAAATAATAAATGGAATGATTAATAATAATGTAAATGGAGTATGCTAAGATAAAGAAAATATCAACCCACTATCATCGTTAGCTGTAAAACCAAGTAAATGGTAACTTAACATCGTAGAAGTTGCACTCGAATAAAAACTTGGCAACATTTCTAATTCTTTCGCAAATTTGCTAAACATCTCACTTAACATAGAAGCAAATAATAAACTACCAATCCAACCAGCAATTAAAATGAGAATACTTGCAACAGCCCCACCAATAAAACCTTTTTGTAAAACGGCTTTATCTGCTTTAAATTCAACTTTAGGAGCACCATCCATTGTAGGCAATTTTACAGATTGTTCTTTTTTCTTCACAACAGATAAAGAGTACCCACACTTTTGACGATATAAATTTTTTTGAGCATTTTCACTGCCACAACCTTTGCAGTATTTTGCAGTATCTTTTTCTAATGTTACTGCATCTATACTCCTGCAATCTCCATACTACCTTCATTTGGGCAATAATTTACTTCTTCACCATGTTGTTTTCCACATGTGCGACAATACATTTAATTCACTCCCCACTTTGCTTAATTCCACAAACTGGACAGTAAGTAGAGTTTTTATCAATATGCTCATTACATGAAATACAATTTACCGTTTCACCTTCATTTTCTACTGCTAACATCGGGTTAGGTTTTCCACACGAACCACAAAACTTATCATTTATTGATAAAGGTCCACCACATTCACATGTAGCTTTTTCACCTTGTTGTTTTTGCAATTCAACAATGCGCTTTCTTGCTTGATGAATAGCTACATCAAATTCTTGAACTGGAGCAATCATTTCTTTTAAGCTCGCTTCATTTACTCTACTTCCTCTTAATTGAACATACACTTGCTGCCCAACCTCTAATAGAACCTCTGCTTTTTTCTGCATTTGCACTTGCATCCCCTTTTTCAATTGAGCAATTTCTTGTGCAACTTCATTTTCCCTTGTTCTATTCCTTCTTGTAACTTATTCATTCTACTACCCAACTTCGTCTGTAAATCTGACAAATCACCCCTCTTTTCATACGTATATATTCATATATGAAATTAACATTTTGTATATTACCATGATTTTCAAGTTATGTAATCCAAATTTCATTTTTTCTGTTTTGAGCATTTTTTGTTTATAATGGTAAAGGAAAGAAATATGTGTACGGAGGAATATTATGCTGCAACACTCAATTACGAAAGATGAAATTATGATGATTGCGAATGAGTTCGTTCAAGGACTAGATCCGCAGCAAACAGCTGATCAGGAACATGTCGCTACAGCTCGGCACCTATATCGTAGTGGTGTTGTCTACAACGTTGACTTTGATGGTTATACACTATCAGGAACTGTAGATGCGGAAGGCAACGTATATAGCGTTCATATTCCGATTCGTAATGTCGCTGAAAGTTATTGTGATTGCTTCGCACCAACACAATGTGAGCATATGCTCGCTGTATTACTATCTGCAGCGTCTAGTTTCGGGCAAGTAGGAGATGTATTAACTTTATTTAAAAATAATACGAAACCTTCCCTTCCTCCTATTCGAACTGCAAGACAAGTATTGCAATCATCAGCTTTTGAAGAAACGGATTATAAAAGTTGGGAATCATATTTTGAAAAAGAATATGAATCATTTAAAAAAGAACAAGCTCGCCTTACTTATAAACAAATGTATTTTCTTATGAGTATCTTTACAGATTTCTATACGAAGCTTGAGCGGAAAGCTCCGCGCGTCATCGCCATACATGAATTATTCAGGTTACATGCAGCACTTTACTGCTTTCAAAAATTATTAGAAGAAATCCAGGCATTCGAAGCAAACAAAACGTATTCTTATCACCAACCTGTTAATGTCGTTCGCCTATTTGTAGACAAAGTGGAATCCATCGTTCGGGACTTACAATCAGAAGCGATTCCTTCAGAGTCTGAAATAATTTTGCAAGAAACAGCTCGTCTTGTTCATGAAGTATTCTTCTCTACCGACGCTTATACACAAGAGCGATTTTTCATTTATCGCCACATATGGAGTGAACTTTTAAACAATAAAGAGAAAATACAAGAGGAAGAAAAACGAATCGATACGAAAATCAATCCACTATCTAAAGCATTAGCGTCTTCCCACCTTCTCTTTTTAAATGAAGATGATCTACTAGCGATGGACTTACTAAAAAAACAGCCTGCTTCTGTTGTGAGTCTATACTTCTATTGGTTAGAAGAACTATTAAGTGCCATGCAGTGGGATCGTGCAAAAAACTGGCTTTCCTTTACGTATAAACAAGTAAAGAAAACGATCCAAGATCACGAAAATACGATTTTCATAAAAGATATCGTTCGGCTATTTGTAATCATGTATGAAACATATGCAACACATACAAATGAACAAGCTGGTTTTGAAATGATTTTACAAGAACTATTACCGTATAGTTTCACAAACTATGAACAGTACGTACTCGCGAAAAAACAGTATCACACATGGGCAGAGCTTCATCTCTTATATGGGTTTGAAGCAATTGAACTGTTAAAAGAACCACTGAAAGATATTGAGAAAGAAGCACCAGAAGCAGCACTTCCTCTTTATCATCTTGCTGCTGTAGAGGCAATTGAAGAACGAAATCGTAAATCATATAGACGCGCAGTTCGTTACTTAAAGAAATTACGTACATTATATAAACGATTAAAACGCACCGATGAATGGGATGCTTTCATTATTCACATCGCCAATCTCCATTCACGTCTGCGTGCACTACAAGAGGAATTACGGAAAGGAAAATTAATCGATGATCAATCAAACTGAAGTAACAATTAGGCTCCAGCATGTTAGTCAAGGTTGGTTCCTTTGGGGAGAAGATGACAGCGGTACTCCATTATCCGTAACAAGTTGGAAACGAAATGCATTCACATGGCACTCCACTTCTTTCTACGGTACGTTTCTAAAAGAAGCAACCTTCGAAGGAAAACAAGGTGTGCTACTAACAAATGCACAAGCCTTTGAATACATTGCAAACAAACCGATGAATTCCTTTGCACATATTCAACTGAACGGCCCTATTACAGCACTTACAAAAGATGCAAATGAATTATGGGATGCCTTTACGAGTGGTAGCTTCGTACCAGATATGGAGCACTGGCCCAAGCAACCATCTTGGAAAGTTCAAAATACGCCAATTGAAGATGACACATTAGCATCTCTTTTCTCAGCAGCAGTTAATGAAAGCATATTACAAGATAATCGCTCAAATGACGGCTGGGAAGATGCTAAAAGACTATATGAACATTACGACTTTACGAAAAGACAATTGGAAACAGCACTACATGAAGAAGATTGGCTTCGAAAAATTGGTTATATTGAAGATGATCTTCCGTTTACAATCGGACTAAGACTGCAAGAACCACAAGAAGAATTTGAAATGTGGAAGCTTGAAACAATCGTGACACCAAAGCGCGGGGCGCATCGCATATATGTATACGAAAACATCGATTCCTTACCGAAAAGATGGCACGATTACGAAGAACGTATTACAGAAACACAAGAAGGTTTTAGTAAGCTCATACCGTGGTTAAAAGAAGGAGATACGTTCCGAAATGAGCTCTTTGAAACAGAAGCTTGGAACTTCTTAACAGAAGCAAGCAATGAATTACTTGCAGCCGGCATTACAATTTTACTACCATCATGGTGGCAAAATTTAAAAGCAACAAAACCGAAATTACGTGTCCAGCTGAAGCAAAATACAGTACAAACACAATCGTTCTTCGGTATGAATACGCTCGTTAATTTTGACTGGCGCATTTCGACGAACGGCATTGATTTATCAGAAAGCGAGTTTTTTGAACTCGTTGAACAAAACAAACGTCTATTTAATATAAACGGTCAATGGATGCGACTAGATCCAGCCTTTATCGAAGAAGTAAGGAAACTCATGAACCGTGCCGATAAATACGGACTAGAGATGAAAGATGTCCTGCAACAACATTTATCAAATACGGCTGAAACAGAAATTGTAGAAGATGATAGTCCGTTTACTGATATTGAAATCGAACTAGATGGATATTATGAGGAACTATTCCAAAAGCTGCTTCATATTGGAGATATTCCAAAAGTAGATGTCCCTACTTCACTAAACGCAACACTTCGTCCGTATCAACAACACGGCATTGAATGGTTATTATATTTACGAAAGCTTGGATTTGGAGCATTGCTAGCTGACGATATGGGACTCGGGAAAAGTATTCAAACAATCTCTTACTTACTATATATAAAAGAAAACAATCTCAAAACAGGCCCTGCATTAATCGTTGCGCCGACATCTGTTCTTGGAAATTGGCAAAAAGAATTTGAGCGTTTCGCACCGAATTTACGTGTTCAATTACATTACGGAAGTAATAGAGATAAAGGCAATTCATTTGAAGATTTCCTTCAATCAGCAGATGTTGTATTAACATCTTATGCATTGGCTCAACTCGATGAGGAAGAACTAACTTCATTATGCTGGGATGCTGTTATTTTGGATGAAGCACAAAATATTAAGAACCCACATACGAAACAGTCGAAAGCAGTACGAAACTTACAAGCAAATCACAAAATCGCTTTAACTGGTACGCCGATGGAAAATCGCCTCGCTGAACTTTGGTCCATTTTCGACTTTATTAATCATGGATATCTCGGAAGCTTAGGGCAATTCCAACGTCGCTTCGTCACACCGATTGAAAAAGATCGTGATGAAGGAAAAATCCAGCAAGTTCAACGGTTTATCTCACCATTTTTACTGCGCCGAACGAAGAAAGATCAAACAGTCGCATTAAATTTACCAGATAAACAAGAACAAAAAGCTTACTGTCCTCTTACTGGTGAACAAGCTTCCTTATATGAACAACTTGTTCAAGATACACTGCAAAATGTCGAAGGATTAAGTGGAATTGAAAGACGCGGCTTTATATTACTTATGCTGAACAAGCTAAAACAAATTTGTAATCATCCAGCTCTTTATTTAAAAGAAGAAGAGCCACAAAATGTCGTTGAACGCTCTATGAAAACAAAAACGTTAATGGAGCTCATCGAAAATATAAAAGATCAAAATGAAAGTTGCCTCATCTTCACTCAATATATCGGCATGGGGAACATGCTAAAACGTGTGCTAGAAGAAAAATTCGGCCAGCGTGTCCTCTTCTTAAACGGTAGTGTGCCGAAAAAAGATCGCGACAAGATGATTGAGGAGTTCCAAAACGGAACGTATGACATTTTCATCTTATCCTTAAAAGCTGGCGGAACAGGATTAAACTTAACCGCTGCCAACCATGTCATTCACTACGATCGTTGGTGGAACCCAGCTGTGGAAAATCAAGCAACAGACCGCGCATATCGCATTGGTCAAAAACGATTTGTTCATGTTCACAAACTCATTACAACAGGAACATTAGAAGAAAAAATTGATGAAATGCTAGAAAGAAAACAATCTCTAAACAATGCGGTCATCACAAGCGATAGCTGGATGACTGAACTATCAACAGACGAACTAAAAGAATTACTTGGTGTATAAAGTGAAACTTTAATCAGTGGAGGTTTTACTCCCCGCAAAAAAAAGCGCTAATCTCGAAATGAGATTAGCGCTTTTTTCTATTCCAAAACCAATTACTTATTATAATCCCCGTTAACCCGCCGCACGTATCAAGCAATGAATCTTGCCACATTGGTGTACGCTCCCCCGTATACCATTGGTGAATCTCATCAAATGTTGCATAACCCGCAACGAAAAGAAGGGCATATATAAAACATCTTTTCCTCGAATAACCTGATCGATGAAAAGCGTAATAAATCAATGAACCTAGCATAAAGAACACCATAAAATGAGCACCTTTACGAAGGAAAAACTCAATAAATCCGCCTACACCTTTATTCGCAATACTAACAGGGGTTCCTCCACCATAATCGATAGATACCCATGAAAAATGCTCTTTCACAAATTCAACATTTACATATTGTTCAATATCTGAACGCATATCCTGCTTTTTATATGGTTGTGCCGAAGAATAGAAAATCAGCCCCATCCATAGTAATACAGGAATCCAAAATAACCATTTACGATTCATTATCCAGAATTCTCCTCTCTTAATCTTTTAAGGGTACCAAAAAAAAGAAAAAATTTCACGCCAAAACATGACATTTGTACCCTATTTATAAAGTGAAAGGAGGTGATACACATGGCAATTGAAACAATCGTAATGGATTTAACTTTACGTCTTGTCTTAAACAACGGATTAGATAAGAACGGAAAAACAGTTTTCAAGAGCAAACAATTTAAACGTGTTAAAACAAATGCGAGCTTAGATCAAGTACACAATGTAGCTCATGCTCTAGCTTCCTTACAAGCATCACCACTTCACGCTGTACAACTTGTAAGCACATCAGATCTTTCTAAACTATAAAGTAAAACTCGGATCAGTGGGGATTTTATTCATCCCCGCTGATTATTAGACCGCAATTTAACCGGCAGACCCGAATCCCATAAATAGCTTGATAAATACAAAGGAGGGAATAACACATGCAAGTACTAGAGTTGATTTTCACAAAAGAAGATGGAAAAACAGTCGTTTTTTCTATCGATACGCCCATCACACCAATCGATGCACAAGTCGTAAATCAAGTAATGGATACAATCCTTGCCTCATCTGTATTTTCATCCATTGATGAAAATACAAGAAAAAAGGGAGCTCGCCTTATAGAAAAAAATGTATCTGAAGTTCAAATTACTTTATAAAATAAAAAAGACGAATCTGCATCATTTTGCAGATTCGTCTTTTTTCTTCGGCATTTCAATCGGGATAAAAATCTTTGAAAAACCGACGCATACATACTTATAATGTTCTTCCCCTATATCAAACTCAGTCGTATATGTTGAGAAGAATATATAATCATTTCGCTTCGTATAATGATCGATTAATAACCCAACTTGTGGCTCAACATACTTTTTCGCTAACTTTTTACCGGCCGATGCCAAGTCGCCAAGGAGACCCTCTTCATTCTCTTTTTGAACTTCATCTAGCTTCTTACTCACATCATTACGCTTCATAAACTGCTTCGCTGCCCATTCTGTATATTCTCCTTTACTCGGATTACTGTTTGCTAAATATACTAGGAGAACGACAACTAAAGCCATAATAATATACTTTTTCTTCATACTATATCACCGCCTACTCTTTTCTATTTTCATATATATGTACAAGCGATGCAAATTAGAAAGACTATCACCTATTGATTGTAAACGAATAGCCAAAATTTACAATACAAAACAAAATATTAACACCAAGTTTACTTATTCCGTATATAATTATATTCGAAATATTAATTTCATAAGGGAGGACTTAAAATCATGAATGATGAAAATAACATTATTATTTCTAGTTCTACTATGATGCTTGTTCCATACAATCACCCTTATTATCGTACAAAACTTATCGACAGTAGCGGAAATGATCTTCGTTCCTGCCAAACCGCATTACAACTCATCAAAAAATCTTGCTTAACCCATATTCACTCTACTTATCAAGGCAGGCGTAATGCAGTCCAAACAAATTTTAGATTCAAACAAAACGTTCCAATTCCAATTAATCATCGGGAATACATTTGTACTTTCCCAACAGAATCTCCTTCATCTCCAAACTGTATATGGCTATTTTATAACCACATACACGATATAGACTTTTGCCAAAAGATTAAAAAGGCTAAAATACATTTTTCAAATGGCACTACAACAACAATATCTATCAGTCCCCATAAATTGCAGCAACAATTATTAAAAGCTGGATACATACTATCTCGTATGAACATGCAAGATTCACTACAATTTAAAAACCCCTTGTTACATTTACTACATTAAACTAACAAATAGAATGGAAAGCAACATCTCTTGCCTTCCATTCTTATATTAATATTTATCCTCTTACACTATCTCGCATTTTCTCAAGTGCTTGCCGATACATCCATCTTACTTGATAATATGTCATTTCCGTCTCTAAAGCGATTTCTCCCATCGTCTTCCCTACAAAAAAACGTTCAAAAATAATATACTTCTCCTTCTCATCTAACACGCTCATAAAATCCTTCACTCTTATTTCAACATCCTCAAAATGAAAGATATCCTCATACTCACCTACACATACACATCTCTCCTGCACTGCGAACTCTTTCTTCAATCTCTCTAATATATAACCACGCACCGTTACAACTGCATATGCAGGGAAATACCCCTTCTTTGCATCAAATCTTTCATACGCATGCCAAAGACCAATTAAACCACATTGATAATACTCTTCATAATCTTTACGAATACCTAATTTCTTTATTTGATTTACAATCATCCCTTCATACAAAACAACTGCCTCTGTAAAAGTCGCTGGCTTCACACAGTACCCGTTTCTAAAAGGTATACCTTTCTAGTATTCCGCGGTACCTTCACAATATAAAAATAAAGAAAAGATTTCACTGTGAGTAATTTCAAATACTACCGACAGAATTTGAAATTACACTAGATAGTATTTGAAATAGGGGTAAAAATAAAAAAGGTGACTCTCTTGAAGAGTCACCTTTTTAAAATAATATGTTATGCACCAAAGCCGCTTACTAAACCTCTTACAACGCCTAATGCAATTGTTAGGATAAAGAAGATTACAATTAAAATCGTAGCTTGTTTCTTACTTAAACCAGCTACAATGTGTAAGCCTAGTCCTGTTAGAATGAGGCTCCAAATATTAAAAATTTCAATTGAAGAGGCAATTCCATGTGCTACTGTCCCTTGTTCAAATAAAGGAGCTAAACTTGTATAAACATCAGTGCCATTTCCATCAAAAATAAAGCCTAATCCTGCATTTAACAATCCGCCGATATAATAAACAAGATTAGCATATAAGTAAATCGATAATATTTTCATGTATGGTGTATCATTGCTCATAAACATCATAATAATTTTATAAAAACCTGCCGCAATAAAGAGACCTATAGGTGTTCCTAATAGACCAACAAGTGCGCCTCCACCAAGGGTAAATCCTTTTACCATTGCCCCTGCTTCACCATTTAATTCTTTTGCCAATTCTGGAGTACTAATTAATGTTAAGTAAGACACTGCTGTTGCTATAATCGTTCCTAATATAACAAATAAGACAAATGCCCCCCAAACCGGACTTTTCGTCTTCATTCTCTCAAACTGCTCACCTGGAGAAGTAATCATTCCTAATAATGATGGCTTCTTCGCACCTACATCTTGCGTATTAATATTTGCTTCCATTATAACGCCTCCTTCTATTTATATAACCCGTTCTAGTGGGCGGTTCACTTCCTCATATAGAGGCTACGAACCGCCCACTAGAACGGTAATGTGTAGTTCTACTACACTATTAATTACTCATAACGCAATGCTTCAATTGGATCTAATTTCGCAGCTTTATTTGCTGGAATTAATCCAAAAATAATACCGAGTGTCATCGAGAACAGTACGCCTCCAACGACAACTTCCCATGAAACGAGTGGCGGCCATTTTGCGAATGTAGAAACGATATATGCTCCGCCATACCCAAGACCAATTCCGATTAAACCACCTAGAAGTGTTAACATAACGGCTTCAATTAAAAACTGTAATAAAATTTTACTACGTGTTGCTCCAAGTGCTTTACGTATCCCAATTTCGCGTGTACGCTCCGTTACAGATACAAGCATAATATTCATAACACCAATACCACCAACGACTAATGAAATACCCGCGATACCACCAATGATCATCGTCATAATGTTAGTAACTTTAGAAACACCTTCTTGGAATTCTTTTAAATTCACCAATTCATATTTACCTGGAATATCGCTTGGTTTACGACTATTTAATACATCAACAGCTTTTTTCCCTGCCGTTTCTAAATTATCTACGTTTTTAGATTGAATGGCGATACTTTGAATTTCATCCGTTCCGTATAAAACAGGCCATAAAGTAAGAGGAATTAACATTTCCTCAGCCTCGAACCCCATAAATTCATTATCTGATTTATAGACACCAATAATTTGCATCGGTTGTCCTTTCATTTCAATAATTTTCCCTACTGGATTTTCATCTTTAAATAACGTCTCTTCTGATTTCGTACTAATCATAACAACGTTATTTCCTTGTGAAATATCAGATTCATTTAATGAACGACCTTTAACCACTTTCACTTTATTTACTTCAAAATATTCACTATCAAGTCCAATAACATTAATCATTGATTTTTTATCATTAATATCCATTGTTTCCATCGTATTATTCGTCGTAATAACATGAGAAACATCTTTAACTTGCTTTACTTCCATAATATCTTCTTCTGTTAATTTCGGTACTTGATGCCCCCCCATACTGAACTCATCATTAATATCCGGTTTAAATTGAATTGGCATAAGATTATTACCAGAACCAGCGATTTTCGACTTCAGCATCGCTTCCCCGCCTTGCCCAATTGCAACGACAGTAATAATCGAACCTACCCCGATAATAATACCGAGCATCGTAAGAGCTGAACGCAGTTTATGAGCTAAAATAGAAGACAGGGCAATTTTTATACTATCTAGTAAACTCATACCGCACACCTTCTATCTTCTGTAACTTTCCCGTCTCGCAGTACAATGCGGCGGGAAGAATAAGCTGCTACTTCCTCTTCATGCGTAACCATAACAATCGTCGTACCTTCTGCATTAAGCTTCGTGAAAATATCCATAACTTGCTCACCAGACTTCGTATCAAGTGCACCAGTCGGTTCATCGGCCATAATGAACGTTGGATTATTCGCAATCGCTCTTGCAATCGCTACACGCTGCTTCTGTCCACCTGATAACTCATTTGGTAAATGATGCACGCGATCTGCCAATCCAACTTTACCTAGTGCCTCCAAAGCACGCTTGCGACGCTCCGCTTTCTTCACGCCACCATATACGAGCGGAAGCTCAACATTTTCCACTGCCGAAAGACGCGGAAGCAAATTAAAGTGCTGGAATACAAAACCAATATATTCATTACGAATTAAAGCAAGCTTTGACTCGTCTGCTGTTAAGATATTCACATCGTTCAGCATATATTCGCCTTCTGTTGGACGATCTAAACAACCGATAATATTCATAAGCGTTGATTTACCAGAACCAGACGGTCCCATAATCGAAACGAACTCACCGCTCTGAATTGTTAAACTAATACCATGCAAAATCGGCACTGCCAATTTTCCTTGATAATACGTTTTAGCAATATGGTTTAACGTAATCATTTCTCTTTCACTTCCATTCCGTCATACACATCGTCGGAAGGATTTTTAACCACCTTTTGCCCCACTGTTACGCCTTCAGTAATCTCTGTCCAGTCTCCATCAGTAGAACCTTTTTTCACATTTTGTTTACGAAGCTTTCCTTTTTCCTCAACATAAACAAATGCATCATCGCCTTTTTCTACAATGCTTTTACTTGGAACAGCAACCATCGTCTTATTCTCTAAGTTTACTTGCAGAGAAACGTGATAACCTGGAGATAAACCATCTTGACTATCAAGGCTAGCTTTATATGTATACTGAGACATATTTTGAGTTGCTTCACCCATGCCGCCAGCTTGCGCCATCTCTGCACTTGTTGGGAACTCGCTTACCTCTGTAATCTTACCTGTCCACTTCTTCTTATTATTTGCTTTTGCAGTTACAGTGAATGTTTGATCCTTTTGGATTTGTGACTTTTGAAGCTCAGTTAACGTACCTTGAACTTGGAATGGATCTTTAGAAGCTACTTGTAAAAACGCTTTTCCTTGACCACCTAACGCTTGAGATGAACTTTGTGCCGCATCTTTATCTAACTTTTGAACAACACCAGCAAAATTGCTATAAATCGTAAGTTCTTTCTGCTTCTTACTTAACTCTTCTTTCTGCAACTTTCCTTTTTCTTTCTCAAGGTCAATTGTTTTTTGTCCTATCTCTAACTCGTTTACTTGCTCGTCCATCGGATCTGTTACTTCTTTCCCAGCTCCGCTATCTTTCGCCTTCTTAATTTCTTTCTTCAACGAATCAATCTTCTTTTTCCCTTGATCATAACGCATATCCGCCATCTTCTGATCAAGCTCAGCTTGCTTCATTTGAAGGTTAATCTCTTCATTATCATAAGAGAATAACTTCGTGCCTTTCTCTACCTCTTGCCCTTCTTTTACCTCAATATCTTTCACTTTCCCTTTGGCCGGATCTGCATAGAAGCTTTCAATATTACCAGGCTTCACCTGACCAGAAATTAACTTCGTATTATTCAGCTTACGCTCTGTCACTTTCTCAAAACTTACAGCATCAGCATTTGTTGATGCACCCTTCTTCTTACCTTGCATAACAAAAATATTAATTGCCGCTACAATAACAATTAGTGCAATAACCCCAATAATAATCCATTTCTTCTTCTTGTTTGGAGTACGAACCGTATTTGGTAACATAGTCTCTCTCCTTTTTACAACTTAATAGTTTAATATAAAATTGTATAAAACTTTCTGAAAATATATTACATATTATTACATTATTTTTACAAAGTTTTACACATCTAATTATATTGTAACAAAAATTCCAATGATTAGAAATATGACATTATATCTTTTAAGATAGATTTAAGGAAAGGAAAAAGGATAATTTAAATTGAATTTTCAAGTACTTTTTATATGAATGTAAGCCATCTTTTATTAATAAACTTCTTACCAAGATAAATTATTAAAATCATTTTCCTAATTGTACTACTATCATTTTTGTCATATATATTTGACATTTCATTTATTCAATTATAAAATGTCACATATAAATGACATTTTGGTACACGAGGTCTACAACCATAAATGGGAGGGTTATATTTGAATAACGTTAAACAATATCGAAAATCTGAAGGGCTATCGCAGCTAGAGTTAGCTAAAAAAGTTAACGTGGCGAGACAGACAATAAATTTAATTGAAAATAATAAATATAACCCTTCTTTAGCCTTATGTATCGAATTAGCAAAAGCACTAAAAACAGATTTAAACAGTCTATTTTGGGAGGGAGATTAAATGATGAAAATTGAATGGAAAGAAAGAGTTTATAATAGTTTTGTTGGAACAATGAGTGAGAGAGATGAATATCAAAAACAAGAAATCAATAAAGAATTATCTGTAGCTGGAATTGGTTTATGGTGGCTAAATATGTTGGTAATGCTTATTATGTTACTTGTTGATACTATGAACCACACAATATCTATAGGAACAATATTCATTTTTCTATCTAATATGATTTATGCTAATTATTTAGTCTTTAAATTCAAGAAAAAAGGTTTAAGTGATACTGAATGTGCAACAAAAGAAGAATATTTACAACACAAGAAAAAATTAAGAAAAGCTGGCTTAAAAGCAGGTGTGCTTTGGGGCTTTCAAATGTTTGTTTTTATGAATTATATCCTTCCCTATGTAGGTTCAGAAGAAATCTCTATTTCTTTATTTAAGGTTGTAATTTTCATCTGTGGCGGTGGATTTTTCGGTCTAACTATGTACGTGATTGGTTTATTAAATCTAAAAAAATTATATTAAGTAACAAAAACCTTTTACACATTAAACTCCAATTTTACATACTGTTTGTTTTTTCTAAATAAAAATATAAAAGCTATCCAATATAACAATTGGATAGCTTTTTCAAATAAAATATTATACTACTTTAGAAGATTTTCTCTCATGTCCCATTTGAACAATCAGTAAGAATATTGTTGATAAAATACCGCCTGCTAACAGTAACATGAAGCAACCATCCCAGCCAGAACGATCAACAATAATACCAATTGCTGCGTTAGCTACGAAACTACCTCCAACATAACCGAACAGACCACACATACCAACTGTTGTACCTACTGCAAACTTAGGTACTAATTCCATTGCACTTAAACCGATTAAGAACTGTGGTACATAAATTAAACAACCAATTACAGAAACTGCAATACTTACAACAAGTATACTAGTTGCTTGCCAATATACAATCGTACCAACAACAACCCCAGCCATACTCATAACACATAATGGCATACGTTTTCCTTTGAATAATTTATCACTTAAAAAACCGACAATTAAAGAACTTGGAATCGCTGCTGCTTCAAATATTGAATATGCTGCATGTGCTTCTGTTTTCGTAAAACCTTTAACTGTTGTTAAGTAAATCGGTACCCAGTTAATAACACCGAAACGAATTAAATAAACAAATGCATTTGCAATACATAAGAACCAAACAAATTTATTCTTCACTACATACTTCATTAAAATTTCTTTTGGTGACATCTTATTAGCATTATCTGCTTTTTCAAGATTTTCATAGTCATTACGATACTCGTCAATTGGCGGAAGACCTTCAGATTCTGGCGTATCTTTCGCATTAATCCAAACAAGAACTGCAATTACCATTGCGATAATCGCTGGGAAAATAAATACGCCACCTTGCCAATGACTTTCACCGAAGATACCTACACCAATTCCAATGAATGGTGGAACAAGTAATCCACCAACGTTATGTGAAATATTCCAAAGACCTGTTTTCGTCCCACGTTCTTTCTTTGAAAACCATTTCGTCATAACAATACTACAAGGTGGTGCTCCCATACCTTGTACAATACCGTTTAGAACAAGTAATGTTAAAATCATCCCAAAGGAAGATGCATAACCGAAACAAATATTAACAAGCCCAGATAAAAATAAACCTACTGCAATAAATCGTTGAGCAAATGCCTTATCCGATAAATTACCCATAAAGAATTTACTAAGTCCGTAAACAACAGCCATTACTGCACCTAATAATCCGATTTGTGTAGTGCTAAATCCGAACTCGTCTACTAAATACGTAGTAGATAAATTAAAGTTACTACGAACTAAATAATAAGCAGCATATCCAACTGAAATGCCGATTAACACACGAATACGTAGTAATCGATATACACGGTCGATCATATCCGCTGGCAATCTTTCAATTGCAGGTGCTGGCTTGAGCCATTTAAACATATATTTTCGTCTCCTTTTCTCACTTCAGAGAGAGACGCTGTCTATTCCATATCTCGATTATTCCGCTATTTGATATATTTTGGTTTGTTCTTCTAACCGGCTGTCCTTCTATTTCTTTCTCATTCTTCGCAAACATCGTTGGTACGCCAAACGACACTTTTTCTAAAATATGCCCCGCTTCTTCTGATAAACAATAATCAATAAATAAATCCGCAATAATACCACTCGGTGCACGTTTTAGTTTCGAAATCGCATTAACAGATAACCCTGTTTGCTCAGGTTCGTTACTTAAAATCGGAAAACCTTGTTTTTGAAGCATTCTCTGATCTCCCATAAAGTTGATGCCTATCATATATTCACCGCTCGCAACAAGTTCTGCTGGGATGTAACCATTCACTGTTACTTCTCCAACTTGTTCCGCCAGATTCTTCACATATTCCTTCGCTTCCTCTTCACCTAACGTATCAATCAGTGATTGAAAAAACGTATATGCTGTACCTGAAACATTTGGATCGGGCATGACAATCTTTCCTTTATATACTGGATTCAATAAATCTTTCCATCTTAACGGATACGAGAGACCGAGCGGCGCTATTTCCTCGTTCCACCGCTCTTTATTAATCGCAATTGCCAGCTTCTCCACTTCATAACCGTACCAATAACCATCTTTATCTTTAACAGTTTTTGAAATACGATTTGCATGTTGGCTTATCACAGGAATAGAAAGATTTTTTTGCTTCATCATTTGATGCGCATCTACTGTACCGCCAATAATAATATCCGCCTTCGGATTTCCGGCTTCTTCTTCCACTCTACGAAGAAGTTCTTCTGTTGAAAGACGAATAAATTCATACGTACATCCGCGCGGCTTACAAAATGATGAAAGTAACGCTTCACCAACTTCCTCACGAGCCGCTACATACGCAACAATATGACGATCATCCAAAATAGGGAGACCATTTTTACTATATTTAATAGAGGTTGTATCTCGAGAGCAACTAGACATCGCTCCTCCAATTACTAGCAAAAAGAAGAAAAAGGCTATCTTTCTCATGACGCATTCTCCTTTACGAATAACTCTGCTAGAGAGCTTTTCATATACATGACATTTCCGTTATTATCACCGAGATATTGCACAACAAAGTACGATGGATACACAGAAATCGTAAGAATATCTTCACGATCATTCTTTACACGCTTACCTGTTTTATAAGCTGTAATATAAGCAATCGGTTCATTCTGCGATTGTAATAACTTCTGAATTTCTCCGTAATCTGTAATTTGCTTTGCGTATCGAATAGAATCAAGTATGTGCGTAAGATTGATAGTACGTACCACATCACCTTGACGTACTACGATATCCTTTGCTGAAGCAAAGAAATCACTAATACGCTCTGGTGTGTAATACAGGCTTAATAAATACGTTTGAAGTGCTGAAATCATCGGATCCATGCCATTCTTTCCGTATACATTTTCCCCATACTGGAACAAGTCACCCACTGCAAAAGTACGCTTATGTCCATTCAAGTACGTTACTTCTCCAGTAAATACTTGTTCTTGGCTCTTAACGCCCTCAGGCTCTATTCGAATTCGGTCAAAGAATGAAACAATCGTATGCAAACGAACTTCATCCGTTACAACAATTTCTCCCCACTTTTCATGTCTTACTTTCACTTCAATTGGAAGAGATTCATTCACCCTTTGTAAAACGGCTTGTTTATCATTTACAATGTTGATTCGATTATAGATTTGCTTCTCCATAACATAAAACAAAACAAGAGAAACAATTATACAAATGACAAACATAAGAATTTGAAATGATAGCCTTTTCATTTCTGCCTACCTCCAAGATAAAAAAACGTTGTTTCGAAAATACCGCATAATTGTTTCATAAATGTATCATTTAACCGCTTTCAAGTTTTTTATGTCTTCCATCCTTCTCGGAAGCAAAAATGTAATGAATATTGTAGTACCTATTTCTTCACTACTCTCAATCCGCATGCTTCCGCCCTGCTTACTCATAATCTCCTGACAAATATACAAACCATAACCATTCCCGTAACTAGAAGGAAGTGCCTTTCCTTTCGGAGACTCATTCCACTCTGCAAGCACCACTTCATCTATACCAATCCCATCATCATGAACAAAAACCTTCGCCTCATGCTCATTTACAATTACATTCATACGAATGTGCGAAGCATCACTATACTTAATTGCATTATCAAGCACATTTAAGAAAATTTGCTTCGTCTTATCAAAATCCGCAACAACATGTACATCCGTTAACTCATTTATCACTTCAATTTCAAACTGATTTAGGCGAGGTTTCACAATTGAAATTGCTTCCTCTGCCAATTCCTTTATGTTCACAACTGTAGGTGACACTTCAAACGTACTCGTTCCATATTTCGAGGACTTAAGCAGCTCCTCTACAAGTGATAATAAACGCTCACTTTCCACAGCCACATAACGGAGACTTTCCTGTACATCTTCTTTCGATTGTAACTTCGGAATTAAATCAACATAACCGATAATTGCCGTTAGCGGTGTTTTTAGCTCATGCGTAATGCGGTCTAGGAAATCTTTCTGCTTCTCTTTCTCCTCCTGCAATTGCTTAATATGCAGCTCAATTCCATCGGCCATCGCGTTAAAAGATGCTGAAAGCTGAGCGATTTCTACGTACTCATTTAACTCAATCTTACTCTTATAATCACCATTCGCGAGCCTCTGTGCCATTTGTCTCAATTGATCAATTGGTTTATGAAGAGACTTCGCCAAACGAATCGCAAAGAAAATACCGGTAGCTACTAGGCAAAGAGATGTCATTAAGAACGTCCAGCTCACATTTGTTAAAACTTCCTTCTCACCCGTTAACTCATTTATAAAACGAATACTTCCAATGACATCGTTTCCATAATAAACCGGGCTTGAAAACAAAAGAATAGGAGCTGGATCCGCCTCCTCAAAAACGTAAGACTTCTTCCCCTTCAAAGAACTCTCAATGTCGATGTTACGGTGAAGCAATGCTCCTTTTTGTGTATCTGCAACAACATCGCCATTCTTCCCGATCATCTGCACACGGACATCCATACGCTTCGCTAAATACGACGCAATTAAAAGTGAATTCGGACCAAGCGTATCTACTTCTGCTTCCTTCTCTAAATAATTCATCGTATAAATTTGTGCTTCTACACTTAACTTTTCTAAAGAATCTGCTGCGTTATGATACATATTCTTTTCTAACGTAATATAAACAACTGCATATAAAAGAACAAAAATCGGAATTAACAGCCCAACTATTCCAAACACCATATTTCGTTTTAAAGACATACCATCACCACTTAACAATCCAGTTTATAGCCAACGCCATAAATTGTCTTAATATATTCTCCGCTCGTCCCAAGCTTCTTGCGAAGTCTCTGCACCATAATATCAACTGCTCTCGTATTTCCGATATACTCAAATCCCCATACTTTCTCAAGTAACTCATCCCTCATAAACACACGCTGCGGATTTGAAACAAATAACTGACATAAATTAAACTCTCGGTACGTTAACTGAATCTCTTGTCCACTCACATGTACCTTTCTTTCCTTAGGACAAACCACTATCTCTCCAGCCTCAATTACTTCATGACTTACAGCAGCCTCCGCCTTCTTTACACGCCGCGCCATATTCTTAACCCGAAGAATAAGCTCCGCATAATTAAACGGCTTCGTCACATAATCATCAGCACCAAGCTGCAAGCCAAGCAACTTATCATTCATCTGACTCTTTGCCGTTAACATAAGCACCGGAATATCCCTATCCCTCTCACGGAACAAACGAAGCAACTCATACCCATCCGTATCCGGAAGCATAACATCCAAAATCAATACATCCGGCCCTTCATTCCATCTCTCTAAAGCTTCTCTCCCATCAGCCGCTGCCAATACTTCATAACCTTCCATCTCCAACTGCATCCGAATCAAATTACGAATACTCGATTCATCATCAACCACAAGTATTTTCATCATTCTCCTCCTTCCACCAGGTATTATAGTACAGTTTAGTATAGCAAAAATCCTATAAAAAAAGAGAGGGTATTGTCGAACATATTTTGTCGACGATACCCTCTCCCCTTTTATTATTTAGCTACAAAATAATCCGTTACATATTGTGCCCAAACTTCATGACCTTTAGCAGTTGGGAAACCAAACTCTTCTTTTAAGTATGGTAGGATAGCCTTTGTCGATGCATCCGGCCATGCTCCCCAATGATCAATATATGTATAATTATTTTGCGCCGCAAATTGTTTTAATGCTTCAATTGCTTTCGGATAATTCTTCGCACCATACACTGGATTTGATGGTTGAATCATAATCGTAGCACCCTTTGCACTAGTAGAAAGTGCTTGAACGAACTTCTGTGTATTTGCGACAGAGTTCCCATTACCAGTTTTACCGTTATCAGTAATAAATGGTGGCTCAAATAAAATCACATCTGGATTCTCTTTCGCAATCTCTTTATCACGCTTATTCGCAATTAACTCTTCTGTGCTTTCACCCTTATATTCCTTTACAGTCACATTCCATAAACCTTTACCGTAAGCAGTTTCTAAATTAGACGTTAACTTAGCTGCCCAAGCACCTTTTTCAGATGAAGAACCTTCATCACCAACAATAATAAGGTTTACTGCCTTTTTATCCTGGGCAGCTTTCTTTAACTTCTCTTTCACTGCATCTGGCAAGTTCTTCGCGTATGCCTCATTAAAAGATGACTTCGCATCTTGTTTTTTCTCTTCCTTTTTCTCTTCTTTCTTCGCTCCGCTATCTTTCACTTCAGCCTTTGTTTTCGTTACTTCACTCGTTTGTCCTGTTGCATTTGCAACTTTCTTATTCCAGTACAATTTACCGCCCACAATCGAAGCAACAAACAATACAAAAACAACAAGGACAAGTACTGCTTTCTTATTCATCGATTCACCTCATCTATTAATCTCACAATATATAATACTAATATAAATCCATGCAAAAATAAACCCAACTCCTTCCAAAGGAGTTGGGTTATTACATATTATTTAGTCACTTCAAGATGCGCTCTTAATTTATTCGTTAAATCTTGTTTTGCAGCATCTGGAACATAGTAGTACCAAATACCATCAGCTGCTATGTGACCGTCACCTGAGATTTGGATATCTTCACTATTCTGCAGACAATCTTTATAATTCTTTTGCATATCAAACATTTGATCTTGCGTTAAGTTTGTTTTCACGTTCTTTTGAATTGCTGTTAACACATCACCATAGCTCGATAAAGAAGAGAAGCTTGCACCTTTCTTAATAACAGCCTGCATCACTTGACGTTGACGCATTTGACGACCGAAGTCACCTCGTGGGTCTGCTTTACGCATACGTGTGAATGCTAAAGCTTCATCACCTGTTAAGTGTATATTTCCCTTGACGAAATGGTGCTTATCTTGTGTAAATTCTAAATCATTATTTACATCTACACCTCCAACTGCATCTACAATATCTTTAAACCCTTCCATGTTCACTTCAATATAATAGTTAATAGGAATGTTCAAGAATTTTTCCACTGTCGCTACAGACATGTCTACGCCACCAAATGCATAAGCATGATTAATTTTATCACTTTTCCCTTTTCCAACGATTTCTGTATATGTATCACGAGGGATACTTACTGTTTTCATTGAATTATTTTTAGGGTTTAATGTGATGACCATTAAAGAATCTGAACGTCCTTTGTCTTCACCACGTTCATCCGCCCCTAATAATAGGATTGAAACTGGTGCTGATTTACTGATTTTTTCTTCTTGTTTATTACCTTCATCACGCTTTAATGGTTTATGAACTTCATCTAATGTTTTTGAGACTTTTGAGTACACATTATAAGCATATACTCCACCACCTATAATCATTACCCCTATAATCCCTAGTATCCATAATAGGATTTTCTTTTTCATTGCTATAGACCTCTTCTTTCATTTATTCTGAATAAATGCTCAGATAATACTAAAACTAAATTAGTCTATTATACTAAGAATGGAATTCTATAACTAGTATATTCTCTGCTTAGTAACCAAGCTTTTAATCATGTTACTTTATAATAATCTACATACCAATTAGCAAATTCTTGCAAACCTTTTTCAATAGATGTCTCAGGTTTAAAATCTACAGCTTTCTGCAATAAATCAGTTGATGCATAAGTAGCTGGTACATCTCCGGGTTTAATAGGCTCAAATACTTTTTCAAATACAACTTCTCTTCCTAAAGCTTTCCCTAACGCTTTCTCTAATGTCTCAATAAATACCATTAACTTTTCAGGATTGTTATTCCCTATATTAAACACTTTATGCTCCACATCACCTTTAGGCGGATTACTTAAAAGACGTTGGATTCCTTCAACAATATCATCTATATAAGTAAAATCACGATATAAGTCATTTTCAAAATCACCATTATTAAATATATTAATTGGTTCCCCAGCGAAATATTTATCAGCAAATCCAAAGTACGCCATGTCCGGACGTCCCATAGGACCGTATACCGTAAAGAAGCGAAGTCCGGTAGCTGGAATCTTATACAAGTGACTATATGTATGAGCCATAAGTTCATTTGATTTCTTAGTAGATGCATAAAGTGATACCGGATTGTCTACAAAATCTGTTTCCTCAAATGGAACCTTTTTATTAGCACCATAAACAGAACTTGATGATGCATATACAAGATGATCTACTGGATAATGTCTACACGCTTCTAGGATATTATAAAAACCGATAACATTACTTTGAATATATACATCTGGATTTTCAATAGAATACCTTACACCTGCTTGTGCAGCTAAGTTTACAACAATATTAGGCTTGTACTCTTTAAAAATCTGAGTAATTATATCCTTATCAGAAATATCACCTTTAATAAAAGTAAATTTCTCACATGGCTTAAGTTGCTCTAAACGAGCATATTTAAGATTCACATCATAATAATCATTTACATTATCAATACCTATTACTTTGCAACCTTGTTCTAGCAATCTTTTAGATAAGAAGTATCCTACAAAACCTGCTACTCCAGTAACAAGATATACTTTACCATTATCTAGAGGCTTGTAATTCAATATTATCCGACTCCCTCATACGTTTTCTACTCGTAGCTTTTCTTCCGATAGAATGATACTCTATACCTATTTCTTGCATAGCTTGAACATCATATATGTTTCTTCCATCATAAACTAGAGGTGTTCTCATCAACTTTTTATACATTTCTGGAGTTAATGCCTTAACTTCTCCCCATTCTGTAAAGATAAAGCAAACATTTGCATCTTCTAATGCCTGTTCAATATTTGTAACGTATGTGATATTTCCATTTTTATTTTTTCCCTCTGGGTACACTTTTGCAAAATTATTTGCACCGACTGGATCAAATGCATAAATATCAGCACCTTGCTCTAACAATAGAGGAATATTTTCAAGAGATGCAGCTTCTCTTAAATCATCTGTACCAGGTTTAAATGTTAAACCTAACACTGCTACTTTAAGACCGTTAAAAGTAATTAACCTTCGACTTGCTTTTTTGTATAATAAAGTCTTTTGATCTTTGTTCACATCAATTGCAGCCTTTACTGTTCTTAACTCATAACCATTTTGTCTAGCTAAATATTCTAATGCTTTCGTATCTTTAGGGAAGCATGATCCTCCAAAACCGATACCTGCATTTAAAAACTTACTTCCAATACGCTCATCAAAGCTCATACCCTTTGCAACATCTTGAATATCCGCTCCGACCAATTCACAAAGATTTGCAATATCATTCATGTAAGAAATTTTAAGAGCTAGGAAATCATTAGATGCATATTTAATCATTTCAGCTGAACGTCTGTTTACTGAAACAATAGGTAAATGAAATGGCTTATAAAGATTCGTTAATACCTCTTCTGCCCATTTACTTTCTGTGCCTATAACAATTCTTTCTGCATATAAAGTGTCATGAACAGCAGAACCTTGTGCTAAAAACTCTGGGTTCGATGCCACTTCTACCTTGACATCGTTAACTAAAAAGTCTTGAATAAACTGCTCCACCTTATCATTTGTTCCAATTGGAACAGTTGATTTTACAACAACAAGACAATCTTTTTCCACACTTTCAGCAATTTGTTTTGCTACAGTTGCAATATATGAAAGGTTTGCAGAACCATCATTTTGTTCTGGAGTACCAACCCCAATAAAAATTGCGTCTGCATCTTTGTATGCTGATTTGTAATCTATTGTATAATCAATTCTTCCAGCAGCATAATTTTTCTGCATTAAACCTTCTAAATCCGCCTCGTAAATTGGTGAGATACCAGATTTCATTAGCTCTACCTTTTTTTCATCAATATCAACGCAAGTTACTTGATGTCCAACTTCGGCAAAACATACACCAGCTACTAATCCAACGTATCCTGTTCCAGCTACTGCTATTTTATACATAACTATATCCTCCCTTTTCTTGTTTAGGGATAATTAATCATTAATACATTCCTTATAAGTTCTTTCAATTTATACGCTTATACTGATTCCCTCTAATCTTTCCTAATATACTTCCAAAGGGCCAACAACTAACAGTTAATACTTTCAAAATAATATCTTTTTCAGCTATAACCTTTTTCAGAGGGATTCCTGCCCTTTGAGCGGCATAGGTCATTCTAATTGCACCCAATAATATTTTTTTAGGTGCATACCTAAAGTACCTTATCGTAGTTTGAAGAAGCTTTTCTTCACACAAAAATACTCCTAACGGATGTCTTTCTGTTGTAAAAGGTATACTTAATGAATCCGTACTGTTTAAATAATATGTTCTTAAAGCCTCATTAACATATAAAGTTTTATAATTCTCTGCAATCTGAAACCAAAAATAATTTTCTGAAATAAATTTCACATTTGGAAGATCAACTAGTAAATATTTCTTTAATATATCTGTCTTTAATATCCCCCACTTTTCTCCTTGAACATTATGGACGTACTCTATTTCAATATTATTAGAAATCATCGGTGAATTAGGATATAAATCCCCGACTATATTTCCAGAATTCTCATATTTACACAAACATGATACACCACTAAAAAGAGATCTTTCATTTTTGTTTATACCATCATAATACTTTAAAAATGTCTCAATCGTATTATTTTCAAATTCATCATCACTATCTGCAATTAGAAACAATTCACCGTTCGCGTACTTAACACCCTCTATAAGAGCCGTATGCTTCCCGCCATTTTCTTTCTTATAATAATTAATTTTAAATGCTGCCTCTTCCATATATCCTCTAACTACCTCTTGAGTATTATCAGTTGAGCCATCATCTACTATAATCCATTCAAAACACATAACATTTTGTTTGGATAAACTATTATATACTCTATATAAAGTATGAGCTCTATTATAGGTTGGGGTAAAAACAGTTACTCTTATCATAATCTATTACCTCTCCTTATTTAATTTTCCAGTACTTAAAATAGAGTAATACATTGTAATTACATAAACAATTGCACTGACTATTTGCGCAAAAATCAATCCATTTACTTCGTACATTGGAATTAGAATACCTGAAAAAATTATTAATATTACCCCTGTTATCATAGCCCCGTTTCTTAATAATTTCCCATTCCCTTTAGAACTAATGAGCCTATTAAAATAATCTCCTATTCCCATCATTGTATAATAAAAGACAAGAATATTTGCATATGATATTGCCTTAACATATTTTTCTGAAATAAAAGCATTTAAAATGTTGTTTAAAAAAATATAGTATATAAATAGTACAACACTCGTTATTACTATAGTTACCAACAGTTCTTTCTTATTAATATGATCAGCATTAACATTTTTTTTAAATTGAACCGTTCCCATTGAAGCTGCTACCAAAGTCATTGGTGCTGCAAAACTAACACCTAATGAATAGAATGCATATTCTTCTAATCCACTTAATTCAGCCACTAGTAAACCTAAAAACTGAGCAATAGTGACACTAAATAATGACCCAAAATATAATTGTAAACCAAATTTAGAATTGGCTTGGACCATTTTTTTTAATTCTTTTCTTATATTAAATGTTATTCCTTGTTCAACTAGAAAATAAATTAAAACTACTAGATTAGATAAAATAAAAACGGCTACTGCTAAATTTATTTCAAGCAACTGTTTCTTCATCATTATAATAAGGAAAAAAATCATAATAAATAATTGTGGTAAAACAGTCATAATTGAAAAACTTACTATTCTATTTTCACCCTGTAGTTTTTGTTGAATATAGTATTGAAACATAATAACACCTGTAAATAACGAAGCAACCATAAAGTGATTTGGTAGGTTATTTCCTGTAGCCATATGATAAAATTTAGACATCAATAATACAATAAATAAAGATACCAATGACAACCCAATAATCACCATAATCCCAGTAGAATTTAATCTTTTTTTCTCTTCTCTGGTATCTAACATCGCAAATTGTCGACCTAACGTATAATGAAAACCCAATATTGAAAAGCTTGCAAGCATTAATAGAGAACTAACAAACGCCTTATAAAATCCATATGACGTTGTAATCATAATATTAGTTCCAATTATATTAATAAAAAAACCTAAACCCATAGATAATATATTGGCTCCAAGAACTATAGTGTACTGCTTAGAACTTTTATTTACTAGCTTCACTCCGTTTAACCCTCCGTCTAGTTAAAATATAAGCGATTGACACAAAAATGGTGCCAAACAGCGATGCTCTAGATTGAAAAATTTGTGCATTAGCCGGAAGATATAGCGCCATAATAAATAACTGCGTTAACAATGCTAAACTAAATACATCCTGAAATTTTTTAAACCTTTTTTCAACGCTTGCTAAAACCCATCCATATATCATCATGATAATTGGTAACCCAAAAAATGTTACAGCTGAAGCAAACCAAGTAAATGCTGATGGCCAATATATTCCATTAGGCCATCCATATACCTGCTCAATCATCGCTGGATATGTTTGCGTTTGAAGACTAGTTCCTAAATATTGATCAGCATATTCAATTAAAGCACGTGAAAACCCTAGCCCATAAGTATTATTAAAAGGTAATTCTAACGCATATGCTAATCCTGTATAACCATGTGATACATATACTCCTATTTTATCAATTAATGATGTTATTGCAGTATTTCCAAAAATAGTGTCATAAAAAGTGAAATTCCTAACATCTGCAAAACTACCGTATGGATTAAACGCTTTAGAATAACTAATATTTGTAGCAGAATCACGCATCATTTGTATTATATAAAACATCGAAAAAAACAGCGTAACCGTTAACATTATCTTCCACTTTTTATTAATTTTTCTCAAATGCCCAAAACTATTTAGTCTATATTTTTTCTGAATAAGCATACACAATATAAATACAAGTGTAATATCTCCTATATTTTTACTTATCCCCATATTTAAAGATACTAGTGAATCTACGAGTATTGTAATAAACAGTAATAATTTTCCTCGCCACGTTAACTGTTTAAAGAAATAGAATCCAATGGGATATGCATACAACGTAAGACCCCATAGCAACGTTCGAATTTGCATAGAAAAAACTTTATTATTACCAGTTGAAAAATCTAATCTTTCATAATAGTTCTGACCAATATTTGAAAAAGCATCAAATACATCAAATTTCCCCAGAACCGTTTGTACCCACATTACTTGAAAAAAAATGATAGATATACAACTAACTATGAATAATATGTTAGTATTCTTACTAAATGAAATTTTTTCATATTTATATTTAATGTCCATTTTGTTTCTCGTATTACTATTGACTCTTGGTATTCCCATCTTCAAAATATATCCAATATTTAGCGAAATAATAATTATTATAAAATAAAAGATGAGTTTAGGATCTGATGGAATATTCCAACTGTATCTCCCTGTAAAATAGTATATTATGGTAAATATTAAATATAAATTAACATATTTTAATATCTTATTTCCTTGTATCATTTTATTATTCCTCGCTATTTATTTTAAATCCTCAAAATTTTAAATTACAAGTCTAACATTTTTTTACACATTTCTTCTGCTCCAAAGTTTTTTATTGCGAATTCTCTTCCATTTCTACCTACAATTAAGGCCTTCTCATAGTTCTCAATTACATCTATTATTTTTTGTGCAAAGGCCTCTGTATCATTTGGCTTTACTACAAATGCATTTTGATTATCCTCTAAATATCTGCCTATATCACCAGTATTAGTCACTACTGTAGGTGACCCTGAAAGTAAATATTCCCCCAACTTAATAGGAAATCCAGCTTTAGAGTACTCAGCATCAATACGAGGAAGAAGCATAATCCCTCCCTTTCCTATAATCCCAGGGATTTCATTGGACTCAATAGCTCCTGTCCAATCGATTTCTAAATTTAAATCTCGATCTTTCCCTTTTATTTCCTTTTCTAATTCATCAGATATAAACCTACCTACTATTTTCAATTTCCAATCCTTATGCTGTTTATGCGCAATTGAAAAGGCATCAAGTAATTGATGTAATTCTTGTCGATAATTTAAGGTCCCCACGTAAATTAAAGTTTTATCTTTGGGAAATAACTTAATCCCTTCATACATCCCTTCATCAACGATAATAGGTAGCACATTAATATTTTTATTTTTAAAAAAATCCAACATTTGTTCTCTTAGATACGTAGATATTACAATCATAGATGAAAATAAATTATATATATACCTTTCCTTTATTTTCCAAATTTTACTCTTTGTTCTTTGAGTATCGGAGAAACTAGATTCTGTCTTAATTCCAATACATTTTATGCCTAACAAAGAACATACTATCTGGATCATTAACGTTGAAATAAAATAGTCCGGAGAGTAAAAAAACAACCTATCTATAATTTTTCTATTTTTAAAGAGATATTTTATTCCATTAAATACACCTATTAAATATAACCATTGCCTTACAATTACATTTGGATGTGTATATACTGTCCCACATAAATATTCAAATTCCACATTATTGTGTAATCCTTTAGATTGCGTATTCACCATAGTATTCTTTTCTCTTTGCTCTGAAGGCCTTAATAGTAAAATTGAGGTATTAAAGCCATTCTTTAAAAACCCACTAGCATATTTTCTCAAAATGCTCGAAGCACCAAACCCATTAGGGTATCCAGCTCTTGCAGTCATAATAATAACTTTTTTCATGTTAACTGCCAATCCTTCCGTTATATATAGTAGAAATCACTCCAAATAATTTAAAGTATCTAACAATAAATGTATTATTAATTCTAAACATACATATTTACTATTTATTAATAGACATCCTATCCTATCATCTAAATTCAACGTTAATATACCCTATTTAACTTGTAGCTGGTCCTCATTCAAATATACATCAATGAACGAATTAAATTCACTCCTACATCTAGCATATGTAAAATCCTGTGACCTTTGTAGTGATTTTTCGGCATAATAATTTACCTTATCCTGATTATTTATTAAGTCCAACATTGCCATCGCTAGTATTCTATCACCTTTATCATAAAATGAGCTATCCCAGTTTTCTTCAGATTCCAGTTCTGGAATAAGTACCCCGTAGTCTGCATAAGTAATTTCGTTAATATTACTTATTAAATCTGATTCGCTGATTAATATTTCTCGTGGACCTGACTGACAATCAGCTGCAATAACAGGGCACCCACAAGCCATTGCTTCTACTAAAGCATTTGGGAATCCCTCGAATAATGATGACAATACATATATTTTACTATTTCTTATAAATTTAAAAGGATTTTGATTATATCCGGTTAACAAAACACTTTCCTCAAGTCCCAAAGAAGTAATCATATTTTCTACACTGTTACCTTCATCTCTTCCTACAATAAGAAGTCTTGCTTCACTATCCTTATCATGCACTAATTTAAAGGCCTTCAGCAAATGCCAAAAGCCTTTTTGGTATGATTGACGCCCAACACTTACAAAAATTTTATCTGAAGACATAAAGTCTCTATATTCTTCTTCTATAGGTTCAAGAGATAATTTTTCTATCATTTTAACATCAAACGGGTTATAAATTGTTTTTATGTTCTTCTCATTTACTCTATAACTCTCTATTAGAAATTCTGTAATTTGCTTTGATACTGAAATTACTCCATCTGACTGTTTATACAGTTGTTTCATTATAATATTACTTATCTTAGTAATTCTTGAAGTTTGTTTTTCTTTACCTAAAAAATTTCGTACAGACACAATAGTCTTACAATCCTTATTTTTAGATAATATATTCACAAGATTCGGGCTATCCAGAAAACTTATTACTAAATCTAACTTTTCTTCTTTCTTAATTTTTCTTAGAATCCTCACTCTATTTAGTAACAAACTTATTTTTGAAAAAGCATTTCCCTTATTTGCTCCTACATTCATATTAATAAGTCTGCCACTATACTCATAATTTATGCTACTTGCATCAAAGAGAATAACATGTATGTTATAATCTTCTTTTAAAATAGTCGATAATCTCGATACAACTCTTTCAGCCCCCCCACCATTGAGGTTCGATATCAGAAGTCCAACATTTTTTTTCATCAATCTTTCTTATCTCCATTCTCTATAAAATTTATCCTTTTTATAAAATTTCATCATAAATACTAAACAGTTTCACCATAACCTTTTCAACTGTATAATTTTCTCTTACTTTATGTATGTTCCAATTCGACATTTTTGTTCTTATTTCAATATTTTTTAATTTTTCAATCGCTCGCACCATTCCATGCACATCTCCTACCGAAACAACTACTCCGCCACACTCTTCGATCATATCTGAATTCGCACCAACCCTAGTTGTTATTATCGGAATTCCACGTGCCATTGCTTCAGTGAGTGCCATTGAAAATCCTTCGCTACGTGTTGGAAATAAAAAAACATCTGCTGAATCTAATAAAGCTTGCACATCTTTTTGCTCTATAGCGCCTAATAATTTTACATTTTTGGATACTATTAAACCATCATTATTAGATTTCACTGGCCCTGCAAGAATAAATTGAATGTCTGGGTACATTTTGGAAATTTCAAAAATATCTTCAACACCTTTTGCTGGTTGAACGTGCCCTATAAATATTACCTTTTTAACTTCTTTATTTATTTCCTTCTTATTCTTTAGAATCCAATTTTCTTGGATAAAATTTGGGACTACTTGGCTTTCCACGCAACATGTTTCTTTAACATATTCTTTGGTATCTTTATTTAATACCAATACTTCACTTGCTAGCTTAACTGCTTTATTAAAAAAATGTATAGCTAATTTACTTTTCAATTGGTCTGCTGCATTACAATGTAAATGAAGAATAACTGGTATTTTTTTCTTTCTAATCAAATTAATAACTAGATAATCACGTATAATTCCTAATGAACCACATGAGCTATTAATATGAACAATATCCGCTTTGTTCATTTTTAAGTATCTAAATAGGGCTACAAATATATTCTTCATTCTAAATATTTCATCTAAAAGATTGCGCTTACTATTGATTTTTTTTGCACGTCTACCTGTTAAAGCCGTATTAATAATATCCACGAAGTGGCCACTTTTTTTACAATGTTCATTATATATTTTTGTCCAAGTTGATATCCCACCTTCTGGTGGTGGTAATGATGAAATAAGTAATATTCTCAACTTTATACCTCCTACTGATTCAAATGATTTCTTTGATTTTTCATACTATTCATTTGTATAAACTAAATCATATTCGATTAATCTATTTTCTAAAATATATAAAATTAAAGACTATACAAACTCTAAATTAATTTTAAAACTGCTTAATTAATGCGTAGAACCCATAATTAATATCGGGTTTTATACGTTTTTTGTCAGAATTATAAATTTATAACAAAAGAGAAATAACGGATATTACTTAGCCACCTTAAAATAAAGCATAGACTTAAGAAAATATCCGTTATTTTTGATTTGTCTTCAATTCAAAAGATCAAAAATTTAATATATTATTTGTCCCAAACAACCCTATTAATATAATCTGTATATGAGAGAATTATTCTAAGTACTTTATCTGACACATTTGGCATACTATAATCCCCTACCAGCCTTAATGTGTTTTTCTCTTGGGTTTCTAGTACTTCTAACCCTTGGATTATACGCTCTTTTCCTAAACCAACCATCATAACAGATGCTTCTTCCATTGCTTCTGGTCTTTCATGAGCTTGTCTAATATTGAGCGCCTTAAAGTTAAGAATCGAGGACTCTTCACTAATAGTACCACTATCGCTAAGAACTGTTTTTGATTTGATTTGAAGTTTCACATAATCATTGAATCCTAATGGTTTCAAGGTTCTTACTAACGAATTAAATTTAACTCCTTTCATATCAATCATATTTTTAGTCCTTGGATGTGTACTTACAATTACAGGCATATTATACTTTTCTGCAATTGCATTTAGGCTATCTACTAAATCGAAGAAATTAGTTTCCGAATTGATATTTTCTTCCCTATGAGTAGATACTACAAAATATTTATCCTCTTCTAGTCCTAATCTTTCTAATACATCTGAGTTCTCAATATCATCTTTCCTTGAATTTAAAACTTCAAACATTGGACTTCCTGTTTTAATAATCCTATCTGCTGACATTCCTTCTCGTAATAAATACTCCCTTGCTATATCACTGTATGTTAAATTAATATCTGCCGTGTGATCTACGATTTTTCTATTGGTTTCTTCAGGTACTCTTTGATCAAAACATCTATTCCCAGCTTCCATATGGAAAATTGGAATATGTCTCCTTTTAGCTGCAATAGCACATAAGCAACTATTTGTATCACCTAAAACTAAAAGTGCATCTGGTTTAACTTCCTCCATAATAGGGTCAATCTTCACCAATATATTTCCAATGGTTTCTACAGCAGTCCCAGTTGCCGCATTTAAAAAATAATCAGGTTTCTTTAATTTAAAATCAGTAAAAAACACTTCGTTTAACTCATAATCATAATTTTGTCCTGTATGAACAAGAATATGTTCCACTGCATTCGATTCTTCTAACTTGTTAATGACAGCTGATAATCTTATAATTTCAGGTCTTGTACCAACAACTGTCATAACTTTTAATTTTTTCATCAACTATACCTCCAAAAAATAAGTATCTGGTTTTTCCGGATCAAAACATTCGTTTACCCACATTACTGTAACGAGATCATTTTCTCCTACATTTACAATTGAATGTGTATATCCAACCGGTATATCAACAACTTGTAATTTTTCTCCACTCACTCGATATTCAATAATATCATCTGAGTCTATATTTCTAAATCGAATTAAACCTTCACCACTCACTACTAAAAACTTCTCATTTTTAGTGTGATGCCAATGATTTCCTTTAGTAATTCCTGGTTTTGATATATTTATAGAAACTTGCCCTCGCTCCGGTGTTCTAATAAACTCTGTAAATGACCCTCTATGATCGCTGTGCATTTTTAAATCGTATGCAAATTTATCCTCTGGTAAAAAACTTAAATATGTACTATAAAGTTTTTTAGTTAGGGCATCTCCCATATTTGCAACACTTAAATTCTCTCTACCTTCTTTAAAGCTTTTAATAACATTAGCTAACTCACCAAGTTTAATGTTATGCGTTACAGGCACAAAACAATAATCACCCTGTATAGTTGGGGTATGATTTAAAGCTTTGAAAAATTCCTCTAACACATCATCTATATAGCAAAGATTCAGTTCTACATCTGGATCATTCACTTGAATATCTAACCCTCTAGCAATATTATGACAAAATGTAGCTACCACCGTATTGTAATTAGGTTTACTCCACTTTCCAAATAAGTTAGGAAGTCTATATACATAAGCTGTAGCACCAGTTTCTTTAGAGTAATTGAATACCGCCTCTTCACCAGCTTTTTTACTTTTTCCATAAGGATTATTATTTTCTGCCTGAATAGAAGAAGTAATAAGTACAGACGCCTTATTACCATGCTCTTTTAATAAATTTAGCATTTGAGATGTAAAATCAGCATTTCCTTCCATAAATTCATTTTCATCCTTAGGCCTATTCACACCAGCTAAATGAAAAACAAAATTACATTCTTTTGTATACCTTTCAAGTAATGTAACATCGTCTTCTCTAGAAAATTCGAATATATCTTTATACCCCTGATTTTTAAGTTCAGCAACAAGGTTTTTCCCAAGAAAGCCCTTTGCACCTGTAACAAGAATTCTCATTAGTTATCCCGCCCTCTAATTCATTGAATAAATATTCGTCTTATTCCATTCCTCAAGTTCTTGTTTTACATAATCTAATTCTAATAATTTTTCTTTAATTTGTTCAATATCAAGGACTTGTGTATTATCTGAATTATATTCTCCAACAGTAGTAAGTTTTTGATTTCCTTCTGCAAAATACTTATCATAGTTAAGATCTCTTCGATCCGCAGGAACCCTAAAGAAACCTCCTAAATCTTCCGCTACCACGTATTCTTCCTTCGTTAATAAGGTCTCATAACGCTTCTCTCCGTGGCGTGTACCAATTACTTTAATTTCATTATCAACATTAAATAATTCCTTTACAGCTTGAGCAAGATCACCAATGGTACTTGCAGGAGATTTTTGAACCATAATATCCCCAGCTACAGCATTTTGAAATGCAAATACTACTAATTCTACTGCCTCTTCTAAACTCATTAGGAATCTTGTCATATTAGGATCAGTCACAGTTAAGGGTTGGCCCGCTTTAATTTGCTCTATGAATAGTGGAATAACTGATCCACGTGAAGCCATAACATTACCATATCGAGTACCACAAATAAGTGTGTTCTCTGGAGATACTGTTTTTGATTTTGCCACAAACACTTTTTCCATCATCGCTTTCGAAATACCCATAGCATTGATTGGATAAGCTGCTTTATCTGTAGATAAACAGATAACTTTCTTCACATCATATTCTATAGAAGCCGTCAGTACGTTATCGGTACCTATAATATTAGTCTTTACTGCTTCTAATGGGAAAAATTCGCATGAAGGAACCTGTTTTAATGCAGCTGCATGAAAAACATAGTCTACACCATGCATGGCATTTTTAACGCTTGCTAAATCTCTTACATCCCCTAAGTAAAATTTCAGTTTGTCATTGCTATAAAGTTTTCGCATATCATCCTGTTTTTTTTCATCACGTGAGAAAATACGAATTTCTTTTATATCAGTATCTAAGAATCTTTTCATTACCGCATTACCAAAAGAACCTGTACCACCTGTTATTAATAAAGTTTTATCCTTAAACATATTAGTTGCCTCTTTTCATATTATTTGAAATGATTCATTATTATTTCATATGAGTTTCTTGCTGTATAATTAGCCTCTAAGTATCTCCTAGCATTAATCCCCATAGATTCTCTCGATTCTCTGTTACACATTTGATTTAGCTTTTCATTAAAGCTCTCACTATTACTACTCTCGCACCACAGACCAAATCCACCATCTTCAATAATTTCTCCAATATCCGTATTTATATCAGTTGCTGCTAAAATAGGCATCGAAGCTTGCATATATGATAGAATTCTTGAAGGAAAGTTAGGTATCGTAAATCTTTTATCAAGAAATATTAACCCAACATCACAGGAATTTGCTAGAATATCATACTCATCCTTTGGTAGTTGAGAAAATAATTGTGTATTAGTTAAATTCTCTTTATTAATACATGTTTTTAATTTAGGGAACTCCGTCCCCGCTCCAACTATAACAAAGTGCACTTGATTATTATTCTTATTAGCTTTGAGACACTCTATTAAAAAGTCAATTCCTTGTGGCTTCCCAAGATTTCCTCCGTAAATAAAGACTGTTTTATCAATTGGTATCTTATATTTAGCCTTAATTTCATTACTCTTCCTTATATCCTTTTTTACAATTAAAGGTTCTATGCTATTTGGACATACTTCAACAATATCTGGAGATATTTCTGGATTATTTTGTAATAAGAAATTCACATTAGCTTGTGACATACATCCAATATAGTTTGAGATGCTATACAATTTTTTTTCCTTAGTCCGAAAATATTTATAAAGTAAACTCCCCATCCCTTTTTTCTTTATCATACCTAAATCTACTGCATTTTGAGGGAAAATGTCTTTTAGCAATAAATATGTTTTTGCATTATCTCTTTTTTGTACATATTCAACCGCCTTTTGAAGCGTTATTGGCGGTGTTGAATATAACACTAAGTCAAATTTAACATCTGAAAAGTAATTTTTAATACCTTTTAAAAACTTAGATTCCAAGGTTAAAGTCGAAATACCCTTTTCAATCATGTTAGTTTTTTGAATATTACCGATTTGTAATTTTAATATTTTACAATTTCCCTCATCAATCAAATTTGTTTTTTGTCGTTTTCTCTTTTCAGTCGGAGAAATAATATAGACGTTATTTCCGTTATTTGTAAACTCTCGCATCAAATCAGTGTATATGCCCTTTTCTTTAATTGTTGAAAAATCTAGAAGTGTTAAAAATAAGACATTCATAAATTAAATTCTCCTCACCGGAACCCCTACATAAGTTCTAGATTCAGTTATATCTCTAATTACCACGGCACCTGCACCAATTTTACAGCTATGTGTAATATTTATATTATTACTTACTACACTACCAGCTCCCAACCAAGTACCTCTTCCAACTTTCACTGTCCCAGCTAAATGGGCTCCCGGTGATACATGAACATAGTCTTCAATTACATTGTCATGATCCACCGTGGAAGCAGTATTAATAATGCATCCTTTTCCGATTTTAGTACAACAGTTAATTACCGCTCCTGCCATAACTACAGTTCCTGCTTCCAAATAAACCTGTTCTCCAATAATTGCACTCGGATGAATTAAAACCGGGATACTCGCCTCTTCAGCTTCAAGTTGTCTCTGTATCTTCTCTCGTATAACATTATTACCAATTCCAACGAAAAAATCGTAATCATCTATATACTTTGAGATACTTGCTGATTTATCAATTATTTGTATTCCCATTGAAGATCCTACATTTTCATTATCATCTAAAAAAGCAATGCTCTGCCATTTATTCATTTTCAGTGCGATATCAGCTATGACTCTTCCGTGGCCACTAGCTCCTATTATAAGAAGTTTTTCTTTCATAATTTTATACTTCCTTTTCCATTTCCTTTAAATGGTTCCATCGTAGCAGCAGTTTCTGAATTAATCCCTTCTCTAATAAAAACCTTCTTAATTGTTAAAAGAATAATCTTCCAATCTGTAGTAAAACTTACACGATCTACATACTCTACATCATAATTAAATTTCTCTTCCCAACTAATAGCATTACGCCCATTAACTTGCGCTAACCCTGACAACCCAGGCCTAACTTCGTGGCGACGCTTTTGATGTTCATTATATAATGGTAAATACTGAACTAATAAAGGCCTTGGTCCTATAATTGACATATCACCTTTAAGGATATTGAATAAACCTGGTAACTCATCAAGTGATGTTGAACGTAAAAAATTCCCGAACTTAGTAAGTCTTACACTATCAGGTAGTAGCTCACCTTTTTCATTCTTTTCATCCGTCATAGTTCTAAATTTATACATTTTAAAAATAGTTCCATGCAACCCTGGTCGCTCTTGTTTAAATAATACCGGGCTACCCAATTTAGTTTTTACAAGAAAAGAAACTATAAGAAGTACTGGACTCAGCACTATAATAGCGATTAAAGACAGGATAAAATCCATCGGCCTTTTTATAAACCTACCATAGATACCAACTTTAGAACCCCTCATTACGCTATCCACAACCCTTTAATAATTTTCACAACTTTTTCTAGATCTGCTTCTGTCATCTTCGTATCGCTTGGTAAACATATACCATTCTCAAAAAGTTTTTCTGATACATCTGTACCAACAAAATCATATTTCTCAAAGAACGGCTGCACATGCATTGGCTTCCAAACTGGTCTAGATTCAATATTTTCTTTTTCAAGGGCTTCCATCACGTCAATTGGGCGAATCTTACCGTTCAATGTCATAGAACTTAACCAATAATTCGGCTCATTCCACTCATTACTAGGCATAAATTCAATTCCTTCAAGATTTCCTAATTCTCTCTTATAAAAATCAAATATGTATCTTTTCTTCTGAACTCTTTGATCTAATACTTTAAGTTGCCCTCTACCAATTCCAGCAACTACATTACTCATACGATAGTTAAAACCTAATTCACTATGTTGATAGTGTCTTGCTTGGTCTCTACTTTGAGTAGCCCAAAATCTTACCTTTGAAACTCTTTCTTCATCATTAGAAACAAGCATACCGCCACCAGAAGTAGTAATGATTTTATTACCATTAAAAGAAAAAATACCATACTCTCCAAAACTACCTGTATGTTTACCCTTATAATAAGTTCCCAAAGATTCCGCAGCATCTTCAATTAAAGTAACATCGTATTTTTTACAAAGTTCAATAATCTTATCCATATCCGCGGACAGACCATAAAGGTGAACTACTATAACTGCCTTTACATTGGGATACTTTTTAAAAGCCTCTTCCAATGCTTTAGGACACATATTCCACGTTTCATAATCACTATCTATGAAAACCGGAGTAGCATTTTGATAAATAATAGGATTTGCTGTAGCTGAGAAGGTAAGTGTTTGGCAGAAAACTATATCTCCCTCTCCTACTCCAGCTGATTTTAAAGCCAAATGAATTGCTGCTGTCCCAGAAGATAGTGCCGCAGCTGCTTTAGAGCCCACCTTCACTGCTAGTTCTCTTTCAAATCCATTCACATTTTCCCCAAGTGGTGCAATCCAATTTGTATCAAAAGCTTCCTTAACATACTGCATTTCATAACCTTCATCACTCATATGCGGTGATGACAGCAATATTCTATCTCCCATTATAAAAACTTCCTTCCAAAAATTAATTTTCAATACTAACTTTATTATTAGCAATACCTAATAATCGTTCTCGTATTTCCTCTTTACTCATTTCACCAAAATCATTCATAAACTGTCTTAGAATTACTTGATCTATCAAAACAGCTTTTCCTATGTGAATTTTAGGGAATATTTGTTCCGGATGGATTTCACCTTCATTTAATAACTCTTCATACATTTTTTCACCTGGTCTTAATCCAGTAAATTCAATTCCGATTTCTTCAATAGAAAAACCTGAAAGAGTAATTAAATTTTTTGCTAAATCTACAATCTTCACTGGGTCTCCCATATCGAGAACAAATAATTCCCCACCTCTAGCTAACGTACCAGCTTGAATCACTAATCTAGAAGCTTCTGGTATTGTCATAAAATAACGAATCATATCTGGGTGCGTAACGGTTACGGGTCCACCCTTTTGAATTTGTTTCTTAAACAGAGGAATTACACTTCCCCTACTTCCAAGAACATTACCAAATCTAACCGCAACAAAACGCGTACTAGTACTTACAGATGCCATATGCTGCACAATCATTTCTGCAAATCGTTTTGTAGCCCCCATTACATTTGTCGGATTTACAGCTTTATCTGTAGAAACCATTACAAACGTATTCACTTTAAACGTATCTGCCGCTTCAGCTACATTTTTCGTACCAAAAATGTTATTTTTAACAGCTTCTTCTGGATTACGCTCCATTAAAGGAACATGCTTATGTGCCGCAGCATGATATACGATATATGGTTGATGCCTTTTCATTATTTCAAAGATTTTATGACGATCTTGTACGTCAGCAATTTCTGTTGTTATTTCCACAGAATCTTTATAAGTAACTCTCATTTCCATCTCAATATTATAAATGCTGTTTTCACCATGTCCTAAAAGAACAATTTTAGCTGGTTTGTATTTCATTACTTGACGACAAATTTCTGATCCAATTGATCCACCAGCGCCCGTTACTAAAATTGTTTTACCTGTAATCTTTTCCCCAATTCCAGCATCATCTAGCTTTATTGGTTCTCTCCCTAATAAATCCTCTACTTGCACATCACGGAATTCATTAACAGAGAGTTTTCCATCTAAAAGATCTTCAAGCATCGGTACAATTTGTGTTTTTGCCTTCGTTTTTCTACACTTCTCAAAAATCTCGTTTATTTGACCTCTATTTAATGAAGGGATTGCAATAATAATATGTTCTATATCATTCTCTTCTACAATTTCTTGAATGTGATTTGTTGTACCAACAACCGGCACATTATAAATTTCCAATTTCTGCTTATTTTTATCGTCATCAACAAATGCAATTGGATATAAATCAGCTTCTTTATTATGTTGTAACTGACGTACTACCATTGTCCCTGCTGAACCAGCACCAATAATTAATGTTCGTTTTTTATCAGTAGTTTTTGTAATGTATGTATCACGGAACATGCGCCATATGAAGCGAGAACCACCTATTAATAATAAATGTAACATCCATGCGATTGCTAAAATACGAACATAAATATCGTGATTTATAATCTGTTGAACAATTGCTGTTACTACGATTGATAGCGTAACCGCCTTAAATATTTGCTTTAATTCTCCAATACTTGCATATTCCCACGCCTTGTTATACAACTTATAAATAGCTGCAAAAATATGATGACTACACAATAATGTAATAGAACTAATAACTACTGTTGTAGGAATTTTGCTTAATACATTTGGATGTATAAACCAATAACTTAAATACACGGCAGTTAATACGATAAATGAATCCAATAAAATTAATAATGAGAGCCGTTTTCGATAACTCAATATATCTTTTCCCTTCTTTATATAATTCTTATCTTATTCGTAATAAAAAAGGACATTCTATTATGAATGTACCTCTTCCTTTTTTACAAGTTCCTGCATATACTTCATTAACTCTGCATTTAACTCTTCATTTTGAAGCGCCATCTCAATCGTCGTCTTAATAAACCCAAACTTCTCCCCAACATCATAACGAGTACCTTCAAAATCATAAGCAAATACACGTTGAACTTCATTTAATCGTTGAATTGCATCTGTTAATTGAATTTCCCCACCAGCACCTGTTTGTTGATCTTCAAGGAGCATGAAGATTTCTGGTGTTAATACGTAACGCCCCATAATTGCTAAATTTGATGGTGCCGTTCCTTGAGCTGGCTTCTCCACAAATTGACGTACTTGATAACGGCGATCGCTTTGTTCAATCGGATCGATAATACCGTAACGATGTGTTTCGTTTTCAGGCACTGTTTGTACACCAATAACTGACGACTGTGTATATTCATATTGATCCATTAATTGACGTAAACACGGTGTTTCTGCTTGTACAATATCATCACCAAGTAATACCGCAAATGGTTCATTTCCAATAAATTTACGCGCACACCATACTGCGTGTCCCAGCCCTTTTGGTTCCTTTTGTCTTATGTAATGAATATTAATTTTTGAAGAAGCTTGTACTTTTTCTAGCATCTCATGCTTCCCTTTTTCTAGTAAGCTTTGCTCCAATTCAAAAGAATGATCAAAATGATCTTCAATCGCACGCTTTCCTTTTCCAGTAACAATAATAATATCTTCAATTCCTGATTCTATCGCTTCTTCTACTATGTATTGAATTGTTGGTTTATCAACAATTGGTAACATTTCTTTCGGCATTGCCTTTGTTACCGGCAAAAACCTTGTCCCCAGTCCCGCAGCTGGAATAATTGCTTTTCTTACTTTTTTCAAATCTAGTACCCCCAAATATATCATTATATGCATATGTAACAATAACAAAAACCCTACTTATAGGGTCGTCTTTACAACTCCATAAGTAGAGTTTCTATCATAAATAAATTATGGGCATCTAACCCACCCTCACGTCATACTCCCGACGACAAGCGTCTAAGGTAGGTTCGAAATAAAAATTTCTACCCACAGCACGACCGAGTGCCCCCGTTGATAACGGTTAGGAGGCATCACCAATTCTCTATTTAAAAAATACCAAACAATTTTTTACGACGAATTTGTTCTGGATCTTCCTTATAAATTGCTTTACCGCTAATTAATAAATACGGATTTTCTTTTAGGTCGCTCATAACATTCATTCCGAATTCTTTCTCAATTAATTCATAGCTTTCCGCTAAATGAAATCCTCTTGATGTTATGTTATGTGCATCTGAAGCGACCATATGTGTTAAATTATATTCTACAAGTTGAAGTGAAAACTTTTTAATTTTTTTACCGAATTTCCCTAATAAACTACCTGCCGTTACTTGCGTTAACGCACCTTTATTTACAATGTTATATAACTTATCTGGCCGCTCGATTAACTCGGCATTACGTTCCGGATGAACAATAATTGGGATCATTCCCTTTACACGTAGTTCATATAATAATTGTTCTGCATAACGAGGTACGTGATTAGATGGAAATTCAATGAATATATATTTATTTGTTTCATTTAAAGTAACGATTTTACCAGCTTCATAGTCTTCTAATAAATCGCCATATAACCTGACTTCTTGCCCAGGTAAAATGGTAAGTGGAATATTGCGTTGTTGTAGTTCATCATTTAGTTGTTTTACGTGATGAATAATTGAGGTACGTTCATTTACATATTTTCCATTTTGATGATGCGGCGTTGCGACAATTGTATGTATTCCTTCTGCAACAGCTTGTTGTGCCATTGCTAAACTATCTGTTACTGTCTGTGCACCATCATCGATACCAGGTAAAATGTGACAATGTAAATCTATCATTTGTTTCATCCTCCCTCTCTCCTATAAAGATCTTTTTTCCCTTGAATATGAGATATCGCTCATACTCAAGGGAAAAAAGGAGATATGTTTTTACCATATCTCACTTTAAAACTAGTTTGCACCATAGTAATAATATAAGCCTTGTTCACGTTCACGATCGTTTAAAACAACACCTAACAATTTACCTTTTGCAGACTCCAATAATCCTTTTGCTTTTACTGCTGTTTCTTTCTCTGTTGATTCACTACGAACAACAAGAATAGAAGCATCACATACATTTGCCATAATTTGCGCATCCGTTACAGCTAAAATTGGCGGCATATCAAAAATAACTAGATCGTACATACTATATGCTTGTCCAAGAAGTTCTTTCATTGATTTTGAACCTAACAATTCGGCCGGATTTGGTGGAATTGGACCACAAGCTAAAAAGTGTAGATTGTCTACAGATGTCATTTGTACACATTTTTCTAAACGTTCACTATGTGTTAATACATTCGTTAATCCAAAAATGTTATCTACTTGGAACATTTGATGCATCGCTGGTTTACGCATATCTGCATCAATTAATAATACTTTCTTTCCTTGTTGAGCAAACACAACTGCCATATTGGCTGTCGTTGTCGTTTTCCCTTCACTTGGGTTTGCAGATGTTACCATTAATGAATGTAAATTCGTATCAATAGCTGCAAATTCAATATTCGTTCGAATATTACGATATTGTTCTGAAATTGGTGATTTTGGTTGTTGATGAGCAATTAATTGACGGCGTTGACGATGATTCTTTTTCTTTTTAAATAAATTAAGAGCCAATTGTTTGTCCCCTCACTTTTCTTGATGATGGAGCGTGTGATTTCACGTTCATTGTTTCTTCATCCATACGAGCTACAATTCCTAATACTGGTAATCCAAGTAAATTTTCCACATCTTCTTCTTTTTTCACTGTGTTATCTAAGTACTCTAGTAAGAATGCAAGACCAACTGAAGCCATTAAACCAACAACGAAAGCGATCGCTACATTAAGCATTGGAGCTGGTTTAATTGGAGATTGATTTTCCATAACTTCAGCTTTAGATAATACCGTTACGTTATCGACATTCATAATTTTAGAAACTTCGCCTTTAAATACGTCTGCCGTTACATTCGCAATATCACGAGCTACTTTTGGATCTTTATCCTCAACTGTAATAGAAATAACTTGTGAATCTTTTTCATTCGTAACATTAACCTTCTTTGCTAAAGGTTGTGCTGTCATATTTAAGTTCAATTTTTCATTCACTTGTTCTAAGATTACTGGACTCTTAATAATAACCTTATATGTATTCGTTAATTGAATATTTGATTGAATTTCCCCTAACTGAATTGCTGCCCCTTCTTGCTTCTTCTGATTCACAAGAATTTGCGTCGAAGATTGATAGATTGGTGTCATAAAGAAGAAGCTAATGATAGCACTTACAATAGCTGCACCAAAGGCGATTACGAGGATCATTGCTAAACGTTTTTTTAAGATATGAAATAACTCTTTTAGACTAATTGTTTCTTCCATAGGTTCCTCCAACTTTCTAAAATTTACACATAGGAAAAATTATAACATATAAATCTTACATTTTTTATTTTTAATAATTCATTTTTATATTTGTTCACAAGAAACAAGTTTAATCTTACAAAATTATCTTAAATATGACAACACATTCCAATGATTCCCCAAAAATTTTATCATATCATGCTTTTTACAATGTATAACTTGATAAACAATTTTCAGAAATCAAAAAAAGCCAACAAATTTTTGTTGGCCTTTTCATATTTTAGTAATAACCATACTGCTCTTTTTCTTCTCTTTTATCGTTTAAAACAACTCCAAGTATTTTTCCTGATGCTTTATCTAATATTTGTTTCGCTTTTATGATTTTATCTCTTTCTGTCTTTTCACTTCGTACAACGAGTACGATTCCATCACATTTATTCGCTAGTATTTGTGCATCTGTAACCGCAAGGACAGGTGGTGTGTCGATTAATATAATATCAAACATGTTATATGCTTCGAGCAACGTCTCGTCCATTGCCCGGCTCCCTAATAGTTCTGCTGGGTTTGGCGGAATTGGACCCGCTGCCATTAAGTATACGTTCTCTATATCTGTTTTTTGAATGCATTGCATAAGTTTCGCTTGTCCTGATAATAAGTTCGTTAACCCATTTGAACTATGAATAGCAAATAAGTTTTGTATCGTCGGCTTACGCAAGTCAGCTCCAATTAATAAAACTTTCTTTCCTTGTTGTCCGAAAACAACTGCTAAGTTTGAGATTGTTGTTGTTTTCCCATCACCTGGATCGGCTGAAGTAACAATAATAGAACGAACATGATTATCTACAGATGTAAACTCAATGTTTGTACGAATGTTACGGTATTGTTCTGTAATACGCGATTTAGGCTCTTTATGTGTAATTAATTGTCGTAATGGTTTTCTTTTCTTTCTCCCGAACATATTCATAATCTCCTTTTGTGAAATGCGACATTTCCCTTTTCTCTCTCTTATGCTCGATTTCATACGTCTAATTAATATTCTTGCTGATTTCCCCACATTTCATCATAATCAATAACATTCTACTTTGTCTTATTTAAGTACCTTAACAATATGACAATGCCCTTATTTCTTTATTACCTTTATCACTTATCCTGTTTTCTAGATAAACAATAAAGTAAGTATATGGTAATTACCATCTATTTACAAGGTGTTTTCTGATTATTTTGTATATTATCATCCCATCGTTATATAGCAGAAATTAAAAAATCTCCTTGTCTTTTCACAAGGAGATTTTTTTAGTACTATCTATTCTTTTTTATCACCAATCGCAAATGTAATTTCTGCCTCACATGCAACTTCACCATCTACTGTTGCGATTGCTTTTCCTTTTCCAATTTGGCCGCGTACGCGTGTCATTTCTACTTCTAGACGAAGCTGATCACCTGGGCGTACTTGTTTTTTGAAACGGCAATTGTCGATACCTGCAAAGAAAGCAAGTCTTCCGCGGTTTTCTTCTTTCTTTAATACTGCAACTGCTCCGACTTGTGCTAATGCTTCTACAATAAGTACACCAGGCATAACTGCATAGTCAGGGAAGTGTCCGTTAAAGAATTCTTCGTTTGCGGATACATTTTTAATTCCAACCGCTCTTTTTCCTTCATCTACTTCTAATATTTTATCAACAAGTAAAAATGGATAGCGGTGAGGAATGATTTCTTTAATTTGTTCTATATTTAGCATGTAACAATCGCCCCTTTTGTAATATTGGTCTTACCACTTGGACATATTGCTATTATCCCATTTTGTTTATTGTTTGTCATTACAAAGTAACATTTTATATTTAGCACAACTTCCAAAAAAAAATGCACACACTCTATTCCATTAAAATAGTTGCACATTTTTGCAACTGACACGGAGGTGGAAAGGAGTGCATGCCAAAATTAGGGAAAGGCAATATGTATTGAAACATTATTTGCCTTAATGTCGTATTCGACTCATTATATTATAAACGTTTTCAATTAAGGAAATATTAAATTTAACCATATATATGAATATTTTACCTGTTTCCTTCACATTTCTCTATTTTCCTTCCATTTTCGCAAAAAAACAAAATAAAAAAATACAAAAACGAAAAAAAGAACTAAGGCGTCAGCCTTAGTTCTTTCAAATTATCTCAAAGCACGCTTTGGTAATCTGTCGATATTCTCTAACATAATGCCTGTACCAACCGCAACGCAGTGCATTGGATTTTCAGCAATTAATACTGGTACTTTTAGTTCTTCTGCTAGAAGCATGTCGATACCGTGTAGTAAAGCTCCACCGCCTGTTAGAATAACACCGCGGTCGATGATATCTGCAGATAGTTCTGGTGGTGTGCGCTCTAATACGCCTTTTGCAGCTTGTACAATAACAGCTGCATTTTCTTTTAATGCTTCTGTAATTTCTTCAGAGCATACTGTAATTGTACGTGGTAAGCCTGTTACCATGTCACGTCCGCGAATTTCAAGTTCTTCGCTACGTGCACCTGGGAATACTGTACCAACTTTAATTTTAATATCTTCTGAAGTACGTTCTCCGATTAATAGCTTATACTTACGTTTAATATAGTTTAAGATCTCCATATCAAACTTATCGCCAGCCATTTTGATAGAGGAAGAGGTAACAATATCACCCATAGATAGTACAGCGATATCTGTTGTACCTCCACCAATATCAACAACCATGTTACCGCTTGGTTGGAAGATTTCCATACCAGCACCAACTGCGGCTACTTTTGGTTCTTCTTCTAAAAATACTGTTTTACCACCTGAACGTTCAGCAGCTTCACGAATTGCTTTTTGTTCTACTGATGTAATATTTGTTGGACAACAAATTAAAATACGAGGTTTTGAAAAGAAGCTCTTTACGTCCAATTTGTTAATGAAATACTTTAACATTGCTTCTGTAATTTCGAAATCTGCGATTACACCATCTTTAAGTGGACGAATTGCTACAATATTACCCGGCGTACGTCCCACCATACTTCTTGCTTCTTCACCTACTGCTAATACTTTACCACTATTACGATCAATTGCCACAACAGATGGCTCATTTAATACAATACCCTTACCTTTAACATGAATTAATACGTTAGCCGTACCTAGGTCAATTCCGATATCTCGCGCAAACATTCCCGTTTTTTCCTCCTCGATATTCAAAATCAGGTTACACCCGAATTCTTTTCACCTAATTTCTGATTTTATCATAAATTTAACAGAAACGTAATATTCGCAAAAAGAATTCTTCTGAAAAATATTACCGAATGTGAACGGAATGTTTGCTACTGTAACATTATTGACGTACAGGCTTCTCTACATCTTCTTTTCTATACTTTTGCTTTGTTGCTTCTCCACCTCTTAAATGACGAATAGACTTATGATAATCAAGAATTTCTTTCACTTCATTTGCGAGCTCTGGATTAATTTCTGGTAGACGTTCTGTTAAATCTTTATGGACTGTACTCTTTGATACCCCAAATTCCTTTGCAATGACACGCACTGTCTTTCTTGTCTCCACGATATACTTACCAATCTTGATAGTTCTCTCTTTGATGTAATCGTGCACACCACTCGCCTCCCTAATTTGGATGTGAGAAGGGTGAAATGAGCCTCGCTGCATACGACTAAGAAGTAAGTGTGAGTGCTGTTTGTAAGCGTTAAACATTCTTGGATTTATAATGAAATGATTCACGATTTCTCACCTCAAACACTCTCTTTGCTTTGGTTTATACCATTGTATTGCCCGCACTACTGATATATGCTACATGTTCACTATTTTTGCGGACTAAGTTAAGAAAAATTACGTTTTTTTGTGAGAAATACGTTAACAGTGACTATTTTGGCGAAAAAAATGACACCTTATATGTAAGGCGTCATTCTTCTCTTTCAAACTCTTCTTCTAATAATTGATGGTGGGGAACCTCTTTCTTACCGGCAATATAATAATATAAGGTGAATAAAACAAACAATAAAATAATAGCAGTCGACAGAACAAATAAAAATGACACAGTATCCCCTCCCTTTTGTAATATATATTCGAGAATCTCGTCATTTTTCCTTGTTTTTGCAACTTTTTTCTCGAAATTGAGTATTTTTATATAAAAATAAAAAAATCAGCTCCCCTAGTGGGAACTGATTTTTTCACTTTCTTATTCTTGTGAAGAAGAATCGTTAGATGATTCTGTAGAACCATTTGTTGATTTTTCTTCTTTCTTCGGTTCTTCTTTTTTGTCACTAGTTGAACCGCTTGTTGATTTCTCTTCTTTTTGAGACTTGTCTTCTGTTTTACTTTCAGGTTTCGTGCTCGTTGACTTCTCTTCTTTTTGAGATTTGTCATCAGCTTTTTTACCAGAAGCATTCGTAGCCTTTGCAGCACCTGCATCAGCTTTAATTTCTGTTACTGATTTATTTAAGTAACGTTCAGGGTTCACAGCCACATTGTCTTTACGTACTTCAAAGTGAACGTGAGAACCTGCCTCTTTATTCATTGCACTTAGACCGGATGTTCCTAATACTTCACCTTGTGCAACTCTTGCACCTTTTTCTACTTTCACACTGCCTAAGCTTTGATAAGATACCGCTACACCATTTCCACTATCAACTGTTACAACATAACCAAGAAGTGAATCTTTTTCAGCTTTCGTTACTGTACCACTTAAAGCAGCAGCAACATTGAATTCTTTTCCATTCTTCGCAGCAATGTCAATTCCTTTGTTCGGGGAATATGTGTTGTTATAAAAGACAAGTGCTTTTTCTTGTTCCGCCTCAGTTGCTGCATCTTCATAGAATTTCTTTTGTACGACTACTTCCGCATTCGCGGCAGCTGGCATTTTCACTACTTCTGAAGATTTCGTTACTGGTACTGCTGGATCTTCCGATTGTGTATACGGTGTTGCTTGATCGTGGTTTGGAGTCTTCTTCGGATTAGCTCCTTGGAACCATAGCGCAACCATTAAGATTACCGCTGCACAAGCAATGTATAGTGCCGGAAACACCCATCTTTTTTGAAATAAATGTACTACCTTTTGCGACTTTTTATTATTTCTTCCTCGCATTCCATCATCACCTCAGCAATCATTTTGAACAATATTCACGTATCCTATACAACGTATAACTAATTACTTTTCGACAAAATCTGTAAAAATATGTATAAGAACTGTAAAATTTCCGAGGAAATGATAGAAAAAAGAAAAAACTGAGCGTTTTGGCTCAGTTTTTAGTCTAATTGTTTCTTTTTATATACGATTAAACATACAACGAGCGATATAATAAGCCAAACTGCAACATTTAATACATGCCCACTAATACTACTAAATCCCGCCCCACCTACTAAGCTTTTAAGTGCTTTCACAATATGAGATGTTGGAAGATATCCAATCATCGTCTTAATTACTTTATTTTCAACCATTGGCTCAAACTGTACAGCCAAATACATCGTCATTAATATCGGCATTCCAATTATTGATGTTTGTGGTACAGAAGATGCAAGTAATCCGATCATTGTTCCAAGTACGATAAACAAAATAGTTCCGCATAAGAATATCAATCCTACCAATGGAAGATTAATATTTAACTGATCTAAAATGAATAAATTTGCAATACAAATGACCATCGTCAGACCCGATGTTAATAAACTCTTTCCAAGTAGAACTTCAACCGAAGATGCCGGTGATAGCATTAATACACGCAATGTATGTTTTTCTTTTTCTTCTGCAATTACCATAGATTGAACAAAGCCTGCGACAAATAGGAAGGCCGTTATAGTAGTAATACCTAACATTTCCTTTCCCACTCCAAATCTGCTAAACAAAAATGAAAGTATAATTGGTAAAAATGCCATTAACAACACTTGTGAATTTGTCTTAAAATCTTGTACTTCTTTTCTAAAAATAGCTGATACACGTCTCATTGAAAATGTCATTATAATCCCCTCCCAGTAACTTCAATAAAAATATCGCCTAAAGTTGGTTCGTGTGAATGAATGGATAGTAATTCTCCTTTGTTCATCCATTCTGAAATACGTTTTGCACCTAATTCATCTTTTTGCACTACTTCTTTTTGCTTATCCTTTAATACGACTTGTATATGATCCTTAGCGTATTTTAAGCGCAGGTTCTCTGGCGTATCAAGCGCTACAATTTCTCCGCCACAAAGGAAGGCAATACGGTTACAAAGCGTTTCTGCTTCATCCATGTTGTGAGTCGTTAAGAAAATCGTCGTTCCTTCTTCATTTAAGTCTTTTAAGATTTTATGAATGTTTTGTACGTTTACTGGATCAAGTGCAGATGTTGGTTCATCTAAGAAGAGGATATCTGGTTTATGAAGGATTGCTCTCGCTAGTGTGACGCGCTGCTTCATTCCCTTTGATAATTTTTTTACTGGTGTTTTTTTATCATCTAATAAATTCACTTGTGCTAGTACTTCATCGATTCGTTCTTTTTTACAATCGTATAAGTCACAAAATAATAGTAAGTTATCATAAATGCTAAGTCTTTCATATAAGCCGCTGTTATCTGTTAAAATACCAATTCGTTTATAATCGATGCTACTTGGTCCTGTAATATCTTTCCCTAATACTCTTACTGTTCCAATACTATGAAGCAATTGAGAAGTTAAAATTTTTACTGTTGTCGTCTTACCAGATCCACTCGGTCCGAGGAATCCGAATATCTCTCCTCGCTTCACCTCAATATTTACATTTCGAAGTGCCGTTTTTCCGTCGAAACTTTTCATTACATCTTTCATTTCAATTGCCAATGTCATTTCTTCATCCCCTTTGTTTTTCTTCTTTATAGATGAAAGTCGCTTTAGCGCTTTTCGTTCGTTTGTTTCACTTTTCTTGACTCAATCATATGAAAAACAAAGGGTAGTCGCATTAAAATACCGGTAAAAGGAGTATTTTTACCGGTGAATGAATCGCATGTTGAGCTTATTGGAACACTTTTTATAGCCCAATCACGCCTTTTAATTCATCCATGCGTCCTTTTGAAAGCGGAATTGAACTTTTTCTTTCGTCATCCAAAATTAAACTAAAACTGTTACGAGTCCAAGTAATCACTTCTCGCACTCTTTGTAAATTTACAAGGTACGAGCGATGACATCTAAAGAAACCAAAACCTGTTAACCTTGCTTCTAGTTCGCTTAATGTTAATGTACATACGAAATCCCCTTCACGAACGTGAATATGTGTCACTCCGTTTTGTGTTTCAATGAAATGGATTTCCATCGGATCAAGTAAAATGATTTTATCGTTCACTTTCGCAGGTATTCTTTCTAACTTCATTTGCGGAATTATTTGAACGACCTTCTCTTCATCGACTTCTTCCACTTCCTCTTGTTCAATTTCTACTTTTTTCACACCATCGTTGTTTAATATGTATACATCCTCTGTTAACGAAAGGGCATCCGATAGGAAAGATGACGTAATAAAAATTGCCTTTCCTTGTTCTTTCATTTTCATAATTGCTTTTCGAATAATAACCGTACTCTCTATATCTACATTTTGCTCCGGTTCTTCCAAAATGATTAAATCCGGATTATGAATCATCACTCGCCCAATATGAAGACGACGCTTCTCTGAAAATGATAGTTTTTCTATTTTAACGTTTAGCTTATCTAGGAGACCAACAGACTGCACAACTTCTTCTATACTTATCTTTGATTCATAAAGCCCTATTAAAAACTTAAAGTATTCCTTCACCTTCAAACGATCATATGCTTCATCCTTCAAAAAACAAAAGCCTATGCGGGAATAATTTTTCTTTCCAATTGCTTCCCCTTCAAACAGTACGTTGCCAGTTGAAGCTTCTTCTTGACCAATAATAATGCGGTGTAACACTTTAGCTGTATGATTATTGCATTGCAAAACAATACATTGCCCTTTTTCAACCTTTAGCTCCATTTCCGGTAACTGGTTCGCCTTCCCTAACTGTTTCAACTCTAGTAACGCCATTTCATTTCCCCCAAATGCCTTTTTATCCTATTATATCAAACAGTTAATGGAAAATTATGATATTTTAAACAAAAAAATAGGTGCCAGAGTTCTGACACCTATTTCTTCACCATCAGTTTTCCTTCATAATCATTCATCGTCTTTATTTCAACGCCTTTATAGTAATGAGCGACGATATCTGTATATTTCTTTCCTTCCGCTGCCATGCCGTTCGCCCCGTATTGACTCATACCAACGCCGTGACCGAAGCCTTTCGTTGTAACGATGATTTTATCTCCTTGTTGTTTCCACGTAAAATCAGAAGAACGTAAATCTAACTTTTCACGAACTTCTTTTCCAGTTAATGTTTTTCCTTGAAAAGCTACATCCTTTACGCGCTTTCCTTCCGTAAGGTCTTTAATATTTCCAACCTTCCCGTCTGCTAGCACTTTCACACCGAGACGTTTTTGAAAATCAGCTACTGTAAATGTTTGCTCGCTCGTAAACTTTGGAGAGGCTTGATCCCACGGACTATCTACACTTTTCAAGTACGGATAATCATTTCCCCAATAGTCAGCTGCATTTTCTGTTCGACCATTACTCGTTGAAAAGAAGGATGCTGAAATTGGTTTTCCATCATACGTTAAAACTTGTCCTGCTGTTTTCGAAACGGCTTCTTCGATTTTCTTCAAATTATTTTCGTAGTTATTGCCCCATTGCTTCTTCAATTCATCTTTGCCTTTGTACACTTGATCTTTCACCGTATCTGTCACGTCCGCATTATTTTTCTTTCCTCCGCTTAGCATACGTTGTACTACAAATGTTCTCGCTGCTAATGCCTGCGCCTTTAGTGCCTCTATTTCAAAACTGGCATTCATCTCAGAAGCTACTACACCTGTCACATACTCCTCCACTGGTAATGTTTCTACCTTCTTTTGTTTTTCGCGATATACAGCAACTTGAACAGCTGTATCTACTTTTCCTGGAGCTGGTATGCTTTCTATCGCTGGAGGAGTTTTAGAGGCCGTTTCTTCCCCTACTTTTGCTTTCGCAAATGGAATAACAAGGGCTGCAGGTACAATGATAACGAGCGCTATTAAGAGCGCTACTGTAATAAAAAGTGGCTTTGAAAATTTCATCCTATTTTCCCCCAATATAAAAGCTTTACTCCATTCATTCTTATGGAACAACTCTTTCTTTTAGAACATACTTAAGGGGAAGAGCATAAAACAGAAATTTTCTAAATATTTTTACTGGTACGTGCATAAGTATAGAATTTATTGACTATAACAGTAATAACCCAAAAAAATAGCCCCTATGTCAAAAGACATAGAGACTATTTCAATTAAGCGTGAAGATCAGAAACTTCTTGTTCTTTCACTTCTTCTACTTTTTCGTTTACACGTTCAATAGTTGCACCTAATGCAGCTAATTTCTTATGGAAGTTTACATAGCCACGGTCAAGATGTTTTAACTCAGTTACACGAGTATAACCTTCTGATACTAAACCAGCTAAGATTAATGCAGCTGCAGCACGTAAGTCAGTTGCTGCTACTTCAGCACCTTGTAAGCTGTTTGGACCGTTCATAATAACAGAACGACCTTCAATTTTAATATCAGCATTCATACGACGGAATTCTTCAACGTGCATAAAGCGGTTTTCGAATACCGTTTCTGTAATCATGCTTGTTCCATCAGCTTGTAGTAATAATGCCATCATTTGTGATTGCATGTCTGTTGGGAAACCTGGGTGAGGCATAGTTTTAATATCAACCGCTTTTAACTTATCTGGGCCGATAACACGTACACCTTCGTTTTCCTCAATAATTTTAACACCCATTTCTTCCATTTTCGCTGTAATTGAGCGTAAATGTTCAGGTACAGCATTTTCAATTAAGATGTCTCCACCAGTAATTGCTGCTGCAACCATGAATGTTCCCGCTTCAATACGGTCAGGAATAATAGAGTGGTTTGCACCATATAATTTATCAACGCCTTCGATACGAATCGTTCCAGTTCCAGCTCCGCGTACTTTCGCTCCCATCGCATTTAAGAAGTTAGCTAAGTCAACGATTTCTGGTTCTTTCGCTGCGTTTTCAAGAATTGTTGTCCCTTTTGCTAATGTAGCTGCAGACATAATGTTTTCTGTCGCGCCTACGCTTGGGAAGTCTAAGTAGATTTTAGCTCCTTTTAGTTCTCCCTCAACATATGCCTCAACAAAACCGTTACCAACCTGTACTTTTGCTCCCATTGCTTCGAAGCCTTTTAAATGTTGGTCAATTGGACGTGAACCAATTGCACATCCACCAGGAAGTGCAATACGAGCACGACCGTTACGTGCTAATAATGGTCCCATTACTTGAACAGATGCACGCATTTTACGTACATATTCAAATGGTGCTTCAATATTTAGTTCTTTAGAAGAATCGATTGTTACTTGATTATTTTCAAATACGACTTCAGCATTTAAATGACGTAATACCTCATTAATTGTGTATACATCAGACAAAACTGGTACTTCAGATAGTACATTCTTTCCATCACTCGCTAATAGGGCTGCAGCGATTATAGGTAATACAGCATTTTTTGCGCCCTCAACACGCACTGTGCCGTTTAACCGCTTTCCGCCACGGACGATGATCTTTTCCAAATTATTCCCCTCCGTGTCCTTTTTTCAGTATCTATTCACTCAATACTCAGAAGTTATGATCGGTGTGCCAACCACAATTGTATCTTTGTTGTCTGTAGAACGTATTGCTATTTGCACATTTATTTTCTCTCTATTTGTTGAAAGAGCGTCATCCCACTTTTTATTGTATGCGGAGACTGACACAAATGCTCTTTCTTCTACTTGTTCGATCGCTCTTGCTGAAAGATCTTTCAAAACCTGATTGGTTTTATTTTGCAAAACACCTTCAATCTTATCATTCAGTACACCTTGAACACAAGTGTAAATTATAGGTTTTTCACTAAAAATTTTATTCATGTTTTGAACATACTTCGGGTCCCATTTCGCCCCACTTACTTCAAAGATAATGAAAGTGTTTTCTTTAGTATTTTCTTTACTCCAAGTTACTACTACTCGTTCTTCATAAGAAGAAAGCTTTTTATAGGATGTAGCTTTATATCCATCTGGAGATTGCTCTACTTCCCACTTTTGAATATTTGCCTTTTCCTTCACATCGTTTAACAACTTTTGAAACGTATGTATGTTAGAAATTGTTTTTGTTTCTCTCGCTAACCATGACCATTTTTTTACTTTAGCATCATTTTTCTCTAAAGCCTTGATCATGCTCTCCATTTTCTGTTCATCGCTTATCGGTTTCATCTCTCTATATCCAACCAAAAATAAAACAACACTAAGTGCAACAATAAGAATGGCTTTAAGCTTCAATTTCATCCCCTCCTATCCCCATTGTTAACGGAGATTTGAGGTTCTATACACTTACTTTACTAAATACGTTAAACTCTTCGAATAGCCTAAATAATCAAGGAAAAAGTTACTTACAGATGTCCCAATTGCAATTGTAATTAAGATGAGTAATACTCGCGTCTGCAGCACTTTTCCGGACTTCATTAAACGCTCAATGTGAATGCCTTGTAAGGCCCACCACGTAATGGTAATAAACAATAAATGCGAAACAATGGCAATCAGTGCTTGTTGCCCTAAAAGTTGTGCCAAAAAATCGACCCCTTTTTACTCAGCTACTACTTATGAAAGAATATAAAAACGATACCATAATAAGTAGGAGCTACACTTTTTCAAATGCACATAGACATCTTACATTTTACATCGTGATTTTCTTTCCAAAAACGTATATCTACATTACAAGTTAACACAAAATAAAAAGCGCAGAGTACTGACTCCACACCTTTTATTTTCACTATTGTACCACGTTCCCTAAGAAGAAGAAATCTTTCATTAATGGAAAATATTCATAAAAGAAATTGTACCCAATCATCGGCATAATCCCTAGTATTACAATCGAAATTGCACAAAGACTCATAACAACCTTTATATTTAACGGTAACCGTATTCTCTCTTCTGTCTCTCCGGTGCGGAAAAACATTTGTTGTAAAATACGGAAATAATATACGAATGAAACAACTGTCGTACCCATCATAATCGAAGCTAGTACGTAATGTGCTGGCTCTACATGAAGTGCGCCTAAAAAGATATTAATCTTTCCAATGAAGCCAGCCGTTCCTGGTATCCCAGCCAACGATAAAATAAAAATTGTCATCATTATCGCTGTAAATGGCGACCTTTTATATAAACCTGTGAAAATTGTTATATTTTCCTCATTACTTTGTAAGATTAAGCCGTGGATGATAGCAAATGCCCCTATATTCATAAGCATGTATGCCAGCATATAAAACCACATGCTATCCATCGTAAATGGTGATAATGCCACAAGTGGAACGAGTAAATATCCTGCATGAGCAATGCCCGAATAAGCAAATAAACGCTTTATATTGTATTGTTTTAATGCGACTACATTCCCAACAATCATCGTAATACTTGCTAGCACCGCAATATATATACTCATATGCCCATATAAAGATTGCATATCTCCTTGTATTAATACACTTGCAAAGATCATAAGGAACAAACGAATAATGAGTAGGAACCCGGCAATTTTAGAAATCGTTCCAAGAAAAGCAGTAACAGGTGTAGTCGCTCCTTCATACACATCAGGTGCCCACATATGAAACGGCACTGTGGCAATTTTAAATGAGAGACCAACTAGCAATAAAAGAAATGCGAGAGCTAACAATAACTGAATACCACTAGCGAGCTCCCCAGTGATTACCTTTTGCATATCTACAATGTTAGTTGAACCTGTAATACCGTATAAATAACTCATTCCGAAGAGCGTAATCGCCGTTCCAATTCCTCCGCTAATGACATATTTCATTGCCGCTTCATTTGATGCACGGCTCTTTTTTCGTATTCCTACTAAAATATAAGAAGAAAGTGAAAGTAACTCCAAACCAACGAAAAGGGTAATAAAATCAACACTAGAAGCCATGAACATTGCACCAAGAAGCGCCATTAAAAATAAGTAATAATATTCGCCCTTATCTTCGATTGGATTCTTCTTATCATCGCTCATCGCGGTGCATAAAATGAGGGCTGAGGCGCCTAATAGCAACGTTTTAAACCCTTTTGAAAATCCATCTAACACAAACGATCCATTTAAAATATCTCCTGCCGGTTCGCTATATAGAGTAATTAATGACACGATTGCTAATACGATGGCAGCAATCGCACCAAGAGCTACATATCTATGGTTCAGCTTAAAAAACAAATCACATATGGAAAGAAGGATGGCGGCGCCGAGAATAATAAATTCTGGCACCATTAGATGCCACGATAAGCTAAGTAACGTATTCATATCCATCCTACTTCACCCCCAATGTTTTCAATGTATTTTGAAGCGGATCTCCTAGTATCTCTGGCATAACTCCAATTGCAATAATACAAAAGATAAGTAGTAAAACAGGGACATACTCCCATCCGTGTATATCAGATTTTGCTTCCCACTCTTTCTTTCCAAATGTCACTTGAAGTGTCGCCCTTAATACATACACAGCGGTTAAAATGATGCCAATCACACCGACTGCAGCAATGACGGGCTCTCCTTGAAATAAACCGAGAAAGGCAAGAAATTCACTAACAAACCCAGACATCCCTGGTAATCCAAGCGATGCCATTCCTCCTGCTAAGAAGAAGCCGCTAAGTACTGGGACACTTTTTGCGAGTCCACCAAGCGCTGTAATGTCTGAAGTTCCAAATCGTTGTTCTATAACACCCAGTAGGAAGAAGAGCAAGGCTGCAATTAAACCATGTGATACAACTTGGAATAACGCTCCTTGTGTCCCCGGTGCATTAAGTGCCGCGAGCCCCATTAAAACAATTCCCATATGCGAAATACTAGAGTAAGCCAGTACTTTCCTAAAGTCTGTTTGGATGAGCGCTAAAAAGGCACCGTATAATAAATTAATTACGCCTAATATCGCAATTAGTGTTGCAACATCGTGAAAATATTCTGGGAATAGCCCTTTCCCGAAGCGAATAATACCGTACGCTCCAATCTTCAGCAAAACACCCGCATGAAGCATAACTACAGCTGGATGCGCTTCTATGTGTACATTGACCATCCAGCGGTGCAACGGAAAAACAGGTAGTTTAATTGCAAAAGCAATCATTATGGCAATAAATACACTAAGCTGCAAACTACTTGGGATGACGAGTGCTCCCTCTGCGTTTACGCTTCTTAATATCTCTTTCAGCTCCACAATATTTGTTGTACCTGTTTTCGCGAACAAAATTGAGAAAACAATGAGCAAAATAGCTGAGCCAATACCGTTATATATTAAATAACTATACGCAGCCTTTTCACTCGACAATTTTCCCCACTTTCCAATTAATAAGAACATTGGTGGCAACGTAATTTCAAAGAAGATAAAAAACAACATTAAGTTTTGAGCAGCAAAGACGCCGAGCATTCCTATTTCTAGCATGAGTAACAGCATATAAAATGCTTTTAAATTTCTTTTAATAGAAAAGGCTGCAATTGCTGCAAGCGTTGCTAGAAGAGCCGTCAGTACCATCATGACAAGCGACAAACCATCAATACCGAGCTCGTAATAAATAGAAAACCACCTTTTATCTACCGCTGTAAAATCGCCGAACTTAATCCATTTCATCTTTTCATCGAATAGTGACAAATTCTTTCCAGAAGCATATGTACAAGCGAGGACGATAGCGATTCCAAATGGAAGTGCCGTCCCAAATAAGCCAAGCGCTCGCACTGTACGCAATTCCTTTTTCGGTGTTAATACAAGCAATAAAATTCCTAAAAGCGGGGAAAAAATGAAGAACGTTAACAACAAATCATTCATCGTAAATCCCCTCCCGTATAGAGCAAAATAATGACGAGTACAGCGAGCGAAACCGCCGTTACAGTACCGTACACTTGTACATTCCCGTTTTGAAGTTTCGATCCAAGATTACTTGTGCCTTTCACTACACTTGCAATTAAAACTGCAATTCCTTCGACTACATACACTTCAAATAAGCGAAGCACATGAGCGATTCCTTTCGTAATAGGGATCACCGTCATGTTGTATAGTTCATCCACATAATATTTTTCTTTCAAAAGATTATAAAGCGATGTTTCCGTACCCCCAGCCCAATTCCCAGAAATTGATTTCTTCCTATATATGAAATATGCAAGAGCGATTCCCGCAAATGAAACGAGTGTCGCAACAATCATAATCCAAACTGGTCCATGCGTTTCTTCAACCTTAAACCCTACATCTTTCGTCAACCAATCTCCGAGAAACGTCCCAAACCATGGTGTATTTATATATCCTGCCACTACTGCGAGAACGCCGAGAACAATCATTGGATACGTCATAACGCGAGGCGATTCATGCACTTCTTCCTTCGTCTTCGTTTCTCCAGTAAAGACAAGAAAGTAAAGGCGGAACATATAAAACGCTGTTAAAAACGCCGCAATTACCGCTAAAGTAAATAAAACGTAATTGCCATTCATCCACGTCGCCGCTAAAATTTCATCTTTGCTGAAAAAACCGGAAAGCAGCGGAACACCGCTAATGGCAAGGGTACCTATTAAAAATAGCGTACCAGTTACTTTCATCTTCTTCTGTAAACCGCCCATTTTATTAATGTTTTGCGTATGCACAGCATGAATTACACTTCCTGCCGCCAAAAATAGTAGTGCTTTAAAAAAAGCATGTGTCGTTAAATGGAATATACCAGCTACATAACCGGCAGAACCTAACGCGAGCATCATATACCCGAGCTGGCTAACTGTAGAATAAGCAAGCACCCTCTTTATATCTGTTTGCACAAGACCGATAGAGGCCGCAAAGATTGCAGTGAAAGCTCCAACGATTGCCACTGTCTGCATCGCCACTGTACTTGCTGAAAATAGAGGGAACATCGTCGCTACTAAATATACGCCAGCTGCGACCATCGTCGCCGCGTGAATAAGTGCCGAAACGGGTGTTGGCCCCTCCATTGCATCTGGCAACCACGTATGAAGCGGGAACTGCCCTGATTTCCCCATCGCCCCGATAAAAATTAATATCGCTGTTATTGTAATCATGTAAGGAGGTAGATCCCCTGTATAAATCGCCCTAAATATTGCGTCATATTCAAAACTACCTGCGTACCAAAAAATTAAAATCATCCCGATAAATAAACCAACATCCCCAATACGGGTCATAATAAAAGCCTTTTTTGCAGCAGCCTTCGCTTCTTCTTTAAAGAAATAAAAACCGATAAGTAAAAATGAGCCAAGGCCGACTAATTCCCAAAATATATAAAGCTGTAATAAATTCGTTGATATAACAAGCCCTAACATCGCAAATGTAAAGAGTCCTAAATATGCGTAAAAGGTCGGTAATCGTTCATCACCTTTCATATAACCTTTCGAATACACATGTACAAGTAGACTCACAAGCGTCACGATAAATAACATTAAAGCTCCTAATGCAGTCACTTCAAAGCCGAATGATATATCCACATCTCCAGCTCTAAGCCACACCCACTTATGCTTCACGCTTGCTTCTGAAAACCTTTCTATTAACACAAGTACCGCAAGTATAAAGGAGAGAAAGACGAAAAAAATACTAAGTACGCTGCTTCCTTCTCTAATTTTCTTCCCGAATATAATAAGTAACAAAAACGAAACGAGTGGGAAAAGCGGTATGAGCCATGCATAATCGATCATTGTTTCCTTCCCCCTTTTTCGGTCACAATGCTATCCTTTGAGCGTATCCATTTCATCCACCTGAACTGTCGTACGATTACGATATAAAGCAATTAAAATAGCGAGTCCTACCGCCGCTTCCGCTGCCGCTACAACCATCGTAAACAGTGAGAAAATTTGACCTGTTAAATTCGGAAATAAGCCTAATTTACTAAACGCCACTAAGTTTAAATTGGCAGCATTCAGCATTAATTCGATACAAACTAATACGATTACTGTATTCCGCTTTGTTAAAGCTCCAAATAGACCGATGCAAAACAAAATAATCGCAAGTGTTAAATATGCAGAAGCTGGAACGCTACTCATTGGAATCCTCCTCTTTCTCGTCCTTTTTCGCAAGTATAATTGCGCCAACGAGTGCTACAAGTAAAATAACTGAAGTTAGTTCAAATGGAATAATATATTTTGAATAGAGAAGTGTACCGATTTGAAGTGTGTTGTTTTCATGGAGAGGTAAACTTCCTTGTGTGCTTTCATTTGCAAAATCAACATTATTAACAGCGAAATACATAACCGCTCCAAATGCTACAACTGCAAAGAAGATAATCCATTTTCGAAGAGTAAGACGCGATTCATTTTCCGCGTTATGTTTCGTTAACATAATGCCGAAAATCATAATAATTGTGATTGCCCCAGAGTAAAGTAAAATTTGTGCAACGCCTATAAATTCGGCTGACAAAAGAAAATACAAACCTGCAATGCTGAGAAATGTCAGAACGAGAGCTAGCATCATGTGCATAACTTTCGTTAAGTTCAACATAAGAACACCGCCGATAATTGCAGACAAGGATAGTATAAAGAATGCTACAAACTCGCCATTCATGCCTTATTCTCCTTCCTGACGTTTTCGTCGTTTTCGTCAAGCCACTGCAAATTTTTAAATAAGTCATCACGTGAATATTCCGCGAGTTCAAAGTTATTTGTCATGACAATTGCCTCTGTCGGACAAACTTCTGTACATAAATCACAAAGAATACAAATTTCAAAATTAATATCATACGTGTCGATAATTTTTCCTTTTTTCGTAGGATCCGGATGTTTCTTTCCTGTTAACTGAATACAGTCTGTCGGACAAATGTTAGAGCACTGATTACAAACAATACATTTCTCCGGATAAAATTTTTGAATCCCCCGAAAACGGTCTGGCAACGGCAACGGTTGATTTGGATAATCATACGTTACCTTCTTCTTGCTCAAATTACTTAATGTATATTTTAACCCTTTAAATAGTCCTTTCATCTCTTACTGGCACCCCCCTCATAGATTAGAAGAATAACTCCTTAATCAATGCCGTTAAGAAAATATTTGCAAGTGCAATCGGCAATAATACTTTCCATCCAAACTCCATTAACTGGTCACCTCTTATACGCGGGAACGTAACGCGGAACCAAATTAATAGAAAGACTACACTGCTAAATTTCAAAGCAAACCATACGGCACCTGGGATAAATCCAAGAAACATGACTGGATTCCATCCGCCTAAAAAGAGCACTGTAATTAACGATGCCATCCCGAAGAAATATACGTACTCTGAAAGCATGAAAAACGCCCAGCGAAAACCTGAGTATTCCGTATGATATCCAGAAACAAGTTCTGACTCCGCTTCCGGCAAATCGAATGGCGTCCTATTTAACTCTGCAACTGCTGCGATTAAGAAAACGACGAAGCCAATTGGCTGTACGAAAATGTACCAGACCTTCTCCTGCGCCGCTACAATCTCATTTAAATTCAGACTACCAGCTAGCAAAACGATACCAATTACACTCATTACGAGCGGAATCTCATAAGAAATCATTTGCGCCGCCGCACGCATCCCTCCTAAAAGGGAATATTTATTATTCGATGCCCATCCCCCAGTTACAACACCTATCGTCGTAATACCGGAAACAGCAATATAATAAAGTAGCCCGACTCCAATATCTGCAAATTGAAATTTATCAGTGAACGGGATAACCGCAAGCACCATAAATGCTGGTGCAAATGCAATGACAGGCGCTAATATAAACAGCGGTTTATCTGCTGCTTTCGGAATACTATCTTCTTTCAATAATAGTTTTAAAACATCAGCTACCGTTTGCAGTAAACCGAATCGGCCTCCAACCTGGTTTGGTCCAATCCGCCCTTGCATAAATCCCATCACTTTCCGTTCTGCCAAGATTCCATATGTAACGAAGCCAAGGACTGCAAATAGTAGAAGTACCGCTAATCCGAAAAAAATGAAGAAATTCGTCCAGCTTGAAGGTGATTGTAAGAGCGTCTCAATCATTAGCCATCAACCTCCCCAAGTACAATATCAACTCCACCTAAAATCGTAATTAAATTAGCGATGTTTTCACCTTTCAATAACTTCGGTAAAATTTGCAAGTTATAAAAAGATGGCCTACGAAACTTCAAACGGTACGGCTCTTTCTTTCCGTCACTTGCGATATAACAACCAATCTCTCCGCGCGGCGATTCGATACGTACAAATGCTTCTCCCTTAGGTGCCTTAATAATTTTCGGTACTTTTGCCAGCACAGCTCCATCTTTCGGGAACTGCTGAACCGCTTGCTCAACAATCTTTAAAGACTCCTCGATTTCTTGCATTCGGCAAACGTAGCGATCCCAAGCATCTCCCACGCTTCCAACAGGAATATCAAAATCAAAACGATCATAAATCGAATACGGCTCATCTTTGCGAAGATCCCAGTTTACTCCAGTGCACCGCAGATTTGCTCCGCTTAAAGAATACGAGATCGCTTCTTCCGCGCTATATATACCAACGCCTCTCAAACGATTTAAGAAAATCTCATTACCGCTAACAAGATCATGATAACCTGCTAATTGCTCCCTCATATACGGAACAAACTCTTCCACCTTTTCAATCCAACCATCTGGCGCATCCCACTTCACACCGCCAACTCTCATATAGTTAAAAGTAAGCCGTGCCCCGCATAATTCATTTAATAAATTTATAATCATCTCTCGTTCACGAAACGCGTACAAAAACGGGCTGACCGCTCCTATATCAAGAAGATTCGTCCCCCACCAAACGAGATGGCTCGCAATTCTTCCTAGTTCCATCGCAAGTACTCGCAAGTATTCGGCACGCTCTGGAATTTCAAGCCCCATCATCGTCTCTACAGCATGGCAAATGACGTAATTATTCGTCATGGCTGATAAATAGTCCATTCGATCTGTATAAGGGATAATTTGCGTATACTGTAAGCTCTCAGCGATCTTTTCCGTCCCGCGATGCAAATATCCAATAACAGGTGTAGCTTCTTTAATAATTTCCCCGTCAATCTTAATTACGAGCCTGAACACACCATGTGTACTCGGATGCTGAGGTCCTACATTCAAAAGCATCTCTTCCGTGCGGATCATAGCTACACCTCCACATCATACGGTTCATAGTCTTTTCTAAGCGGATATCCTACCCAATCATCTGGCATTAAAATACGCGTTAAATTCGGATGCCCTTTAAATACAATGCCGAGCAAATCGTATGCTTCTCGCTCCGGCCAGTCAGCTCCTTTCCAAAGCGCTGTCACAGATTCGACTTGCGGCGCTTCCCGGTCTAGCTTTACCTTCACTGCTACCGATTGTTTCTTGCCATATGAAAACAAATGAACATACACTTCCATATGTGTCACAAAATCCGTCGCATGTAGCTCTGACATATAATCAAAAGCAAGTCCCTCATGGAATCGCAGTGACTCCATCACTTCATAATACTTTTCGGGATCCACCACAAGAGTTGGCACATCCTTTGACAGTTTATTAATGTAGGAATCTACTAATGCACCCTCTCCTAACTTCTCCCTAATAGCCTCAACATACTGATTTAAATACGGCTGATTTACGGACGGTTCTTCCTGCTTCGGCTCATCCTCTTTCTTACCTTCAGCTCCCTTTGTCTTCGCTCTTGCAGCCGCTGCTGCTTTCGCTTTTGCCGCTGCAATTGCCTTTGCCTTTTCATTTCCCGAATCCCCATCACCTTGCGAGGCTTTCTGCTTCGCCAATGCTGCCGCTTTCGCCTTTGCCGCCGCCACCGCTTTTGCCTTGGCTTTCGCTTTTTCTTCTTCCGTTACTTCTTCTGTCCCTTCTCTTTTCTGCTTCGCTAATGCCGCCGCTTTTGCTTTTGCGGCTGCTGCTGCCTTCGCCTTGGCTTTCGCTTTTTCTTCTTCCGTTACTTCTTCGGTTCCTTCTCTTTTCTGTTTCGCTAACGCCGCCGCTTTTGCCTTTGCAGCTGCTGCTGCCTTCGCCTTGGCTTTCGCTTTTTCTTCTTCCGTTACTTCTTCGGTTCCTTCTCTTTTCTGTTTCGCTAACGCCGCCGCTTTTGCTTTTGCGGCTGCTGCTGCTTTCGCCTTGGCTTTCGCTTTTTCTTCTTCCGTTACTTCTTCTGTCCCTTCTCTTTTCTGTTTCGCTAACGCCGCCGCTTTTGCTTTTGCGGCTGCTGCTGCCTTTGCCTTGGCTTTCGCTTTTTCTTCTTCCGTTACTTCTTCAGTTCCTTCTCTTTTCTGTTTCGCTAACGCCGCCGCTTTTGCTTTTGCGGCTGCTCCACGTCGCTTTGCTTCTTCTATAGTAATATCATCATTTTTTGGTAGCGCTTTCTCTTTTTCTCGATCTTCCTCCTCAAGTTCACTTATTTCCGCCTCGTGTTTCGCTACAAGGCGTTTTCTCGCTTCTTCTTTCGCACGCCTAGCTGCTTCTTTTTTCAGATCCTCTAAATCTTTATTTGGATTACTCATTTATTCGTCACCTGCTTTCCGGTCTTTGCCTCGTAACGAATTTTCTCTTTTAATTTATTAATTCCATAGATTAAAGCAGCTGGATTTGGGGGACAACCAGGAATATACACATCAACTGGTACGATTTGGTCTACACCTTTCACAACAGCATATGAATTTACATACGGACCACCTGCTGTCGCACAAGATCCCATCGCAATAACCCATTTCGGTTCGGGCATTTGATCATATAAACGCCGAACAATAGGAGCCATCTTCTTCGTTACTGTTCCCGATACAATCATGACGTCCGATTGCCTTGGTGAAGTTCGAAAAAATGACCCAAATCGATCTAAATCGTAATGTGATGAGCCTACCCCCATCATTTCAATTGCACAGCATGCCAGTCCGAATGTCATCGGCCATAAAGAGTTGCTCCTCGCCCATCCTTTCAACTGTTCCAATGTAGAAAAAAAGATATTTCGTTCTAATTCTGCTCGCTCATTTGGATGTAATTCCTCAAAATTTATAACCATTGTAACACCTTCTTTTTCCAAGCATACGCTAATCCAACTAGCAACATTACAACAAAGATGAGCATTTCAATTAATGCAAATAAACCTAGCTTGTCATACGCAACAGCCCAAGGATATAAAAATAAAGTTTCTACATCAAAGATCACAAATAATAAAGCGAAAATATAATAACGAGCATGAAACCGAATATTTGCATCATGAAAAGGCTCAATTCCACTCTCATACGTCGTCGCCTTTGCTGCACTTGGTTTATTTGGGCGCAGCATCCTTCCTAATGTAAGAGCCACTACCGGCAGCAATATACCTAATAGCAAGAAAATCAAAACGATCATATAACTATTTTCATATACACTTGCCATTGTGAAACCCTCCCCCCTAAATTAAGAACAAGTTCACATAGTAAACAATATGTCCTAGTTGCAGTAATTATTATTTTTAAATTTTTCTAAATAATGCAACTATTCTAATCATTATAGCAAACTTCAAATTCCTATGTCGATATGTTGGGAGACAGAAACAAGAATTATTAAAATCTATCTTTACAACTTGCTATAATTGTGCAAAATAAATATAAAACTTATATATGCTTTTCAAGAAACCGTAGGTGATATAAATGAAAAAACAAACACATGTAAGTATTCTTATAAGCATTGTATTGCTGTCTATAACGCTTCACTATGTAGCAATGCCTTTTGTATATGAATACTCATTTCCTTTTCAGCTATTAATCGGAACGAGCACCCTATTAATTGATATTATCGCTTGTAGTTATATACTTTATTTTTCAAACATGAAAGAAGGGCTATCTCGTTTATTTTGGATCATATTATCTGTTGGAGCTCTCTCTTATTTTATCGGTGATATAGTCGTTGCCTATCAGCGTTTAATTGTAAAGGACTTCTATACGTTCGTTGATCCATCTGACTTTTTTTACTTACTTTTTTTAGTTAGCTTTACGTTTGCCTTTCTATACGAAATCATTTATAACCGAGATTTATTAGAAAAACTTTTTATGCTATGTGATATTTGTATTATCGTTACAGCCCAATTTACTTTAAGTTACTACTTACTTATTGAACGAACTATTCATATCTTTACAACATCCTATATCGACATATTTGTTCAACTTACCTATCCAATGGCTGATTTACTCTTTCTCTTAATAGGAATCAACCTTTTATTCAAACCACTATCCTTATTACCTAAAAAGGTCGGTGCACTTCTTGGCAGTGCTTTAATTTTATATGCTACTACAGATGCGATTTATGCTTATATAAAATACTTCATACCAGAGTATTCTATGTTTACAGTTACTCCTTTCTATCAAGTAACCTTAGTACTAGTAGCAATCGCCTGTATTCTCCATACAAAAAAGCCTGAAAAACAAGAACAAGTACTACTAACACCTAAAATTGGCGAATCAATCCGATTATCATTACCGTATATTTCGGTAGTAATGCTTATTGTTTTTATATTAGTTGAATACGTTTTTGCGCCTATTATAGTAATCGGACTTATAATAACTTTTTCTTTCGTTCTCATACGTCATAGTTTAGTTCGAAAACAAAATAAAATATTATTGATCGCTCAAATGCAATTCAACTCAGAACTCGAGAAACAAATTAAACTACGTACAGAAGATTTAGTAGAACAGAAAAATGAACTCTATCATAATCAACAAATGTTTAAATCTTTATACGAGCATCATCCAGATCCAATTTTTACATTAGATTTGTACGGTAATTTTCTCAAAGTAAATAACGCTGGTACTACTTTACTCGGTTATCAAACGAATGAATTATTAAACCAGCCTTACTATTCACTCATATACGAAGAAGATTTAGAAGAAATGATTAACGCCTTTCATCGCGTGAAAAAGGGATATTCTATTTCTTTAGAAATACGGGCTTACCATAAAAACAGAGATATTTACTACTTGCACGTTACCGCCGTACCGATCTTTTTAAAGGAGAAAATTTCTGGGGTTTATTTAATGATTAAAGATATTACGGAAAGCAAACAACAACAAGAACAAATCAACTTCCTAGCATACCATGATACTTTAACAGAGCTTGCAAATCGACGTGCATTTCATCAACATTTAGAACAGGCAATTGCACGAGCAAAAATATCGAAAAAGCCTTTTGCTGTTATGTTTCTCGACCTAGACCGTTTTAAAGTTATTAATGATACCCTCGGTCATCGAGTAGGAGACCTATTGCTCATCGCAGTAGCAAAAAGGCTCGAAAGAATAGCAACATCAAATATGAAACTCGCGCGGCTAGCTGGGGATGAGTTCACAATCCTTATCGAGAATTACAAAAAAAAGCCAGATGTCCAAAAAATAGCTGATAGGATTGTAGCGGCCATGAATGAGCCATTTGAAATCGAAAATCAACATTTACAAATCTCACCGAGCATCGGAATTGCAATATATCCTGAAGCAGGTGAAGATGCGCTATCCATTTTGCAGCATGCTGATATGGCCATGTACGAGGCAAAGAATAAAGGAAAAAACGGTAGCTCTCTTTACACGAAAGAACTATATAAAAAAATGGAACGAAAAGCTCGAATTGAAAAAGATTTGCCAATCGCTTTAGTAAACAAAGAATTTTATCTCGTTTATCAACCACAAATTGATACGACAACAAATAAAATTATCGGTGCTGAAGCTTTAATACGATGGAAACACCCGCTATTAGGTGACATTTCACCATGTGAGTTTATTCCAATTGTAGAAGAGACGCCACAAGTAGTCCCACTTGGACATTGGGTATTACAAGAAGCTTGTCTCCAATTAAAAATATGGCATACCTTTGGCTACCAAAATTTAAAAATAAGTGTTAATTTATCCGCAAAAGAATTCCGGCAAGATCAATTAATCGAAAACATTTCACAAATATTAAACGACGTGCAAGTCAACCCAAAATATGTAACACTTGAGTTAACAGAAAGAATTGCAATGATTGACGAGAAAGAAACGTTATTGAGACTGAAGCAATTAAAAGAGTACGGTATCCAAACTTCCATTGATGACTTCGGTACTGGGTACTCTTCTCTTGCTTATTTATCAATTTTTCCAATCGACACATTAAAAGTACCGAGAGAATTTACACAATTAGCTGATCATCGTCCTGAAGAACGAGCCATCGTTTCTACAATTCTTTCCCTCGCGAATACTTTAAATCTTTCAGTCGTTGCCGAAGGAATTGAAACCGAAAAACAACTTAAGTTTCTGCAAAAACATAACTGTAAATATATGCAAGGTTACTATTTCAGTAAACCACTTACTAGTAATCAATTTATAAAGTTTCTACAAAAAACCCCCAGTATGAACAAATAATTCATACTGGGGGTTTTATAGTGCTAAATTTTTTTCTCATAATATTCTTCTGCAATCTCTTCGTAAAAAGCTGCAGATGTCGTATAGAAATATGGAATTAACCATAAGAATCCAATCCCTAACGTAATACAACTTAATATAAACCAGCCAATAAAACTTAAACATAAAATGAAATACTCCATCTTATGTCCATCCATCATACGACGACTTTCTGTAATAGCTTGGTTCAGTGAATACTCAGGATGATCGTTTATAATAAAGTACGTCATCGCATAAGAAAATGATTTAATAATACCTGGAATAATGAACAATAACGTCCATAAGAAAAGATAAAGATTTACTAATAAATATAATAAAAATGATTTTAGAAATCTCTTTCCCTCTGAAAACCAAATGAATACATTACCAATACTAGCTTGCTTTTCACGAAGGATATTTAAACCAAGGTAATATCCACCTAAAGTTAACGGTCCAGTAACAAAAAATGAAAGAATATTCGTTGAAAGTGAACCATTTGTTTTTTGCCAACCGAAAATTAAAGAAAATCCCCAATCAACACTAAAACTAAAAGCCGTGATAAGAATTGAAATGAGTAGTGTAGCTCCAACAGCTAATCCCCATTTCCCTTCTAATGAATCTAGTGCTTCTCCTTTTAAATCACTAATCATGCGTAGCCTCGCCTCCTATACACAATAATTCTATTAGTATAGCATGTTCCTATTGAAATTCACCTTTTGAAATGTAGCGATAAAAGTGTGCTGTCGTCGTACTCATATACGGACTAAGCCAAAGAAATCCTATTCCAAAAGTAAGCAGCGCTAAAATAGCCCATCCTATGAAGCTCAGCCATAAAAGAAACAAATCTAACTTATGACCCTTCATAAGATTCTTACTTTCCTTCATCGCCTGCGAAACACTATATTCTGGATTTTCAATCATCACATAGTACGTCAGTGCATAAGAAAAATACATCACAATCATACCAACAATTGAAATTGCTAATAGTACGAAGAAAGCTATTGCAAATGACGTATTCCCTTCTTCACCTAACAATGCAAATAAGCCTATTAACAGCATCGGAATCCATGTACCTGTATATAACAAAATCGCAAGCATTGCCCACATTGTTTTCATCATTCTTTTAAAGCCACGAAATCCTTCGAATAAGTAATCTACTTTAGCATCTTCTCGTTTACTAATCTGTAAAAATACATTTGTATAACCATATGACGTAATCCCATACGATGCGTTACTCAAAATTATCATAATGCAATAAAAAATTCCAAAGGTAATACCTGCTCCAATTGACATCGTTTCCTCTTCAAATGATCCAGTTAAGCTTACAACTGAGAGAAATATAATAATTCCTGGAATTAATAGTATAAGCATTGCAGCCAGCGAAACAACATAACTTAAAATAAAATATAAAATTGTTGATCCAACACCTAGTCCCCATTTTCCCTTTAAAGAGTACAATGCTTCTCGCTTCATTTCACCAATCATTGATCCATCCCCTTTATGAAATATAAATTGTTGTACACTTCTACTTATACAAGCATCAATATAATTATACCAGTTTTGTAAAATTATCCATAAAATACACAAAAAAAAATCCGTAAAGGCAAAGCCCTTACGGATTTTTTTACTTCATATCGGAAACGTTCAAACGGTTCACAGCACGTTGTAATGCCATTTCTGCACGTTTAAAGTCAACATGTGCTTGTTTATCTTGCAGACGTTGCTCAGCGCGACGCTTCGCTTCATTTGCGCGATGGATATCGATATGGTTTGCTTCTTCAGCAGATGATGATAATACAGTCACTTTATCTGGACGAACTTCGATAAAGCCACCGCTTACTGCTACATAATCAGTGTGTCCACCATTTTTCAGACGAACTGCACTAATTTTTAATGGTGCAACAGTTGGAATGTGGCCTGGTAAGATCCCCATTTCCCCACTCTCTGCTTTTACACTTACCATTTCTACCTCTTTTTCGTAAACCGGTCCATCAGGAGTTACAATACTGACTGGAAATGTCTTCATACTTCGTCCCTCCTAAGGCCTTACGCCATCATTTTCTTCGCGTTTTCAATAACTTCTTCAATGCCACCTACTAAGCGGAATGCATCTTCTGGAAGGTCATCATATTTTCCTTCTAGAATTTCTTTGAAACCACTAACTGTATTCTTTACAGGTACGTAAGAACCTTTTTGACCTGTAAACTGCTCAGCTACGTGGAAGTTTTGAGATAAGAAGAATTGAATACGACGAGCACGATGTACAACTAACTTATCTTCTTCAGATAACTCATCCATACCTAAGATAGCGATGATATCTTGAAGTTCTTTATAACGTTGTAAAGTTTGCTGTACTTGACGAGCTACTTCATAATGCTCTTCTCCTACGATTTCTGGAGAAAGTGCACGAGATGTAGATGCTAATGGATCTACGGCTGGGTAAATACCCATTTGCGTTAAACGACGCTCTAAGTTTGTTGTTGCATCTAAGTGAGCGAACGTTGTAGCTGGTGCTGGGTCAGTATAGTCATCGGCTGGTACATATACCGCTTGGATAGACGTGATAGACCCTTTATTTGTAGATGTAATACGCTCTTGTAATTGACCCATTTCTGTTGCAAGTGTTGGTTGGTAACCTACCGCAGATGGCATACGACCAAGAAGGGCAGATACTTCAGAACCCGCTTGCGTGAAACGGAAGATGTTATCGATGAACAGAAGTACGTCTTGTCCTTGCTCATCACGGAAATGCTCAGCCATTGTTAAGCCTGTTAATGCAACACGTTGACGTGCTCCAGGTGGCTCGTTCATTTGTCCGAATACCATCGCAGTTTTCTTGATTACGCCAGAATCGCTCATTTCGTGGTATAAGTCATTACCCTCACGAGTACGCTCACCTACACCAGCGAATACAGAGATACCACCGTGCTCTTGTGCGATGTTGTTAATTAATTCCTGAATTAATACTGTTTTACCTACGCCGGCACCACCGAATAGGCCGATCTTACCACCCTTAATGTAAGGAGCAAGTAAGTCTACTACTTTAATACCAGTTTCAAGAATTTCTACTTTAGTAGATAATTCTTCGAATGCAGGTGCTTGACGGTGAATTGGATCACGATGTACATCTGCAGGAACCTCACCATCTAAGTCAATTGCATCACCTAATACGTTAAATACGCGACCAAGTGTTACATCACCAACTGGTACAGAGATTGGTTTACCAGTATCTTCTACTTCTGTGCCACGAACAAGTCCATCTGTGGAAGACATTGCAACTGTACGAACTGTATCATCACCTAAATGAAGTGCAACTTCAAATGTTAAGTTAATACTTCCGTTTTCGTTGCTTTGTTTTACCGTAAGGGCGTTGTAGATTTCTGGTAGCTTTCCGCCATCAAACTTAACGTCTACAACCGGACCCATGATTTGCGTAACGCGCCCTTTATTCATCGGGTTCCCTCCTAGCTTTCTTTTAATTAGCCAACTTTCTACGAGCAGCTAGCTTTTAATTTTTTATTGGTTTATAGCTTACGCGACTCTTTTGACAGAGCCGCTTCCGCTTTTTAATACTATTCTAACGCTGCTGCTCCACCAACGATTTCCGTAATTTCTTGCGTAATCGCTGCCTGACGCGCACGGTTGAATGAAAGTGTAAGTGAATCGATAACTTCCATTGCGTTGTCTGTAGCACTCTTCATTGCTGTCATACGCGCTGCGTGTTCACTTGCTTTACCGTCTAGTAATGCACCGTACACTAAGCTTTCTGCGTATTGTGGCAATAGTACTTTTAAAATTTCTTCTTCAGAAGGTTCGAATTCATAAGCTGTCGTCGGTTTGTCAGACGCCACATCAGTAAGCGGTAAAATTTTATTTTCCGTTACCTCTTGTGAAATTTTACTTACGTAATGGTTGTAGTAAATGTACAGCTCATCATAAGCACCATCTGCAAACATCGCAATTGCTCGAGAAGCAAGGTCTTTAATATCAGTAAATGATGGGTGGTCAGATAATCCAACTACTTCATCAATAATGTTAAAGCCGCGACGTTTTAAATAATCACGTCCTAGTCGTCCAAGCACAATAATAGAATATTGGTTTGAATCCATATTATGACGTTCACGAATTACGTTACTTACTGTACGTAATACGTTACTGTTATAACCACCTGCTAGTCCGCGATCAGACGTAATAACGATGTATCCTGTACGCTTTACAGGACGCGCATTTAGCATTGGATGATTAATCCCTTTGCTTCCTTGCGCAATGCTCGCTACTACTTCTTGAATCTTTTCCATATACGGAACGAAAGATTTAGCATTTTGCTCTGCACGGTTTAACTTAGATGCAGATACCATCTCCATCGCTTTCGTAATTTGACTCGTTTTCTTTGTCGAGTTAATCTTCGCTTTTATATCGCGTAAAGATGCCACAGGTTTTCACCACCTTTTTTCCGGAAGTTGGCACGATTAGTAAGAATCCTCTTCCTAATCTACGTTGCAAGATATTCTTGCTCATGATTGAAGGAAAAGAATAGGTGCACCTACTCTTTTCCTTTACATGACCTTTAGCAATCTCAGAGCCCGAGATGCCTTTTATATATACTATCTAGCTCCAGCGGCTTGAATGCTCGGTGGCTTCACTTCTTCCTACGAGGCAAACACCGCCTCTTCGTCAGAAGCTCCATCCCCCTCACATTCAGAACGAGCCGCTTCCGCTTTTATTAATCTAGTTCCGCCTCCTAGCCCCTTTCGTCTAAGAACCTTCCCCACAAGAAGGTAAAAAGCACCTTCTGTGAGAAAGAACCTTAGCCGATGGGGCTGAACAGTCGGCTTCACTTTTTATTATTATTCAGAAGCTACGAATACTTTTTTAAATCCATTGATTGCTGCTGCAAATTTGTCGTCATCCGCAAGTTTCTTAGTTGTACGGATTTCTTCTAATAAGTCAGTCGCATTAGAATCTAACCAAGCATGGAATTCTTCTTCAAAACGAGTGATATCTACTACTGGGATATCATCTAGGAATCCACGTGTTAAAGCGTAAAGAATGATAACTTGTTTCTCTACACGTAATGGTTTGTGTAATCCTTGTTTTAATACCTCAACAGTACGAGCACCACGGTTTAATTTCGCTTGAGTTGCTTTATCAAGGTCAGAACCGAACTGAGCGAACGCTTCTAACTCACGGTAAGATGCAAGGTCAAGACGAAGTGTACCTGATACTTTACTCATTGCTTTAATCTGAGCAGATCCACCTACACGAGATACAGAAGTACCCGCATCGATCGCTGGACGTACGCCAGAGAAGAATAGGTCAGATTGTAAGAAGATTTGTCCATCCGTAATAGAAATTACGTTTGTTGGGATGTATGCTGATACGTCCCCTGCTTGTGTTTCGATGAAAGGTAGTGCAGTTAAAGAACCGCCGCCTTTTGCATCACTTAATTTTGCTGCACGCTCTAATAAGCGAGAATGTAAGTAGAATACATCCCCTGGGTAAGCTTCACGACCTGGAGGACGACGTAATAGTAATGACAGCTCACGGTAAGCCGCTGCTTGTTTTGATAAGTCATCATATACTACTAATACGTGTTTACCATTGTACATGAACTCTTCACCCATTGTTACACCAGCGTAAGGAGCTAGGTATAATAATGGAGCTGGTTGAGAAGCAGATGCAGTTACAACGATTGTGTACTCTAATGCACCGTGCTTACGTAGTGTTTCTACTACGTTACGTACAGTTGATTCTTTTTGTCCAATTGCTACATAGATACAAATCATATCTTCATCTTTTTGGTTAATGATTGTATCAAGTGCAACCGCTGTTTTACCAGTTTGACGGTCACCGATGATTAACTCACGTTGACCACGGCCAATTGGTACAAGAGCATCGATCGCTTTAATACCTGTTTGAAGTGGCTCATGAACAGATTTACGATCCATTACACCTGGTGCTGGACTTTCAATTGGACGAGTGTTTGTTGTATTGATTGGGCCTAAACCATCAACTGGTTGACCTAATGGGTTTACAACACGACCAATTAGTTCTTTTCCTACCGGTACTTGCATGATGCGACCAGTACGACGAACTTCGTCACCTTCACGAATTTCTGTGTAAGGTCCTAAAATGATAATACCTACGTTGTTTTCCTCTAAGTTTTGTGCTAGTCCCATAACGCCGTTAGAGAACTCTACAAGTTCACCAGCCATAACGTTATCAAGACCATGAGCACGCGCGATACCGTCACCAACTTGGATAACTGTACCAACATCACTAACTTCGATTTCAGACTGATAGTTCTCGATTTGTTGCTTTATCAGTGCGCTAATTTCTTCAGCTCTGATGCTCATGTGCTTCACCCCTATCTATTCTTCATTAATTCACGCTGAATACGTGCTAATTTTCCTTGTAAACTTCCGTCATAAATGCGATTTCCAATACGTACTTTAATGCCGCCTAGTAAATCTTCATCTACAACATTTTTCACGCGAATTGCATCTTTTCCTGTTCTCTTCGCAAATGCTTCTGCAATGTTAAGCTTCTCTTCTTCTGATAGAAGACGAGTAGAATATACAGTTGCGTCCGCTACGTTACGTTCTTCATTAGCAAGAACAACATATTCATCTGCAATTTCAGGTAAGATATCAATGCGTTTGTTATCAATTAAAATATATAACGTATTTAAAATAGATTCAGAAACAGATCCGAATACGTTTGCAAGAAACGTTTTCTTTTGTTCCTTTGAAATGTTCGGTTGCGTTAAAAAGCTATGTAGTTCTCCGTTCTTTACATAAACGTTTTGTACAAGGCGTAATTCCTCTTCAAACATTTCTAATACGTGTTTTTCTTTAGCAATTTTAAAAAGAGCGACAGCATAACGTTTTGCTACAATCCCATTGCTCATCGCGCTTCTCCTACTTCTTTAATATAATCGCGAATTAACTTCACTTGATCTTCTTCTTTTAACTCTTTTTCAATTACTTTAGAAGCAATTTGAACAGATAAAGAAGCAACTTGTTCTTGTAAAGCAGCAATTGCTTGCTCTTTTTCGCGTTGAATTTCTTGTACAGCAGATGCTTTAATTGATTCTGCTTCTTCTTTCGCAGCAGCAACAATAACATCTTTTTGATCTACAGCTTGCTTTTTCGCTCTTTCGATTAACTCTTGTGCTTCAACACGTGATTGTTTTAACATTTCACGTTGTTCTTCTACTAATTTCTTCGCCTCAGCATTACTTCTTTCTGCAGCGTCGATTTCATTAGTAACATGCTCTTCACGTTCTTTCATAATTCCCATTAAAGGACCCCACGCAAATTTGCGTAGCATTACTAATAGAAGTAAGAAAATGAACAATGTATAAGCAATCGTTCCAAATGGAATGGCAGCACCTAATAATAAAGTTGGCACAAGGATTCACTCCCTTCAAAATATCTAAATTGATCATATGAAAAAAAAAGACATACGTTTCATTCATAAAGCAATGGCGAAGAAAGTTCGGAAAAACACTCTTCGCCATCTATGTAAGGGGAGTCTCCCTTATTTGTTCATTACGATGAATGCAATAACTACACCGATGATTGGAAGTGCCTCAACTAAAGCAACCCCGATGAACATAATTGTTTGAAGTGCGCCTTTTAATTCTGGTTGACGAGCAACACCTTCGATTGTACGTGATACGATAAGACCGTTACCAATACCTGCACCTAATGCTGATAAACCAATTGCAATTGCAGCTGCGATTACACCTAAACTCATTTAATTTGTCCTCCTTTGTATTATAAAAAAATAAATTTTTTCTTACTTAAATTATATTAATGGTCATGGCTTACTTTATGAGCCATATAAACCATCGTTAACATAACGAAAATAAATGCTTGGATTGATCCAACGAATACACTGAATCCCATCCATGCTAACATTGGTACAAGCGCACCTAATGCCCCAAGGACTGATGCTCCGCCCAACTTAGCAAGTAATCCTAATAAGATCTCACCTGCATAAATGTTACCAAATAAACGAAGACCTAACGTTAATGTGTTAGCAAACTCCTCAATAACCTTTAATGGGAATAAGAATTTCATAGGTTGGAAATAACCTTTTACGTACTCTTTCGTACCCTTCATCTTAATTCCATAATAATGGGTGAGGGTAACTACCATCACGGCTAATGTTAATGTAACTGCTGGATCAGACGTTGGTGATCTCCACCATGCAATATGTTCGCCAGCTTCAGTTGCTGAATACATGAATGGTAAACCAAGGAAGTTCGATACGATGATAAACATGATAAGCGTAACGCCAAGCGTTAAGAAACGTCCACCTGTTTTCCAGTCCATCGTACTATTGATAATCCCTTTCACGAAGTCAAACACCCATTCCATGAAGTTTTGCATCCCGGTTGGGCGAAGAGCTAAGCTGCGAGTTCCGATAACAGCGATTAAGAAAACAATAACTGCTGCTACAGTAACCATCATAACTGATGACAAATCGAACGTTAAACCTAGAAATTCAACTAATTTACCGTGTTCCACTAGTAATTCACCTCTCTTCCCTGCTCTTATACTCTAAATAAAGAAAATCTATGATCATGACAAGGTATCCTGTCAGCAATCCTACACCTAGGCCCCACATCGCGATTAACTCTTGATATTTGGCTGCAAATAAAATTAATAACCCAATCGTGGCGAATCTTGAATATGTACTTACCGCTGTTGCCTTGAACTTCACGTTTTCTCCATTTGTTACGCGATCTAGCAGCTTGTCTGTTCTACGTGCAATGATGCGCAAACTAAGAAAACTGAAAATCGTCCCGATAATCAGTCCAAGAAATACATCCTTGTAAGAGGTAAATCCCCATCCTAGCACTAGAAGCGCAAGCAAGTAGTACATATATTTCTTTTGTCTTTGGACAAGTCCATGTACGTCTATCATCATTGCTCTCCCGAATAGTAATGTCGAATGAGTCGAATCATTGCGTATACTCCTGTTCCTAGTCCGAGTAATAACCCTATAATAAGAAACAACGGAAACGTTCCAACCTTATTATCAATCCACTGCCCACCAAAGATTCCAACAAGAATAGAACCGACTAATTGAGCAAGAATACCTGACATTAAAGCATAAGCTTTTATATGGCTGCGATCGTTTTTTTGCAAGGATTCATCCCTCCAATATGTAACCCTCATTCACGATGTGTTAATAATAACTCATTTTTTTGCATAAATCCTATACAAAACAAAAAGTTTACATTTTCGTCACGGAATAGATGTAATTTTGTCACTGAAAGCCCTACCATCTATCCCCGTTGTTAGCATACAATAGGGTATTAACAGTGTCAACGAGAAATCGTAAAAAATCTAAAAATTTGAGTATTAGGCATTTCCTCCCAAAAATGAAAACGTTCCCCTTCTAAATACTGGTTACATATATGCAATTTCTAACAGTTTTCTCTTTATAATAGAAGGAAATGTTCACAAGTTTGTCACTATTATATTTTCGAGATATAACGCTTTTCTTCCATAATATAGTGTTCCTCAGACGTAAGACTTCTATATTATATGTGAGGTGTATGCAACTTATGTTGTATATACGATGTATATTTATCCTCTCCCCCTCCCCTACTTGCTTACAGCAAAAAAGACGAGCAGGGGAATCTCCCCTGCTCGTCAGTTGTCTTACTTCGTTCCGAATAAACGGTCACCAGCATCACCAAGACCTGGTACTACATATCCGTGGTCATTTAATTTCTCATCTAATGCTGCTACATAAATATCAACATCAGGATGTTCTTCTTGTACTACTTTTACCCCTTCTGGAGCTGCAACGATACACATTAATTTAATTTGTTTCGCACCGCGCTTTTTCAGAGAGTTAATTGCTTCAGCCGCAGAACCACCTGTTGCTAGCATCGGATCTAGTACGATAAAGTCACGCTCTTCTACATCCGTTGGAAGTTTCACATAGTATTCTACCGGTTGCAATGTTTTAGGGTCACGGTATAAACCAACGTGTCCTACTTTTGCTGCTGGAATTAATTTCAGAATTCCATCAACCATTCCTAAACCTGCACGTAAAATCGGAATTAAACCAAGTTTTTTACCAGCGATCACTTTTGTTGTCGCTTTGCTTACAGGTGTTTCAATTTCAATGTCCTTAAGTGGAAGGTCGCGAGTAATTTCGAAAGCCATTAAGCTTGCTACTTCGTCCACTAATTCACGAAAATCTTTCGTACCTGTATTCTTATCGCGAATATATGTAATCTTATGTTGAATTAACGGGTGATCAAATACATACAGTTTTCCCATGTGAATCTCTCCTTTAGATGATATTCATGCGTTTGCACGCTTTTTTACACTATTTACGATTGTAAAGAAAACGCTACTAATATTCAAGGGCAAATTTGGCAAAATCATGATTTTACAATGAATCTATCTAGTATCTTTACCAATTATGGGAGCTGTATCCTTCATTATATCGCCAAAATTTATTCATCATTTGTATACATACTTTAAAAATAATATATGTCCAAAAAAAAGACCGCCAAAACAATTAAGTCTCGGCAGTCTTCTTCAATCTATTATAGATTTGGATACATTGGGAATTTGCTAGTTAACGCTTCTACACGCTTACGTACTTCTTCTAACGCAGCTTCATTTTCATGATTTTTTAATGTATAAGCAATAAGTGACGCAATTTCATCCATTTCTTCTAAACCGAAACCACGAGATGTTACAGCTGCTGTACCGATACGTACACCACTTGTTACAAATGGGCTTGCTGTTTCAAATGGAATTGTATTTTTGTTCACTGTAATACCAACTTCATCTAATACGTGCTCTGCTACTTTACCTGTGATTTCTAAGTTACGAACATCAATCAAGATTAAGTGATTGTCTGTTCCGCCAGAAACAAGTGTAAGTCCTTCTTTTTGAAGACCTTCAGCTAAGCGGTTCGCATTGTTAATGATATTTTGTGCATATGTTTTGAAATCATCTTGAAGTGCTTCACCAAATGCAACAGCTTTTGCAGCGATTACGTGCATAAGTGGACCACCTTGAATACCAGGGAAGATTGATTTATCAATTTGTTTTGCAAATTGCTCTTCACATAAAATCATACCACCACGCGGACCACGTAACGTTTTATGTGTTGTCGTTGTAACGAAATGTGCATGTGGTACTGGATTTGGATGTAAACCAGCAGCTACTAAACCTGCGATATGTGCCATATCAACCATTAAATAAGCGCCCACTTCATCTGCAATCTCACGGAATCGCTTGAAATCGATAACACGAGGGTATGCACTTGCACCTGCAACGATTAATTTTGGTTTATGTTCTTTCGCTTTTGCTAATACATCATCGTAATTAATACGGTGAGAGTCAGCATCCACGCCATATTCTACGAAATTATATTGTACTCCACTGAAGTTAACAGGGCTTCCGTGTGTTAAGTGACCACCATGAGATAAGTTCATACCAAGTACTGTATCGCCTTGCTCTAAAATCGTGAAGTATACTGCCATGTTCGCTTGTGCACCAGAGTGTGGTTGAACATTTACGTGCTCTGCGCCGAAAATTTCTTTCACGCGATCACGTGCGATATCTTCTACTACGTCTACGTGTTCACAGCCACCATAGTAACGTTTTCCAGGATATCCTTCAGCATACTTATTCGTTAAAACAGAACCTTGTGCCTCCATTACTGCTTCACTTACGAAGTTTTCCGAAGCAATTAACTCAATCTTTGAACGCTGTCTTCCTAGTTCTGCCTCAATTGCAGCAAATACCTTTTCATCTTGACGTTTTAAATGATCCACCAAAATCCCCCTTTTCTGAACGAATTACATCGATTCCCAACAGTTTTTTCTTATTTATTCAGAAAAAACGAAAATTCAGGTTGTAATTCTTTCGAACCTTCATGTTTTCAACTACATTCTAACATGACTTTCTATATCATAAAAGAAAAAAAAGACCGAAAATCGGTCTTTTCTTTCTTCTATTATAAAGTCAGACAACATACCTTTTACCTTATGATAAACAGGTACTATATGACTTTCTAATTTCTCATATTTAACGGCAAGTGGTAGTCTCTTCCACTGCCGCATAGACAGCACGTGCTCCACCAATTAGTTTTCCACGTGTTTTGGCCATCGTTACATGCGCACTTCCAATTTCCTTCACACTTGTACGAACCGGAACAGCTACATGCTTTAAATGCATACCGATAAATGTATCACCAATATCCATTCCTGCATCAGCTTTAATAAACTCAACTACTACCGGATCTTTCAAATTGTGATACGCGTATGTCCCCAATGCACCACCTGCTGATCTAACAGGCGTAACTGTTACAATTTCAAATTGATATTTTATCGCTACTTCTCTCTCAACTACTAAAGCACGGTTTAAATGCTCACAACATTGAAACGCTAATTCAATACCTGTTTGCTCTTGAAATTGTTTTAACTCAGAGAAAATCGCCTCTGCTACTTCCATCGTTCCTGATGTTCCAATTCTTTCGCCTAGCACTTCGCTCGTGCTACAACCCACTACAAAAACTTGACCGCTTTGTAATGAAGCTTGTTCTTGGAAATCAGAAAGCGACATTTGTAGCTGTTCTCTTACCTTTACGATTTCTGTCATTACGCCTCTTCCTTTCACAGGTTGGTTCACCAAATTATATTTCACACTACTGATAGTTAGAATCTATTACTTTGTTTCGTATGTTTTAATTTTTCCTACGCGGTTTTCGTGACGACCACCTTCATAATCAGTTGTTAACCAGATTTTCGCGATATCACGCGCTAAACCAGCACCAATTACACGCTCGCCCATTGCTAGCATGTTAGTGTCATTATGCTCTCTCGTCGCTTTCGCGCTGAAAGTATCATGAACTAACGCACAACGGATACCATTTACTTTGTTTGCTGCGATTGACATACCAATGCCTGTCCCACAAACTAAAATACCACGATCTACTTCACCATTCGCTACCATTTCAGCTGCTGGAAACGCAAAGTCAGGGTAATCAACAGAACCAGCTTCACATTCACAACCTAAATCAATATATTCAATATTTAACTCTTCTAATAAACTTACAAGTTCTTTGCGGATATTCATACCGCCGTGATCAGATGCTATTACTACTTTCATTTTTACCCCTCCAAAGTTTCAATCAATTATCTTCATTTCACACTCGCTACCTCATATAGGAAGAAGTGATCTCCAATATCGTATTATACACGAAACATCAACCTACTGAATGTTTTTTCAGTAAAGTTTGTACAAGTTTTTCCATCTCATCTAACGTTTCTTTATAAATAGAAAGCGAGCCTCCAAATGGATCTGAAATGTCCTTGCCTATACCTTCAGTTAATCCATATAACGTATTTAATTTCTTTTCAACGCTCGGATAATGCCCAAGTACAATTTGCTTATGGTTTTCTGTCATCGTTACGACAATATCAGCCCAATCAAGCAAAGTTTCATTTACTTGCTGCGCCGCATGATCAATTGAAATTCCTTTTTCAGCTAAAGCTTCCTTCGCATGTACCGATGCATCGCTCCCAGGATAGGCGAAAACACCAGCAGATTGCACTTCAAACTTATCTCCTCCGTGATGACGAAGCAACGCCTCAGCCATTGGACTACGACATGTATTGCCAGTACAAACAAATAACACTCGTTTCATTCAAACCCACCCCTATATTCGATTTCTTATCATTCATCATAACTTACATTAGAATAGAACAAAAGAAATGTGAATATACAAAAGGCGCATTTCTCTTATATTTTTTCTAAGAAAAATGCGCCTTATCCACATATATGTGAAACCCTATTTCCAAGTGCCTAGAGTATTTTAACATACATACTGAACACGCAACAAAAATAAGGAATCCATTTCATACGAAACGGATTCCTCTTATATTGCAATTATTTCATTGTAACTTTCATTACTTCTGTTGAACCTTTTGTAGCTGCTACGCCTACAGTTGTCTTAATAGACTCAGCTGCATCTGTGTTTGTAATAACAATTGGAGTAATTGTGCTTTTCGCTTTTTCACGGATTAATTCTAAGTCGAATGAGATTAATTTATCTCCAGCTTTTACAGCTTGGCCTTCAGAAACGTGAGCTTCGAAACCTTCGCCTTCCATTTTTACAGTTTCTAATCCAACGTGGATTAAAATTTCTGTACCGTTTTTCGCTTTAATTCCGATAGCATGTTTTGTGTGGAATAATTGTACGATTTCACCATCAACTGGAGATACAACTACACCTTCAGTAGGATCAATTGCAACACCGTCACCCATCATACGACCAGCAAATACTGGATCTGGTACTTCTTCAATATTTTTCACTGCTCCAGTTAATGGAGCTACGATTGTTTCTTCATTTGTTTTTGAACCAAGACCGAATAATTTTTTAAACATAGGATAGTCCTCCTTATAATTTACCTAAAAGTTTATAGGGCAATCCCTAGTAAAGCTCGGGATACATGTAAGACTTCATACTTCGAATATTATACTGTAAAAACGCTTTCGAAATAAATTACGTCATTACTAATAGACTCTTATTGTAGCGCTTCACAAAATTCCAGTCAATTCTGATTGTCTGAATAACAATTAGAAGTTAACTTCTATTTATATTTTCTCTTTTTTTGCCCAACTTGTCTAGAGGTCTTTACTACATTTTATTTTTTGTTGTTAATTTGTAAAATTTAATTCAAACTTTTTTCAAAATCTACTTGACTATAGTAAGTAACTATTTTATTATTACTTACATAAGGTAAGTTAATAACTTTTAGGAGGTTTTTAAAAATGATGGATTTCGGTCTACTTATTATTCGTCTTATTATAGGAATTACATTCATGGGTCATGGCGCTCAAAAATTATTTGGTTGGTTCGGCGGTTACGGTTTAAAAGGAACAGGTGGCTGGATGGAGTCAATCGGTTTACGTCCTGGTGTATTTATGGCATTTATGGCTGGCGCAACTGAATTACTAGGTGGTTTCTTATTCGCATCAGGTATTTTCATTGTAGTTGGTTCATTATTTATCGTTGGAACAATGTTAATGGCTATCTTCACTGTTCACGGAAAAAATGGTTACTGGGTAACACAAAACGGATATGAATATAACTTAATGTTAATCGCTGTTGCTGTTGGTGTAGCTTTAATCGGACCTGGCGCATACGTTTTACTTTAATTTTTATCTCAAATTTGAGATTCTTGAAAAAGAACTTACTTCATTACAATTGAAGTAAGTTCTTTTTATGAAACAAAATATTATTTCCAGCAGGATTTTCTCATCGTTATCTTGTAAACAAACAATAAGTATTCATATTTAGAAAGGGGATTACAAGCATGTTATCCATTAATCCAAATGAACAAACTGAAAAAGATAATTACAAATTACTTACTGGAAGTATCATCCCTCGTCCTGTCGCATTCGTTACTTCTGTAACAAAAGAAGGTGTACTAAACGGAGCACCATATAGTTATTTCAATATTGTCGCTGCTAATCCACCACTTATCTCAGTATCTGTACAACGAAAAGCAGGAGAAAGAAAGGACACTTCCCGAAACGCAATTGAAAAAGGAGAATTTGTCGTACATATTTCTGACGAATCATATGTAGCAGCAATTAACGAAACAGCAGCTAACCTCCCGCCAAATGAAAGTGAAATTGAACTAGCAAAACTAACACCAATTGAAAGTGAAGTCATCTCCGTTCCAGGTGTAAAAGAAGCAAATATTCGAATGGAATGCGTATTAGAACGTGCAATTCCACTTGGCGGAACGGAAGACTCACCAGCTTGTGATCTACTAATTGGACGCGTCGTTCGTTTCCACGTTGCCGAACATCTATATGAAAAAGGGCGCATTCACGCCGAAGGACTCAAACCAATAAGCCGCCTAGCAGGACACAACTATGCAAAATTAGGAGAACAATTTGAATTGGTTAGGCCAGTTTAAAAGCGAAAGCGGCTCGCTCAGAATGGGAGGGGGATGGAGCTTCTGACGTAGAGGCGCTTTTTGCCTCGCAGGAAGACGCGAAGCCACCGACCATTCTAGCCGCTGGAGCTAGATATATCTAAAAGCGGAAGTGGCTCGCTCAGAATCGCAGGGCACTTCAAGCTCTCGACCTTGAAGCGCTTTTTGCTTCATGCGAAGAGCTAGCCGCTGGAACTGGATATATTTAAAAGCAATGGGGCTAGATTCCTCCCATCACTCAAATATAAAATCCCCTGCTTTTTAGCAGGGGATTTTATATTTGTAATTCTTCCTTCTTTTCCTCTAAAGTAGGCATTTTCTCTTTTTTCGGCTTCCCTAGCTTAATTACGAAGAAGTATAGGGAAAGCAATGTAATAAGAAAAACAATTAAAAACGGGTACGGAGAGTAAAAGGCACGCGCCGCCTCAGTCTTTCCCGCAACAAATTTCAATGACTCAATATCTAAAAACTCAGCAAACATTTGTACACCGAGCATACTAAACCAAAAAACAAAAAAACTAATAATAATACCAAAAACTTGCTTCAATCTCGTCATTCATCTCATCCTTTCTATATCTGTAATTTTTAGCGTAATAAATATAGTACAAACAAAATATTCACAGAAAGGAACTATCTCACCATTCACGAATTAACTTAATCCAACCTAACATCGAAATTTGCAAAATAATACCCCAAATTATAAGTCTTCTTAGCCATCGAGGAAAGAAGGTTAAAAATTTAACATACCATTCCAATAGCTTGTTCATAATTCCCTCCTACATAAAATTATATAGGAAAAAGGATATATAATCCAAACCCAACCAAAATGATACCACCTACTATCTCACCGTATGTACCGAGCATATCTTTCGCATGTCTCCCAATTAATAAACCAATCCACGCTAATAACATGCTAACAAATCCAAACAGTAAAATCGTAATAATTGTCTGTGCTCCATAAATACCAAGACTAAGCCCTACTGAGAAACTATCTATACTGACGCCAAATGCAAATACGAATAAACTAATTCCAATAGGGGCAGTTCTAGTCTCTTCATTTTGTAAAATGGTCGAATATACAATATAAAACCCTAGTCCGATTAATAAAATAGCACCCGCAAAATGTGCGATATCTCCATATTTCTCTGATAAAAAACGACCTAGTACCATTCCTATAAACGGCATAATAATATGAAATATACCTATCGTCATACCAATATACAGGATTTGTCTTAACTTTAGGGGCATCATCCCCATACCAAGACTCACCGAGAACGCATCCATCCCTAAGGCGAATGCCATAATTATTAAAGGTATTAGCTGTTCAAACGTCATTCATGCCCCTCCTTGGACGTGCTACTTCACAATATGCTTATCCAAGGAGAAATATTCTGTTTGCTAATCTTACCTTATCATTCAATAATAATATGATGTCCTGCCGCTTTTGTTAAACGATTCATAATTGCATTCCCTATTCCTTCATTAGGGAATGACTCACTAAAAATAACATCCACTTCACTTGCATCAAATGTTCTAAGTACATCATATAATTTAGTCGCAACGCTAGCTAAGTCACTTCTAACACCACAAGATAATATAACATCTGCACTATATACATACTGGTACTCTTCTGTCGTTAATACGCCTACTTTAAATCCTTCTTTCTTTTTCTCATCCACAAGATGCTGAATAAACTCACGTGAGCCCTCAACAATACTAAGTGGTGCTTTCGGCGCATAATGTGTGTATTTCATTCCAGGCGATTTCGGTTTTTCCTTCTCATCCTTTAAAGCTGGATCTAAAGAAACAGTACCTATCACCGCTTCTAATTGTTCTTTCGTAATCCCACCTGGACGTAATATTGTTGGAACCGTGCTTGTACAATCAATTACAGTTGATTCAACGCCTACTCCAGTTGCACCACCATCAACAATACCTGCAATCTTCCCATTCAAATCTTCATATACGTGAGAAGCTAATGTTGGACTTGGACGCCCTGAACGATTCGCACTTGGTGCCGCAACAGGTACATTCGCCTCTTCAATAAGAGCAAGTGCAATTGGATGATCAGGCATTCTTACTCCAACCGTATTAAGTCCTGCCGTCACCTTCTCTGAAATTCCTTCTTTTCTCGGCAAAATAATTGTTAATGGTCCTGGCCAAAAATGCGCCATTAACTTCTCTGCAACTGGTGGAATTTCTTTCACAATCCCATCTAACTGAGATTTTGTACCTATGTGGACAATGAGTGGATTATCACTCGGTCTTCCTTTCGCTTCGAAAATTTTCGCGATTGCTTCATCATCCATCGCGTTTGCCCCTAACCCATATACTGTTTCCGTAGGGAAAGCAACCGCCTCATTTTCTCTTAATAATTTTGCTGCTTCTTGTAACTGTGGATAATATTTTTTTCTTTCCACAACATTATCCACAACCCACATATTTGTATGCATTTTTTTCCACGTCCTTTTCTAGCCTTAAATACTTGTCTATTTTTAGTTTACTATGAGATTTATCCAAAAGACAAACAAGGTTTATCCACAAAATGTGGATAAACCTAATTAATCCGTGGATAACTTTGTGAATAGCTGACAATTTAGTATTATTGCATTCTGCTCTTTTATATTTTTACAAAAATGTTCTAGCTGTTGAATTCCCTCTGGAACCTCATCCTTTTCTATAGTAAAAAAGTCAAAGAACTGAAAGATCGGTACAGATTGTGGATGATTTGTTAGTAAGTACAATTGTTGAACACTTTTTTCTTTCATATACTGCAAAAACATTTCAAAAAAATATAAGAAAGTCTGTTTATCCACATGAGGTGTGAATAAACAAGAACGAATAAGTACATCTTCCCCACTTTGTTCATAACCAATTACAGCTCGTATTTCTTCCGCCTCTTCCAAAATCATAAATTGTGCGTACAACTCATTTATTTTATCATCTTTTTTATTAGCTTGTCCGAAAAAAGAATGTAATCTTTCCACATCTGCTTTCGTAGCAAAATACACTTTCTTCATAATAAATCCCTCCTCATTTTTATATATGAGGAGGGATTTATTAATAGTACTATTTAGAGAATAAAGATGTAAAAGCTTCTACAATAAACAATTTAACTTCTGGCTTTTTTTCTTCCTCTTCTACTTTTACATACTCATTTTGCTTTTCTTGTTTTTTCTCCACAGGTTTCTCCACTTTTTCCACATTTTTTGTTTCTTCTTTACTTACAGGCTGCTCTTCGACTTTTGTTTCATTTTTCACTACTTTCTTTTCAGAAGCTGTTACTTTTTTTACTGCTTCCCGCTTTACAACTTTCGTTTCTTTTACCTTATCCACTTTATTCTCTTCTGTATCTACTACTTCCTCATCTAGTTGTACCTGCTCCTCTTCAGGAGATTCCGCCTTCACAACGTGCTCTTCTTTTCTTACAGCTGTCCCGCTCGAAAAATCTAAGAAACACATCGGTGGAAATAATACACACCACCAGTTTGCCCCTTCACCTTCCCCAATTGTAATTAAGACTGCTTCATATTCCCCTGCCGGATAAATAAAATTCCCATATACCTTTGTAGGAAACTTTACATTCTTACTAAATTTCACTTGAAATGAATCTTTACTTCCTTCTCTTTTTAACGTATTTTCCACCGTTTTCTCGATTTCTGGAATATGACTTTGAATTACTTTGCGTGCCTCTTCAAATGAAGTTAAATCCGCTACCCATCCATCAATTTGTGCTTTTACTTCATCACGCACTTTACGCTTCAATGCCTGGTCTTTATCTGAATCACTATTTGCTAAAATTCTTAATCGAACGGCCTCTTTCGGAATAACTGAAGGCCCTTTCGCATCAGCTTTCATATATCCAAACTGCACAAGTAACTGTGCACCAATTAATAGTATAAGAAGATAAGCAATAACTTGTTTTTTCATTTCCTCCACCGTCCCTTCTACAAACAGTGTGGACAGACTTTCATCTTTCTAAACTATTAAATTCAAAATCTATATGAATTTTCCCACAAAAAAATAGAGTAAGGTGTGAACCTTACTCCATCTCTGCAAATACCATACGATCTTTTCCGTTAATATCGAAAACAACCTCAACATGAGCATGTGGAAAAGCTTGTTGTAACAATCTTTTTACATCCTCACCTTGTCCTACTCCAATTTCAAACGCCACAATCGCTTTCTTCTGCAACACATTCGGCAATTCTTCCATAAAACGGCGATAGAAATCTAATCCGTCTTCACCACCAACAAGTGCTCTCTTCGGCTCATGCTCTTTCACAACAGGAGAAAGACCACGCCAATCCTCTTCCGGTATATATGGAGGATTTGAAACAACAACATCTAGCTTTTGACCCGTTTTATGAAATGGTGACAATAAATCACCGTGATAGAACGTTACTTCTGCACCTAAAGCTTTTGCATTTTCTTTTGCAACTTCAATCGACTCTTGTGCAATATCTACTGTATACACATGAAGATTTTTATTTTCTAAAGCAAGCGTAATAGAAATCGCTCCACTACCTGTACCTATATCTGCTACATGTAGTTTCTCATCACCAAAATGGCGCTCGATTCTTTCTAATACTCCCACTATAAGCTCTTCTGTTTCCGGCCTTGGTATTAATACTTCTTCATTCACAAAGAAAGACCGTCCATAAAACATTTCATAACCAATCATATATTGAATAGGAATACCTTCTACATGCTTATGGATAAACTCCGTAAAGCTTTTCTCTTGTTCCTCAGTTATTTCTTCACGCATATTCATAAGTAATCCTGTTCTGTTCACCTTTAATACATGACAAAGGACAATTTCTCCCGCATTTTCATCTCGTCCATTTTCCTGTAAAAAAGAAGAAGCCCATTTCAGGGCTTCATAGACACGCATTACTCAGCTGCCTCCATCTTTTGAGCCTGATCTTCCATCACTAAGGCATTGATGAAATCATCTAACTTACCTTGTAAGATTTGATCTAGCTTTTGAATCGTTAAACCGATTCGATGGTCTGTAACACGGTTTTGCGGGAAGTTATACGTACGAATACGCTCTGAACGATCTCCCGTACCAACAGCTTGTTTACGGTTTTGATCATACTCAGCTTGCGCTTCTTGTCTAAACTTATCATAAACACGTGCGCGTAATACTTTCATCGCTTTTTCTTTATTCTTGATCTGTGATTTCTCATCCTGACAAGATACAACTACACCAGTCGGTAAATGCGTTAAACGCACCGCTGACATCGTTGTATTAACGCTCTGTCCACCAGGTCCACTAGAAGCGAATGTATCAACACGAACATCTTTCTCATGAATATCAATTTCTACTTCTTCTGCCTCTGGTAATACAGCTACAGTTGCTGTAGATGTATGAATACGTCCACCAGATTCCGTTTCAGGAACACGTTGTACACGGTGAGCACCATTCTCGAATTTCAGCTTCGCGAAAGCACCTTTACCATTAATCATAAAGATAATCTCTTTATATCCACCTAACTCTGTATAGCTAGCCTCAATAATCTCCGTTTTCCAGCCCTGTACCTCAGCGTAACGGCTATACATACGGTATAAGTCACCAGCAAATAAAGCTGCCTCGTCTCCACCAGCAGCTCCACGAACCTCAACGATAACGTTCTTATCATCATTAGGGTCTTTTGGAACAAGTAAAATTTTCAGACGCTCTGATAATGTTTTATCTTGTGATTCTAACTCAGAAACTTCTTCTTTTACCATTTCACGCATTTCTGCGTCTAACTTATCTTCTAACATTGCTTTCGCATCTTTTAATTGCTCACGAACATCCTTATACTCACGATACACCTCTACCGTTTCCTGTATATCAGACTGTTCCTTTGAATATTCACGAAGCTTATTTGAATCACTAATAATCGCTGGATCACTTAACAATTCATTTAACTTCTCATAACGATTTTCTACAGCTTGCAAACGATCTAACACATCATTCACCTCTACATCCTAGTATCTAATACAAATAGTATATGGTACTTACTCAAAAAAACGCAAATTATATTTAAAAGCGCAAGCGGCTCGCTCAGAATCGCAGGCCATTGGAGCTCTCGACCTTGAAGCGCTTTTTGCTTCGAGCGAGAGAGCGAAATGGCCGGAGATTCTAGCCGCTGGAGCTAGATAATATATTTAAAAGTGGCGGTGGCTCTTTCAGCTCTGACCAACTAAGGTTCTTTCGACCTAAAGGTGCTTTTTACCTTTCGGGCGGAAGGTTCTTAGATGCGAAGAGCTAGCCACCGGAACTAGATATATTTAAAAGCGCAAGCGGCTCAAACCGCTCATTCTCTCTATTTTGAAAAAAACCCGCCTTGCGCAGCGAGTTTTACTTATCTTTGTTTGCAGGTACTGCATGACAATGACGACAACGTGGTTCATACGATTCTGAAGCTCCAACTAAAATAATTGGATCATCAAATGCCGCTGGTTCTCCATCAATTAATCGTTGTGTACGACTTGCTGGAGATCCACATACAGAACATACTGCTTGTAGTTTTGTCACATGTTCAGCAATCGCCATCAGCTGAGGAACTTGTCCAAATGGTAGACCACGGAAATCTTGGTCTAAACCAGCTACAATGACACGATAGCCACGATTTGCCAATACTTGCACCACTTCCACAATGTCCCCATCAAAAAATTGCACCTCATCGATTGCAATAACATCCAGCTCTTCTGTAATATGTTCAAATATATCCTTTGAAGCTGAAACAGGAACTGCTTTTACCTTTAATCCGTTATGTGATACAACATCTTCTTCACTATATCGATTATCAATACATGGTTTAAATACAATTGCATGTTGTTTTGCAAATTGCGTACGGCGCACACGGCGGATTAGCTCTTCTGACTTGCCAGAAAACATACTACCGCAAATCACTTCAATCCAGCCATTTTGATTTATTAAGTACATGAAGCTCTCCTTTCATCTACTTTTCAGTTAAAAGTAGGGTAAAGGTATAATATTTTCGCAAAAAAAACAGACAAGCGAATACATACACTTGCCTGTTTTATGTTTTTATTACTTAAGACCGTATTTCTTATTGAAGCGGTCAACGCGTCCGTCTGCAGTAGCAAACTTCTGACGTCCAGTGTAGAATGGGTGAGAATCAGAACTGATCTCAACTTTTAGTAATGGATAAGTGTTACCATCTTCCCACTCAACAGTTTCGTTAGATCCTTTAGTAGATCCGCTTAAGAATTTGAAGCCTGTGTTTGTGTCCATGAATACAACTTTCTTGTAATCTGGGTGAATTCCTGCTTTCATTCTTTTCATCTCCTTCCGCCCTGAATCATTTTCGAAACAGAGTTTTTCATCTTCAGCTGCATACACAACTATATTGATGAAACACATATGATGAAATTATAACAAGGCTAACTTCATTTTGCAACTACCTGTTTTTGTCTTTTGAAATTAAAAGTGTAGACGGCTCGTTTAGCTCTGACTGGCTAAGGTTCTCTCGCACAAAAGGTGCTTTTTACCTTTCGGGCGGGAGGTTCTTAGACACGAAGAGCTAGCCGTCGGAACTAGATACAATTTAAAAGCAGAAGCGGCTCGTTCAGAATGGGAGGGGGATGGAGCTTCTGACGTAGAGGTGCTTTTTACCTCGTAGGAAGACGCGAAGCCACCGACCATTCTAGCCACTGGAGCTGGATATTATCTTAAAAGTGGAGGTGGCTCGCTCAGCTCTGACCAGTTAAGGTTCTTTCGCCCTAAAGGTGCTTTTTACCTTTCGGGCGGAAGGTTCTTAGATGCGAAGAGCTAGCCACCGGAACTGGATATCATTTAAAAGCAGAAGCGGCTCGTTCAGAATCCAGGACACTTCGAACTCTCAACCTTGAAGCGCTTTTTGCTTCATGCGAGAGAGTGAAATGACCGGAGATTTTAGCCGCTGGAGGGAGCTCATCCAGCTCTGACTGGCTAAGGTTCTCTCACTTATCTCTCTCTTTAATATCACCTAAACAGCATAAAAAACTCGCTTACTATAAAATAAGCGAGTCCTGATTTTTTTCCCTTTACTTAGTTGTTACATACCTTTTCGAGTCTGCAACAATGTTTTGTAAAAACTCTTCATTTGTCTTCGTTTGACGAAGCTTACGTAAGAAACTTTCAACAAAGTCTGGTGTATCACGCATTGTCTTACGAATGCCCCATAACTTGTCTAAATGTTCTTTTGGAATTAATAGATCTTCTTTACGTGTACCAGAACGACGAATATCAATCGCTGGGAAGATACGACGTTCAGCTAATGAACGATCTAAGTGAAGTTCCATATTTCCAGTTCCTTTAAATTCCTCGTAAATAACATCGTCCATACGTGATCCTGTATCAACAAGGGCTGTTGCTAAAATTGTTAAGCTACCGCCTTCTTCAATATTACGTGCAGCTCCAAAGAAACGCTTCGGTCTATGGAAGGCAGCTGGATCGATACCACCTGATAATGTTCTACCACTTGGTGGAATAACGAGGTTGTAAGCTCGAGCTAAACGGGTAATACTATCCATTAAAATGATAACATCTTTCTTGTGCTCTACAAGACGCATCGCACGTTCTAACACAAGCTCAGCTACTTTAATATGATTTTCTGGTACTTCATCAAAAGTAGAACTTACAACATCTCCTTTAACAGAACGTTCAATGTCTGTTACTTCCTCTGGACGCTCATCAATTAAAAGTACAATTAGTTCTGCTTCCGGATGATTTGTTGTAACACTGTGCGCGATTTCTTTTAATAGACTTGTTTTACCAGCCTTTGGAGGCGCAACAATTAAACCACGTTGTCCAAATCCAACTGGTGCGATTAAATCCATGATGCGTGTCGGTAACTTTTTCGGTTCCGTTTCCAATTTCATTTGGCGATCTGGGTATAATGGTGTTAATGCAGGGAAATGCACACGCTCTTTTGCTGAATCTGGATCATCTCCGTTTACAGCTTCAACTTGTAATAACCCAAAATAGCGTTCATTTTCTTTCGGAGGTCGTACTTTACCAGAAACCTTATCTCCATTACGTAAATCGAAACGACGAATTTGCGAAGCTGAGATATAAATATCTTCTGAGCTTGGAGAATAGTTGATAGGACGTAGGAATCCAAATCCTTCTGATTGAATAATTTCTAATACGCCTTCCATGAAAAAGAAACCTTCTTTTTCTGCTCGAGCTTTCAAAATAGAAAAAATCAGCTCTTTTTTCGTTAACTTGCTATAATACGAAATCTTAAATTCTTTCGCAAGCTCGTATAACTCTTTTAATTTCATGTTTTCTAATGCTGCAATTGACAAATTCATTCAGACACCACACTTTAACGTTATTCTCTTTTTTCATGGGTAAAGGGAAAAAATACGGAAGGCAAATAATTAATAATGAAAGGCAATAAGTTCAAGTAGGGTAATATTCACTATTGTAACCCTTTTATCTAGTTTTAATCAATACGTTGGAACACAAATACAAGAAGCGAAGACAAGAAAATTTGTCTTCGCTTCTTATTTAATTTAGTTCCAGCTCCGATAGTTAGAAAGATCGACCATTTTAACCTTTCTGAAGGAGCTGCTTACGCTTTTTATTTAATCTAGCTTCAGCAGCTAGAAGGGTCGGTGGCTTCACTTCTTCCTCCCATTCTGAACAAGCTGCTTACGCCTTTTATTTAATCCAGCTTCAGCAGCTAGAAGGGTCAGTCATTTCACCCCTTCCTGCGAGGCACAAAACGCCTCTTCGTCAGGAGTTCCAATGCCTTCCCCTTCTGAGCAAGCCACCTCCGCTTTTTACTTAATCCAGCTTCAGCAGCTAGAATGGTCGATGGCTTCACTTCTTCCTACGAGGCAAAAAGCGCCTCTACGTCAGAAGCTCCATCCCCCTCCCATTCTGAACGAGCTGCTTACGCTTTTTATTTAATAACCAAGTTTGGTTTTTTATTCAAGCTATGACGTCCATCCACGAAGCGAACTGTGCCTGATTTTGCGCGCATAACAAGGGATTGCGTTGTTCCTACGCTACCTTTAAATTGAACACCGCGTAATAGTTCTCCATCTGTTACGCCTGTTGCTGCAAAGATTGCATCGTCACCTTTTACTAAGTCCTCCATGCGAAGGATACGATTAATGTCTTCTATGCCCATTTTTTTACAACGTGCTAATTCAGCTTCGTTTTGTGGCAATAGTTTTCCGTGAATTTCTCCACCTAAACATTTTAAAGCAACTGCTGCTAATACACCTTCAGGTGCTCCACCAGACCCAAATAAAATATCTACACCTGTACGATCAAACGCTGTATTAATCGCTCCAGCTACATCTCCATCATTAATCAATTTAATGCGCGCACCAGCTTTACGAATTTCTTCGATAATTTCTTGATGACGTGGACGATTTAAAACTGTCGCTACAACATCTTCAATATCTTTATTTTTCGCTTTCGCAACTGCACGTAAGTTATCAATAATAGGCGCATCAATGTCGACCGCCCCAACTGCTTCTGGGCCAACCGCGATTTTATCCATGTACATGTCAGGGGCATGTAACAAATTACCGTGGTCTGCAATTGCAATGACAGCAAGAGCATTCCAGCCACCAGCTGCTACGATGTTTGTCCCTTCTAAAGGATCAACCGCAACGTCTACACGTGGTCCATATCCTGTACCTAATTTCTCTCCGATATATAGCATTGGTGCTTCATCCATCTCACCTTCACCAATTACAACTGTACCTTTCATCGGAATTGTATCAAATACATCACGCATAGCTGATGTTGCTGCACCGTCTGCCTCATCCTTTTTCCCGCGCCCCATCCAACGCGCTGATGATAAAGCTGCAGCCTCTGTTACACGTACTAACTCCATAGATAAACTTCTTTCCACGATAATCCCTCTCCTTTAAGCCTTTATATTTCTGCCGTATTTTGTGAACCGTGTTTTTCTATAAAGTGTACTTCCGCAAGTAGTGATGCTTCGCTTCCCCCTTGCGGAAGTATCACTTATGCGTTCTTCATTTCTTCAATTTCTTGCTTTGTCATTTGTTCTCGCCAAATGTTTGCACCAAGCCCTTTAAGCTTGTCCACTATATTCTCATAACCTCGATCAATATGCTCAAGTCCTGTTACTTCTGTAATTCCATCTGCCATTAACCCTGCAATAACAAGTGCCGCTCCTGCTCGTAAATCACTCGCCTTCACTTTTGCACCTTGCAGTAACACAGGACCAGTTACAATTGCCGAACGACCCTCTACTTTAATTTGAGCATTCATACGACGTAGTTCATCAATGTGTTTGAAACGGGCACCGTAAATTGTATCTGTTACAACTCCCGTCCCGTGTGCCTTTGTTAAAAGCGTCGTAAACGGCTGTTGTAAATCCGTTGGAAAACCTGGATATACAAGCGTTTTGATATCAACTACTTTTAACTTTCTATTACCGTTCACCGTAATTTGATCATCGTTCGTTTCAACTTGAACACCAGCTTCTCTTAGCTTTGCAGTAACTGATTCTAAATGCTGAGGAATAACGTTATCAACCGTTACTTCTCCTCCTGATGCAGCTCCTAGAATCATATACGTACCAGCTTCAATACGATCTGGAATGATAGTATGGTGACAACCATGTAAAGAGTCAACACCATCTATTCGGATTACATCAGTACCAGCACCTTTAATACGTGCTCCCATGCTTGTTAACAATGTAGCTACATCAATGATCTCAGGCTCTTTCGCTGCATTTTCAATAACAGTTCTACCTTTCGCTCGTACAGCTGCTAGCATAATATTAATCGTAGCTCCTACACTAACAACATCTAAATAAATACGTGCCCCGCGTAGCTCATCTGCTCTTAAATAGATGGCACCTTGTTCATTCGTAACATGTGCACCTAGCGCTTCAAACCCTTTAATATGCTGATCAATCGGCCTCGGTCCTAAATGACATCCACCCGGAAGCCCAATAACAGCTTTTTTAAAACGGCCAAGCATTGCACCCATTAAATAATAAGAAGCGCGCAATTTTTTCACTTTTCCATTTGGCAAAGGCATTGCAACCATGTTAGAAGGATCGACTACCATCTCTTCCTCCTGTCCATAAGTTACTTTCCCTCCAATTTCCTCTAGTAAGTCTCCTAACATTTTCACGTCCGAAATATTAGGGACACCACCAATAGTTACTGGAGTATCTGCTAAAATTGTCGCTGGAATTAATGCAACGGCACTGTTCTTTGCACCACTTACTCGAATTGTTCCATTTAAAGCTCTTCCGCCTTCAATTAGCAATTTTTCCATATTGAGCTCCCTTCTTGTGAATGTATTTACTTTCTATCTTTTTATAGAAAGCTCCCCTTAAGAATCTCAATTACTCTTTCCATCCCAAAACTCAATAAATAGGAAACCATTATCTTCATTTCTCCTGTAGCACGAATAGATAAAGATCAACTATTCATCGAATTCACTTTATCAATTTAGATACGTTATCACATTTATTAATAGGACTATGCACATTATTTTCTATTTAAAAACCAAAAATGATAAAATCTTTAGACTTGTTCACGCTTTCATTATACAACGAAAGGAAACCGTCTAAAAGACTAGACGGTTTCCAAAACGGAATTTTATTCTTACGCTTTACCGTTAGAACCGAATTCGCGAATTTTACCAATAACAGTTGCTTTGATAGCGTCGCGGCCAGGTCCGATAAATTTACGAGGATCGTAAACTTCTTGGTCTTTGTTTAATACTTCACGAACAGCTTTTGTAAACTCGATTTGGTTCTCAGTGTTTACGTTGATTTTTGAAGTACCTAAAGAGATAGCTTTTTCGATATCAGCAGTTGGGATACCAGTACCACCATGTAATACTAAAGGTACGCCAGTGAAGTCACGAACTTGTTCCATTTCAGCGAATCCTAAGTTAGGCTCACCTTTGTAAGGACCGTGTACAGAACCTAAAGCTGGAGCTAGGCAATCGATACCTGTTGCTTCAACAAGGTGCTTACACTCTGCTGGGTCAGCGTAAATTACGCCTTCAGCGATTACGTCGTCTTCTTGTCCGCCAACTGTTCCAAGCTCAGCTTCAACAGATACGTTACGAGCGTGTGCGTATTCTACTACTTGTTTAGTAGTTTCAACGTTTTCTTCGAATGGGTGGTGAGAAGCGTCGATCATTACAGATGTGAAACCTGCATCAATTGCTTCTTTACATTTTTCGAAGCTTGAACCATGGTCAAGGTGAATCGCTACAGGAACAGTGATGTTCATTTCTTCGATTAAAGCTTTAACCATAGCTACAACTGTTTTGAAACCAGTCATATGACGAGCTGCACCCTCAGATACACCTAGGATTACAGGAGATTTTTCTTCTTCCGCAGCAGCTAAGATAGCTTGAGTCCACTCTAAGTTGTTCATGTTGAATTGACCAACTGCGTATTTTCCTTCTAGTGCTTTGTTTAGCATTTCTTTCATAGAAACTAAAGGCATGGTGAATCCTCCTAAAAAACGTTTTTTGTATCCGATAAGTTCTTATCGCTGGTAGTATGACCAGAATAAGGTAAAATATGTATATCTACATACCGGACTTTTTTCTACACTCAATAGGATAACAACTTGTACTCAAAAACTCAACCGTATTCACCTGCACAATAGTCCATGTAAACGCTTTTTTCCATATTTTTTATAAAAAATTCATTTTTACGCCTCTACAGCGAGCTCATTTCTCACAGCTTGACGAATTTCATCAATATCAAATGGTTTAGCAAAATGCATTAAAGCTCCTAAATCTTTTGCTTCTTGGATCATATCAAGCTCTCCATAAGCAGTCATTAAAATTACTTTAATACTCTCATCAATTTCTTTTACATGCTTTAAAATCTCTATACCATCCATGCCTGGAATTTTCATATCTAACACTACTAAATCTGGATTATCTTTTTTCACGATATCTAAAGCTTGAAATCCATTCGCTGCTTGGAATGTCTGATAACCTTCTTTTTGGAACACTTCATGTAATAACACACGAATCCCATATTGATCATCAACGATTAAAATTTTACCTTCCATAATTCCCAACCTTTCTGTGTAAGTACAAGATTTAAAGCTTCTTATATCTTAACGATTTATTTTCGCTATTCTTTGGCAAATTCCTTCCTATTCTTTCTTATTTTACCGTTTCCTATTTTGTTATGCTACCCTACGATTTCACCTTTCTAAAAAAATAAATTATAATGAAAGCCGGCAAACACGTACGAAGGGAGTAACATTATGTTAAAAATTTTTTCAACTCAATTAAGTGGTTATTTCTCCAGAGTTTCTCAAAAAGAAGAAATGAATATAGAAGATAGCGCTCGTTTACTTGCTCAAGCACTAGTTGGCGATGGTTTCATTTATTTACATGGTACAAATGAAATGGAGGGCGTTGTTGCCGAGGCACTATTCGGTGCTGAACCAATGAAGCAAGCAAAACGCTTATTTGAAAATGGTAAAGAAGTAGAAGTAACTTCTGCAGATCGTGTACTTCTTATTAGCCGTTTTTCAACAGATGAAGCGGTTGTAGAAATTGCAAAAAAACTACAAGAAGAGGGACACTCTATTGTCGGCATTTCTGCTCTTCAAGAAGGTACGGAATCACTCGAACGATATACAGACGTACATATTGATACAAAACTGTTAAAAGGTCTTATTCCAGACGATGAAGGTAATCGCTACGGATTCCCAAGTTTAATAGTAGCTTTATTTGCTTATCACGGAATCAAATTTACAATCGATGAAATGTTAAATGAATATTAAAAAAAGCGCCTTATTTCAGGCGCTTTTTTTATTACTTGCTCTCTTTATTCGTAATAGAAGCTCTTACGAAGTCATGGAACAATGGTTGTGGACGGTTTGGACGAGAAACAAGTTCTGGGTGGAACTGTGCTGCCACGAACCAAGGGTGGTCTTTTAATTCAATGATTTCAACTAGACGGCCGTCTGGGCTTGTACCAGAGAATACAAATCCTTCTTTTTCCATATCAGGACGGAACTGGTTGTTGAACTCATAACGATGACGATGACGCTCATATACAACCGGCTCATTATAAGCATTGTAAGCATTTGTTTCTTCAGCAAGCTTACATGGGTATAGACCAAGACGAAGTGTACCACCTAGGTCCTCTACATCTTTTTGTTCTGGTAATAAGTCGATGATTGCATATGGTGTGTCAGGGTTGATTTCAGAAGAGTTAGCACCTTCTAAACCTAATACATTACGTGCGAATTCGATTGATGCAAGTTGCATACCTAAGCAAATTCCTAAGAATGGAACTTTGTTTTCACGAGCATATTGAATCGCAACGATTTTACCTTCTACACCACGATCGCCGAAGCCACCTGGTACAAGGATACCATCTGTATCGCCAACTAATTCTTTTACGTTTTCTGCTGTTACATGCTCAGCATTTACCCATTTTACTTCTACATCTGTGTCGAATGAGTAACCAGCATGACGAAGTGCTTCTACAACAGAAATATAAGCATCTTGAAGTTCTACATATTTACCAACAAGAGCGATTTTTGTTTTCTTAGAAAGATTACGCACTTTGTTAACTAGCGCAGTCCACTCTGTCATATCTGCAGCTGGATTGTCTAATTTTAAGTGATCACAAACGATTTGGTCCATGTTTTGTTCTTGAAGAGATAATGGAACCGCATATAAAGTATCTGCATCGCGAGCTTCGATAACTGCTTTTGTATCGATGTCACAGAATAATGCAAGCTTGTCTTTCATATCTTGAGAAACAGGCATTTCTGTACGAACAACGATAATGTTTGGTTGAATACCTAAGCTACGAAGTTCTTTAACACTATGTTGTGTTGGTTTTGTCTTCATTTCACCCGCTGCTTTTAAGTACGGGATTAACGTACAGTGAATGTACATTACATTGTCACGACCGATGTCGCTCTTAATTTGACGGATTGCTTCTAAGAATGGTAGAGACTCGATATCACCAACAGTTCCACCGATTTCTGTAATAACAACATCCGCATTTGTTTCACGGCCAGAACGATATACGCGCTCTTTAATTTCGTTAGTAATGTGAGGAATAACTTGAACTGTTCCTCCTAAATATTCACCGCGACGCTCTTTTTGAAGAACTGAAGAGTAAATTTTACCTGTTGTTACGTTGCTGTATTTGTTTAAGTTAATGTCGATGAAACGCTCATAGTGACCAAGGTCTAAGTCAGTTTCAGCGCCATCATCTGTTACGAATACCTCACCGTGTTGGTATGGGCTCATAGTCCCTGGGTCTACGTTAATGTATGGATCAAACTTTTGAATCGTTACGTTTAAACCACGATTTTTTAAAAGTCTTCCAAGAGATGCTGCTGTAATACCTTTTCCTAAAGACGATACTACACCGCCTGTTACAAAAATATACTTAGTCATGAAAAAGCTCCCTTCTATTTTGCTGTTATATAATCACCGTTGCAAAGCGCAACGTATGTAGATAACACTGTATCCATCTTATTGTTAGACTCTTTTTATTTTCTAAACAAAAAACAAAAAAGAAAATTGCTCCCCTCATCACAAAAAGTAATAAGTAGGGAGCAATTTTCTTTTATATTTACACTTTAAAAGTATTATCGTCCTTTTTTAAAGAGCCCAAAAATGATTCTACATGGACGATAATGAAAAGTCAAGAACTACAGTTCTTCCTCTTCTTCTTCTTCAGTTTCATCATACTCAAGTTCTTCTTCAGCGAAGTCGTCGTCATCTTCGTCTAAATCATCAAGATCGTCGTCATCTCCGTCTTCTTCTTCAAGAACCTTGTCCAAATCTTCTACATCGTCTTCATCTTCACTTACGTCTGCATCGTCGAAGTCATCTTCGTCTTCTTCAATGTAGTCGTCAAAACCGTCTTCTTCAACTTTACGTTTCTTCTTCGGTTTTGGTTGAGGCAAGATTTCTTCATCAATTTGCTCATATGGGTACCAGCTGCGTAGTCCCCAACGATTTTCTCCTAAATTAATGAAACGTCCATCGATGTTTAAGTCTGTATAAAATTGTGCGATTTTCGCATTAACTTGCTCTTGAGATAGTCCCAGCACTTGAGCGATTTCTTGAACCAACTCGTTGAATGTCGTTGCTTGTTTTTTATCCCCTAAAACGCTATGTACAACTTCAATCATTGAACATTCTTTTAGCTCTTCTGGTGAATATTGCTTAAAATCCACTTATGCGGCACTTCCTTTCATCAAATATAACCTTATATATAACGGCCTGCTTAAAAAAATCCATACTATTCATTATAAACAAAAGTCGCACAAATATGCTACAAAAAAAAACGGGAAACTTTTATAGGGTAGTAAAATTATAATTTGTCTGTTCCTTATTTCGGAAGCATATGGGCCCCTTGCAATACATACCTAATTTGCATTTCTGTATATTCTTCGAGCGTATACAGTTTTTGCAGCGCCCAGCGTCTAAATCCCCACATCTGTCCTTGTATAAAAATATTATGCGCAAGAAGCTGTATTTCTTTTTTATTTAATGTAAATGTTCCATTTTCCGTACACTGTTCTAAAATATTCTCGAACATTCCTACCATTTGAAACTCCTTTTCTAATACATACGGAAGTGATTCTTTCGGTAAAAAGCGTACCTCTTGATACATTATCAATACTTCTTCCTGTAATTCGTCCATCACTTTAAAGTAATTCGTTATTGCTATCTTTAAACTTTCTATACTCCCTTTTTCTGTACACACTACTTCCTCTAATCTTTCTTTTACATGTTCATATATACTATCACAAACTAAATATAAAACATCATCTTTGGTACGAATGTACTCATAAAGTGTCCCTATACTAAACCCAGCCGCTTTTGCAATCTCTCTCGTTGTTGTACGCGGAAATCCTTTTTGTTTAAACAGTTGCACCGCACCTTTAATCATTTGTTCACGTCTTAACGCAACTAATTTTTCATCTTTCACCGATGCATGCACATTATGTTTAACCATTCCCTTCACCTCTCTCTATTATTTTTTGGAAGGAAAAAGCGTAGGAAAATACCTACGCTTTCGTTCCTACTTCGTTAACATACGAGAAATTACAAGCCTCTGAATCTCTTGTGTTCCTTCATATATTTGTGTAATCTTTGCATCTCGCATATAACGCTCTACTGGATAATCTTTCGTATAACCGTAACCACCAAATACTTGCACCGCTTCAGTCGTCACCTTCATCGCTGCATCGCCTGCAAATACTTTTGACATCGCTGATTCTTTTCCATACGGAAGCCCTTCTGATTCAAGCCAAGCCGCTTGATATGTTAAAAGGCGTGCTGCTTCTACATCTGTTGCCATATCCGCAAGTTTAAAGCCAATCCCTTGCTGCGCCGCAATTGGTTTTCCAAACTGATGGCGCTCCCTTGCATATTCTACAGAAGCATCTAAAGCCCCTTGTGCAATCCCAACAGCTTGCGCCGCAATACCGTTACGACCTCCATCTAATGTTTGCATCGCAACTTTAAACCCTTGCCCCTCTCCTCCAAGTAGATTCTCTACAGGAATACGGCAATCTTCAAACATAATTTCAGTCGTTGGTGAAGAGCGAATCCCTAGCTTGCTCTCCTTCTTCCCAACTGAAAATCCCGGTGTATCACTTTCTACAATAAATGCACTCGTACCGCGCTGCTTCGATTCAGGATCAGTTAGCGCAAAAACAACATAAATATCAGCAATACCGCCATTTGTAATGAAAATTTTTGATCCATTTAAAATATAATGATCGCCATCTCTCTTTGCGATTGTCTTCATTCCACCAGCATCCGATCCAGATCCTGGTTCCGTTAAGCCGTATGCACCAATTTTCTTCCCTTCAGCCATCGGCCGTAAAAACTTTTGCTTTTGCTCTTCCGTCCCAAATTTAAAAATTGGCCATCCCGCAAGTGAAGTATGCGCAGACAGTGTTACACCTGTTGAAGCACAAACGCGAGATAATTCTTCAATAGCGATTACGTATGCTAAGTAATCGCTTCCAATTCCACCGTACTCTTCAGGCCATGGAATACCAGTTAAACCAAGCTCTGCCATTTGATCAAATAACTCTCGATCAAATCGCTCTTCTTCATCACGCTCAGCTGCTGTTGGTGCCACTTCATTTTTAGCAAAATCTCGAACCATTTTTCTTATCATTTCATGTTCTTCTGATAGTTTAAAATGCATCTCCGTCTCCCCCTCGCCCTTTTATAAAGCACGGCTAATAACAAGTTTCTGTATTTCACTTGTTCCTTCATATATTTGCGTAATTTTCGCATCACGGAAAAATCGTTCTACTGGATAGTCTTTCGTATAACCGTAACCACCAAATACTTGCACCGCCTCAATCGCGACTTCAACCGATGTCTTAGAAGCAAATAATTTCGCAATAGATGCTTCTTTACCGCATGGTAATCCTTGTGCCCTAAGAGATGCCGCTCTATATACGAGTAACCTTGCTGCCTCGACACTTGTTGCCATATCTGCAAGCTTGAAGCCAATCCCTTGCTGCGCCGCAATTGGCTTCCCGAATTGCTCTCTTTCTTTTGCATAATCAATTGCACAGCCAAGCGCCGCTTCAGCAATTCCTAAAGCCTGCGCACCGATTCCAATTCGCCCAACATCTAAATTCGCCATCGCCACTTTGAATCCTTGTCCTTCTTCCCCAAGTAAATTCTCAGCTGGCACTTTCATATCTTCAAAAGTAAGTTGTACTGTACGAGAACCGAGAAGTCCCATCTTATGTTCATCTTTTCCAATGATTAAACCAGGTGTATCTTTCTCTACTATAAATGCAGAAATACCACTTTTTCCTGCCTCTGGATTTGTAGAAGCGAATACAATGTATGTACTTGCTTCACCACCATTTGTAATAAACACTTTCGATCCATTAATAATATAATGATCACCTTTTTTCACAGCTCTTGATTTCAAACTCCCTGCATCTGATCCTGCATTTGGCTCTGTTAAAGCAAATGCACCTAAATATTCCCCGGTTGCAAGTTTAGAAACATATTTTTTCTTCTGTTCTTCTGTTCCAAAATATAAAATCGGATTCATTCCAACTGACGTATGTACAGCTAAAATTACACCAACTGTTGCACTTACCTTTGAGATTTCCTCAATTGCTAGAATGTAAGAAATAAAGTCCATTTCTGCCCCGCCGTATTTTGCAGGCGCTGGAATACCCATTAATCCAAGCTCACCCATCTTTTGCAAAATCTCTTTCGGGAACACCCCTTGTTCCATACTAGGAACAAAGGGAGCTATTTCCTTCTGTGCAAAATCCCGAACCATTTTCCTCATCATTTGCTGCTCTTCATTAAAACGAAAGTTCATATATTCCGCCTCCATTTGCTATATATCCTTTAAATAATTTGGTAAGACCACTATGTTGTAACAAAGGGGGCATTTATTCGTAAACGTAGAATCCACGACCTGTTTTACGCCCTAACCATCCTGCATTCACATACTTACGTAATAACGGACATGGGCGATATTTACTATCTCCTAATCCTTCATGCAACACTTCCATAATGTATAAACACGTATCTAAACCGATAAAATCGGCGAGTGTCAAAGGCCCCATCGGATGGTTCATACCAAGCTTCATGACTTCATCAATTGCTTCTTTCGTCGCTACACCTTCATATAACGTATAAATTGCTTCGTTAATCATCGGTAGCAAAATGCGATTTGATACAAAACCTGGGAAATCATTCACTTCAACTGGTACTTTCCCAATTTTTTTCGTAATATCTTCAATTGCTTCATATACCGCATCATCGGTAGCCAAACCACGAATAATTTCAACAAGCTTCATAACTGGAACTGGATTCATAAAGTGCATACCGATTACTTTTTCCGGACGCTTCGTTACCGCTGCAATTTCTGTAATTGGCAGAGATGACGTATTCGTCGCTAAAATTGCGTGTTCTGGAGCAATTTCATCTAGATTCGCAAAGATTTTCTTTTTAATATCCATTTTCTCAACAGCTGCTTCAATAATAAGATCCGCTTCTTTCACACAATCTAAATCAAGCGTTACTGTAAGACGATTTAATGTCGCTTCCTTCTCTTCTTCCTTCATGCGTCCTTTTTCTACTTGGCGCGCTAAGTTTTTCGTAATGATAGCCATTCCTCTATCTAATTGCTCTTGCTTTAAATCTTGTACCTTCACGTCATATCCTGCCATTGCACATACTTGTGCAATTCCTGATCCCATTTGCCCTGCACCAATTACAACAATGTTTTGTACACCCATTTTTTCTTCCCCCTTAATTGTTAATAAATTTTATACCCTCGAACTTTAATTAGTGGACTTCAATCATCACTGCGTCCCCTTGACCGCCACCGCTACAAATCGAAGCAATTCCAATTCCGCCGCCGCGCTGCTTAAGTGCATGGATTAGTGTAACGATAATGCGCGCTCCGCTTGCTCCAATTGGATGTCCCATCGCTACCGCGCCGCCATTTACATTCAATTTTTCCGGATCAATTCCTGCGATTTCTGTACTTGCAATTGCTACCGCTGCAAATGCTTCATTAATCTCGAATAAATCGATGTCTTCAATTTTCTTGCCTGTTTTTTCAAGCAATGCGTTAATTGCATAACCTGGCGTTCTTGGGAAATCTTTAGATTCCACTGCAATTGCTGTATGCGCCAAAATTGTCGCTAATGGCTTTCTTCCTTCTTGCTTCGCTCTGTCTTCGCTCATTAATACAAGTGCGGCACCACCATCATTTAGTCCCGGCGCATTACCAGCTGTCACCGTCGCTGTCTTATCAAATACAGGTTTTAACTTTGCTAACTTTTCAATCGTTGTATCTTCACGTGGCGCCTCATCCTTTGCAACGACAATAGGATCGCCTTTTCTTTGCGGAATCGTTACTGGCACGATTTCCTCTTCAAAACGCCCTTCTTTATGCGCTGAAACCGCACGCTGATGGCTACGATATGCCCATTCATCTTGCGCTTCGCGAGAAATTCCATCTTCCTTCGCAACTTCTCCGCCATAAACGCCCATGTGTGTACCTGAAAATGCGCATGTTAAACCGTCAGCAACGTTTAAATCAACAACTTCGTTATTGCCCATTCTGTATCCCCATCTTGCTCCGCGTAAAATGTAAGGACTGTTACTCATCGACTCCATACCGCCAGCTACAATTAGTGATTGATCGCCAGTACGAATAATCTGATCCGCCAACGTAACCGCACGAAGTCCTGATGCACAAACTTTATTCACTGTTTCCGTCTGCACTTCCCATGGGATTCCAGCAGCCCTTGCAGCTTGGCGCGATGGAATTTGCCCCTGTCCACCTTGAATAACCGTTCCAAATATAACTTCTTCAACATCACTAGCCGCAACATTTGCTCTTTCAAGCGCTGCTTTAATTGCAATTCCTCCAAGTTCCGCCGCTTTTACATCTTTTAAAGATCCTCCAAATTTTCCAACTGGTGTTCTTGCAGCACTTAAAATAACTGTTTTACTCATGTTTCTTTCCCCCATTTCATTTTTTAACACTGAGCGCTCGCTCGGTATCCCTACGTTGAGAAGAGGTGCAATCATTGCACCTCTTTCTAAAGTTGTATACATTCTTACAAACTACATCGCTTCTTTTTTCTGTCCGATAACAGATCGTTCTAAAATCTCTGTCACATCAAGAGTTTGAACCTTCTCTTCTACCTCTTTCGCTTTCGTTCCATCACTGATCATCGTTAAGCAATATGGACAACCTGTACCGATAATGGATGGCTGTACAGCTAATGCTTGTTCTGTACGAGCAACGTTAATACGTGAACCTGTTGTTTCTTCCATCCACATTAAGCCACCACCTGCGCCACAGCACATTCCCGTTTCACGGTTACGTGCCATTTCTACAAGATTCACTCCAGGAATCGCTTTCAAAATGTCACGTGGCGCTTCATACACTTCGTTGTATCTTCCTAAATAACAGGAATCATGGTACGTAACTGTTTCTTCAATAGCGTGAACAGGCTTTAAGCGCCCTTCTTTCACCCACTGAGCTAACAATTCTGTATGATGATAGACTTCTGCTTGCAAGCCAAAGTCCGGATACTCATTTTTAAATGTGTTATAAGCATGAGGATCAATCGTAACGATTTTCTTCACTCCTGCCTTTTCAAATTCTTCGATATTCTTTGTCGCCATCTCTTGGAATACAAATTCATTTCCAAGGCGGCGTGGTGTATCTCCAGAATTCTTTTCTTTATTACCGAGAATTGCGAATGAAATGCCTGCTTCGTTCATTAACTTCGCAAACGATATCGCAATCTTCTGACTACGATTGTCGTATGATCCCATTGAACCAACCCAGAATAAATACTCGAATTCCTCCCCAGCTTTTGATTTTTCTTTTACAGTTGGAACTGTTACTTCGTCATCACCTTGGCGCCATGTTTCACGCTCTTTACGGTTCAGCCCCCACGGATTTCCTTGACGCTCGATATTTGTCATCGCGCGTTGTGCTTCCGCGTCCATTTTTCCTTCAGTCAAAACGAGATATCGACGTAAGTCAATAATTTTGTCAACATGCTCATTCATAACTGGGCATTGATCTTCACAGTTACGGCACGTTGTACATGCCCAGATCTCTTCTTCTGTAATAACATCTCCGATTAAACTCGGATCGTAAGCGAGCGTTGTAGACGCTGATTCTTGTTGCCCTTTTCCAGCTGCCATCATCGCTAACTGATTTCCTTGTGTATTATTGAAGGCAACTACTGGAACCCACGGTGCTTTTGATGTTACCGCAGCTCCTTTATCAGTTAAATGATCGCGAAGTTTTAAAATTAAGTCCATCGGTGATAACATTTTTCCTGTTCCTGTTGCCGGACACATATTTGTACAACGGCCACACTCTACACAAGCGTATAAGTCAATAAGTTGATTTTGTCTAAAGTCTTCAATTTTACCAACACCAAATGTTTCTTGCGTTTCATCTTCAAAATCAATCTTTTCAAGCTTCCCTGGGTTTGAAAGACGACCGAAGAATACATTAGCTGGTCCTGCAATTAAATGCGCATGTTTTGATTGTGGAACATACACTAAAAACGTTAACAAAATTAGTAAATGCACCCACCAAGAAAAATAGAACACTGAAATGGCTACGGTTTCATTTATCCCGCTAAAAACGTAAGCGATTGCAGAAGCAATTGGTTCACTCCATGAAAGCTCCTCGCCATGCCATATAAGTCCCATACCGTTACCAAGTAGCACAGAAATCATTAAGCCACCGATAAAGATAAGAACAAGACCTGATTTGAAGTTACGTTTTAAACGAACAAGCTTTTCTACATAACGTCTATGAAAAGCCCAAAATACTGCAATTAAAATAACAAGTGTGACAATTTCCTGGAAGAATGTAAATGCAGGGTATAGTGGTCCAAGTGGAAGATGTGATCCTGGTGCGAGTCCTTTCCAAACGAAGTCAATTGCTCCAAATTGGACAAGAATAAATCCGTAAAAGAACATAACGTGAATGATGCCGCTTTTCTTATCTTTCAGCAGCTTTTTCTGACCGAAAACATTGACCTTAAGGAGATCCCAACGCTCTTTAAAACGACGGTCAAATTCAATTTTTTTTCCTAATTGTATGTAGGCCATTCTCGTCCGTATAAGATATACAAACAAATATCCTGCATAAGCAATAACAGCAATGGCAGCCAGCCAATTAATGATCAGTAAGCTATTCATTTTTATGCTACCCCTCTCTTCGTAAGCCTTCTTTCTTTTTTGAATCTTCAAAAATATATAATTTTCTGAATTATATCCCCTATCCCCATTATATAATGAGTGAGCATTCAGTCAACAGTTTTTTGTTATAGAACAACACATTTTTTCATAAAGCTGTTTATTTCGGTGAAACTATAAAGTGAAACTTTAATCAGCAGGGGGGGTTCATCCCCCGCTGATTATTAGTTGAACCAATCGGGCTTTTACGGGCAGTTGATTTCCAAACTAGCTTCTGCTTATTCATCAATTTTTGAAATAGGAAGCTTACTGCCCGTTAAAGCGGGATAAAGTGACACTTTAACCAGTACAAGATCTATCCTCTAAAGAAATTTATAATAACAGCCGTGCTACCCGTATCATTTGTAACACACTGAAGGTGAAAAGAATGCGAAGGAGGGAATTCACTAATGCTCTACTTATCTCTTTTGTTAATATCCGTTGCTCTTTGGATTACAATTGACCTTTCATACGGGAGACTTCTTCATTTAAAACGAGTAAGCTCTCGCACTTTCCCTTTACGTCAAAGTGATTTTCACCTTTATACATACGGGAAAGATTTGTATGACGCTTTATTTACTGATATAAAACAAGCACAGCATCACATTCATATTTTATTCTTCATTGTAAAAAACGATAAAATCAGTCGTGAATTTTTAAAATTGCTGATTGATAAGGCTCAGGAAGGAATTGAAGTACGACTTTTACTTGATCGATTTGGCAGCCATTCTTTATCAAACGAAGCTATTCGCTCCCTGCAAAAACATGGTGTATCTTTTTCATTTTGTCATAAGGTAAAATTTCCTCTGCCTTTCTTTTCTGCCAATCAACGAAATCATAGGAAAATTACAGTGATTGATGGGAAAACCGGCTATATCGGGGGATTTAATATCGGTGAAGAGTATCTAGGGCATAATGAATATTTAGGATTATGGCGAGACTACCATTTACGTCTTACAGGAGAAGGGGTTCAAGATTTACAAAAGCAATTTTTGCATGACTGGTTTGATGATACGAAACAAAATTTATTAGATGCTTCTCTTTATTTTCCAAAACAAAACCCAGGTACCATCCTGCATCAATTTATTCCGACTGATGGGGCTTATTTACAGCATACTTTTTTACATTTAATTAACGCGGCAAAAAAAGAAATCTGTATCGGTACACCATATTTCATTCCTGGAAAAAAAATTATGAATGCCTTATTAAAAGCAAGAGAAAGAGGGGTTCAAATCACAATTCTTGTTCCAGAAAAAGCTGATCACCCTCTTGTTCGAGAAGCCAAATTTCCGTACTGCCGAAAATTAATACAGGCTGGTTGCAATATTTATGCATTTCAACAAGGTTTTTTTCACGCCAAAATTATTATAGTAGACGATGATATTTGCGATATCGGAACAGCAAACTTTGATATGAGAAGTTTATATATTAACCATGAAATAAACTGCCTGTTATATAATAAACATTTCATTCAAACAGTAAAAAAGAAATTCCATGAAGATCTAGAGAATGCATCTGTACTTTCCTATAGCGATGTAAACCCGCCTTCTCTTATCGATAGAGGAAAGGAATGGATTGGAACAATGTTTGCTTTCTTTTTATAGGAAAGACAATGAATAAAAGAGGTGTATCTCATATGCTTATACGGTTTGGATATGTCTCACATGCAATGGCACTCTGGGACTGTTCTCCTGCCAAAACAATGACGTTTACAAGCTTTAAGAAACTCAGCAAGCAAGAGCGAGAAGACAAACTGTACCATGTTACAAGGCAAAATTTAGAGCACACAATACGTATCCTTCATTACAATATAGCGCATGAAATCCCACTATATCGCCTATCGTCTTCCATCGTCCCACTTGCAACACATCCCGAAGTCGAGTTTGACTATATTGGGGTGTTCACACCACTTTGGCGTAAAATAGGGGCTTTAATTAAAGAACACAATTTACGAATAAGTTTTCATCCAAATCAATTTACGCTATTTACAAGCGACAAGCCACATATTACTACTAACGCTATTACGGATATGACTTATCATTATAAAATATTGGATGCTATAGGCATTGCAGATTCTTCTTACATTAATATTCATGTAGGTGGAGCCTATGGAAATAAAGAAAAGGCAATTGAGCGCTTCCATGAAAACATAAAAAAACTTCCTACACATATAAAAAAACAAATGACTCTTGAAAATGATGATAAAACCTATACAACCGCTGAAACTTTATCAATTTGCCAAAAAGAAAATATTCCATTTGTATTTGATTATCATCATCATATGGCCAATCTTTGCGAGGAACCACTAGAAGAGTTGCTTCCTGCAATTTTTGAAACTTGGTCACATACAAATATCTCTCCTAAAGTTCACATTTCCTCCCCGAGATCGGAAAAAGAATTTAGGGCTCATGCTGAATATATCGATTTAGAGTTTATTAAGCCTTTCTTACACATTGCAAAAAAACACAATCATAATTTCGATATTATGATTGAAAGTAAACAAAAAGACTTAGCATTATTCCAATTAATAGATGAACTTTCTGCTATAAGAGGAATTAAAAGAATAAGTGGTGCAATGTTACAGTGGTAAATTGTAACTTTGCACCATTTTTTCAAAAAAGTAATTTTTATAGTAAAAAACATCCTATTTTATATGCTATTATTTAAATTAGCATTCCCTCGAGATTCAACTTTATTGAAACGGAGTCATAATATGATTAATCAAAAAAAATATGTACAATTTGTCATAATATACATATCTATATTTGCTCTTTGGATACTCTTTATTCCAAATGAGTCGCATATAAAGGAAATTGGAATTCTTTTCTTATTCTGTTTCGCTGCACTTTTTTCTTGTCACTGTTTATATAAAGCTATTAAGAGAATGAAACGCAGTGATAAACTATTTTGGATTTTATTACTATGTACTTGCCTATGTGGATTAGTTATGGAGATAACCCTATTTCTTAGTTCACTTTCTATACATGATCAATCTATATTTTCATATAAAGCATTACCTTTTTTTATCATACAATATATTTTGCTCTTTGTTGGATTTGCTATAAAGTTTATAAAAAATTATTCTATTAAGGGGCTTTCTCAATTTTCATTCGATAGCATCTTTATTATTATTATGAACATTTATTTCACCTTAACTTTTATCTTAGACCTTTCAAGCTTCCGCATGTTAACAAAGGATACTTGGATTTTAATTGGGTATTTCATTGCACAATCATTAGTAATTTACGCCGTTATTAGCCTATATAGAAGAGAACAATATTCTTCTAGTAGAATTGCATTAATTATCGGTTTCACTATTATACTCGTATACGGTTATATTCATCTGTTTCAATTGAATTTTGGGATGAAAACTTCTGCTGAAATTAATTATTTAATACACACTGCTTCTATTTTATTAATTGGACTTTCTTCCATACTATATATTTTAGATAAACCAATGCAGCATGAAACGAAAACAAAATATTATCGATTCGATTATGTACGTTTTATACTACCTTATTTTAGTATAATTATTACTTTTTCTTTTATTATCATTCAACCTTGGGATGATAAATTCATGTTAATCGGTCTCGTATTATCACTTATTTTGTTATTCTTGCGGCAACTTTACATGTGGAAAGATAATCAAGCACTAATTCATACATATGAACAGTTGACTACACAACTAGAGGACGAAGTTGAAGAAGGTGCATTTGCATTATCAAAAAGTGAACAACGTTATAAATCTTTATTCGAGGACCATCCCGATGCCGTTTTCTCTTTAAATATGAATGGCATTTTTCAACAATCTAATAAGGCGTGCGAAAGCTTATTTACTGCCTATTATTGCGAAGTGGCAAGCTATTCTCTGGTACACTTCATTGATTCAAAAGACCACGAACTACTAAAGAAGGCTTTACAAATTACAAAGGAAGGTAGGCCACAAACGTTAGAAGTTCGTACAAAAGAACAAGAAGGCTATTATTATTATCTCCATATTACACTTATCCCTACTTTTATAAACAAAGAAGTGGTCGGAATGTTTGGGATAGCACGTGATATTACCACCTTATATGAAAAACAAAAACAAGTAGAACATTTAGCCTTTCACGATGCACTTACTGGATTACCAAATCGTCGAAAGTTCGAAAAAGATTTAAAAGCCATTTTAAATATAGCCCAAACTAACGCAAATGATGTCGCCGTCATATTCCTTGATTTAGATCGATTTAAAAAAATTAACGATAGACTTGGCCATGACGTTGGAGATTTATTATTAATTGAAGTAGCAAAAAGATTACGCGGTTGCTTGCGTTCAAAAGATATCGTCGCTCGCCAAGGTGGAGATGAGTTTACAATTCTATTACCAGAAATGTACTCAGAAAAAAGTGCAATTTTTATAGCTGAACAGATTTTAACTATTTTAAACAAACCATTCTTCATTCAAGGCGAAGAACTCTCTATTACACCAAGTATCGGAATTGCGATGTACCCTGATTATGGAACTGATGTAAATGAGTTAATGAAAAATGCTGATATGGCTATGTATCGTGCGAAAGCAAATGGAAAAAACAGATTTGTTTTCTTCTCAAAAGAAATGAGTATCGCTCAAAATGAAATTCAATTCTTAGAAGGTGAACTTTCAAAAGCATTACAACAAAATGAATTTTTCCTTGAATACCAGCCACAAGTAAGCACAAAAACAAAACAAATTATCGGTTTTGAAGCATTAATACGTTGGAAGCATCCAAAACTCGGTATCGTATCTCCTGCCCAATTTATCCCTCTAGCAGAGGAAACTGGTTTTATTATTGAACTTGGCAATTGGATTTTACGTACTGCTTGTTTAGAGGCAAAAAGATGGCATAATCAAGGTTTCTCTCACTTAAAAGTTGGTGTAAATCTATCTGTTGTTCAATTTAACCATGCAGATTTAATCCCAACTATTTCAAAGGTATTGGAAGAAACAGAACTGAAACCAGAAGCACTAGATATTGAAATTACGGAAAGCATCGCAATTAATCAAAATCAATCTGTAGTTGCAAAACTCGAACAACTTCAAAATCTCGGTATTCAAATTTCAATCGACGACTTTGGAACTGGTTATAGTTCTTTAGCTTATTTAACAAAATATCCAATCAACACATTAAAAATCGCTCGAGAGTTTATTTGTGGAATTACAACTAGCCCTTTAGAAGAAGCAATTGTCTCTTCCATTATTACACTATCAAAACAACTAAATTTAAAAGTGATTGCAGAAGGTGTAGAAACGGAAGAAGAATGGGAATTTTTACATAAACAAAATTGTGATCACATTCAAGGATTCTTTATTAGCAAACCTGTTTCTAGTAAAGACGTTTGGATGTTACTCCATAAAAAAACAACCGTCTAAGTAAGACGGTTGTTTTTTTTTAAAACTCAAAAGGCATATCTGAAGCTAATTGTACCTCTTGATCATCATGAGAAATTACTTGGCTTTTCTCTAAAGCTGTATCCGCTAATGAAATACCCCATGTCATTGCTAACGTTAATAGACTACCGATAAGTAGTTTCTTCATATTCCATCACCCACATTTTTTCTTTTAATATATCATGAAAATTTATCCATACATTATGCAATTATGCATATTTAGTTTTTGCGTTATTTTATTTCGTCATTTTTTTCATAAACTTTTCTTTATACGTATGCATTTCTAGTATATCAAAAAAGAAATAAGCTTTTTCATAAGCTTCTTCACTCTCTACCTCATCGTAGCCTAGCTTTTCTAAACATTCACCTTTTTGATAGTATAGCTGCCCAATCAATGCCATACTATTAATTCGACACGATATTTCAATAGCTTTATTTATTTGATAAAGAGCCTCTTCATATTGATTATCTAAGTATAATGTTTTCGCATAATTATGTCTTACCTTCACATCAAACTCTTTATTTTCAGGTAATGCCTCTAATTGCTTTAATATACCTTCAAATAACTCCATGCCCTTCTTAAAGTAACCATTTTCAGCATAAATATTTGCAATTGCATTCTCTATATAAAGATTTTGGTACACATCAATCCCAGTTAATTGTTGATTTAACAATTTTTTCAATTCTAAAATACAATATTCATAATCACTTTTCTTCAATACATACGCTGCTACATGATATTGCCATTGAAGAAATTGCTGAAACTCAGGATGATATTCTTCCTTTTTCAACTCATTCCATACTTTATTATAAATTTCTTTATATTTCTTTTGCTTACAAAGCATAATGATTTGATCTTTTAACTGCTTTTTCCTCTCAATATCGGAATAAATGAGTACCTCATAAAAATGAATAATGGGAACTTGTAACTTTGCTGCAATACCTTGCAATATATCCATACTTGGGTATACCGCACCCGATTCAATTCTGCTCACTTCCGATTGATGACATATGTTCTCGGATAACTGTTTTTGTGTTAATCCTCTCAACACTCTAATTTTCTTAATTTCACTTCCTAATTTCTCTGCGTGCATACTTACTCACCATCCCATTATAACAATCTAATTTGTTAAGTTGTCATACCACTACAATAATGTGAATTCGACAATTTTTGATATGAAATAATGCATAATATATATAAAATTCGGCAAATTTTTCATACAATTCATCTCACATACAATAATAGATTAGGAGTGTTATAGATGAATTATAGAAAACTTGCTAGTGCTTTCGTTACATTCGGTCTTCTTTGCCCTTTATCAACAGAAGCTATTCATGCTCAAGAATTAGACAAAAGTGCAGTCAAAGTTGAAATTGCTCAGCCTGGTTTAACAATCGGGAAATTAACACAACCTCAAAATGATACGAAAGAAAATATTGCTAAAAAGTATTTAAAAGGTGAGGTAAATGGGGCGAAAGCTCAACAAGAACAAGTCACTACTGAAAAAAATGTAGATTTCCAACCTACCAATAAAGAAACCAAAGAAAATCAAACCGAAGTTCGCCTTGCACAAACATATAAAAACTATAAAGTATATGGCCAAGATCTCATTGTAAAAGTAGATAAAAATGGAGTGATCACAACTGTTAGTGGTAAAGTTGTTCAAAATTTAAATCAACAACCTAATCTTACTATAACAAATTTTTTGTCGAAAAATGAAGTAAAATCTAAATTACGCGATATAGTTCAAATTCCAAGCGATGCAGTTGAGACTGAATTCTCTAGCGAAACCGTTGTTTATAAGAAAAAAGATGGCTATTATACATTCGCAACTGTTATTACATTTACTTATGAAAACAATGAACAAATTATAAACGGCAATGCTATCGTTGATTTAAAAACTGGCGAAGTACTTTTTCAAGAAAAATTTATTAAAAACAAAGAGAATAAGACTATAAATCAAGTAACATCACCTAGATTATCCCCTGCAAGTGAGCAAGGAACTGGAAAAAATGCACTTCAAGAAAACATCTCTTTCAATATTGCCAAAGGAACTGATGGAAAATTTTATTTAGCGGATTTATCACGCGGAAATGGTATTTATATTTATAATGCAAACTACGCCGATTCCCTCGGAGGATATAGTCAAGCTGGTTATCCAGGGACACTAATTTCAAGTAGTACTCCTAATTTTGCAGATAAAGAAGCCGCGGGCGCTATGAAGAACATGAGTGATATTTACGATTACTTTAAGAAAGAACATAATCTAAAAAGTTACGACAATAAAGATTCAAAAGTTGTTGCTAGTGTACACGGTTTTGATTCTACTGAAGTTAGTGATGGTGTAAAAGAAGACTATGTAAATGCATTTTGGCATCCCGCTTGGAACCAAATGGTATTTGGTGATGGTTTAGACGGAAAACTAACATCCGCTCTTGATGTAACAGCTCATGAATTTGGACATGCTGTATTCAGTGGCACGACGAAAAATAAAGTTGTGAGATATCCAAGCGCTGAAACATCTGCACTAAACGAGGGATTAGCGGATTTCTGGGGTACACAAATCGAATATTACGTAAAGAAAGATAAAGGAAACTGGATTATGGGCGATACATTAGGTGGCCTAACAATTCGTGATATCCCAAGGGAAATTGGTGACGGCGGTCATAAACTATATACAAATTTACAAGATTTCTATAACGATGGTAATAATCAAGAATCACACGTGAATTCTGGTATTATCAGTCACGTATTATATCAATTAGCTGAAGGTAAAACATATAACGGTATTGCTGTTCAAAAACAAGGAAATGAAAAAGTAAGTAAAGTTGTTATGCGTGCATTGCAAAATTATGCAACTTCCGCTGAAGACTTTGAATCACTTCAATCTCATATCGTACAAGCTGCAAAAGATTTATATGGCACTGCCGTATCAAATGAATTTGCAAAGGCATTTGAAGCACACGGTTACAAACCGTTACAAAAAGTAAATCAAGTAATAGAAGTACAATAATTATAAAAAGAAGGTTACCTCTCATAGGTAACCTTCTTTTTATATCCAACCCTTTTCTTCCGCAATTGTAATTGCCTCAATTCTATTTTTCGCATCAAGCTTCGCTAATACTTCAGAAATATAATTACGTACTGTACCCGGCGAAAGATAAAGTGCCTTCGCAATTTCGTTTGCCGTCTTTCCTTCTTTCGCAAGCAACAGTACTTCCTTTTCGCGATCTGACAACGGATTTTGCTCCTGCCATAAGCCAAACATTAAATCTTGGGAGACCTCTCGTTTCCCCTTCATTACATTACGAATTGCTGCCGCTAAATCTTCACTTGGGCTATCCTTTAATAAATAGCCGTGCACACCAGCTTTCATTGCTCTTTCAAAATATCCCGGCCGTGCAAATGTTGTTAAAATCATTACTTTGCATGATGATTTTTCTTTCTTTAAAGTCTCAGCGACATCCAATCCACTTTGAATCGGCATTTCAATATCCATAATACTTACATCTGGCTTTAACGATTCAATTAATTTTAATGCCTCTTCCCCGTTCGCAGCTTGCCCAATTACTTCGATATCATCTTCTAGATCAAGCAGGGCCCCTAATGCACCACGAAGCATCCGCTGGTCTTCTGCAATAATAATTCGAATCATGCCCTCACCTCATCTTTTCCTGTTCTAATAACAACTGGAACTTTTACCGTTAATAACGTCCCTGGATTGATTGTACCTAGTTCAACAAATCCATCAATAAGAGCAATTCGTTCTTTCATGCCGCGAATACCATTTCCATCATGATTTTGATCTGTTAAACCGATTCCGTTATCTTCTACTTTCAAAATCAGTTCACCTTGTGATTCTAATACAGAAACTGCGCACCGCGTTGCCTTACTATGTTTTACAACATTTGTAACGGCCTCACGTAAACACATACCGACAATATTTTGTTCAATTGGTGATAACGAGCTCGATCTTGCTTCTTGCCTCACTTCTAATTCAATATTAGCTGCTTGTAAGATCGCTTTTATTTGCTCTAGCTCTTCTTCTACCGTAATCATACGCATATCAGAAATTAATTCTCTAAGCTGTTTTAAGGCGGTACGAGAAGTTTGTGTAATTTCCTTCGCTTCCGCACTTGCACGCTCTGGATTTTTCACAATTAACTTCTCAACGAGCTGGCTTTTTAAAGTAATAAGAGATAACGTATGCCCTAATGTGTCATGAAGATCTCTTGCAATTCGCTGCCGTTCTTCACGTTTTACTAAATCTTTAATTTGCTCGTTCGCCTCATCTAATTGATTTCTTAACATCTTTTTCTGATTAAAATTACGCATACCAAATGGCGTAAGAAGCATTAAAATAAACATCGGAACGATATTTACTAAACTTGTAGTTGTTAGTTGATTCATATTTACAAATAAAAATGCTCCAAGCATTATAACTAACGAGCATAACAGCACTCGAAATACTTTCTTATTTGGCGCAAATCCCATCGCACTTGCTGTGAAAAAGCCAAAAAATATCATAAAAGGATTATAAAATAAAGCAAATAAAAAGATGAGTATCATTTGAATGCATGCCCATAAAATAAACGTCTTCTGAACAAAATATAGCTGACGGTATGTGATAATAAAAAGTATCAACATACCGCTTCCTAGCACAAGCTTCCATCCTGATGCTTGTGCTAAATGATAAATTGGAAATAATAAATATACAAGCCACATGTACGGAAAAAATCCCATATGTTTTGGAAAAATCTCAATCCTCTTCTTCTCTATCATTTATACCGCTTCCTGTCTTTTTCTTATATATATTGATACTACAACAAATATAAGGAAATAACCTCCTAATACCGCGATATTTTCCCATCCAATTGATTTTCCAGCTACAATATCCCACGCACCACTTCCGAAATGGTATGTCGGTGTCCATTCACCAATCGTTCTTAATATTTTTGGGAATATTTCAATCGGCATCCACAACCCGCCAACTATAGCTAAACTCATATTTAAAATATTTGCTAAGCCAGCAGCTGCGTCCGCCTTCTTAATGGAACCTATTACTGTTCCTAACGCTAAAAATGGTGTTACCCCTAACAATAACCATAACCCCGCACCAATCCATTGCCCTACCGTTAACTCAACATGATTAATTAGTATCCCTGCAATAAAGATAACTAATATTGAAAAAGCATTTACTACTATTTGAGCGATAATTTTTGCTGTTAAATATGCTCCCTCTGGAAGCGGTGTAATTTTTAGAAGATGTGTCCATCCTTGCCCTCTTTCCTGAGAAAGTCTCACACCGAAACTAAAGAGTGCAGTCCCTACAATACTGAAAGTTGCCATCGAAATTAAATAATGTGCTTTCCACGCATCTCCGTTTTGTGGTACTTGAACAACATTTGTGAAAATGTAGTAAAACATAACAGGCATTAATAATGAGAAAAAGATAAATAATTTATTGCGGAATGTACGTAAAATTTCTATTTTGCACTGCATCCATAACGCTCTCATGCGATTTCCTCCTTCTGATTTGCAACGAATTGTTCAAATGCCTCATCAAGACTTCCACGTTCAACTGAAACATCTGTTACAGGTAAACTCCTTTGATAAATGGCTTTTAAAGTTGCATCCGTATCCTCCGTTGTTAAAATGAAGCGTCCTTCGTTTGACTTTACTTCTGTTACATTTGGTAATTCCTTTAGTAATTTTGTAGGAATGCTTTCCTTTGAGTAAAATGTGATTGTTTTTCTCGAAATTGTTGCTTTCATTTCGTCTGGTGTACCATCTGCGATAATCTTTCCGTTCGCAAATAATAAGATACGATTTGCTAAAGCATCTGCTTCTTCTAAATAATGCGTCGTTAAAATAATCGTTTTCCCTTCACTTGCTAACTTTCGAATCGTTTCCCAAAACGTTCTTCGAGACGTAATATCCATTCCGACTGTCGGCTCATCTAAAAATAACAAATCTGGATTTCCCGCAAGTGCAAGCGCAAAGTTTAACCTTCTTTTTTGCCCACCTGATAACTTCTCACATCTTTGCTTTCGCTCTGATTCTAAATTTGATAACTGCAGTAACGTTTCTTTCGCTATAGGATTCGTATAATAACTACGGAATAACTCAATTGCCTCTTCCACCGTAATACTATCAATGACACTTACTTCTTGCAGCATCGCACCGAGGCTATTACGAACATCTCTATGCTTTGGACTCTTTCCAAATATAAAGACCTTACCTTCTGTTGGGTCCTTTAATCCAAGCATCATCGACATCGTCGTTGTTTTCCCCGCACCATTCGGACCAAGTAACGCTACTATTTCCCCTTTATTTACATGAAATGAAACATTATTTACTACGTTTTTATGTTTAAATGTTTTAGAAACACCATTTACTTCAATAATCTTTTCCATCTCTCCACCCCCGCTGTTTCTTATATTTACATTGTATTACTTGGAAAACTTAGGAAACAGTATGATGCGTCATGACATCGATATGACAATTGTCATGTATTCTTTATGAGAGGAATCAACCCGCATACCGCAAGCGAGTAGCAGGACGAAAATAAACATGATACAATCGGATAAGATATATATTCGAGGAAGGACAGTGGTTTTCATGATTATTCGTAATGAACAAGATTTAGAAGGCTTACGAAAAATCGGCCGCATCGTTGCGCTTGCACGTGAAGAAATGAAAAAACAAGCGAAGCCAGGTATGACAACGAAAGAGCTTGATTTGATCGGTAAAAAAGTATTAGATGAGCATGGTGCTATTTCTGCACCTGAAAAAGAATATGATTTCCCAGGTGTAACTTGCATTAGTGTAAATGAGGAAGTTGCTCATGGTATTCCAGGAGATCGTGTATTAAAAGAAGGCGACTTAGTAAACGTCGATGTATCTGCTGCACTTGATGGCTATTATGCAGATACAGGCATTTCATTTGTTCTTGGAGAAGACGAGGCAAAAGAAAAACTTTGCCAAGCAGCAGTTGATGCATTTTGGGCAGCAATGAAAAAGGTTAGAGCTGGCTCAAAACAAAATCAAATTGGTCGTGCTGTTTCAAACTTCGCACATAAAAGTGGATACAATGTTATTCAAAACTTAACTGGTCACGGCATTGGTCTTAGCTTACATGAAGCACCAAATCACATTTTAAGTTACTATGATCCAATGGATAATGCGCTTCTAAAAGACGGTCTTGTTATCGCTGTAGAACCGTTCATCTCTATGAAAGCTGATCATATTATTGAACGTGGTGACGACGGTTGGACATTCGTTACACCTGATAAAAGTCTTGTTGCACAATGTGAACATACTGTTGTCGTAACACGCGGCGAGCCAATAATCTTAACAGAAATCTAATACCAAAAACGGCTGTTTTGTAGATTTATTCCACATAAAACAGCCGTTTTTATTTTTGGGAAAATATGTGAACCATTGTTGAACTCTTTATCATTTAAGTATATAATCTTTAGCGGAGGTTACTTAAGCTTATCTTTACTAAAAAGATATTGTAACTAAGGAGTAAAACACCTTCTTTCTTATTGTTTAAACAGGCTCAAAAATGACCGTAGTAACGTGTTAGTCGAATATTCTGTAATCCTTATATTTCTCTAACAATGTAAGAAACTATCACCTTTCAACTTCGGTCCACTAGTCGCACAACTCTCTTTAGACAAAATAAATGACTATTTTCAAAGTACATATTGTCTTCATTCTGACCAAAACCAACCCTATCTAGATTTTTATTTCCACATAACTTTAAGGCAAAAATAAGCCTTCACAAAGGGATACACTACCTTGGTTAGTATGTATCGTAAAACTTACCTTTATAACCATTCTTTTTTACTAGATATACATGAAAACTATCTCACATATAAAGGTCTGATATCATTATTTATATCAGTATTTTTTTCGGCATTTTTTGTCGAATTGTGTATATTTCCATAGAACTGTGTAAATATACATTTTGTTTTACGTTAAATAATATTGCTTTGAACATAATTCTGTTTGTCTGAGAACGCGTATAGAAACGGAGGGATAACAAAAATAAATAGCTTATAACAAATACTTTTAATATTCCATTTGTTCATGTGGAATAAGTCCCCAATGGACAAATGAATGTTCAGAGGAGGAAAAATGAAAAAACTTTTTAATGTATGTTTAATTGTATTCGTACTATTTTCGCAACTTGCTAGTTTTCCATACAATCAAGTAAGAGCGGAAACCTTAACAGGAGATTCCTTATTTGACACTGTTGAAATGAAAGATGCAACGAATCATATTATTGACGAATCAAAAAATCCTAACAATTTAATAAAGATAGGATCAACCATTCAAGTAGAATACGCTTGGTCAATAAAAGATCAACAAGTTGCACACGCAAATGATACAGCAGTAGTTCAAATACCACTTGCATTAAAAGTATCTAAAGATTTGCAAGGGGATTTAGTAACAGATCAAAAAAATATTGGTCAATATTTTATAACAGCTAAAGATAATAAATTAAAATTAATATTTAATGATCAAGTAGAAAATTTGAAAGACGCTAAAGGAAAAATTAAAGTTGATACCGTGTTTAACTCAACTTTAAAACCTGGGGAAAAATCAGTTCAAATCGCTTTTCCTTTAGGAACAATGGTTCAGCCTATATCAGTTCCTGTTCAAGTAGAAAACTCTAAAGAAGATGGCACCAAACAGGATACTAATAAACAAGCGCAAGATCCAGTAGCTAAACCTGTTACTGACAATCCGGAGCAAGATCCAGCAACTAAAACTGTTACTGATAATCCGGAACAAAACCCAGCAGCTAAAACTGCCACTGATAATCCGGAACAAAACCCAGCAACTAAAACTGTTACCGATAATCCGGAACAAAACCCAGCAGCTAAAACTGCCACTGATAATCCGGAACAAAACCCAGCAGCTAAAATTGCTACTGACCATCCAGAACAAAAGCTATCAAGCGACCCTGCTGAGAATACAAATTCAGGTCCAAAGCAAATAACAACAAACATTTTAACCAGTGTAAAGTTGACGGATAAAGACGGAAAACCATTTACAGAGGATAACCGTCCAAGTACAGATTCCCCTGCCAATATTGAGTTTACATGGGAACTTTTAAAATCAATGAATGTGAAAAATGGAGATTACTATATTTTTGATCTTCCTAAACATTTTAAGATTTACAATACAATTAACAGTCCTTTATATGATAGTGAAAACCATCAAATTGGTAATTTTACTGTTACAAAAGATGGAAAAGTCACGATGACATTCAACGATTATGTTGAAGAGCATCCAGATGTTGCTGGTAACCTACAATTAAAGACAGAATTTAATAAAGCTGAAATTAAAGGTACAACAACACAAGAAATTCCTTTCCCGATTAAAGATAAGGATGTTTCTATTACAGTTGACTTTAAGCCTAATGTACAAACAGCTACGAATAAAAAGGGTTTACCTGATAGACCAATTAATACAAATGAAATTAATTGGAAAGTAGAGATGAACAAAACGAAAGACACCCTTAAAAACGCTGTTTTTAAAGATAACATTCCACAGGGTACAAGCTTAAATAAAGATTCTATTAAAGTTTATTATTTAGAAGTTGATGTTAATGGGAATGTAACGCGTGGTGCAGAAGCTGAGCCAACAGATTACAATATTATTTCATCAGATGGCTCAAAATTGGAGATTGCTTTCAAAGATTCTATCAATAAAGCATATCAAATCGAATATGCCACAAAAATTACTGATGAAAATATTAAAAGTTTCCGAAATAACGTTACGATAACGAGTGATAATCAAAAGCAACAAAACGCAAGTTCTACTGTAACGGTTTCTCGTGGTACACACTTAAATAAAACAAGTAAATATGATCCAAAGACGCAAACAATTGAGTGGACAATTACTTACAATGGTGATCAAAGAGAGATCAAAAAAGCAGATGCGATTTTAAAAGATATTTTTGACGATACACACGAACTAGATGCAAATTCTATTGTTGTAAAAAACGCTTCATATAATGAAAAAGGAACGCTTGTAACAGGAGACGCTGTTAATAATTACACTGTAAGTAACAAGAAGAATGGATTCGATTTACAGTTTAATGATGATATTAATAGTGCTTATGTGATTACCTATAAAACCAAGCCAACTAATAAAGTTATAGACGATGGAAAAGTAAAAAATAAAGTTACAGCTGATAATGATTCAAGTAAAGAAAATGAAGCTAGCTTCAAGCAGCAAAATATTATTAAATCTAATAATAAAGCTGAAACAAATTATAAAGACAAAACAACAACTTGGACAATTATAGTAAATAATAACAACTATCCATTAAGCAACGCGATTATTACGGACACCTTTGATCATGGTGGATTACAATTAAAAGATAAGAAACTAGAAATTAAAGACGGAAATTATACCCTTCAAGCTGGGACTGACTATGTTTTAGATGTAACAGATAAAGGCTTCAAAATTACTCTTATAGGTACGTATCAGTCTAATATGACAAAGACATTAGTCGTAAAATATACGACAGACTTTGATTATACAAAGCTAGAAAGTGGTAAAACTTCATTTAAAAATACAGGTAACCTTTCTTGGATAGATACGGATTCTAATCCACAATCAAATAAAGTTGAAGCTAATTTCGATCCTGATACTTTCACAAAGGCAAATGGTTATAAATACGGTTCTTATAACGCCCAAACGAAGGAAATTACTTGGATAATAGGCTTTAACTATAATAATGTTGAGATTAAAGATCCTTATGTTATAGACGTAATACAAGATAAACAAAAATTAGTGCCTGGATCCATTGAAGTGCGCGATATGATTCTAAATGGAAATCCTGATAATGCACAACCTGGTAATGCTGTACCAACTGAGAAATATGAACTTGAAGAACCTACAGAGAAAAATAAAAACACCCTAAAGGTTCATTTCAAACAATCAATTAATTCACCTTACTATATTATCTTTAAAACAAGCCTTGATGGTGAACTTATCCAAGGCACCTACAAAAACGAGGCAGATTTAAAAGATGGCTCTAAAATCGTAAACACCCTTACAGGTGACACTCAAGTAAATAAAGGTGGTAGCTTCGTTACTAAAAAAGCTGTGCAAGACGACAACTATATTAATTGGAGTATCGCAATTAACGAAAGCCAATCAACCATTGCAGATGCCGTTGTAACAGATGACCCAACCGAAAATCAGGTAATTGTGGAAGATTCATTCCACTTATATCCTACAACTGTTGATCCATATGGAAATTTAACAAAAGATACAGTAAACGAATTAAAAGAAGGAACAGACTATAAACTCAAAATAACAACAGACAATAATACCGGAAAGCAACATTTCGAAATTGCCTTCTTGAAAAAAATTGATCGAGCTTATATTTTAGAATATCGCTCACTTATTAATGCAGACGATAAAGAAAAAGTAAGTAATAAAGCGAAAATCACAGGCAATAAGTTGACAGTTAAAAACACAGAAACTACTGAAACGATTGAAGTGAGAATGTCTTCTGGTTCAGGCGGAGGATCTGCTACTAAAGGCCGTGGAAACCTTGAAATTATAAAGGTAGATAACGACAATAAGAACGCACTATTAGCTGGGGCAGAATTTACTTTATACGATCGTACAGGTAAAACTGTTATCCGTAAAATTACAACAGACAAAGACGGTATCGCTAAATTTAATAATTTAAAACGCGATAAATATTTATTAAAAGAAACAAAGGCTCCTGAAGGCTATGTAATTAGCTGGGATTTAAAACAAGGGAAAATTGTTGAACTTGGTACACAAGAGACTACAACATATAAACTTGCAAATAAGAAGTTTGTCGGTAAAGTAGTTTTAACAAAGTCTGATGACCTGAATAAAAACGTCACACTGCAAGGTGCCGTTTTCACACTACTTGATAAAGACAAAAAAATAATTTCAGAACACGAAAAATTAACAACAAATGATCAAGGACAAATTACTGTAGATAATTTAAAACCAGGAACTTACTACTTACAAGAAACAACTGCTCCTGAGCATTATAAATTAGACAGTACACCTATTCAATTCACAATCAAAGAAGATCAAACAACAGTAATAAACCGAACTGCAATAAACAGTTTGATTCCAGGATCGGCCATTTTAACAAAATTCGATAAAGATGGAAAAACTTTAGCAGGTGCGGAGTTCAGTGTACGCGATCGATATAACAAAGTAATTCGTGGATATGAAAAATTAACGACAAATGATCAAGGACAAATCGAAGCAAAAGATTTACGCCCTGGAGACTATCAATTTGTCGAAGAAAAAGCACCTAAAGATTACGACATAGATAAAAAACCAATTGAGTTTACAATTATAAAAAGTCAAAAGAAAGCAGTTACTGTTACTGCGACGAATCACCTCATTAAAGGTGGTGTCACTTTAACAAAAGTCGATGATGTCGATGGCACTGCCCTTGAAGGTGCTGTATTTAAAATTGTCGATGCGAATGACGAGAAACAAGTAATTCGTGAAAATATAAAAACAGGTTCAGATGGAAAAGTTACCGTTAAAGATCTAGAGCCTGGTGTTTATAAATTTATCGAAACAGAAGCTCCTAAGGATTATACGTTAAGTACAAACCCTATCGAGTTTACAATTGATAAAAGCCAACAAGCTCTTGCTACTGTTACGGCAAATAACAGCTTAAAAACGGGCGAGGTTGAATTATTAAAAGTTGATGAGTTTGGTGAGAAAAAACCACTAGAAGGTGCTGTATTCAAACTTGTCGATACAAATAATAATGACGTTTCCCCTCACACTAACTTAACTACTGATAAACACGGTAAAGTTAAAGTTAGTAACCTACGTCCTGGTACGTATAAATTTATTGAAATAGCTGCTCCTGAACATTACGTTTTACGAGCAGAACCTATTGAATTTACAATCGATAGAAGTCAGAAAGAAACTCTACTTGTGAAAGCTGAAAATGCTTTAAAACCAGGAGATGTTGAATTAACAAAAGTTGATGATATCGATGGTACAGCTCTTGAAGCTGCTGTATTTAAAATTGTTGATGCAAATGATGAAAAGAAAGTTATTCGCGAAAATGTAAAAACTGGTGCGGATGGTAAAGCTATCGCTACTGGCTTACGCCCTGGCGATTATAAATTTATCGAAGTAACAGCACCGAAGTATTACGACAAAAATACAAAACCAATTAAATTTACGATTACAGAAAGTCAAACAACTCAGGCTACTGTTACCGCTAAAAACAGCTTAACAAAAGGCGGTATTGAGTTAACAAAAGTGAATGCTGCAGATGAAAAGGAAACACTTGAAGGTGCAGTATTTAAAATCGTTAATAGAGATACTAATGAAGATGTTCGTACGGACCTTGTTACGAATAGTAAAGGAATGCTAGTTGTAGATGACTTACGTCCTGGTAACTATAAACTTATCGAAACAAAGGCTCCAACTTATTACGATGTAAATGTAGAACCAATTGAATTTACAATCGAAAAAGGACAACAAAAACTTCTTCCACTTACATTTAAAAATAGTTTAACGAAAGGAAAAGTTAAACTGATTAAAGAAGATGATGTGGAAAGTAGTAAAGCTCTTGCCGGCGCTGTATTCACATTGCAAGACGCAACTGGCAAAGAAATTATGAAAGATTTAACAACAGATGATCACGGAGTATTAGTTATTCCTGATTTAGCACCAGGGGATTATCAATTTATCGAAACAAAAGCCCCTGAACATTATAAATTAGACAAAACACCTATTAAGTTCACAATTAAAAAAGGTAGTAAGGAAGATCTTCCTATCCCTGTTACTGTAAAAAATAGTTTACTTACAGGTGGCGTCACTTTAACAAAAGTTGATGATATTGATAGCACTACTCTTGAAGGTGCAGAATTTATAATCGTTGACGCTCATGATACTAAAAAGGTAATTCGCAAAGGTTTAACGACTGATAAAAACGGTAAAATTTCTGCTTCTGATTTACGTCCTGGAGACTATCAATTTATTGAAGTAAAAGCTCCAAAAGACTATACCTTAAGCAAAGACCCTATTCCGTTCACTATCGAAAAAAGTCAAAAAGAGAATATTACTGTTACTGCTACTAACAGTTTAAAGAAAGGTGCAGTAACATTAACAAAAATTGATGACATCGATCGTACGATGCTCGAAGGTGCAATTTTTAAGATTGTTGATATGAATGGTAAGGAAGTTCATACGAATCTCGTTACAGATAAAAACGGTAAAATTTCTGTTTCTGATTTACGCCCTGGAGACTATCAGTTCATTGAAACAAAAGCTCCTGAGCACTATGTATTAGATGAAACAACGATTCCATTTACAATTGAAAGAAGTCAAACGAAAGAGATCAATGTTACAAGCAAAAATGCTTTGAAAAACGGTAGCGTTGAACTAACAAAGATTGACGATATTGATATGAATACAAAACTTGCTAACGCCGTATTTAATTTATTAGATGCAGACGGGGAGCTAGTTGAAGAAGGCTTAAAAACAAATGATGAAGGTAAAATTGTTGTTGAAAATCTACGTCCTGGTACGTATCAATTCGTTGAAACAATTGCTCCTGAACATTACGATTTAGATAAAAAACCTATCGTATTTACAATTAAAAAGAGCCAAACTGAAACCCTTCATGTCACTGCTACAAATGCTTTAACAAAGGGTGCAGTTAAACTTTCTAAAGTAGACGATGTTGATGGCACTGTTCTTAAAGATGCAGTATTTAAAATTGTTAATATGAACGGTGATGTAGTTCATAAAAACCTTGTTACAAATGAACAAGGAATAATCGAAATTAACGACCTACGTCCTGGTGATTACCAATTCATCGAAACGAAAGCTCCTAAGCATTACGTTTTAGATGAAACACCAATCAAATTCACTATTGAAAAAGGACAGAAGAAAGATATTTCTTTAACTGCTACAAATAGCTTAAAACAAGGTAGTATCGAATTACTTAAAGTTGATGATTTAAACACTCAAACAAAACTTGCCGATGCGGTATTTAATTTACTAGATCAAGATGGCAAAGTACTTAAAACAGATTTAAAAACAAACAGTGAAGGTAAAATCGTTATCGAAAACTTACGTCCTGGTACGTATCAATTCGTTGAAATAACGGCTCCTGAACACTATGATTTAGACAAAAAACCAATTATATTTACAATTGAAAAAAGCCAAAAAGATATTGCTACCGTTACTATGGAAAATAGTTTAACAAAAGGCGGCGTGGAACTTTCTAAAGTGGATGAAGTCGATGGCACTACTCTTGAAGGCGCAGTATTTAAAATTGTGGATATGAATGGCACTGTAATTCGCAAAGATCTTGTTACGAATCAACAAGGTAAAATTAGCGTTTCTAACCTACGTCCTGGTGATTATCAATTCATCGAGACAACGGCTCCGAAACACTATGATTTAAACAAAGAGCCAATTCCATTCACAATCACAAAGAGCCAAGCTGATCCTATCTCCGTTACAGCTACAAATAGCTTAACGAAAGGCGCTGTGGAACTTTCTAAAGTTGATGATGTAGATGGTACTGCTCTTAAAGATGCGATATTTAAAATTACTGATATGAATGGTAACGACATTCGCACTGAGCTTACAACAGATGTACATGGAAAAATTTCTGTTTCTGACTTACGTCCTGGGGACTATCAGTTTATTGAAACGAAAGCTCCTGAACACTATAAATTAGATAGTACACCTATTAAGTTTACAATTAAGAAAAGCCAAAAAGAAATGCTCCAAGTTACTGCTACAAATAGCTTAACTGAGGGTGCTGTAGAATTAATAAAAGTGGATGATATAAACCCAGATACAAAACTTTCTGATGCAGTGTTTAACATCATCGATGCGAAAGGTAAAATTGTTCGCACTAATTTAACTACTGATAAAGATGGTAAGATTACTGCTACGAACTTACGCCCAGGAGACTATCAATTCATTGAAACGAAAGCTCCGAAAGATTACGATTTAAATAAAACACCTATTAGTTTCACTATCGAGAGAAGTCAACTAACTCACGCTTCTATTACTGCTAAGAATGGCCTAACAAAAGGTGGCGTGAAATTAACGAAAGTTGACTCTATAGATAAGAAAGAAATGCTAGAAGGTGCGGTATTTAAAATTACTGATCTGAACGGTAACGATATTCGTACGAATTTAGTTACCAATAAAGACGGAAAAATAATCGCTAAAGACTTACAACCAGGAGACTACCAATTTATTGAAACGAAAGCTCCTAAACATTACGACTTAAATGAAGAACCTATTAAGTTCACAATCGAAAGAAGTCAAACAAAGCATGTCTTCGTTACAGCTATTAATAGCTTAACGAAAGGTAGTGTGGAGTTAATTAAAGTTGATGATGCCAAGCAAAACACAACACTTGAAGGTGCAGTATTTAAAATTGTTAATAAGGATGGACACGATGTTCGTACCGATTTAACTACTGATAAAAACGGCCGTTTAGTTGTGGATGAATTACCACCAGGAGAGTATGAGTTTATTGAAACAAAAGCTCCTGAACACTATGACTTAAACGACACACCTATTAAGTTCACAGTTAAAAAAGGCCAAGAAAAAATCGCCTCTGTTACTGCTACTAACAGCTTAACTAAAGGCGCAGTTGAATTAACTAAAGTTGATGATATCGATGGTACTACTCTTGAAGGGGCTATCTTTAAAATTGTAGATATGGACGGTAAGGATATTCGTTCTGATTTAACTACTGATAAAGATGGGAAGGTTTCTGTTTCTGATTTACGTCCAGGAGATTATCAGTTTATTGAAACGAAAGCTCCAACTGGCTATGATTTAAACATTAAACCAATTCCTTTCACAATTACGAAAGGACAATCTCAGGTTACCTCTGTTACAGCTTTAAATAGTTTAACAGCAGGTTCAATTGAGTTAACTAAAGTTGATATTGATCACCATGGAACACTTGAAGGTGCCATTTTCAATATTTTAGACCAAGATGGAAAATTCATCCGAGAAGGTTTAAAAACAGATCAACACGGAAAAGTAATCGTAAATGATTTGAAACCTGGTACTTATCAATTAGTAGAAACAAAGGCTCCTAAAGGCTATCAATTAGATGCATCACCAATAAACTTTACAATTGATAAAGCCCAAGCTACGCCACTACAAATTACAGTTTCAAATAAAAAAATTGAATCTTCTTCAGGTGGGGATGACAAGCCAGTTACTCCTCCAAATAAAGAAGAAAACAAAGGCAATGAAATATCTGAGAAACACGAAAACGGAACTTCCGAAGAAACATCGAATAAAACAGATAACAAACAGCAAGATGATCGAAATACGGATAAACACCTTCCAAATACAGGTCATAAAGAAGACCCTACACAAACAGTAGGTATCCTTCTTCTACTAGCTGGATTATTAAGTATTTTGGCTACAAAACGCAAAAAAAATTATTAATAATTTTTTCACATCCAATCAATTTCTTAATTGATTGGATGTTTTTTTATACAAAAAGGACGATACATAAAGTATCGTCCTTTTAACGGGGTGAGGCTGCCCAAAAGTACGGAAAACCTTTGAACAGCCTCTTATTTTCATATGGATGCCTTACATATATCACTGATAATAATTATGAAATGCGGAAACATAATTACCATCAACTGATTCAAACATGAGAAATGAAACCCTACAGTGATTCCATTCCTCTACATAATCTAAAGTTTGGGTACACTAGATTCATGCAATGTAGGAGCTTTCAGAGTAGAAAGCGAACCTTCGTTTAAAATGATAGCATACATATCTCCCTCAAAAATATGCAAATATGCATATATCGTTTTTATTTCTCAATGTCTGAATATTGAAAAATAAAAGGTGCAAAGGTAAAATAAAGTCATTATCCGTCTTCTTTTGTCAGTCAGAGAGAATAGAAGAATAGGAGAGGAAAAAATGAGAAAATCATTGAAACAAAAAATAGTAAGCTCTTTGCTTGCTGTATCACTCGCTGTTAGCTTAGCTCCAATTGGGCAAGCAAAAGCGGATTCCACGTCAGAGGTTACACAAACTCCATCTATTACAAAACAGATTGATCCAAACCGCGCGATTGAACATGTTCGTTTCTTATCTGAAACAATTGGTCCTCGCCCCGGTGGAACAAAATCCGAAGAATGGGCTTCTCGTTACATTGGTATGCAGCTTAAATCAATGGGCTATGACGTAGAATATCAACCATTTCAGGTGCCCGATCAATACGTTGGATTCATTGAATCACCACTATCAACAAAACGTAATTGGCAAGCTGGTGCTGCTCCTAATGCACTCATTTCTACAGAAGCTGTTACAGCTCCCCTTATCTTTGTTCAAGGTGGGACAAAATTAGAAGATATTCCAAATGAAGTAAACGGTAAAATTGTTTTATTTGAAAGAGGAACAACAGTTACAGACTATAATAAACAAGTTGAAAATGCTGTTAGCAAAGGTGCAAAAGGTGTTCTTTTATACAGTTTAATTGGCGGACGCGGAAATTATGGACAAACCTTCAATCCCCGCCTAACGAAAAAGCAATCTATCCCTGTCTTTGGTCTTGCTTATGCGCAAGGAAATGCATTTAAAGAAGAAATCGCTAAAAAAGGGACAACAATTCTTTCCCTAAAAGCGAGACATGAATCTAAATTAACATCTCTAAATGTTATCGCCAAAAAGAAACCAAAAAAGAGTACAGGTAATGAAAAAGCAGTCGTTGTAAGCTCGCACTATGATAGTGTTGTCGGAGCACCTGGCGCAAATGATAATGCTTCTGGAACTGGATTAGTATTAGAACTAGCTCGTGCTTTTCAAAATGTAGAAACTGATAAAGAAATTCGCTTTATTACCTTTGGTTCTGAAGAGACTGGATTACTTGGTTCGGATTATTACGTGAATAGTCTATCCCAAAAAGAACGCGACCGTATTTTAGGTGTCTTTAACGCCGACATGGTTGCAACAAATTATGATAAAGCAAAGAATTTATACGCTATGACACCTGATGGCTCTACAAACTTTGTAACAGACGCTGCCTTGCAAGCAGGTAAACAACTAAATAATGACCTCGTCCTACAAGGTAAATTCGGTTCTAGTGATCATGTTCCATTTGCTGAAGCTGGTATTCCTGCTGCTCTATTCATTTGGATGGGTGTGGATAGTTGGAATCCATTAATCTATCATATTGAGAAGGTATACCATACACCTCAAGATAACGTATTAGAAAACATTTCACCTGAACGAATGGGAATGGCATTAGACGTTATCGGAACAGGAGTTTATAACTCGCTTCAAAAACCTGTTCCTCAAACTGAACAGAAAGCTGCTTAATCATTTAAAAGACCACTGATTTTATCAGTGGTCTTTTATTGAGAAAAAATATATATGCATAAAAGCATATTTTATCCTACCCATTATCGTATACAATATTAACTGTAACAACACCGATTACAACTAATAAGGAGGCTTTTTCTATTATGAAAAAAATGATTTTAGCAGGTGCATTAACTTTAGCAGGAATTACTGGAGCTACTGCGTTTATTCCTGAAACAAAAGTCGCTGCTGCCGCTCAAGAACAAAGCTTTACAAAATTTTATTCTTTGCAAACTGGAGGTAGTTCTGAACAAGAACCTATTTTCCTTCAAAAAGGACAAGAACTAACAATTCATCCTAACAGCAAAACTCCTAGTTACAGTGTTTATGACTCAAATCATAACCTAATTGGACGTTATTCTGATGGTTACGGCCGAATTTTCACTGCAAAAACAGATGGAAATATGTATGTTCAATTTCATGCACCTTACGTTTACTATAGTCCTGTTAGTTTTTCTGTTACTTATACTATTCAATAAAAAAGAGGTCCTTTATAGGGCCCCTTTTATTTCTCTTGCCAATTCACTTTTACGAATCCATCTTTCACTTTTAATCCACTTATATTCAATACATACTCTTCATTTGCTTTTAAAGTAACTGTAAAACTACCTTTTTTCGATTCACAGATTTCCTTTAACTCCTTTATCCACATAAGAAAGTTGGTGCCTTGATGAAAAAACCTTTATCCACGTCTCTTGAAAAATATCTTCCGCATCTTCTTTCGTTTTCGCTAACTTATAGCATAAGGAATATATTTGCTTCTTATATATATATCAATTAATTCTTCTACCTTTTCTTCCATCATAAGCCTCCTGTCATTTATATAAGACGACGCAAATTCCCTTTTTGTTTGATAAAATTTTATTTTTTTATTATCTCCACATAAAAAGGCAATCACAACATCGTGTGATTGCCTTTTATTTAAAAACGAAAGTCCGCTTCCGCTTTTCTTTATGTCCAGCTCTGCCTCCTAGCCCCTTCTGTCTAAGAACCTTCCCCACTAGAAGATAAAATGCATCTTCTGTGGGAAAGAACCTTAGCCTTCGGGACTAAACAGTCGGCTCCGCTTTTCTTTATTGTCTAGCTCCAGCAGCTAGAATACTCGGTGGCTTCGCGCCTTCCTCCGAGGCAAAGTACGCCTCTCTCTCAGGAGCTCCATCCCCCTCCTATTCTAAACGAGCCGCTTCCGCTTTTCTTAATTACATTTTTTCTGGTGCAGATACTCCTACGATTGCTAATGCATTTTGAAGTGTAGTGCGTACTGCTTTCATTAACTCGTAACGAGCTTTACTTAATTCTAAATTATCTTGGTTTAATACTTTTTCTGCATTGTAGAAGCTGTGTAATGTTGCTGCTAATTCAAATGCATAGTTTGTAATACGGTGTGGTAGACGTTTTTGTGCTGCATCCGCAACTACCGCTGGGAATTCACCAAGTTTTTTCAGTAACTCTACTTCTTTTTCAGAAGTAACAAGTTTGTAGTTCACATCTCCGCCTGTAGCTAATCCTAATTCTTCACCTTGGCGAAGGATGCTGCATACGCGAGCGTGAGCGTATTGTGCATAGTATACTGGGTTTTCATTAGATTTTGATACAGCTAAGTCCATATCGAAGTCTAAATGAGAGTCACCGCTACGCATTGCGAAGAAGTAACGCATTGCGTCCACGCCTACTTCTTCCATAAGCTCACGAAGTGTAACTGCTTTACCCGTACGCTTACTCATCTTCATTTTTTCACCATTTTGGTATAGTTGTACCATTTGGATGATTTCTACTTCAAGCGTGTCTTTATCGTAACCAAGTGCTTGAATAGCAGCTTTCATACGTGGAATATAACCGTGATGGTCAGCACCCCAAATGTTAATTAACTTATCGAAACCACGCTCTAATTTATCACGATGATACGCGATATCTGGCGTTAAGTATGTGTAAGAACCATCATTTTTAATTAATACACGGTTTTTATCGTCACCGTAAGTCATTGAACGGAACCAAGTTGCACCGTCTTCTTCAAAGATCTCATCGCGCTCTTTTAATACAGCAAGTGCTTGATCAATTTTCCCGTTTTTGTATAATGATGTTTCTGAGAACCATACATCAAATTTAACGCGGAAGCTTTCTAAGTCTTTTTGAAGTTTTGCTAATTCATATTTTAAACCGTACTCACGGTAGAATTCATAGCTTTCTTTTTCATCAGCTTTCGCATAACGATCACCGAATTCTTCTGCTAAACGTTTACCAATTCCAATGATATCCGCACCATGGTATCCGTCTTCTGGCATTTCTTTTTCTAAGCCTAAAGCTTGCATGTAACGAGCTTCAACAGAAAGAGCTAAGTTATGAATTTGGTTACCAGCGTCATTAATGTAGTACTCACGAGATACATCGTATCCTGCTTTTGCTAATAGGTTACATAAAGTGTCACCTACTGCCGCACCGCGTGCATGTCCTAAGTGAAGGTCACCTGTTGGATTCGCAGATACGAACTCAACTTGTACTTTTTCACCTTTACCAGTATTCGTTTCACCGTAAGCTTCACCAGCGTTTACGATTGTTGGAATTAAATCTGTTAAGTAGCTATTATCCATATAGAAGTTAATAAAACCAGGACCAGCGATTTCGATTTTTTCAATAGAAGCTTTTGCTTTATCGAAGTTTGCAACTATTTCTTCTGCAATCATACGAGGTGCTTTTTTCGCAACGCGTGCAAGTTGCATTGCCATATTTGTAGAGAAGTCACCATTTGTTTTATCTTTTGGAGATTCTAATACAACGTTTGGAATTTGTTCTTCTGTCGCTAATTCTGCCTTTAATACAGCAGCCTGAATTTCTTCTTTAATCAATCCTTTTACCTGTTCTAAGGAATTCATTATTTTGCCTCCTTCAAATTAATTGTAATAGTATATCTGCCAGCTTCTTGTTCACTTAGAAGCAATGCGTACGTTAAGAAGAGTTGTCCTTTTTTCTTTTCATCCGACCATTTAAAAAGAACGTTATCAGTCTTTGTTTGCAATGCAAACGTACCAAGTTCACTCGTATACGTACCAGTTGTCCATTCACCTTTCGCATGCGTCTGACGCATAGAAACAGCACCTGAACGCATAATGAGAACTTGTTCATCTTGAATTTTAATAATTGTTTTCACTTCGCCTTGTTCGTTCGGCTCCTGGAATGTTACATATGTACCTTGACCTTTTACATAGTATTGACCATTTGCTTCAAAAGCAACGGTTTCCTTCCTCGCCCCTTCACGGATTTCTGTTACGAAATGAACGTGTACCGGCAAGCCTGCAAGTTGTTTCTCCACGTCTTGCACACCTTTCAAATGTTATAGATATTAAATACTACTTATAATAAATCACTTTTCCTATCATATCAAAAAAAGACTCTGTCTGTCTGCTGAAAAATCAGGAAAACTCCATTTCAAAAAATAATTCACTTCTACTTTATTTCATATGATAAAATATTTTTTAAATCTAAATATTCTTTCAATTAAAGAGGTGAATGTAGTGATACCAACAAAGTTAAAAAAGGGTGCTGAAATACGAGTGATTTCACCATCGTGTAGTTTAAGTATTGTTTCAAATGAAAATAGAAAACTTGCTATAAAAAGATTAACTGACATGGGCTTTCAAGTTACATTCTCAAAATATGCTGATGAGATAGATCGATTTGCTTCCTCCTCTATTTCTTCCCGCATTCAAGACCTCCATGAAGCATTTCGAGACCCTAATGTAAAAGCTATTTTGACTACACTTGGCGGATACAACTCAAATGGTTTATTGAAACATCTCGATTATGATTTAATTCGTGAAAACCCGAAATTTTTCTGTGGTTATTCTGATATTACTGCCTTAAATAATGCAATTTACGCAAAAACAGGGCTTGTTACATACTCAGGACCCCATTTCTCTTCGTTTGGAATGGAGAAAGGGCTCGGGTATACAACCGATTACTTTTTAAAGTGCTTAACTTCTAATGAGCCTATTGAAGTTCTTCCATCTGAAACATGGAGCGATGATTCTTGGTATATAGATCAGGAAAATCGAGAATTTATTAAAAATGAAGGATATGTTTCAATTCAAGAAGGAGAAGCTACGGGAGATATTATCGGTGGCAATATGAGCACATTTAACTTACTGCAAGGTACACCATATATGCCAAATTTAAAGGAGAAAATTTTATTTATTGAAGAAGATAGTTTAACTGGAACATCTACTCTTAAAACTTTTGATCGTTATTTACATTCCCTTATGCAGCAGCAAGGTTTTGAATACATAAAGGGAATCGTTATAGGAAAGATGCAAAAAGGTGCAGAATGTACGATAGAAGACATTCAAGAAATGATTGCTTCAAAACCTGAACTTGCACATATCCCTATCATTGCAAACGCAAGTTTCGGGCATACAACCCCGATTTTCACTTTTCCAATTGGTGGACGTGCAAAAATTATTTCTCACAAAGAGAAGACATCTATCACTATTTTAACGTACTAAAAAAGGAGCGAATGAGTCGCTCCTTTTATGGTTTTTCTATTTTTTCCAACGCTTTTTGCGGAATGGATTCTTTCGGGATTTCAGCCCATCCTTTTCCTTGCATACCTTTTGCATAAATTTTTATAAACGCCCCCGTATGCAATTCACGGTTCATCATTCTTTTAATAACCTGTAACTTTCCATCTTCTGTATACCCTTTAAAAGTATACAAGTATTCTCCGTCTTTTTTCTCACCTTTATCTATAACCGCATAATAATCTTGTATTTCTTTATTTGAAAAGAAGTTGTCTACAAAAGCATGTACACCTTCTGTTTTTGTGTTCAAATAATACGCTGTTCCACCTAGAATAATGGCGAATACAGCTAAAACTTTAATTACCAATTTCATACATGAACCTCCTGTTTGCACTTCTTTCTCGCTAGTATTATATCTATACTTGTATTATACGGAAAAGAGCATACTATACTCTATCTAAAAGTCTTACACTTTCCTTACATTATTGTAAGGGATTTTTTCTTACAGCCAGTTCCCAAGAAAAAATTTTTCCGTTTCATACACTTTTATATTATTATTGAATGATACGAATTTTTATTACAAAAATCAAAGGAGACAGTTTTCAAATGGCTATCTTGCAAGGTTTAGCACTATTACTTGTTGTACTTTGTCTATTTACACTTTTCAGTTACCGTGCGCCTTACGGAATGAAGGCGATGGGTGCTTTAGCTAATGCAGCAATTGCAAGTTTTCTTATTGAAGCATTTCACCGTTATATAGGTGGAGAAATGTTTCATAATGACTTTTTACAATCAGTAGGAGAAGCTTCCGGTAGTATGAGCGGTGTCGCAGCAGCGATTTTAGTCGCATTAGCAATCGGTGTTTCCCCCGTATATGCTGTTTTAATTGGTATCGCTACTAGTGGATTCGGTATTTTACCAGGATTTTTCGCTGGATACGTTTGTGCCTTCGTCGTGAAATTTCTCGAAAAGAAATTACCAGCTGGTGTGGAATTTTTAGCAATCCTATTTATCGCTGCACCAATCTCACGCGGAATGGCAATGCTTATGGATCCGCTCGTTAACGCCACACTTGGTAAAATCGGTTCTATGATTTCAGTTGCAACTACAGAAAGTCCTATCATTATGGGTATTATGCTTGGTGGATTAATAACAGTTATTTCTACCTCTCCACTGAGTTCTATGGCACTAACTGCAATGCTTGGATTAACAGGTTTACCAATGGCAATTGGTAGTCTGGCTGTAGCAGCTTCAGCCCCAATGAACTTTATTTTCTTTAAACGCTTAAAAATTTGTTCAAAGAAAGATACAATTGCTGTAGCAATCGAGCCTTTAACACAAGCCGATGTTGTTTCAGCAAATCCGATTCCAATTTATGCGACAAACTTCGTTGGCGGTGCACTTGCTGGTATTATTACCTCTCTGTTCCAGCTCGTTAATAATGCACCAGGAACAGCATCACCAATCCCAGGACTTCTTGTCTTATTCGGATTTAATGACGTTGTAAAAGTAACAATTGCTGCTATATTATGTGGAATCGTTACCACTATTGTCGGATACATCGGATCTATTGTGTTCCGTAAATATCCGATCCGCTCTGCTGATGAAATTCGCGGAGTTACTTCGGAAGAGAAGGTTGCATAAGAAAAAGAGCTATTCCCATCGTTTAGGAATAGCTCTTTTTTGTATCGCGTAACGGCAAATGAAATTATATCGGCGGTTTTTTTAATATATCGGCGCAACTCGAATTATATCAGCGATTTTTTTAATATATCGACTTACCGGCACATAACGACAAAATAAGAGCCCTCTAATCATATAGAGGGCTCTTACTTTATCTAGCTGCAGCGGCTAGAATAATCGGTGGCTTCGCTTCTTCCTTCGAGGCAAAAAGCGCCTTTTGCAGGAAAGAACCTTAGCCACTGGGCCTAAACAGTCGGCTTCACTTTTATTTCACCCAACCGAGCAGCATTTCCCGCACGAATTTGCTTGCTGCGACTGGTGTTTGATCACTATGGTCGTAGACTGGAGCTACTTCTACCAAGTCTGCTCCAACTACATTTATATTTGAATTTGCAATTGCTACGATGGAATCTAATAATTCTTTAGATGTGATACCACCAGCTTCTAACGTTCCTGTTCCTGGAGCGTGAGCTGGGTCTAATACATCAATGTCGATTGTGACATAGACTGGGCGGCCAGCAAGTTTCGGTAATACTTCTTTTAACGGTTCTAATACGTCAAATTTGTATAAGTTCATACCTACTTCTTTCGCCCATTCAAATTCTTCCTTCATTCCAGAACGAATTCCGAAAGAATATACGTTTTCCGGACCAATTAAATCACACACTTTACGAATTGGTGTAGAGTGGGATAAAGGCTCCCCTTCATACGATTCACGTAAATCAGTATGAGCATCCATGTGGATGATTGCTAAATCCGGATATTTTTTTGCCATTGCCTTAAAAATTGGCCAAGACACTAGGTGCTCACCGCCGAGACCTAGTGGAAACTTATCGGCATCTAAAAGTTTTGATACATACTCTTCAATCATGTCTAAGCTGCGTTGTGCGTTTCCGAATGGTAATGGGATATCACCCGCATCAAAATATTTTACCTCTTCTAGTTCACGATCTAAATACGGGCTATATTCTTCAAGACCGATTGATACTTCACGAATACGTGCAGGGCCAAAACGAGATCCCGGACGGTAACTTACTGTCCAATCCATAGGCATCCCATAAATAACTACCTTTGACTCTTCAAAACTTGGATGACTTTTAATAAATACTTTACCTGAATAAGCTTCATCAAAACGCATATTCTTTTCCTCCTTATGTGGAACTTAAGGTATCCCAACCTTTCACTATTTCTCAAATTTGGAGCGAATTGCTCCTCTTTCTCGATTTACCGGGTCTTCTTTTTAACAACAAGAAGACGATTTTCTCTACAGAAGTGTAAGTAGCTAGCATGTTCAAGTCTTCTGGACAAACACCTTAAATGAGCTACTTACACTTTATTTGTTTGATACAATTCTCTTACTTAATTAAATCGCCAACAAATTTCGGTAATGCGAATGCTGCATTGTGTAATTCTTTTGTGTAGTATTTCGTTTCGATTTCGTGGAAACGCTCTTCACTTACTTCTAATGGATCATGTTTTTTAGATCCAATTGTGAACGTCCAAAGACCACTTGGGTAAGTTGGAATGTTTGCTGTGTATAAACGAGTGATTGGGAAGATCTCTTTTACGTCTTTAAACACAGTTGTAATTAGTTCTGGTGTAAACCAAGGGTTGTCCGTTTGTGCAACGAAAATACCATCTTCTTTTAACGCTTTTGAAATTCCAGCGTAGAAGCCTTTTGTAAATAGGTTTACCGCTGGTCCTACTGGCTCAGTAGAATCTACCATAATTACATCGTATTCATTTTCGCTTTCTGCGATATGTAGGAAACCGTCTCCTACTTTTACTTCTACACGCTCATTATCTAATGCGCCTGCAATTGATGGTAAGTATTGTTTAGAGTACTCAATTACTTTTCCATCGATTTCAACAAGAGTTGCTTTCTTTACACTTGGGTGTTTTAACACTTCACGAATAACACCACCATCACCGCCACCAACAACTAATACGTTTTCAGGGTTTGGATGTGTAAATAAAGGTACGTGTGCTACCATTTCGTGATAAACGAACTCATCTTTTTCTGTTGTCATAACCATGCCATCTAAAATAAGCATGTTTCCGAACTCTTCCGTTTCGACCATATCAAGTTTTTGGAATTCTGTTTGCTCCGTATGTAATGTGCGGTTAATACGCGCCGTAATCCCAAAATGTTTTGTTTGTTTCTCAGTGAACCATAGTTCCATCGTACAATCACGCCTTTCAATGCAAATTTATAATAGGGACATCATTAATGTCCCCTAACAAAAATAAAACAAAACATCCAAAATGTATAGTTAAAAGTACAAAAATACCGAAAATATATTTTAGTCAGAGGGTTCTAACATATGTGTGGAAAGGGTTTGCACCGTAAAAGGAAAGAAAACCCTTTCTTAAGAAAGGGTTTTTGTCTCTATTTCTAATGGTTTACGAATTGGAATTAGGATCATAATACAACCAACTAACACAACAATTCCACCTACTAAAAACGGACTTTGTGGTGAAACAGTATGACCGATAATTCCTGATAAAATCGGAGCAATCGCACCACCTAACCAACGAACAAAGTTATAAACACCTGACGTAACAGATCTTTCATAAGGTGAAATATCCATTACATAACTTGTATATAATGCATTGTTTAAGCCAGATGCCAACCCTGATAAAACGATAAGAGTAATTTGTAACCACATAATTTTCACAAAGAATAGTGCAATTAAGAAAATCGCAAATACGAGTAAACTACCCTTCAATAATGTTTTTGGTTCATATTTCCCTTCTAGCTTATGTGCTAAAATTGCAGAACCGTAAGCTAACGCGAGTCCCCATCCGCAAAATACAAAGCCTAATTGAATAGCTGATAAATGCATAATAAGTGGTGAATATGCTAACACGACAAAAAATCCGTAGTAGTATAGCATCCCTGAAATGGCACCTTGCATAAATGGTTTATACTTCACCAGGTTAAGTAATTCCCCTACGCCAGCAGCCTTACGCTTCACTTTTCGTTCTGGTTCTTTTACAAAAAAGAATACTAAAATAAATGCTAAGAAAATTAAAATACTCGTCGCGAAAAACGGATAACGCCAAGAATGACCACCTAATATCCCGCCTAATAACGGTCCGCCAGCCATACCTAAGCCGATAGCTGCTTCGTATAATCCTACTGCTTCATGAACTTCTTTACTTAATGCAATCAATAAAGTCATCGCCGTCGCGAAGAACATCGCATTCCCTAATCCCCATCCAGCGCGGAAAAGAGATAATTGAGCAATCGTTTGCGACATACCACATATAAACGCAAATACAGTCACAATCGCAAGACCGATTGTCATCATCCGTTTATCACCAAATCTCGATGCAAATATACCAGCTGGTAACATCATAATTGCCATCGTTAAAATATAAGCGGTAAATAACATTTCAACTTGCCAATGCGATGCACCAATTTTCTCTGCAATAATCGGCAAAATTGGGTCGACTACTCCTATACCCGAAAAGGCAAGGAAGGTAGCCACCACTGTAATCAATCTCCCTAGTTTTTGTTTGCTCTCCATTTTGATTACTCTCCTTTTGTGCTCTCTAAAAATGTTACTGCACGATGTAAACTATCTTCTAGTTCTGCCTTTACACGTTGCATTTGCTCCATTTTTTCGTCTAACGTTTGCACTTGTTTTTCAAGCATATCTTTAATTTCTTGAATCACTTCACGATCACGAGGGTTTTCGCTATTTCTTCTTTGCTCCATTCTTTCTTTTAGTGATAAGAAATGCTGCATTTCTTGAAGTGTGATTCCTAGCACTTCTTTCGCTTCTACAATTCTTTTAATTCTGGCAATATCCTCATCCGTATACAGACGGATATTTCCCTCACTACGTTCTGGGGGATGAATTAAACCAATTTCCTCATAATAACGAAGTGTACGTTTTGTTAAACCGACTTGCTTTGTTACTTCATCAATTTTATACATGTTTATTCCTCCCTTCACTTGATTATTACATTTTACGTTAACGTTAACTTTTCTGCAACTGTTAGACTTTTGTAAATGTTTGTCATATTCAATTGTATTTTCCCTAAAGCAGTTTCATAATAAAAGAAAAGAGATAATAAGGAGAATTTCACATGAGTAAACCACTTATTTTCGCTCACCGCGGAGTAAAAGGAACACATCCCGAAAATACGATGATTGCCTTCCAAGAAGCAGAACGCATTGGTGCTCACGGAATTGAACTCGATGTCCACTTATCAAAAGATGGTGAACTTGTCGTAATTCACGATGAAACCGTCGATCGTACAACAAATGGCGTTGGACTTGTTTCTGAAAAAACGGTAGAGGAACTACAATTATTGGACGCTGGTAGCTATAAAGACCCTTCTTTCCATGAAGCAAAAATCCCAACGTTGCGTGAGGTTTTCATTTGGCTTTCCACAACGAACTTACAACTAAATATTGAATTAAAGACAGATGTTATTCATTACCCAAATATTGAGGAAAAAGCTGTTGCACTTGTGCGTGAATATCATCTTTCTAATCAAATTGTATTTTCATCATTTAACCATGACTCTGTTTCATTATTAGCAGAAATTGCTCCTGAAATCCCAAGAGCAATTTTATATGATACACCACTTGCTGATCCAATTTCCGAAGCAAAACATAGAGAAGCAAGTGGATTACATCCAAACTTCCAGTTATTAACGAAAGAATTTGTGCAGTTAGCACAAGAGCAAGGATATGTTTTCCGTCCATATACAATTAATGAATACAAAGATTTACAAACTATGATTGATTATGGTGTAGATGTCATCATTACCGATTGGCCAGCACGTGCCTTTGAGCTCCTTTCTTAATGGAAAGGGCTTTTTTATTTTCGAAATTTCATTGTTTAAAATAAACGAAAACCCTCAATACTAATACAATAACGCTTGTATTAATGAGGGGCTGAAAAAAGATGGATCAAACTATGAATCCAAAACTTAAAAAATATAAACGTCTTTTCTTCACCGCAATGTTTTCGTGCGTCCTTTTCTTCGTTTTTTCTTTTTTTGTTATTATTATAGTTGCAAAAATTATGGGACCTCCTCCTGTTGCGGTCCCGCAAACAAGCGTCTTTTACGCAAACGATGATACTGTTATTGGACAAAGTAACGAAATTCAAAAACGTTACAATGTCTCTCTTAATGAAATTTCACCTTATGTAAAAGAAGCGACCCTTTCTATTGAAGATCAAAGATTTTATAAACATCACGGCTTCGATTTGAAACGGATTGCAGGTGCAATTGTTGCTGATTTAAAAGCGATGGCAAAGGTACAAGGAGCTAGTACAATTACACAACAATACGCGCGTAATCTGTATTTAGATCATGATAAAACGTGGAAACGAAAATTGTTAGAGGCAATGTACACTATCCGCCTTGAAGTAAACTATAATAAAAATCATATTTTAGAAGGATATTTAAATACAATTTATTACGGACATGGCGCTTATGGCATCGAAGCTGCGTCCCGTCTATATTTCGATAAAACGGCAAAAGAGTTAACATTAGCAGAAGCTAGTATGCTGGCAGGTATCCCGAAAGGGCCAAGTGTCTATTCTCCCTTTTTGAAAGAGGATCGTGCTAAAGGACGACAAGCTCTCATATTAGATGAAATGGTAAAGCAAGGATATATTACGAAGCAACAAGCAGCCTTAGCGAAGAAAGAAACACTAACTTTTGCCTCATTAGATACGAAAAAAGTAGCAGAGGTCGCACCATATTTCCAAGATGCTGTACAAGCTTCGCTTCTTCGTGATGTCGGATTAGACGAACAAGCTTTACAACGAGGTGGCTTACGAATTTATACAACGCTAGACCCTAAGCTACAAGCTGTAGCAGAACAAGCTGTAAAGGATCATATACCTGACACAACAAACATACAAACTGCTCTCGTCTCTATGAATCCAACGACAGGTGAAGTGGCTGCTCTTGTTGGCGGAACCGATTATACTACGAGTCAATTTAACAGGGCTACACAGGCCATTCGTCAGCCTGGTTCTACATTTAAGCCATTTCTATATTATGCGGCATTAGAACGAGGATTCACGCCTGCTACGCGCTTAAAAAGCGAATATACTGTATTCACCTTAGGTGACGGCGTTTCAAAGTATAAACCGAAGAACTATAAAGATTACTATGCCGATGATTTCGTAACGATGGCACAAGCTCTCGCAGTCTCTGATAACATATATGCTGTGAAAACGAATTTGTTTTTAGGAGATGACGCGCTTGCAAAAACAGCGAAACAATTTGGAATTACAAGTGCCTTAAAAGATGTACCTTCTCTAGCTCTCGGTACATCACCAGTAAAACCAATTGAAATGGTTAACGCTTATAGCATGTTCGCAAACGGTGGAAAAGGAGTAAAACCTACTTTCATTCGCCGCATTATGGATCATGAAGGAAATATATTATACGATGCTCATTTAGAGAGTAAACAAGTTCTCGACAAGAGCAAAGCGTTTGTAATGGAAGAAATGATGACTGGTATGTTTAATAAGAAACTAAGCAGTTATGCTGCTGTAACTGGCCAATCGATGTTATCAAAATTATCAAGAACATATGCCGGCAAATCTGGTTCTACTGAAACGGATAGTTGGATGATCGGATTTACTCCGCAAATCGTAACAGGTGTATGGGTCGGATATGATCAACCTAAATCTATTTCAAACGTAGCAGAACAAGGATATGCGAAGAAAATATGGACTGATACGATGGAGAAAGGCTTAGATGGACAGCCTAAAAAAGAATTTAAACAACCAAGTGACGTCGTAGCGGTTAATATCAATCCAGAGAACGGTAAAATTGCTACAAAAAATTGTCCTATTTCTGTGAAAATGTATTTCGCTAAAGGTACCGAACCGACTGAATATTGTATGGATCACGTCGATGATAAAGAAGAATTTGAAAAAACGACTGAAGAAAAGAAAAAAACAAGTTGGTGGAAAAAATATCTTCCTTGGTAAAAAAAATAGCTGACGGGCACCCGTCAGCTATTTTTTATTCACTTAATAATGCACGGCGCAATTCTTCACTAGATTCGTTCCAAATCGCTTCATTATGTTCTTTCAAGAACGTACCAAGTACCTTTTTAGATGATTCATCCATATGGTCAACCATAATGTGACGCTTCAATGATTTATCCATTTTATTTACGTGTTCTGGAAGTGATTTATATCCGCGGCGAATCTCACGGTCAACTGTCATTTCACAAGCTGTTACACCTGCGTAATACGCACCTGTCGCAGTTCTTTCAATTGTTACCCATACAAGCCAAAATGGTTTTCCATTTGGAACTTCATCTTTATTTGTTAAAAACTTAATACCTTTTTCTACTGTACTACGCGCATGCATCGCACCGATATCAACGAATGCAGTCTTCTCTAGTACATCAACAAATACAGGTGAAATGTTTTCTAAGCTTAATGCCCCAACACCAAATCCACCATGTCCATCTGTTGAATCATTTTTCACGATATTAAAACCGATTTTTTTCTTTTTCTCTGTCATATGTAAAATCCTCCTCACTTAAAAATTATAAAAGGCCAAAAATAGGCGCAATGATGCTATCTAAAAATACAAATACATGCGGAATAACTACCTGAAAAATAGGTTGAATTGTATAATTACTAAGCGGTGTAATAACGAGAATTAATAACGCAATTGCCCCGTATTTTTCATACTGTGTCATTTTCGCGCGAATATTTGCTGGCGCTAAATCCTCCACAACTCGATATCCATCAAGTGGCGGGATTGGTAATAAGTTAAATACAAGTAAAACGATATTCAGCATAATAAAAATCTGGAAAAATTGAGCTAACGTATCTGCCACTGCAGATGGAATTGAGTATAATACACCAAATTTTAATAAGCTATACCAAATAATTAAACCAATTGCACTTAAAATTAAGTTACTAATCGGCCCTGCAATTGAAACTAATATACCTGCCAGACGCGGTCTTTTAAAGTTATATGGGTTAACAGGAACTGGTCTTGCCCAACCGAATCCAAGAATTAATACTGCAATCAAACCGATAGGGTCTAAATGGGCCATCGGTGATAACGTTAAACGCCCTTGTCTCTTTGCTGTATCGTCCCCAAATTTATATGCAACATATGCATGTGCAAATTCGTGAACGGATAGTGCAATAATAATTGCCATTGCTACTAACGGAATTTCGTGCAATGGATATCTAAATAACTGATCCATACTTCATCTCCTCTTCCATATGTCAAAAAAAGAAATTATTTGTTTTTTCGATTGTTCTTCCCCATAATCCGCTATAATAAGAGTGTAACTTACATAAAAGGAGCGATTGTACATGCCATACGTAACAGTGAAAATGCTAGAAGGACGCACAGAAGAACAAAAGAAAGCTCTTGCTGAGAAAGTAACAACAGCAGTAAGCGAAACAACTGGTGCTCCTGAAGAAAACATCGTTGTTTTCATCGAAGAAATGTCTAAAAACCATTATGCAGTTGGCGGAAAACGCTTAAGCGACAAATAATTTCAAGTTTTTTCATAAGAAGCAGCCATTAGCTGCTTCTTATTTCTTTCCTTCTAACAACTCAATAATTCTCTCTTTATATTTTCCTTTTCTTCCATCTTCATAGATTAAATCATGTGGATAGAATAGCTTTTGATCCGTTCTTTTCTTACCTGTAATCGCCTCAACAATATCCGACTCACGTGAAAGCTCTCTAAGCTCTCCGTTTGGCATAAGAAGTAGGATTGGTAGACGCTCTTCTTCTTCTCCTGCACGATAAAAGTCATACGGTAAGTCTGATGTTGAATCAACTACTAAATAATACTCCGGATCAAGTCCAATCTTTTTAAATAAACTACTTAATTCCATCCAATTATCTAAACCGTGTTTATCTGTAAACTCTACATATTTAAATAGATTTCGATTCATAAAACGGCGGCATAAATCGCTTAAAATTGGATCTTCTTCTTCCTGCCATACTTGGAAGTAGTAATACATAACGTTCTCGTCTAACTTTAAATAATCCTCTACTGTTACTTCTTCTTCAAATAAAGAATAGAAATGAACAGGATGATTTTTAAATGTATAATACTTCTCGTGCAGTGATTTCGCACGGTGTAAAATCTTCGTTAAAATAACTTCTGCACTTCGCGTTACCGGGTGGAAATATACTTGCCAATACATTTGATAACGACTCATAATGTAATGCTCAACAGCATGCATACCACTATTTTTAATGACTACTTGATTCCCATACGGACGCATTACACGCAGTATACGTTCCATATCGAAGTTTCCGTACTTTACGCCTGTAAAATAAGCATCTCTTAATAAATAATCCATACGATCCGCATCAATTTGACTTGAAATCATACTAATCGCTAATTTATTAGTAGACGTTTTTGCAATTACATCTGCTACCTTTTGTGGAAACTCCTTATCAACACGACTTAATACATCATTAATCTCCGTATCGCCAACGATAATCTTTTGCGTAAATTTCTCATGATCTAATGAAAATACTTTTTCAAACGAGTGAGAAAATGGGCCGTGGCCGACATCATGAAGTAATGCCGCACATAAACATAACAATCTATCTTCAGCATTCCAATTTGGTCTGCCATCAAACACATCATCAATCATACGACGAATAATTTCGTATACACCTAACGAATGAGTAAAGCGACTATGCTCTGCACCGTGAAATGTAAAAAATGTCGTTCCAAGCTGCTTAATACGACGCAAGCGTTGAAATTCTTTCGTTCCGATTAAATCCCAAATAACACGATCACGCACGTGCACATATTTATGTACTGGGTCTTTAAACACTTTTGTTTCGCTGAGTTTGTCGTTTAAATATACCACTTTCCGACATCCCCCTTTCTTTACTACATTCTTACTTTATATTATAAACGAAATGAGAAACAGAAAGAAATGAAAGACTGTATTAATTCCCTTTATAAAAAGAAAAAATCACCTTTACCGAAGTAAAAGTGATTTCCTTTATACATTATTTACCTAAAACGAATTCAGCAACTTCGTCTAAGATCATATCTTTCCCAAGTGGGAAGTAACCTTTGTTTAAGTCTTCATTTTTAATTGTAAATACGTGGTTGTTTTTAACAGCGTTCATGTTTTTCCAAATTGATTCTTCTTGGAATTCTTTCAAGCGCTGAGAACCGTCACCAGTTGTAAACACGAATAAGTAATCTGGGTTGTAATCGATTAAAGCTTCTTTTTGTACTTGTACTAACGGTTTATCAGTTGGTGTGCCTTTAACTGCTGGTAGTTTTAAATCATTAAAGATTACGCTACCGTAACCGTAGTCACCGTATACGCGGAAAGCATTTGGATATGCAGCCATTTTCATAAATGTTGCTTCACCAGTTTTAGCAACGATTTTGTCATGTAATTTGCTTGCTTTTTCATCATACTTTTTGAACCATTCTTTTGTTTCTTTTTCTTTACCGAAGATTTGACCTACTTCTTCAAATTTTGGACGCCATTGATCTAATGGAGTGTTTAACATAACTGTTGGTGCAATTTTAGATAATTGATCATAAATCTTTTCTTGACGATTATTTACAAGAATTAAATCTGGTTTTGCAGCAGCTACTGCTTCGATGTTAATTTTATCGCCCCAAGCAGAACCAACTGGTTTAACGTCTTTTAGTTTCTTTTCAATATGTGCATCAATTTTTTCTTGAGATGTATTAGCAGTAATAACCGGTTTCATACCGAAAATTAATAATTCTTCTGTTGAACCACTAAGGTCAGCAATTTTCTTTGGGTTTGCAGGAATTTTAATTTCCCCTTTTGCATGTTTTACAGTGCGCTCTTCAGTCTTTGCATCTGCTTTCTTTTCTTCTTCTTTGTTAGAACAAGCTGCAAATAGTACAGAAGTCACAACTAGTACCATTGCTAATAGTGCCATTTTAAAATTCTTCATGTTCCCACTCCTTCTAGCTGTATTTATCTTATAAGTTACAACGAACTATAAGAAACAAAGATAACAATTAATCAATATATATTTATTAATTGTTGTTAATAACCCATTCTAACGGGCGTTCAACTTCCCATTCTTATATAAGAAGCTCAACGTCCATTAGAAGTCCCCCTCTTCACGAGGGGGTTCTACTTATGCTTTTTTACGCAATTGATTACTAATCATCGCTAAATCATATGTTAAACAAATTGGCTTACAGTTTACTGGACATGGAACGATTTGAGCTTCAATCTCAAATACGTTACGAAGTGTTTCACTTGTCATAACTTCATCTGGCGTTCCTTGTTTCATTAACTTACCTGCTTTTAATGCAATCATATGATCTGAGAAACGAGAAGCGTGATTTAAGTCATGGATAACCATAACAATCGTTCTACCTTCTTCTTCATTTAACTTTTTCAATAAGTTTAATACTTCTAATTGATGAGCCATATCTAAGTACGTCGTTGGTTCATCCAATACAAGTAATTCTGTTCCTTGTGCAAGAGCCATTGCAATCCAAACACGTTGACGTTGACCGCCTGATAGCGCTTCTGCTGGACGATTCGCAAATTCTTTCATTCCTGTCACTTCAAGTGCCCAGTTAATGTAGCGATAATCCTCTTCTTTCAACGTGCCAAACCCTTTTTGATGAGGGAATCTTCCATATGACACAAGCTCAAATACAGTAAGACCCGTTGGTACTTCTGCAGTTTGTGGTAAAATCGCCATTTTCTTTGCAATTTCTTTCGTTGGCTGTTTCTCAATTGCTTTTCCGTCAAGATAAACAGTACCTTGCTTTGCCTTCAAAATACGAGACGCCGTTTTTAATAATGTGGACTTCCCACAACCATTTGGTCCAATAATTGTTGTAATTTTCCCTTCCGGAATTTCAACTGTTAACCCATCAATAATTAAACCTTCATTATAGCCAACAGATACCGCATCCACCGCTAAAGTTGCCATACGAAAAGCCTCCCTTTATTTTGTCCTCATAAGTAAATAAATGAAATACGGTGCACCAATTACAGAAATAACAAGACCGACTGGTATTTCTGAAGTTGTTAGTACACTTCTTGAAATTACGTCTGCGAATAAAAGTAAAAACGTTCCTATTAGCGCAGCTGTGGGCAACATAATTTGATGTTTACCACCAACAAGGCGCCTTGCTAAATGCGGGGCCATTAAACCGATAAAGCCAATTCCACCGGCAACAGCAACAGATGCACCTGCTAAACAAACTGCAATAAATAATAATTTACGTCTTTCTTTTTCTACGTTTACACCAAGGCCAACTGCTGTAGAATCGCCTAGGTTCATTACATTTAATATGTGTGCTTTACTTATAGCAAGCGGTAAGAAAATAACCATCCATGGAAGTACACTTAATACGAATTTCCAATCTGTCCCCCATAGACTTCCCGCCAGCCAAATCGTAGCAAAACGAAAATCGTTAGATGTCATCTTCATAGAGAAAATTAAACTAACAGCTCCAAATCCAGCTGCAACGGCAATACCGACTAGTATTAATCGAGTCGATGAAACGCCGTCTTTCCATGCTAGTAAATAAATAATTACCGCTGCTAATATCGCTCCAACTAGTGCGAAGAATGGAAGAATGAATACAGATAAAAATGTACCAGTCCCTACTTTTCCGAAGAAGAAGTAGACGAATATAACAACTGTTAATCCCGCTCCAGCATTAATACCTATAATACCTGGATCAGCAAGCGGATTTCGTGATAAACCTTGCAAAATCGCGCCTGACATAGCTAAAGCAGATCCGACTAGTATAGCAATTACCATACGCGGCATACGGAATTCAAATAAAATAACAGACTGATCTTCAGCCCCTAGTCCAACCAATGACTTTAATACGTCCATTGGCGGGATTTTAAAAGTTCCTGTATTTAAACTAATAAGAAATATAGAAACGATTAGTCCTACTAAAATCGTTAATATAGAAATGTTCTTTTTTGTTAAGACACTCGTCCTCACATCTTTCCTCTCCCTTCATTACGTGCTAAGTAGAGGAAGAATGGAACCCCAATTAGCGCTGTAATTGCTCCAATTGGCGTTTCAAATGGCGGGTTAATAACGCGAGATAACATATCTGCACATTCAATTAACAGCCCACCTAAGACCGCAGAACATGGAATAACCCATCTATAGTCCGAGCCTACGAGGAAACGAGTCATATGCGGAATTACAAGACCAACAAATCCAACTGATCCTGCCATGGAAACTGCGGAACCCGTTAAAACAAGAACAAGTACTGTTCCGATAAATTTAATCAATGTCGTATTTTGACCAAGTCCAATTGCAATTTCTTCACCGAAGCTCAAAATTGTAATATATCTCGACATCATAATTGCGATAAAAAGACAAACAAGGCCAATTGGCACTAACATATTAATACTTTGCCATTTCACTCCAGCGACTCCGCCTGCATTCCACATACTCACCTCTTGGGCAAGATTGAAATACAATGCGATTCCAGATGAAATTGCCCCTAATAAAGCACTAATAGCTGCACCTGCTAAAGCTAATTTCACAGGTGTTAATCCACCTGGTGAAGAAGATCCAATTCCATATACAATGCTTGCACCAAACGCAGCTCCAATAAAAGATGCGATAACAAACATTAAATAAGGTGAATTAGGGAAAAATGCATACATAATTGCAATTCCAAATACAGCTCCATCTGTAATCCCCATTAACGATGGTGAAGCAAGTGGATTTCGCGTCATACCTTGCATAATTGCTCCTGATACCGCTAAAAAGGCACCTGCAACTACGCCCCCTATTGCTCTAGGCATGCGAAGCTCTTGAATTACGTTATGATGTGTAATAGATCCATCAAACTGAAATACAGCTTGCCATACAGTCTTTAAACTAATATCTGCAGCCCCAAAAGAAATAGAAACTGCCATGCTTAAAGCTAACAAAATTGTACCCGCTACTAAAATAATAGAAGCGATGAGCGGTCTGCTCTTAATCTCTTTAACATTCTCTTCTTGCTGTTCTATACTGCTTGCGCTCGCTTCCATCCCTCAACCATCCTAACCAATAACATATATTTATTGAAATGAAATTTATTCTCAAATAGTAATAAAAAAATTAGGTGAATTGTTATTTCCCTGATAATGATTCTCAGAATCAGACACTTCTATTCTACCTATCGCTTTAAAAGACTGTCAACCATTATTTTGAAATATAAATTTATATAAATTGGAATTTTAATACAAAAGTTATGTCCATCCTTTAGAAAACGTTCATCCACACAAGATTACTTTCGCAGAATAAACCATTCCTCTTATGGGCATAAAAAAAGAAGAGGAATCTTTTCACTCTTCTTTTTCTTACTTATTTAACTTTGCTTCAATTTTCATGATTAACTCATCTTCTGTTGGAGCCGCAACTGGACGGTTATTTACAAATGCGAATGATTTTTTACGACCAGGACCACAGTAAGACTGACATCCAACTTCAATCGTTGCACATGAATCTACTTTTTTTAGCTTCGGAACTAACGTTTTAACGTTCGTTGCCTGACAGTCATCGCACACGCGAAACTCGTTTCCCATTATATAACACTTCCTCTATTTTAAACTTTTCTCAAGTACATTTAAAAATAAACACTAAATGGTATTTTACCGCTCTTTGAAGCTCGTTGCAAGTTTCCCTACAAAGCCTATTCTCTACATATTGCTACATATTTATATGCTCTCCTACAGAAGCGCTCACCATTCATGGGAAAATTTTTACCTTTCATCGAAATCTACCATATTTTTAAAAGCTTTGTATAAAAGTTTATTTTTTTGCCCATTATAAAAATAGGAAGTTCATAAAAAGAAAGGGAGTTGAATCTATGAAAGTAAGACAAGATGCTTGGACAGATGAGGATGATTTATTACTTGCTGAAACGGTACTTCGTCATGTTAGAGAAGGAAGTACGCAATTAAATGCATTTGAGGAAGTAGGGGATCAGTTAAATCGTACATCTGCTGCTTGTGGTTTCCGCTGGAATGCTGTTGTTCGCTATAGCTATGAACAAGCTCTTCAACTAGCAAAAAAACATCGTAAAGATAAAATGCGTGCTGCAAGCGGTGAACAAGCGAAAAAACGTTTACTTTATACACCACCAGCTTCAGATTCGATAACTGATTATGAAGAATTAGTACAAGAAGAATCAATCGTACAATATAAAGAAGCTATTCCATATCAAGAATCTACTGCTCCTGCTGCAAGAAGCTCTATGACAATGCAAGATGTTATTTATTTTTTACAAACAGTCGGATCTTCAAATATAAAAGTGACAGCTCTTGAAAACGAGAATACGAGATTGAAACAAGAAATTAAAGCACAAATCCTTCGGAATGAGGAACTAGAAAAGAAACTAGAAAAATTAGAAAAGCAATCTCATACTGTACAAGAAGATTACGAAACACTTATGAACATTATGAACCGTGCTCGTAAATTGGCAGTCATGGATGACGAAGAACGTTCTCAAACATCTTTCCGAATGGACCGAAACGGTAATTTAGAAAAAATTGCAGAATAAGAAGGATGCATGTAATGCATCCTTTTTATTATTTCACCTCTAAGCTCCCCCTTTATATGTGAGAAAACTCCATTCTTCATTTTTTGCTATAATAGAGATTGTCATTTTAAAGATAAGGGGTTAGTTATATGAGCAATTCCCGTTCCATTTTATCTCAGCCAGAGTGGCGCATTGTAGATCAATCTAGTTTAGGACCAACATTCCATGCACTTCAGTCATTCGCAATGGACGACACATTATGCACAAGCATTGGAAATGGCAAGTCAGCCGCAACAATGCGTTCTTGGGTTCATCACAATACAATTGTCCTTGGCATTCAAGATTCACGCCTTCCGCATTTAGAAGAAGGTATTTCTTTTTTAAAACAAAACAACTTCAATGTCATTGTTCGTAATTCTGGCGGGCTTGCGGTCGTGCTTGATGAAGGTGTTTTAAATGTATCACTTTTATTTCAAGAAACAGAAAAAGGTATCGATATCGATCTTGGATACGATACAATGTGGCATTTGATTAAGGAGATGTTAAAGGATTACGACGTTACTATCGAGGCAAAAGAAATTGTTGGCTCTTACTGTCCTGGTAGTTATGACTTAAGTATTCGCGATCAAAAATTCGCTGGTATTTCACAACGTCGTATTCGCGGGGGTGTCGCTGTCCAAATTTACCTCTGTGCTACCGGAAGTGGCTCTGAGCGCGCCGCACTCGTTCGTGATTTCTACAACCTAGCAATTCAAGGGGAAGAAACACGCTTTACGTACCCTGAAATTGTACCAAGTACGATGGCCTCACTCTCAGAATTACTTGGCGAAACCATTACAGTACAAGATTTAATGATGCGTCTTTTAAAAACATTGCAGCAATTCGCTCCAAAGTTAACAACATCTCAATTAACAATAGACGAGATTCCTTTATATGAGACGAATTTACAACGTATTATTGATCGTAATAATAAAGCACTTGGCTTAGAAAAATAAAGACCGTCGCTATAATAGCGACGGTCTTTATTTCAATTCATTATAGAATTAAAGTGCTTGAGCTGCTGTAATTAAAGCTAACTTGTACACTTCTTCTTCGTTACATCCACGAGACAGATCATTTACAGGCATGTTTAAGCCTTGTAAGATTGGTCCTACTGCTTCGAAGTTACCTAAACGTTGAGCGATTTTGTAGCCGATATTACCAGCTTCTAAGCTTGGGAATACGAATACGTTAGCATCACCTTTAATTGTAGAACCTGGAGCTTTTTTCTCAGCTACAGATGGTACGAATGCAGCATCGAATTGGAATTCTCCATCTAAAGTTAACTCAGGAGCCATTTCTTTTGCAATGCGAGTTGCTTCTACAACTTTTTCTGTTTCTGGAGATTTCGCAGAACCTTTTGTAGAGAAGCTTAACATAGCAACACGTGGATCAATGCCGAATAACTCAGCAGTTTTCGCACTTTCGATACCGATTTCAGCTAAATCTTGGCTGTTTGGTGCAATGTTAATTGCGCAATCAGCGAATACATATTTCTCTTCTTCACGTACCATGATGAATACGCCAGAAGTTTTTGTAACGCCTGGTTTTGTTTTAATAATTTGAAGTGCTGGACGAACTGTATCAGCTGTAGAGTGAGCTGCACCACTTACTAAACCGTGTGCTTTGCCCATGTATACAAGCATTGTACCGAAGTAGTTTTCGTCTTTAAGGATTTTGCGAGCGTCTTCTTCAGTTGCTTTACCTTTACGGCGTTCAACGAAAGATGCTACCATTGCATCCATTTCTTCGTATGTAGCTGGGTCGTAAATATCAACGCCTGCTAATGTTAAATTCATGCTAGCAGCTTTTGCGCTAATTTCTTCCTTATTACCAACTAAGATTGGTTTTACTAACTCTTCTTTTGCTAAACGCTCTGCAGCGCCTAAAATTCTTTCATCAGTTCCTTCAGGAAGTACGATAGAAATGCCTTTTCCTTGAACTTTTTCTTTTACTGTTGTAAATAAGTTGCTCACGAATAAACCCTCCTACATATGTTAAAAAAACTCTATCTTTAAGAATACTGCTTTTCTTCTATATTTTAAACTTATAGCTCCCAAAAAATAGATAAAATAAAAATGATTATATTTTCATAAAATTCAGCCGTTAAATTCACCTTGCTTAAACACTTAAATGTGACAATTTTATGCGCCAAGGTTTTATATAGATGATTTTAAAACTATATATGCTATAGTTAACGTGTAAAACTATCATTAACTGAGGTGAATAGAATGAGTGAAGCAACAACAACGTTAGATGGCTGGTATTGTTTACATGATTTACGTTCTATTGATTGGGCTGCATGGAAAACATTATCTAGCGACGAACGCGGACAAGCAGTGTCTGAATTTTTAAATGTCGTTGAAAAATGGAACGAAGTAGCTACTGCGAAAAAAGGTAGTCACGCAATGTATACAGTTGTTGGCCAAAAAGCTGATATTATGCTTATGATTTTACGTCCAACAATGGAAGAGTTAAATGAAATTGAGACAGAATTGAATAAAACAACTTTAGCTGAATATATGGTTCCTGCATATTCTTACGTATCTGTTGTTGAATTAAGCAACTACCTTCCAGCTGATGAGGATCCATACCAAAACCCGCAAATTTTAGCTCGTTTATATCCTGAATTACCGAAAGCAAATCATATTTGCTTCTATCCAATGGATAAGCGTCGCCAAGGTGATGACAACTGGTACATGCTTCCTATGGAAGAACGTAAAAAAATGATGTACAGCCATAGTAAAATTGGTCGTCAATACGCAGGTAAAGTACGCCAAGTGATTTCAGGATCTGTTGGATTCGACGATTTCGAATGGGGCGTAACATTATTCGCTGACGATGTTCTTCAATTTAAGAAACTTATATACGAAATGCGCTTCGATGAAGTAAGTGCTCGTTATGGTGAATTTGGAACATTCTTCGTTGGAAACATTTTACCAGACGAAAAAGTAGAGAAATTTTTACACATATAAATGGTGAAAAGGAACGAAATTCGTTCCTTTTTTTATTCTTCTCTATATTTATCCTCAAAAATCTCCTTTTTTCTGCACTTTTGAAGAAAAACCAACATTTTTTCAAATTTCTTGTAAAATTGTAACCTTTTTATATGTAAAGATATGCTAAAATGATACGAGCTATATGCTAAATAACGATGCGAAGGTGATAATCTATATGAAAAAAATCTTGTCTATTTTACTATTGCTTGTATTGTCAATTTCTTCCTTAGGAGTAACAACATCCCATGCGGAAGAAAAAATACATATTGAGGCGGCGGCTGCACTTTTATTTGATGCAGATACAGGAAAAATACTTCACGAGCAAAATCCAGATGAATTGCTAGCTATTGCTAGTATGTCAAAATTAATTGTTGTTTACGCTGTTTTAGAAGCAATTAAAGAAGGAAAAATCACATGGGATACGAAAGTAAATATTTCTGATTACGCTTATGAAGTCTCTCGTAATAATGAATTCTCTAATGTACCGTTCGAAAAAGGACGTCAATATACTGTAAAAGAATTATATCATTCTATTGTTATATTCTCTGCAAATGGATCTAGTATTGCTTTAGCAGAACTTCTTGCAGGAAGTGAGAAAAACTTCTTAAATCTTGCAAATGAACATGCTAAAAAGCTAGGATTAAAGAAATATAAATTTGTAAACGCTACGGGCTTAAATAACGCTGACTTAAAAGGAAAACATCCTGAGGGTACTGATCCAAATGCAGAAAACTCTATGTCAGCTCGTGATATGGGTATGCTTTCAAAAGCAATGATTACAAAGTATCCAGAAATGCTAGAGGATACAAAACAAAGATTTAGAAACTTCCCAGACAATCACCCAAAACCAATTCGTATGGAAAACTGGAATTGGATGTTACCAGGAGCTGCTTTCGCTTATGAAGGTACTGATGGTTTAAAAACTGGAAGTTCTGATACAGCTGGATACGGATTTACTATTACTGCTAAACGTGGTGATGTACGTCTTATCTCGGTTATTATTAAAACAAAATCAATGGATGAACGTTTCACAGAATCTCGTGAATTAATCGAATATGGATTTAATAACTTTGAAAAACAAAAACTAAAAGTTAATAAGAACAATACAATCTCTGTAGTAAAAGGGAAAGAAGACCAAGTAACTGTTGCACCCGAAAAAGAAATAACAGTAATTGCGAAAAAAGGTAGCAAAGAACCTTATAAAATTGGGACTGAATTAGATAAATCTCTTGCTGAAGATGGACATTTAGTTGCTCCTATTAAGAAAGATGCCAAAGTAGGCTCAATTACTTTAGAATCAACTGATAAATATGGTTTCTTAGACGGTAGTAAAAGTATGAAAGTTACTGCAAAAACGACAGAGGAAGTTGAAAAAGCAAATTGGTTTGTGTTAACAATGCGCTCTATTGGTGATTTCTTCTCAAACTTATGGTCTAAAGTTTTTTAACAAAAAAGCTGGCTCACGCTAGCTTTTTTTATTTTCCGCTCTCAATGTAAAACTTCGTTTGGTTGTCATATCTGAGCCCTTTTCCTCATACGTATGAACTAGTAATTGTTACACACTTCATCTAGAGATAAACCTCTTTCCAAAAGGTATTCCAAAAAGAGAGGTGACACATAATGGGAGTTATTGCTTATAACGAAGAAGATGTAAAGTTGTTAGCTAGACTGATGCGTGCTGAAGCCGAAGGAGAAGGGCAACAAGGAATGTTAATGGTCGGAAACGTTGGGGTAAATCGTGTCCGCGGAAATTGTTTAGACTTTAAAAGCATTCGTAATTTACGTCAAATGGTTTATCAAAACCCCGGCGGTTTTGAAGCAACGCAAAAAGGATATTTTTATCAACGGGCACGCGAACAAGATATTGCCCTAGCGAGACGGACCATTCAAGGGCAACGTTTTTGGCCTGCCAACTTTGCCTTATGGTTCTTTAGACCTGAAGGTGCATGTCCACCAACTTGGTATAACCAACAAAACTCTGGTCGCTTTAAAAAGCACTGCTTCTTCCAGCCATCTGCTGGAGACTGCCCTAGCGTATATTAAGGAATAAAAATGAGGAGGGATTTTTGAATGGCACAGCAACAAAATCCGTACTATGGAACAGGTTTTTATCAACCATCTGGAACTTATGTACAACCGCAACAAATGACTCAACAACAGCAGCAAGCGATGCAACAACAAACAGCTCAAGCTGCGCAAGCTCAATATGCAATTTCTCAAGGCATGTTACCTCTAGAGCAATCCTATATTGAAAATATCCTTCGTTTAAACAAAGGTAAGCAAGCTACGGTTGTAATGACCTATGAACGTGGCAGTTCCCTTGGCACACAATCTTATACAGGTATTATTGAAGCAGCTGGCCGTGACCATATCGTTATTAGTGAACCGCAATCAGGAAAACGCTATTTACTACTAATGATCTACTTAGATTACGTAGAATTTCCAGAAGAAATTACGTATTTACCTAGTCAACAAGCAACTTATACTCCAAGACCATAAAAAAAGCTGGCAAATGCCAGCTTTTGTTTTTTATAATCCTTTTACAACTGCAGTCCCTACTAGAATCCACGCCACAATAAACGCTACACCACCAAGAGGTGTAATTGGACCAAAGAACTTAATACCTGTCGTACTTAATGCATACAAACTACCTGAGAACATAATAATTCCAGCTACCATTAGCCAACCAGCAGTAGTTAAAAGTGATGATTGAACCTTATCCATCAATAAAGCAACTACGAATAGTCCACCTGCATGAAACATTTGATATGTAACGCCTGTTTTCCACACTTCTAACATTTTTGCAGAAATTTTATTTTCTAAACCGTGTGCTCCAAAGGCCCCTAACGCAACAGATAGCCCCGCTGCAATACAACCTAGTAAAAAGAAAATTTTCATCTTAATTCCCCTTTTTTACCTTTATCATAAGCAATTTTTTCATATAAGCCAAACGATTTATCTTCTAAAAATCAAATAAAGAATTACCGTTTGCATCACTTTCTTTTATATATACTGGCTCCCCAGAAACAGGTGCAATTGGTTGCATAGTTGTTACTGGTTGTGATCCAATTACTTGCGATGGAATTTGCGGTTCTCTATATGTAGATGTTTCAACTTGTTCATCTAATAATAAGTCACATAAAGCACGCACAACTAATAAATGTTCTTTTGACTTTTGTCCTTCACTACTTTTCGCCTTCGCAATTTCATTCGCCATTTTATTTAAAATCTTGTCGCTAGATATTTGCATTCCTTATCACCTCGTACTTTGTAATTCTTTCTCGAATTGTCCCAATTTCTCTACTGAACCAAATACTATTATCATATCACGTTCTTTCAATTTTTCCTGCCCTGTCGGATTATGTATAATATTCCCATTTCTTGAAATCGCTAATATTGTTACATCAAACTGATTCCTTACATTACTCTCTAGTAACGATTTACCAACTAATATTGAATCTTTTCCAACTAGAATTTCTTCAATGACAAATGACTGTTCTACTCCATACAACACTGTATCAATATAATGAACGGTTAATGGATTTGCAATACCTTTTGCGATATGAATACCTGCCATACTAGATGGATTAATAACCTTATTTGCACCGGCGCGCCTTAATTTCTCTTCAGTTTCTGGCTTTTCAGATCTCGCAACAATTTTAATCGTATCGTTTAATCCTCTTGCTGTTAATGTAATAAATACATTTTCGGCATCATTTGCAACAATAGCAACTAAACCAGCCGCTTTTAAAATTCCGGCATTATGTAATACTTGATCTTCCGTTGCATCTCCATGTACAAATAAAAGCTTTTCCTGCTCCAATATACTTTCATCTTTATCAACAACGACAAACGGAATATTCTTTTCTTGCAATTCATGTACAACTTGAAGCCCCACTCTACCGCAACCACATACTATAATATGATTTTTCAACTGTGCTATTTGTTTATCCATCTTCTTCCTCCGTACTGCATGAAATAAATTCCCTTCAATAATCATAGCTGCCACTACCCCAATTGCATACGTAACAATACCTACGCCAACAGGAATAATAAGAAGCGCAAATACTTTCCCCGCTTGCGTTACAGGAACGGCATCTCCGTATCCAACAGTCAATACAGTAATCATTGTCATCCAAAATGCTTGAAACAAACTAATCTCTTCAATCGTCATAAATCCTATCGTTCCTAGAATTACAACAAAAGTCATACATATAACTGCTATCCATAATTGCTTACGTGCATTCATACCGTGTTTCAACTCTTTTCTCTATCTACATCTTTGCCAGTGGAAATAAAATACGTATATACTAGATACGGAATCTATGAAAGAGGTTGATATAATGAAGACATTTCTTTCCGCCTTACAATGGGCACTATTTATTTTAGCTGGAAGCCTTATTGTACCAATTAGTGTCGCAACTAGTTATGGCCTTGATGGTGCTGAAGCTATCGCATTCGTACAAAGAACGTTATTTGTTCTAGGTTTTGCTGGTCTCTTGCAAGCTATATTTGGGCATAAACTTCCTATTCAAGAAGGTCCTGCTGGCCTTTGGTGGGGAATTTTCTCCCTTTACGCAAGTTTAGGCGTCGTGCTATTTGGATCAAGCAATGAGACACTTAAAGTTCTTCAATATGCTTTCTTATTAAGCGGTATTATTTGTATTATTCTTAGCGTTTTTGGACTTATTGATAAACTCGTTCGCTATTTTACACCGACAGTCATTGGAACGTATTTATTTCTTCTTGTCGCGCAGCTTAGTGGCTCCTTCTTAAAGGGAATGTTTGGCCTTGATGGAAAACATACAGAAGTACAACCTAACGTATTTATTCTTTCACTCATTGTTATTTTACTATCCTTTTTCATCATGAAGCTACCTATTATTGGACAATATTCCGTTCTTTTCAGTATCGTATGCGGCTGGATATTATTCGCATGTTTCGGATTATCTAATCCAATAACACCAGTGACAGACATAATCCGTTTTCCATCCTTATTTGTTTTCGGAATGCCTCGTGTTGAATGGAACATGGTAATTACGGTCATTTTCGTTACACTCTTACTTCTAACAAATATGTTAGCAAGTATTCGCGTTGTACAAAAGGTTGTCTCTAAATATGAAGAAAACGCTGCATCAGATCGTTTTAAACAAGCTGGCATTATAACAGGAATCAACCAATTGCTAGGCGGCCTATTTTCAGCTATTGGGCCTGTCGCTATTTCTGGATCAGCAGGTTTTATTGCAACGACTAATATTTATAAACGTCTCCCGTTTATATTAGGGTCAAGCTTTATTATTGTCGTTAGTATATTTCCAAAGATTACTTCATTCTTTGCAGCAATCCCTGTTGCAGTTGGTTATGCCGCTATTTATCCTGTATTCGCAAGCATGATTGGTCTCGCCTTTCGAGAATACGAAACTGTCCAGGATAAAGAACGATTATTTAAAGTAGCCGGTCTTTCAATCTTTACAGGAGTCGGAGTTATGTTTGTTCCAGCAGGAGCATATTCCACCCTTCCACCATTTCTAGCATCGTTTTTAAGTAACGGTCTCGTTCTTGGATCTGTAATGGCAATCTTGCTAGAAATACTATTTTCTCGTTCCGCTACAAAACAAATATCTTAAATTGGAAAACTTCCATTATTGCACTCTACCTTTAGAGTTGTTACGATAAAATCAAACTTTAATCATTGGGGTTTTATTCTTCCCCAATGATTATTAACCAATATTATGAGCAACAACTCATAATAATTTATCTACTTCTTTTCAAAGAGGTTTGATGTCTTACTATTATTCCTCAACATCTTCATGAACATGTATTTTGATTTCAATTAAAGAAAGGAATTTTCTATATGACTTATAAAATGATTGTTTTAGATTTAGATGATACTTTATTACGTGATGACCATACTATTTCACCTCGTACGAAAGAAGCGTTAATGACTGCACAAGAGCAAGGTGTAAAGGTTGTACTTGCTTCTGGACGTCCAACGTTTGGTATGCGCAATGTAGCCAAAGAACTTCGTTTAGAAGAATACGGCAGTTTCATTCTATCTTTTAATGGTGCAAAAATTATTAACTGTAAAACAAACGAAGAAATCTTTAGTAGTACGCTATCTCCTGAAATCGTTCACAACCTATTTGAAATTAGTCAAACTGAAGATGTATGGATTCATACTTATATGGGCGATGATATCGTAACGGAAGAAAATAATCCTTATACTGAAATTGAGGGCGATATTACCGGTATGCCAATTGTTGTAGTAGATGACTTTAAAGCCGCAGTTAAAGAGCCTGTAGTAAAAGTATTAATGAATAAAGAGGCTGAACGCCTTGTTGAAGTTGAAAAGAAACTACAAAAACAACTAGAAGGCCAATTAAGCGTGATGCGTTCGAAACCATTCTTCTTAGAATTTACAGAAGCCGGTGTTACAAAAGGAACGAGCTTAAACAAACTGATTCAAAAGCTTGGCATTAAGCGTGAAGAAGTTATCGCAATGGGCGATAGCTATAACGACCAAGCAATGATTGAATTTGCTGGTCTTGGCGTTGCAATGGGCAATGCACCTGATGATATTAAAGAAATTGCAAACTACGTAACAGATACAAATATGAACGATGGTGTTGCAAAAGTTGTAGAGAAATTCGTTTTAAAAACGGATGTACTTGTTTAATATTTTCATTCACAAAACCTATTTGAAGTCAAATACTTCAAATAGGTTTTTATTTAAATTCTCATGCTTTTGTGACTATATTTTGAACTTTGCACTATTCTCGTAGTGTAAACTTTCTTTTTGTATATAATGAAACAAAATAGACTATTTTATTTTGAAAAAGAATACAAATTTACTATATACAAGCATACGTTAAAGGAGGCTACTTTATGTTATCTACACCAATCGGACGATTAAGAGCAATTGGACTAGTTGAAGGTATTTCTTTCCTATTACTATTATTTGTAGCAATGCCATTGAAATATTTCGCAGGATTTGCAACAGCTGTTAAAATTACAGGCATGGCTCATGGTGTTCTATTTATTCTATTCATCTTTGCAGTAATTCAAGTAACAATCGTACACCGTAAATCAATTTTATGGGCACTTGGAGCATTCGTTTCATCAGTTATCCCATTTGGTACTTTTGTACTAGATGCAAAATTAAAGAACGAGCAACAATGATAATAAAAAGGTAGTTAACAACTGTTAACTACCTTTTCTATTTATAAATTTGGAATTTCCCAATCAATTTCTCTTTCGCCCATATTAGCTAAAATCGTATTTATTTTAGAATATGGCTTACTACCAAAGAAACCACGTCTTGCCGATAATGGGCTTGGATGTACAGATTCGATAATATGATGGTTCGGATTTGTAATTAATTTCTTCTTCGCCTGCGCATGGCGCCCCCACAATATGAAAATAACTGGCTTTTCACGTTCGTTCAACAGTTCAATTACACGATCTGTGAAGTGCTCCCATCCTTTTCCCTTATGAGAATTTGCTTCGCCTTGACGAACTGTTAATACGGTATTTAGTAATAATACTCCTTGTTCCGCCCATTTTACTAAATAACCGTTATTCGGGATTTCATAACCATATTCATCTCGAAGTTCTTTATACATATTTAACAATGACGGTGGTGTTTTAACACCAGGTTGCACAGAAAAGCTTAAACCATGCGCTTGATTCGGTCCATGATATGGATCTTGCCCTAAAATGACAACCTTTGTATTTTCATAACTTGTATACTGAAGAGCGTTAAAAATATCTTCTACCTTCGGATAAACAACATGCGTGCTGTATTCTTCTGTCAAAAAACTGGATAGAGTAAGATAATACTCTTTCTCGAATTCTGGTGCCAATAGTGGCTCCCAATCATTCTTTAAAACATTTTCCATACTGTCACTTCCTGTCTAATTAATTCACCATATCCTGTCTTGTAAATACTACGAACGAAATAACAAGAGAAACAACTGCCCAAACAGTTAAATTCATCAAAGAAAATCCCATCGATAAACCTTGTAATGCAGGTAATTTTCCTGATAAATAATCCGTTAATGATAAATTCACACTAAAAATATATTTGGCGCCTTCCCAAGATGTTGCGAACGAGCTTAAAATACCGCCTGCAATTAATGCAGCTAGCATAACGCCCATACCAGCTGGTGTATTACGAATTAAAACAGAGACCATAAATGATATAGTTCCGACAACGATAGCAACAAACCAGGCTAGTCCATACGCCATTAAGATGTATTGCCACTGCGGAATAAGATGCACAAAGTTCGTATTTAACGTTTCCTTATCAATGACGAATCCTGTTAAAACAGGTAAATTCCATCCCGAGTACCCAAATACAAGCCCTGATAATATGTAAGCAAACAAACCTACAAGAAACAGTATGAGCGAAATGAAAAATAACATCGTCACGTATTTACTAAGGAGTATTTTCCAGCGCCGAATCGGCCGCGTAAGTAACATCTTCATCGTCCCATCACTTCGTTCTCCTGAAACGATATCAATGGCGACAATCATTACGAGAAGCGGAATAAATAATGTAATTCCTTGTTCAATAAATGCTCTGACAAAAGTCGGTGCACCCGGTGCCATCGGATTAATATCATGATCTAAATAATATTGTTGTTGCTCAACTCTTACCTTTAACCAATCACGCCATTCTTCTGGCAACCTAGAATTGTTCAACCGGTTCTGAGAATCAACAATTTGCTGTTGCAATGAAACCTTCCAATCAGTTGTACCGAGTCTTTTTTGTGTCGTTTCTATTTCACGATACTGCGCATACACAAAAAGCGGGATCAAGATTGCTAAAATAAGCATGACAACAAAAATACGTTTCTTGCGGTAAATCTTTTCTGATTCATTTAAAACTAGATTCGCAAATTCACGCATGCTGCTCACCCCTTGTGAGTTCAATAAATAAATCTTCTAGCGTAAATACAAGCTCCTTAACGCTATGTACATCTATTTCATTTGCGACAAAGTGTTTATTCCAACTACTTATAGATGCAATATCCATGCGGCATAGTAATCGATCGCCTTCTACACTCACTTCCCTTACTTCTTCGGCCGCTTCTAGCATATCTTTCGCCTTAGAAGTCGGTGTAACAATCCATTCTACACGATCACTTGCTGTTTTAATTAATTCTTCAACCTTGGCAACTGTTATCATCTTTCCTTTATGAATAATAGCAACGCGATCGCATATCATTTGCACTTCACTTAGCAAGTGGCTTGAAATAAACACGCTCATATTTTCTTCTTTTACAAGCTTATGTATAAATTCCCTAAGTTCTCTAATCCCTGCTGGATCTAAACCATTCGTTGGTTCATCTAATATGAGCAATTTCGGATTTCCAAGGAGCGCCTGCGCAATTCCAAGGCGTTGTTTCATACCAAGTGAGTACGTTTTTACCTTGTCATGAATTCTTTCATCTAAATGAACCATTTCAGCAATTTCAATAATACGTTCATCTGATATATCACCTAACATACGAGCAAATTGCTTTAAATTTTCCCATCCCGTTAAATATGTATACAACTCTGGGTTTTCAACGATACTCCCAATTTGACGCATCGCTTCTCTGAAATTTTCCTTAATCGAATAACCACCGATAGAAATCGTACCTTCTGTCGCCTTAATCAATCCGACTAACATTCGAATGGTAGTCGTCTTTCCAGCACCATTTGGTCCTAAGAACCCGAACACTTCTCCTTGCTTTACATCAAAGGAAATATTCTCTACAAGAGTCTTCTTTCCAATTACCTTCTTCAAGTCTCGTACGGAAAGTATCGTCGTCATTTTACCCCTCCTTGTTCTAGTTTTAATTTACTTACAACATTTTGAACTAAACGTTCTGCCATATACGTATAACCTACTTCGTTCGGATGAAAATGATCAGAGTATAATAAATCTTTCCCGCGGTTTTGGAATAAATCAAATGTCGGTGTAATATACACATTTTTATCGTTTAGCGCTAATTTCTCTAAAGATGCATTCCAGTCCACAACAATGTTTGAAGACCCTTTTAAATCTTCTACATCTTCAAAAGGATTGTATAAACCAAGCCAAAAAATCGGACTATCTGTATTTAATTTACGAATTTCTCCTATAATTTTCTTTGCTTCATTTTGAAACGTCTCTGTGTCAGGACGATACGTCTCTAAATCTATTTTCCCAAGTGATTCCCAGCCTGGGAACAAATCATTTCCACCAATCGTTAACACAATTACATCTGCTTGCTTAATTGAATATTGAGCGCCATTACTTTCAATTTGTTTTAATAAATCGGGCATTTTTGCACCACTAACTGCTAAATTTGTTAATGCAATTTTTTGCTTATAATCTTTTTGTAAATCCTCTTTCATTCGCCCAACATAGCCAATTCCTTCTTTATCACCAACGCCACGCGTTAATGAATCACCTAAACTAACGATTTGTAACGTTCCCGTTTTCTTTTTCTCTTTTGCCACTACATCGGTCTTTTTAATTAAATTTGAAGCTTTCGGATTTAATACATCATTTACACCTGAAACAAAGCCATATGCAAATAAACAGAAAGATGCAATTGTAATGAGTAGAATTACTTTTACTACTTTTGATCTCATATCAAAACCCCTTTTAGCCCTCATAGATTGTCCATAATTATACCAAACGAAATTTTGAAAAGCGATTTTCACACCTTCTCAATTATGTCGTTTCTCTATCTATTAACTCTGGTAATAACTCTATATGCTTCACATCTAATTTCTCTTCATTAATCTTTTCATATAATAATTCAAACGCTTTTACTCCAACGTTTTTACTAGAATGCGAAATCGTCGTTATACCCAATATATCTGCCACCTCTTGATCATCACACCCGATAATCGTAATATCCTCCGGAATACGAATTCCTTGTTTTTTTGCTTCTGTAACCATCCCCGCTGCAATATGGTTACAAGATACAAGGAACGCTGTCGGTTTTACTGACATATGAGCCCATTCTCTAATTACATTGCGTCCATCTTCCACTGTAAAACAACCTTCAAATTTCCAGGTCTCTAACGGTGTTACGATACTCTGTTGAAGCGAATCTTCATACGCCTTCTTTCGTCTTTGGCTATTAACACTATTACTTCTTCCAATACAATATCCAATACGTGTATGACCGGCATCTATTAAGCTTTTCATCCCACGTGAAAATACTTTGTAGTAATCGATATGGACACTTGAAATGCATTTTGAATCTATTTCTTCACACATAACAATCGGGCCGAATTTCGTATATTCTTCAAGCTTCTCCTTACTATTTGTCCGAGAACAAATAATAACCCCATCAAGCTTTTTCATTTTTAACATATTTAAAATTTCTAGTTCTCTTTCTTCGCTATAATTCGTCTGGCAAAGCATCATATTATAATTATTCTTTGCTGTTTCTTTTGATATTCCCTCGATAATAGCGCTATAATATTGATCATTTACGTGTGGCAATAAAACGCCAATTACATTCGTTTTTCCTTTCACTAAATGAATTGCATTCACGTTTTGCGTGTAATTTAATTCTTCTATAATCGCTAAAATTTCTTTTCGTTTCTGTTCATTTACGTACGGATGATTATTTAGTACACGTGAAACAGTTGAAACAGATACTCGAGCAAGTTCAGCAATCTTTCTTATATTTGTCATCTCATTTTCCCCTTCTCACAAAAATTCTCCCTTGACCTGGTAAGCTTTCCACAATATATCCTTTCCTAGCAAATACATTTAGAAAGGATATACAACTATGCTTCGATTCAAATTAGAATATATATTTTTCATTGGCGGTTTACTCATTCTTGCCATCGGTATTAATATGATGACGACAATTACTTCCTTTGGACTTAGCCCTTATGATTCCTTCTTTATTGCACTATATCAAAATTTTGGGATAAGTATTGGTTTTTGGATTTTCATGATTAACTTTGCCTTTACACTTATCGTACTCTTTTGGAATAAAAAACAAATTACAATCGGTACAATTATAACGATGGTTCTTATTTCTCTTTTTGTTGATTGGATTGGTTCCATTACAACTATTATGGACGCTATCCGCTCTCTTCCAAAATATATAACACTTATTTGCGGAAATCTATTCGTTGGAGCTGGAATTGGTCTTTACGTCTCTACAAACCTTTGTGCAGCGCCTCAAGAAGCTTTCGTTTTAACGGTTGCCGAGAAGAAAAAATGGACGTTTAGAAGAACAGAGATTTCATTAGCCTTTTTATTTTTAACGTTAAGCTTTTTATTAGATGGACCTATCTATTTTGGAACAATCATCTTATCCTTTACAACAGGCTGGATTATCCAAGCATTTATTCAAGTTGGTACGCAGATTTTAAATAGAAAAGAGCCTATTAAGCAAGCTGCTTAATAGGCTCTTTCTGTTTTATGGTAAGAGATACTACTTAGCATCCCCTTCAATTCGATAGTTCGCTTTCAAACAATCTATTTCTTCATACCCTTGCAACGTATGTAGAATATAATCATAATCAGCAAGAGACGCACGATGCGTTACAATTACAATTTCAGCCTTTCCTTTCTCTTCAAGCGGCATTTGAATAATTTTCTCAAAGCTAACTCCGCGCTCAGAGAACAATGAAGTAATTTTTGCAAATACACCAATTTCGTCTTTTACATGCAGTCTTAAAAACTTTTTCACGACAATTTCGTCTGGCTCTTTTAATACTTTTTGATATTGTGGGACTACAGCACTATTTCCTGTTACCCCTAATCTAATATTTTGCATTACAGCAACTAAATCCGAAACAACAGCTGTAGCTGTCGGTAAACTTCCTGCGCCTGGTCCATAAAACATCGTTTCCCCAACTGCTTCACCGTACACATACACAGCGTTATATTCATTTTGTACTGCTGCAAGAGGATGTGTATTTGGAAGTAAAGTTGGTTCAACTGTAACCTCCAATTTTTCACCATCTCGTTTTGCAAGACCGATTAATTTAATTGTATAACCTAAGCTCTTACTGTATTCAATATCTTCCTCTGTAATAGAGGTAATACCTTTTACTTTCACATCTCCAAGCTCTACATTTGTAGAGAAACCGAGGGTAGCTAAAATCGTCATTTTTCTTGCTGCATCTAAACCTTCTACATCTGATGTTGGATCTGCTTCTGCAAATCCAAGTTGTTGGGCTTCTTTTAACACGTCGTTATATGCTCTCCCTTCGTCTGACATTTTCGTCAAAATAAAATTTGTTGTTCCATTTACAATTCCCATTACTTTCGTAATAAGATCTGAAGAAAGTCCTTCTACGATACTGCGTAAAATTGGAATTCCCCCTGCCACACTCGCCTCATAGAATAAATCAGCCTTATTATCTTTTGCTGTCGCTAATAATTCAGCTCCATGTAATGCCATTAAGTCTTTATTTGCAGTTACAACATGCTTTCCGCTTTTTAAAGCTTGTAAAATATATGATTTTGCATCATCAATGCCACCCATCACTTCAATAACAACATCAATATTTGGATTATCTAAAATTTCATTTGCATCTTGTGTTAATAGAGTAGAAGGTACCTCTACCTCTCTCTCTTTCTCAATGTTTTGCACTAATACTTTCGTTACCTTCACTGGACAACCTACTTGGTGTATGAGTCGTTCTTGATGATCCGTAATAATACGAACCACACCACTGCCAACTGTCCCAAGACCTAATAACCCAACTTGAATTTCTTTCATAGTACTGTCCACCCCTCAAAAATTGTGTTTAGATGAAATTATATGAGTAAAAAATCTGAAAAACAATGTATTTTGAACATTCGGAAAAATAAAGGTTAATCTTTACAAGGAAAACGTTGCCACGTGTTACACAATCTTTCTTTACAATATATAAGGGGTTTCTTGATACACGTAATAATTCAACCAATTAGAAAACAATAAATTACCATGACTCCTCCACCTAACAAGCGGCTTTTCATCTGGATTATTATGTTTAAAATAGTTTTTTGGCACATCAATATTTAATCCCTTGTCACGATCTCGTTCGTATTCTTGTTTTAACGTCTCACAACTATATTCGCTATGTCCAAGGGCAAACACTTGCCTTCCTTCTGACCCAATAACAAGGTGAACACCTGCTTCTTCAGAGTTTGCTAACAATGTTAATTCTTTCACTCCTCTAATATCATTCTCTCGTACTTCTGTATGACGAGAATGCGGAGCAAAAAACAATTCATCAAATCCTTGTAATAATTTCACATGTTGCTCGCAAACTTCATGTTCAAATACACCGAACACTTTTTCCTTAAGGGGATACTTTGGAACACCATAATGATAGTACAAGCCAGCCTGTGCCCCCCAGCAAATATGGAGCGTAGATGTTACATTCGTTTTTGAATACTCCATAATATGTTTAAGCTCTTCCCAATAATCTACCTCTTCAAAAGCAAGGGTCTCCACTGGCGCTCCTGTAATAATGAGCCCATCAAACTTTTCATTTTCAATATCACGAAACGTTTTATAAAAGCTTGTTAAATGTTCTTGCGTTACATTACGCGATAGATGTGATTCCATATGAAGCAAATGAACATCTAATTGTAACGGTGTGTTTCCAATTAAGCGAAGTAATTGCGCCTCTGTATCTTGTTTCGTTGGCATTAAATTTAATATAGCAATTTTTAAAGCACGTATATCTTGTGTTTCTGCCCGCTCCTTCGTCATTACAAAAATATTTTCTTTTTGCAACACTTTGCGAGCCGGTAAATCTTTATCAATTATGATCGGCATGTGTTTTGCCTCCAACTAGAGCTGCTTCCAAATCTGCAATAATATCAGAAACATCTTCTATACCAACCGATAAACGAATTAAATCAGATGTAACACCCGCTAAACGCTGATCTTCAGCATTTAATTGTCTATGCGTCGTACTAGCAGGATGTATAACGCAAGTTCGTGCATCAGCTACGTGCGTTACAAGAGTTGCTAGTTTTACATTTGCGATAAATTCTTTTGCTGCTTCTAATCCGCCTTTAATACCGAAAGTTAAAACACCACTAGCACCTTTTTTCAAGTACTGTTGTGCTAATGAGTAATTTTCATTACTATCTAAGCCTGGATAATTCACCCATTCAATACGTTCATGATTAGCAAGCCACTTAGCAACTGCAAGAGCATTTTCACTATGACGTTCCATTCGTAAATGCAATGTTTCTAAGCCAATATTGCTAATATATGCATTGAATGGGCTCATACAATTTCCATAATCTCTTAATAGCTGAACACGTGCTTTCACAATATACGCTGCTGCACCAAAGTTTTGAACGTAACTTACACCGTGATAACTTGGATCTGGTTCAACAAGTTCAGGATACTTTCCATTTGTCCAATCAAAGTTTCCACCGTCAATTACAATACCGCCTAAGGAGCTCGCATGCCCATCGATATACTTCGTCGTAGAATGAACAATAATATTTGCCCCATGTTCAAACGCCTGGCATAAATAAGGAGTTGCTAATGTATTATCAACGATAAAAGGTACCTCTAATTCTTTAGCGGCAGCTGAAAATTCTTTAAAATTTAAAACATTCATCGCTGGATTTCCTAACGATTCTGCATAGATAAGTTTCGTCTTGTCATTAGCAAGCGCCGTGATTTCATCTGCCGTTAAATTTGGATTAAAGAACGTAACATCAATGCCAAGCTTACGTAAACTCACCCCAAATAAATTAAACGTTCCCCCGTAAACAGTTGAAGAGCAAAGTAAATGGTCTCCACTACTACAAATATTTAAAACTGCGAGCATAATAGCTGCTTGCCCAGAAGCCGTTGCAACAGCTCCTACACCGCCTTCTAAATCTGATAACTTCTGCTCAAATGCTGCTAGAGTAGGGTTTCCAATACGTGTATAAATATATCCTTCTGCCTCTAAGTTAAATAGAGCTGCTAAATCATCCGAAGTATCGTATTTATACGTTGTGCTTTGATAAAGTGGTAAAACACGTGGTTCACCATTCTTTGGCGTATAGCCACCTTGCACACAAATTGTTCCTTTTCCCCATGATTCTCCCATCTCTCATTCTCCTTTCTTTTATACAAAATAAAAAACTGCCCCTTTCCTGAAAACAAGAAAGGAGCAGTTTGAAAACACGCTCTAAAGGCTCTTTCTTATCTCTCAGGATTACTACCTGCAGGATTTGGCACAATTCCGTTATACGGCTGTTGCCAAGGTTTCATCGGGCCTGTCCCTCCACCTTTTCTTGATAAGACTATGCAATTACCGTTGATTTTATAGCAATAATTTCCTAATGTCAAACGGTTTTTCTGAATGTTCTAAAATAAATGTTAACAGTTTCATATAAAGCAACAAAAGAAATATATTCTAGTCTATTTCAAAAAAGACCTTTAAAAACCTCAAATCAGTCTATAAAATTAAATAAGTAATTTAACCTATAAATTCAAATTCCCCAAAAGTTAGCCTATATGTTGAATAGGCCATCTTCTCAAAAAGATACTATATATATTCAATCCATTTTTCACTAGTATATTTCACTTTTTTCCCTACTAAGATTTACATAACGGAGGTATAACATGACAAATAAAAAAGATATGCATTACATACTTGCTCTATATGGCATTCTTCTAGGATCTATAGTAGGAGCTACAGTCTGGTTATTTTTAGTCACAATAAATATTGGAATCCACTTTATTTGGGGATACTTGCCTGAAGTTCTCTCTTTTCCCTCTTATTACACCCTTTGCGTAACAATAATTGGCGGGGTCCTTGTTGGTCTATCACAAAAACATTTCGGTACATACCCACGCCTTATGCCTGAAGTAATGGTTGAATATAAAAAAACTGGTCGAATCGAATATCGCTTTGTCCATCGGGCTACTTTAACAGCGATTATTGTTTTAATTTTCGGTGCTAGTCTTGGTCCAGAAGCCGCACTAGTTGGAATTATAGGCGGACTGTGCACATGGGTAGGGGATCGCTTTAAATTTGCCTTAAAGGGTATGAATGAGCTAACCGAGATCGGAATTGGCGCTACTTTAAGTGTCATTTTTAACGCACCATTATTCGGTTATTTAGCACCAAATGAAAATGAGGGGGAACAAATTGCTGCTTTTTCTAAAGGAAAAAAAGCGATTGTATACTTAGCTACTACTTTTGCAGGTTTTTCTGTTTATTTACTACTGAGTAAACTTGATAATCGTGGATCCTTTATTGTTGATTTCGGGGAAGGTGCACTTTCTTTCAATGAATGGATTGCATTTCTTCCACTTGCTAGTATCGGCGCTATAGTTGGTTTCTTTTATTTCAAGTTAGAATTCACATTAGAAAAGTTAATTCACCCTTTTAGAGAATACAAGCTGACACTCGGAATTATCGGTGGTATTTTATTAGGAATTGGGGGAACTTTTCTTCCGTACACATTATTTTCAGGGGAACATCAATTAAAAGAATTAGTTGTTGAATGGAGCCATTTATCTTTTTGGATACTACTTCTTTCAGGGATTTTAAAGTTGTGCATTACTGCCGTTTGTTTGAACACAGGGTGGCGAGGTGGACATATCTTCCCAATTATATTTTCTGGTTCAAGTATCGGATACGCTGTAGCATCTATTCTTCCTATAGATCCAGTAGCATCTGTTGCCATCGTAACGACAGCAATTTCAAGCTATGCGTTACGAAAGCCAATAGCTATAACATTACTATTACTTATGTTTTTCCCGCTTAATTTACTATTGCCCATGCTTGGTGCAGCTGCTATCGGGAATGCCTTTCCACTCCCAAAACATAACGAAAATAAAAATTAATAAAAATAGGCAGTGGGGACGAAAGCTCCACTGCCTATTTTTATTACACATGCTGCTTTAATAAAGCTTCTAACTCCTCAAAATTATGCACTTCATATGTCGGTATAATCCCACTATCATTTAATTTCCTTTCTGGATTAAACCAACAAGTATCAATTCCCGCTACATATCCACCTTTAATATCAGCGCTTAATGAATCCCCAATAATCAGCCCTTCTTCAGGTGCAAAGTTAGGAATCCGTTCAAAAACATAATCAAAATACTCTTTCATCGGTTTTTGAAAACCTGTATCTTCCGAAACAAAGACATCTTTAAATAATGAATGTAACCCTGCATTACGCAAACGTTTATCTTGCGTCTTAGAAACACCATTTGTCACTATATACAATTCATACTCCCCTTGAATTTGATTTATAAATTCAAACGCACCTTGCATGAGTTGATTTCCTTCTTCTAAGTAGTTACGATAATTATTTTCAAATAATATTCCATTTACTTCTTCTCCATACTCTTTAAACAACAGAGAGAATCGTGTATTTACAACTTCATTGCGTGATAGTTCACCTTTTTCAAAAGCATCCCAAAGACCTTTATTTATTTTTTTATAACGAGTCTCTATCTCGTCTGTTAAAGGGATTCCCTTCTCTTCAAAAAGTACCCGTAAAGCCACTTTTTCAGCCTTTTGGAAGTCTAGTAATGTATCATCTACATCAAATAACAATGTTTTATATTTTTTCATAAATTCATCACACTCTCTTTTCTACAAAAACAAATTTACATAAATCGTATCATTCCTTCTTGTAAAGATAATAGGAGATATCTCATACTATACATAGGGGTGAAAATATGAAAATCAGCAAAAATGAGGAAGAAATTTATCAATACATGCGAATCCATCAATTCCATACCCTATTTTCATTTCATGTCTTGCCATATGTAGAGCTGCATTCTTTTCAAACGAAAGAGATGATATGTAGCGAAGGAAATGCTCTTCCTTATCTCTATTACTTAATTTCTGGGAGAGCCAAAATATATATGAGTCATAAAAACGGGAAGGTTTCATTAATTAATTTTATTCAAGCACCATCTTTTATCGGAGAATTAGGATTAATAGAAGTAGAAAATATTACTAAGTCCGTTGAAGTACTAGAAGATTGTGTATGTTTGGCACTTCCTCTTAAAGATTGTCAGCAACTTTTATTACAAGATGCAACGTTTTTACAGCACTTATGTAAATTTATTGGAGAAAAGACAATTACTCGCACTGAAAATTACGCAAAAAACTATAGTTATCCTTTTGAAAATCGATTAGCTGCTTTTATTTTATTAACAGAGCAAAATAATTGTTATATAGAAAAGCATACCGAGGCCTCGGAATATTTAAATGTCAGCTACCGTCATCTTTTATATGTATTAAATCAGTTTTGCCAACAAAATTATTTAAGAAAAGAAGGCCGAACATATTATATACAAGATCGAAATACATTAGAAAAGCTTGCTGATGAACTAAAAATATAAAAAAGCAGCATTAACGTTTACATGTTAATGCTGCTTTTTTCGAGTGACGATTATAATTTTAATTAAAATTTACTTGCTACTTTAGCTGCTTCTTCAAGACCTGCAGCGATGATTTCTTCTGCTTTATCTGGGAATTGGTTATGCCCTTCAATAACTACTGTTTCCATGTTTGTTGCGCCGAAGAAGCCCATCATACTTGCTACATATTTAACAGCCATTTCTACCTCAGCTGCTGGACCTTCTGAATATACGCCGCCTCTTGCATTTAATAATGCAATCTTCTTATCTCCAATTAGGCCAACTGGACCCTCTGGCGTATATTTAAACGTTTTACCAGCACGGTTTAAATAATCAATATATGTGTGCAATACTGCTGGAATCGTTAAGTTCCATAATGGGAAGCCGAAAACAACTTTATCAGCTTCTAGGAATTGATTTAAATACTTATCAGCAACTGCTACTGCTTTTGCTTCTTCTTCTGTTAAATCAAATCCTTTACCTACCTTGAATGTACCATTGATCATGTCTACGCCTACGTATGGTAATTCTTCTTTATATAAATCAAGTTCTACTACTGTATCATTTGGGTGTGCTTCTTTATAGTTTACTAAAAATGCCTCATATAATTTTACACTAACTGCTTGTTCCGCTGGACGGTTATTTGCTTTAACGAATAAAACTGTTGCCATTATTTATTCCTCCTAGTACTCACTCTTATGTTGTTATATGCTTTCAAAAAAGGTATCCCTTGTAATTGTTGTTTTGTTGCTTACAAACATATTTTATCTTTATATAAAGACAATTTCCTCCTCACATAGACGTATTTTTCCATAAAAAAAGTCCACCTTCTAAAGGCGAAGTTGGTCTTACGACTTTCGTCTTATACAATTCCATTTTTAACTGCATATAATGCCGCTTGCGTACGATCAGATAAATTCAACTTACTCAAAATGCTACTTACATGCGCCTTAACCGTCTTTTCTGTAATAACTAAAACAGATGCAATTTCCTTATTGCTCATCCCTTTCGCTAATAGCTGCAATACTTCATTTTCTCTCGCTGTTAGCACATCCACTTGAATAGAAGGTTCTTCTTCCTTTTCTTCTACAGGTAATGTTTGAGAGAGAAGAGCATTTGCTATATCCGGATGTAATTGAATATTACCTTTATATGCGCTTCGAATAGCCTCAACAAGCTGATCTGGTTCTACATCTTTTAAAATATACCCACTTGCTCCAGCCCTTAATGCAGGTAACACATGCGCCTGATCAGAAAAGCTAGTTAATACAATTACTTTCACATTTGGATACTCTTTTTTTATATATGCCGTCGCCTCAACACCATCCATTTCAGGCATATATAAATCCATTAATATAACATCTGGATTTGTTTCTCCTACTTTCACTAACGCTTCTTTCCCATTATTCGCTTCTCCAACTAACTCTAAATCTTCCTGTGTACTTAAGAAAAATGCTAATCCTTTTAAAACGACTGTATGATCATCAACTAACAATACTTTTATTTTCACAAACTTCCCTCATTTTCACATCATAATGGTACATTTACTTTTACGCTCGTTCGTTTATTACTACTTACAATTTTAATTGTTCCACCAACTAATTCTACTCTTTCACGCATCGTAGTCATACCTAGTGATTTCTTTTCTTTTATATTCTTTTCCACAAAGCCCTTTCCTTGATCAACTATTTCTAATGATACATTTTTCTCATTCACTGTAAAATAAATCGTCGCTTCTTTTACACCTGCATGCTTACTTACATTGTTCAGTGCTTCTTGGCCTATGCGCCACAAAGCTTCTTCTACTACACGAGGTAAATCACGAACACCCGTAACTTGCTCCCTAATTTTCAGTCCCAAATTTTCACCGTACTGCTTTAGAGCTGGCAATAATCCTTTTTCTAATCCTGCCGGACGAAGCTGCCAAATTAATGTCCTCATTTCTTTCAAAGCTCCTTGCGCAAGTTCACGCATCTCATGCAAAGATTGATCTACCTTTTCATTTTTACCTTTTAAAACTGCCTCGGCGCCTTTTGTCATGAAGGTTAATGAAAATAATTTTTGCGAAACAGAATCATGTAAATCTCTTGCTAACCGATTTCTTTCTTCCATTCGTACAAGTTCACGGCGCTGCTCGTTTAACCTCAAATTCTCTATTATTAACGAAACATGGTTCGATAATGCTTGAATTACATCTATTGTATTAGCATCAAACTCTCCATTATTCAAACTAACACATAAAACACCAAATATATGGTTTTGAATATGTATTGGTGTAGCAATAACAGCTCGATTTAGATGTACATTATGTCCTATTTGATGTTTTATTAGAACTGGTTCATCTTGTTCTAACGCCTTCTTGGCCGCCTTCTTGGCCGCCTCTTTTACATCCTCTTGTAACTCTTCCTGAACGTAAGACGCTCGCAGAGATAATTCTTTTTCCTCCCTAATAAAAAGCGCTACTTGATTCCATTGAAATACTTCACCTACGTGATTTACCACCTTTTCAGGTAGTACATTAAACTTATGAATCATTTTTAAATCTTGAATGAAACGCTCTAATTTCACATAATAATGTGCTCTTCTCTTTTCATTTTCATATAATTTTGTTCGCTTTAAAGCCGTACCAATTTGGAAGGCAACCGATTGGAGTAATACTAATTCTTCTTCTGAAAAATGTGTTTTACCCGGACTTGCAACATTTAACACCCCAAATTTTTCTCCCCCAGCTTTTAAAGGAACCGTAGCATGATGAAGAATGCCCTCCGTATCCCCCCAATTATATTCAATTGCATTATTAATTCTTTTACATTCAATAATATTAACGGCTCTCTCTAATTTTCCATCTACAAAACCTCGTAAACACCAACATTCACCTTCGCACATCGGGCGTTTATTTTTATATGTAAGTGCCTCTGGTAATTGATAATCAATTAACTTCGTATACTTCCCATTTTCATCCGCAAGAAAAATCCATCCTGTCGTTAAACCTGTTACACTTAGCAATTTCTCGAGGACAGCTTGCAATACATGATATGTATCATTTGATGTATTTAATGTTTCTGCAATTTCCTTTAATATAACTAATTCATTCGTACGATTATCTCGAAACATACTCATTCTCCTGCATACAAGATTTTAAATAGCTCTTAAAATAAATCATCTACTTTTCACTTTGTACTTATTCGTAACATTGATATAATGGTGAAAACATAGTTTTCATTATATCACTCGAGGGGGCTTTCATAATGACATTAAATAAAGCACTTACTATCGCTGGTTCTGACACAAGTGGCGGTGCTGGTATACAAGCAGATTTAAAAACATTCCAAGAACTGGGCGTATACGGAATGACATCTCTTACAACAATCGTAACGATGGATCCACATAACGGTTGGGCACATAACGTATTTCCAATCCCAGCTTCTACATTAAAACCACAATTAGAAACAACAATTGAAGGTGTTGGCGTAGACGCTTTAAAAACAGGTATGCTTGGATCAGTAGAAATTATTGAAATGGTTGCAGAAACAATCGAAAAGCACAATTTCAAAAATGTAGTAGTTGACCCTGTTATGGTATGTAAAGGTGCAGATGAAGCATTACACCCTGAAACGAACGATTGCTTACGTGACGTTCTTGTGCCAAAGGCATTAGTTGTAACGCCAAACTTATTTGAAGCTTACCAATTAAGCGGTGTGAAAATTAATTCTCTTGAGGACATGAAAGAAGCAGCGAAGAAAATCCACGCTTTAGGTGCCAAATACGTACTAATTAAAGGCGGAAGCAAACTTGGTACGGAGGCTGCAATCGACGTCCTATATGATGGAGAAACATTCGATCTTTTAGAATCAGAAAAAATTGATACTACAAATACACACGGCGCAGGTTGCACATATTCTGCTGCAATTACAGCAGAACTTGCAAAAGGAAAACCTGTGAAAGAAGCAGTAAAAACTGCTAAAGAATTCATCACAGCTGCTATTCGTTACTCATTCAAAATTAACGAATACGTAGGTCCAACTCACCATGGTGCATATCGTAAATTCGTTGTATCAAAAGAACTTGTCTAATATATAAATAAAAACACTCACAAGGTTCATACATTGCCTCTGTGAGTGTTTTTTATAAGCTTTATGTCTTCCGGTCATCTTATCTTTAAGATGCAGAGCTGACCTTATTTCTACCATTTCGTTTCGAGTAGTATAACGCATCATCCGCCGCTTGAATAAATTGCTCTGATGCCCCTTCATACTCTGAAACCCCTACCGAAACTGTAATTTTTATTTTTGTTCCATCTAACAATTCAAATGAATGTTTTTCAACAGCTATACGAGTTTGTTCCCCAACATGAATTCCATAAGCTATTCCTTTCCTTGGTATCAAAAGCGCAAACTCCTCTCCACCCTTTCGAAAAACCAAATCCGGAAATGCTGACATTTCTCGCAAAATATGCCCTACTTGTTTTAACACTTCGTCTCCCGCTGGGTGCCCATACGTATCATTTACATGCTTAAAATGGTCAATATCTATAAGTAGTAAACAAAGTGAATCATTTTTCAAGTGTTTATTACTAATATGACGATTCATCTCTAAATCAAACTGTCTTACGTTTCCTAGACCTGTCAATGCATCTATCGTTGCGTATTGCTTCATCGTTTGAAATAGCTCATTGGATTGTAAAACATAATTTGCACTTATGAATGTTATGTAACCTGTAATAATACTAGAAATTAAATATAATCCCACTATGTGGATCTCTTTAATTAACCATATATATAACGCTGGGATTAGAATAGATAAAATATATGCGTGTAACCATACCCACTTTTCCCCTAAAGAAAGCTTCATACGCGAAATAAAGATACTCCCTATTCCTATCGCAATGATTGTATAAAAGGCCACTTGAGAAGCTAATGAATAATCCATAAACAACAGTCTAGTTACTAAAATCATAATAATTGTTATGGTACTCGCTATCGGCCCTCCAATAATAACAGCTAGAATAACAGCTAAGTAGCGTAAATCCAATAGGATGGTACCAACACGAACACCGAAATACATTAGTAATATACCTAGTATCCCAGTAAAAATGCCTACTACACATTTCTGCCCAAAAGAGAATCCTTCTTTTAACGGCTTATCTCTTAAAAGCTGACCTCCAACAAAAATAAAGGAAAGAATAATTGTTGTATTTACAAATAAGTCCTTTAACATAAAATGATCTCCTTACTTTTCTATCTATCCCTTTCCTTACTTTATTGTATACGAAATCCCTATAATTCCCAAATTTTTTATTTATTTTTTGCTGTTCCACGTGAAACAGCAAAAAAATAAAAAGGGCGAAAACTCGCCCTTTTTCATTAACAACAGCGCGATATTTTTCCACCCTTTGCGTTAAATCTTGCTTCTTGTGCCTCAGCAAAAAATTGCTTTTGACATAAAACCTCTTCTTCAGGATGATGCTTTTTCATATGCTCCACATATACTTCATAACTTGGTACCCCAACGAGCAAACTAATAAAGCGTTTTCTTTCCCTCCATACTTGCCACAGCTTTTTAAGCATAGTTCCTCGACTCACTTTCATCTCTCGGAATATATGGTGCCTCCTTTAACGGCATTGGCTTATTTCTTAATACTTGTATCCAAATTCGAAGTGCTGAAATTAACACAGCGATTACAACTATCATAAAAATCCCACAAAGCGCTGCATCAATATAATCATTGAAAATAATTTGCTTCATTTGAGCGACATTTTTAGCTGGCGCTAACACTTTTCCCTCATCTAATGCTCTCTGAAATACCTTTGCATGCGATAGAAATCCAATTTTAGGATTTTCATGAAATAGCTTTTGATACCCCGCCGTCATTGTTACAATCAGCAACCCGACAGTTGGAATAAGTGTTACCCAAACGTACGCCTTTTTTCCCATTTTGAACAAAATTGTCGTTCCAAGTAATAATGCAATACCTGCTAGCATTTGATTTGCAATACCGAAAAGTGGCCATAATGTATTAATTCCACCGAGCGGATCTATTACCCCTTGGTATAAGAAATATCCCCACCCTAATACACATAACGTTGTAGCGATTACATTCGCTAATGTAGAATCCGTTTTCCCAAATGGCTTATATACATGCCCTAAAATATCTTGAATCATAAATCGGCCGACACGCGTTCCAGCATCAATCGTTGTTAAAATAAATAGGGCTTCAAAGAGAATCGCAAAATGATACCAAAATGCCATCATGGCCGTTCCACCTATTACTTGTGAGAAAATATATGCCATACCTATCGCTAATGTTGGCGCACCACCTGTACGTGATAAAATCGTTTGCTCTCCAACATTTACAGCAAGATCTTTTAGTTCATTTGGTGTAATAGCAAATCCCCATGAGGAAATAACTTGAGCTGCCTGCGAGACATCTGTACCGATAAGTGCTGCGGGACTATTAATTGCAAAATACGTTCCCGGTGTTAATACACAAGCTGCAATCATCGCCATCGCTGCTACAAACGACTCCATTAACATTGCTCCATAACCGATTGGCTGTGCGTGTCCCTCTTGCTCAATCATCTTCGGCGTCGTACCTGATGAAACAAGAGCATGGAATCCAGACACTGCACCGCAAGCAATAGTAATAAATAAGAATGGGAATAAGTTTCCAGAGAACACAGGACCAGTTCCATCAATAAATTTCGAAACTGCTGGCATTTGTAAATCTGGTGCTACAATTAAGATACCGATTGCTAACCCTACAATTGTTCCAACTTTTAAAAATGTACTTAAATAATCACGTGGTGCTAAAAGCATCCAAACTGGTAATGCAGATGCAATAAATCCATATACAATAAGCATAATAGCAATTGTTTCACCACTAAATGTGAACATACTCGCAAGTGTTGGATTTTCTGCTACATACTGTCCTCCAACAAGAGATAAAATAAGTAGGATAATACCGATTACTGATCCTTCTCCAACACGACCAGGCCTAATATAGCGCATATAAACTCCCATTAAAATAGCGATAGGAATCGTTGCTGCTATCGTAAACATTCCCCAAGGACTTCCTATTAGTGCCTTTACTACGACCAACGCTAATACTGCTAATAAAATAATCATAATTCCTAAAATACCTATCATTGCAATTAGTCCTGTAACAGGTCCAATCTCATCTTTAATCATTTCTCCTAACGATTTACCATTACGTCTCATTGAAGCAAATAAAATAACAAAATCTTGGACAGCCCCCGCAACAACTACCCCAACAATAATCCAAATGGTCCCTGGTAAATACCCCATTTGTGCCGCTAAAATCGGTCCTACTAAAGGTCCCGCTCCAGCAATCGCTGCAAAGTGATGTCCAAACAATACCCACTTATTTGTTGGAACATAGTCTTTCCCATCATTTAATGTATGGGCTGGTGTTTGCCGATTATCATCTAAATTAAAAACCTTTCTCGCTATAAATCTACTATAAAAGCGATAAGCAACTGCATATACACATACGGCAGCTACTAAGAGCCATACAGCATTAATGGTTTCACCTTGTGATAAAGCTATTACCCCAAAAGCACCTGCTCCTACTGCTGTAATAACGCCCCAAAGTAAGATCGATTTCAATGTCTTCACATACAATTCCCCCAATACTATTTCTTAGTGGAGATTGTACTAAATTTTCTGAATATTTAACTTGAATCCTCCCTATCATGAAGGATTTTCAGTTTATCATGTTAAAATACTCTCATTATCTACTATAATTCAATGTTATTTCGAAGGCGTTTTACATAATTACGACTGACTGGAATCGGTTGCTCATCATACCTATCTAAATACAAATTATACGTGCCATTATAATAAGGTTTCAGTTCTTTTACATATGACATATTAATTAAATAGCTTTTATGTACACGTAAAAAATCATATGCATTTAGCTTATTTTCTAATTCCTGAAGTGTATATGTTGAAATATACTGATTATTCGTTGTGTAAATTGAAACAGTTTTATTTTCTTTATTTTTACTTACATATACGATATCTTCTGGAAGAATATATCGTATGCCCTCTTGACTTTCTATCGGTAGTTTTCGCAAATAACTCTTTGCTTTCTCACCTTGTTCTTTACCTATTTTATATAAAAGAAATTGTAAATCTTCTTCACGAAATGGTCGCAATAAATAATAAAATGCTTGGAAACGAAAAGCTGTAATAGATTCTTCTATGTTTTCACCTACAAAAATAAATTTTGTATAGCAATTTATTTCTCGTAATAAACTTGCATATTCAAAACCAGTACCATCTAGTAATTTGGAACTTAAAAAAACAAAGTCTGGTATATGTTTTTTCATCATAAATAAAGATTCAGTTCCTGTCTTTGCTTCAAAACATTCTACATTTCTCATATTTTCAGTGAAATTTTCAGCTAACTCTCTTCTCTCTTCTGCCTCTTCCATAATCAGTAAAATTTTCATTTCTTCAACCACCTAATTCTTTGTCCATATGTCCTGTTGTATACATTCGCTTTTATAAGAAATAATCCCTTTTTCTTACTATACCATTATTTATCTAAAAAAACAGAAAAAAGGAAACCACTTCGGTTTCCTCTCCCCCTTTATCCCGTACTAACTGCCTATAAAGAGCCGAGTAGTGTAGGATGATAAACGATCCAGGATACGTTTAAATTTTCACTTTATACTAATTCTCGTTGCTTCGTTTCCTGTCCAAGTATTATTACAGCGAACACACCAATTAAAATTGAGCCACAGAAAATCGTAAATATTAATGATAGTGAAGCTTCTGAGGCAACTAAATATCCCACTAATAGTGGCCCAAGGATACCACCGATACGACCAAATGCTGCTGCCATTCCTGCACCTGTACCACGAATAACCGTTGGATACTGCTCAGGTGTATAGGCGTATAATGCTCCCCAAGCACCTAAGTTAAAGAAGGATAGTAGCATACCTGCCACAATTAATACTGTTAATGAATCCGCAACCCCAAACAAATAAGCACTGCAAGCTGTCCCAATTAAATACGTAACCAAAACAAATTTACGACCGAGACGTTCAATAAACCAAGCAGCGGTGAAATATCCTGGAAGTTGAGCTAACGTCATAATAAGTACGTATTGGAAACTTTTTATTAAACTAAATCCTTTTAGCACCATTACACTCGGTAACCAAAGGAACATTCCATAATAGGAAAAGACAACACAAAACCATAGAATCCATAGCATAATTGTTGCTTTACGATATTCCCCAGACCAAACTGATTTTATATTTTCAATAACAGATGGCCTTTTTTCAACTTTTTGGAACCTTGGGGAATCCGGTAAATTCCATCTTAAATATAAAGCATATAGTGCTGGAATTGCACTCAATACCATCGCAACTTCCCAACCATATTTAGGAATAACAAAATACGAGATAAGAGCTGCAATTAGCCATCCACCTGCCCAAAAACTTTCTAATAACACAACAATTCTCCCACGCTCATGCGCTTCAACACTCTCTGATACTAGTGTAGAGGCAACTGGAAGCTCTCCGCCAAGCCCCATACCAATTAAAAAGCGTAAAACGAGAAACATTGCAAGTGTTGTTGTTAATGCAGTTAAACCACTACCGATAGAAAATAACAATAATGTAATAATAAAGACTGATTTCCGCCCTATTTTATCTGATAGTATCCCAAAAATAAGCGCTCCTACTGCCATACCGATTGAGTTAATACTGCCTATCCAGCCCATTTCTTGCGTACTTAATCCCCAATCCTTTTGCAAGGCTACCATTACAAATGAAAGCATTCCAACATCCATTGCATCAAATAGCCATCCAAGCCCAGCTATACCAAGTAGTTTGCGCTTCGAAATTTCTTTTACCTTGCCCACTAGAAGTCCTCCTCACACAGGTGTCTTTACACATCATTTTACATGTGTGAATTGTATAAGTAAAATACTTTTGTGTAAAAAATTCTCCTTCATCATTCCCAAAAAGTAAAACGTCTATCCCGATTGGTGAGAGCTAATAATCAGTGAGGATGCCTCACTGATTAAAGTTTCAATTTATTAAAAATGAACAAATAAAAAAAGCAGCGATATTTCGCTACTTTTTCGAACGCATTACTTCTTTTAAAAATTCCGCTAATACTAACTGACGACGCCAGCGTGTTGGATTACTGCATAATCTATAAAACCACTCTAAATGAATCGCTTGAATCCATTTTGGTGCACGTTTTACCTCTCCAGCCCATACATCTAAACTTCCACCCACTCCAACAGCCATTTTCGTTTCTAAACGATGCTTATTGTTTTGGATAAAGTTCTCTTGTCTCGGGAAACCAAGTGCAACAAGTAATAAATCTGGTTTTGCTTCTTGAATGCGAGAAATAATATTCTCTTCGTCTTCTTGTTTAAAATAACCATCTTGTATACCGGCGATGGATACAGCTGAATATGTCTTTGTTAAATGATCTGCTGCAGCTTGTACAACATGCGGCTTTGCACCTAATAAGAAAACAGATACCGGCTTACTATCTTCTGATAACTTCGCAAGTAAATTACACATTAAATCAAAACCTGCTACACGTTCTTTTAAAGGTGTACCAAGCATCCCGCTTGCCTTTACAACCCCAATACCATCAGGTGTAATTAAATCTGTATTCAATAATGTTTGATAGAACTTTTCATCCTTTTTTGCGCACATAACAATTTCAGGGTTTGCTGTTACTACCTGAAACGTATGAGTTCGCTCCGCTTCTAGTTGTTCTTTTAAATATTGGACCGTTTCATCCATTGTCATTGTAGAAAAAGGAACGCCTAGAATATCAACTGTTTGTACTGCCATAGTTAACTATCCTCTCTATCATTACAAGTTTTTTGCTATTAATTGCTTATATGTTTCCTTTGTATCTTCATATAGTTTTTGAAGTGAGAAGTTCATAGTAGCATGCTCATAAATATGTTTACCCATTGCTGCTAACTCTCCAGTTTTCCACTTATCATACGCTTCTTCTAAAGCTAATGCTAATGCCTTTCCATCACCTGTTGGCACAATCCACCCGTAAGTTTCATCTACGATTAATGGTTCAATTTCTCCAGCCCTAGTCACAATTGATGGTACGCGTTGATTTGCCGCTTCTAATAAAACTAGTGGGAACCCTTCACTATGGGAAGTTAATAAATTTACATGTGACGACGCAAATAATTGTTTTACATCTTGACGATGTCCTAAAAACTCTACTTTATCGTTAATCCCTTTTTCAGTAGCTAATGACTTTAGATTTTCTTCTAATGGGCCATCGCCAACTAATAATACTTTAATTTTCTCTAATTTTGTTTGTTGTAACGCATCGAATAAAACTTCATGTCCTTTGACGGGATGTAATCGTGCTACTTGGATTGCCGTAAATACATCTTCATCAATATTGAACATTTCTTTTTTATTATAGCCTTCTGCTTTTTCCTGATCGTATTCAATTCCATTATAAATAACATGCATCTTGTCATTTGAAATGCCTAATGCTGCCAAGCTTTTTTTCAATCTATTTGTTACAACGAAAAATAAGTCTATATTTTTTAAGGCTTTCAAATTTAATTTCGTAAAAATCCAACCTTTTAAGCCCTGTTTAGTAAAGTCTTGAAATGGATCACTATGAATAGTCGTTACCCATTTTGCCTTTATTCTCTTTTTCATTAAAGAAACATAGAAATTAGCCCTAGGACCATGTGTATGAACTACATCAAATTTTTCTTTATTAATAAATTCACTTATATTCTTTAAAATGGATAAATCATAGCGCGATTTTTGTGAAAACACATGGACTTTTATCCCTAACTCCCTTGCTTCCTTCGCAACAATTCCATCTTCAAATACTGCTAATTCTACTTCACCAGTTGGAAACTGATCGAGAAGTGAAATAATATGTGTTTTCCCTCCCCCATCTTCTGCTCCTGCATTCATATGCAATATTCTCATATTTTTTCCTCCTTTAAATCCTCGCTACGTTTCCATCTATTTTTATTTTACTGTACTAAAAAATAAAAGCTAACAAAAGTTAGCTTTTATTTTTATCATTCAATTTCTAGGTCTACTATTAGATAAGCTAACACCACTACAAAGTAAATTCCAACTCCTGGTGCTGTTAAAATATGTCCTGCAATATAAGCAATACCTAACGCTAACAATAAGCTTGCTGAAATCATTCCATATTTTATATTAAATATGTCCTTAAATCTCGTAGCAAATGCTAGTAGAATTCTTAGCCCGTAATAAATAAATGGAATCATTAGTAATACAAAGCCAATAATACCGAAATCGTAAAACCAATCATGGAAGTCCATTTCAATTAGTTTTGGATCTGGCTGCTTTTGTTCATTGTATTTAAAGTTACCTGCATAACCCATTCCTAATAACTTTTGTGACATTGGCGCTTCTTTAAAGAACTGCTTATGTCTTTCTTCATATACTTGACGTCCACTGAAAATAAGGTTTTCTTGATTTTCTTTCTTTTGCTCTTTCTCAAGTTCTTTCTTAACTTCCTCTTCTATCTTCGCCTTTTCTTCTGGCTTTTCAACTTTATGATGATTTTCTTCTTTTGCTTTAAGTTCTTGTTCTTTTTTCAACTTATCTTTAATTTCTTGTTCTTTTTGGCCTTGCTGAGCCACATTTTGCTCTGATAAATAATTATTATGAATGCCCATATTTTGTGCTAATGGTGTTTGTTTAAACGTTCCAACTACACCAGCTAATAGGACAATAGCAATTACTGCGTTAAGTGCAAGAGATTTTTTGTTCGGATTTTTTCTATTAAATAATAATTGTAGTACAATGATCCCGATTGCTGCTGCCAACGTAGCACCAATTGAGCCCATTCCTACTTTTGTACCAACTTGAATTAATGAGTAAATCATTAAAAGTGATGGAATCCAATATAAAATATGTTTCCAGCTCTTTGTTTTTTGAATAGAATATAGTACCACAATAGGGAAAATAATAGCTAAGATTGAACCTAGTTCATTCCCTGCATAGAACCAACCTCGAGAACCAACCTTCATCCATTCATAACTACCAAAGTCAGTAGATGTTGAAATAGAAATAACCATAATTGCGTTAATGATTAATGTAGAATATACAATACTATTTCGAACCTTATCACTAATATTAACTTTCGTTTTCAATGATTTTAAAGCTAAAATGTATGATCCCAGCATAATATATATATATAATGCTTTCGCAACGAATTTAACTTCTTCACCAAGTACAATAGGATCCTTAACTAGTTTGTTATTAATAAATCCTATCCCTAAAACGCCGGCTAATAATATAAGGTAAATTAAAAACTTTCTATTTTCCTTCTCTTTTGCCTGAATTAAAATGTAAATACCACCAACAGCCATAATAAGGAATCTTACTAAAATTCCAACGGTAGCATTTGACTTTAATAAAGTGATGCTAAGAGACGTTAATAAATCTAAAACAGGCTGTAAAATAATAAAAAAGAGCAAAAAATGCTCAAATCTAACCCTAGCTTGATTTGCTAACATTCCAAGACCTCCATACAAAATCTTAACATTATCTTTTAATCATAATTTATTATCGTTAAAACACACCTAGCAATTATAACATAACTCATATTTAAATTGAGAACTATTTTTATACCGAAACTAGCCAATCCATCGTAAGTAGTACTAGAAAATATTATCCTTTAGCTATCCTTCCCTATCTCTATAAAAACTATCTAACACTCTTTCACTTATTATCAGCATTATAGTAACATTTGTTATTCACTTTATTAATATATAATATTTAATAATTACAAAATGACATCCACTCGGCTACCCTACAACTAAAAATTAACCTTTCTTCTTTTTCTCCTAAACATTTTCAAACGCTTTCTTTATGTATTTTATCCGTTTTTCTACATGTAACGAAAAGTAATTGTTATTTCCAATACTTTAGTGTATATTTTTTCTCTGGAACATCTTTAAGAGGAAGGGATTAAGGCCATGTTATTAATCGATATATTTACGTTTCTTGGCATTATCGCCGCTGCCATTTCTGGTACATTAGTTGGTTTAAAAAAAGATTTAGATTTATTTGGTGTCCTTTGTTTAGCTGTAGCTACTGCGCTCGGCGGCGGTATTATTCGTGATATCATGATTGGTAACCTGCCCCCTGTCGCATTTGTAAAACCCATTTACTTTTTCGTAAGTGTATTATCAGCATTATTTACTTGTATGTTTTTTGAGCGTATCAATAAACTTCAAGTCGTTATTATGCTTTCTGATGCTGTTGGATTAGGCGTTTTTACAGCTATTGGTGCAAATGCGGCAATGTCACATCATGTTGACGCCTCATTTCTAGTTGTTTCAATGGGAGTCATTACAGGTATTGGAGGCGGTATTTTGCGTGACATTTGTGCTCAAGATATCCCTTACGTATTCCGAAAAGAGATTTACGCAATCGCTTCTATCTTAGGAGCAATTAGCTTCCTAATCACATACGCTATGGGGGCGCACGTATTAGCTTTCTATGTTTGTTTATTAGTAACATTCGTTATTCGTGTCGTCACTGTAATATATAATGTGCATTTCCCTGTTTTCTTTAAAACACATGCTAAAATTAATAAAGGCCATTAAGAGAATTCTATCTAGAATTCTCTTAATTTATATACTATTCAACGAACTAATATAGAGTAATTATATATAAGCATATATAATTACTCTATATTAGTTTTAAAATTGAAAACGTTTTATATACAGGGGGAAGAATGATGCTTGGGGTTTTCAGAAAAAATATTAATAAAACAAATGCCAGTATAATCGAATTAAGTAAGGACCAACAAATAACTTTTAATGTACCTACTAATTCTGAATTGAAAATTCAAATGGATATGCTACATATTTCAAAAGAAGATTTACAAGTTGTAAAAGTACTACAGCCTTTTATTTATGCAGAAATTGATTGGATTACTGAAAAATTCTATGCCAACATTACAAAACAACCTAATTTAATTACTATTATTGAACGTTACAGCTCTATTCCAAAACTAAAACAAACTTTAAAAACACATATTAAAGAATTATTCAGCGGCAATATGCATGAAGATTTCATTGAACAGCGTGTTAGAATTGCCAAAAGACATGTGCAAATTGGTTTACATCGAAAATGGTATACTGCTGCTTATCAAGAATTATTCCGCTCTATCATGAAGATTTTGCAAACAAAAATAACAACAATCGATGATTTTTCCTATTCTATAAATGTCATAAATAAATTATTCACTCTTGAACAAGAACTTGTTCTTGCAGCTTATGAATCTGAATATGAAAGAATGCAAAAAGAGCATGAGAAAGAAAAAGAACTAACTGCTATGACAATTACGCATATTGCAACAGAACTAGCTGCTGTATCTGAAAAGACAAGCTCTTCTATTCAAAAACTAACCGCTAAGTCTGAAACTATTGTAGAGATTGCTAAAACAGGTACATCATTAGCTACAACATCTGAAGAAAAAGCGAATAAAGGGAAAGAACAATTAAACCAGCAAAACAAACGAATGGGATCTATTCAAATTAATATGGAAACGATTATTACAGATACTCATGAACTTCTTGATATTTCTAACAAAATTAACGAAATCATAGATATCGTTAAATCAATCGCGGAGCAAACAAATTTACTCGCACTAAATGCTGCTATCGAGTCTGCACGTGCTGGAGAATTTGGGAAGGGGTTTTCTGTTGTTGCTGGTGAAATCCGAAAATTATCAGAGCAAACGAAAGAATCTATCTTTAACGTTACAAAGCTCGTCGAAAAAACAAATGAACAAATTATCCGTGTCTCGTCTTCCGTGAAACAAATTAGCTCTCTCGTATCAGAAGGAACCGATAGTATGTCGGCAACAGATCGATACTTCCAAGAAATTGTAAAAGATATGTCTAACTCAAAAGAACAGAATAAGAAAATTGAACATGAGCTACAAGCTATTTCACAAGTAATGAAAGGAATTCAAGATGATTCCTCACAAATGGCTCTAACAGCCGATAATTTACAACTAGAACTAAAAGTGAAACTTTAATCAGCCCTCAACAATCGGGCTTTTACGGGCAGTCTGCCCCCACCTAACTTCTTTGCTTTCGCTGATTTTGAGGTGGGGGGCTTACTGCCTGGAAAATAACGGGATAAAATTCAGGTCCGGCATCCTTTCCATTTTGCACTGACTACTAAATTTCATCTTCCATCAAAAAAAAGAATCCAGAATGGATTCTTTTTATTTTCTGAAAAATATTTTTTGACAATACATATAACTCATATAAACACCAAAGCTCTGCAAAATAAACAATGCCGGCATAATTACATTGTAATATGCCATATCTACTTGGAAAAGCCTTAACAATACGTAGCCACTAATTAAAAATAAGAACAACATATATCCTTCATTTTGTTGTTTCTTAATAAGGAAGTGCAATAGAGCTATAGTCATAAACAATGTTACGGCTATATATATCAGTTTTTCACATTTGAAAAGAATAGAATTTATCCCCTCATCTGAAAACTGATTTATCATCGGTTCTAAAAGTTTAAATCTTTCTCCCTCAATCTCTTTTAACTTTTGATCAATATGCTCTGTTACACTTTGATTTTTCGATATTTTTTCCTCATGTTTCGTTTTTCCAATTAAGACAGATTGAACATACGTCTCATTCGAAATCGTATATTGTGACAATCCCATTGCCTTAATTCCATAATTCACACCAAAATGAGTACTATAAAATAGAATAAGTATCCCTACCATCTTTAGTAACACTTTTTGTTTCGTTGCTGATTGAGACACTTCAATTAATAATACATATACAGTGATAAAAATAGGAAGAAATAATCCTATCGGGAAAATCATATTACTAAATGCAAATAAAACCGCTGAAAACACCCACATATAAGGATGATCTAACCCTTTATATAAAAGTATGTAACAAGCAAAATAAAATAAAAATATTGCAAGTGACTCAGGAGTTAATACGGAACTCAGCAATATATTTGGAATATACAGAGCATAAAATATAGAAGCAATACGACCGCATTCTTCTCCAAAAACCATTGCCGCAATACGATAAATAAAAAATGCGGTTCCTGCGCAAAATAACACATTAAATAGTTGTAAAGCGAATAATGTATCACCGAATATACGAATGATTACTGACTCATATATAATAAAAGGCAAATGAGTTACAGTCCCTATATTATTACCAATTGCAATCTGCTTTGCAGACTCATACATCACTTTCATATCACCAATTATTGGAGCATCTACAAATAACAGCATACTAAGCCTCACAACTATAGATATACTTATAAGAAAAATAAGAAATTGTTTATCTGTAAAACGATATTGTAAAATTGATGCCACTAACAAAATAAGTATGACGAAAATTGCCAATATGATTGTTACACTTGTTGTACTTCCTCCAAAGAATTGCTTACTTGTCTCAAATGCTACCCAACAACTATAAACGAAAAATGCGAGCATCGCACCGATCGTAATTTTATTGAAGAAAGATGAAAAATTTGTTTGTATATGATTCATATGTCCATTGCACCTCTATTTCCATTCATAACAAAATGATTCTATCATGAATGGGTACACGGCTGATAGGGAATTTCTATGACGAATACATAGTCATTACTTTTTACTTGCAATGTAAGCGAATCCTCTTTTACACTACATTTTAGATAAAATAAATTTTCTTTCAGTTACATGAATACAAATACAGAAGTTTAAATAATCCTCTTTTGGAATACACTTTACTTCATTAAATATCTAATATGAGTACTCCACTTACACATATTATTCTGATTGAAAACAGACTATAGGGGCTGAATATATGGAAAAGAAATTCATGCGAGAATCTAAAGCAATTAAGACAACACGTGTTTTTCCTAACGATTTAAATAATCACCAAACACTTTTTGGAGGGAAATTATTAGCAGAAATTGATAGTATCGCTTCAATTGCGGCTGCAAGACATAGTCGTAAACATTGCGTAACAGCATCTATTGATTCAGTTGATTTTTTAACTCCAATTCACCAAGCTGATTCTGTTTGTTATGAAGCATTTGTGTGTTATACAGGGAAATCTTCAATGGAAGTTTTCGTAAAAGTAATCGCAGAAAATTTATTAGCAGGCGAGCGTAGAATTGCTGCTACTTGCTTCATTACATTTGTGGCTATAAAAGATGGAAAACCTTCGTCCGTACCACAAGTACTACCTGAAACTCAGGAAGAACATTGGTTACACACAACCGGTTTAGAACGCGCGGAAAACCGAAAAAAGGGACGTTTAAAAAGTAAAGAGATGGCTGAAGTTTTAACTTTAAGTAAGCCTTGGAATATTTAACATAATCTTCTCATCATACATGCACAGGTCCTTCCTTGCATGTATTTTTTATTATAAAAAATACTATCGCTTGCTTCATCATAATGCGGAATGGATAGCGCTTCATTAAAAGATATATAAATAATAGTATTGGATATAAAGCAACTTGTAGGCGTAAGTACAATGCTAAAAAGTAGAAAATGTTTCGTTTTATGAGTATCAGCTAATTTTAAGCTCCAATATAATAATCCCAATGAAAAGAATAGAAACTGTCCTTCTGTTAAAGTTAAATTTCCCACAACAATCTCTGGAGGATACACCGCTAATAAGAAAGCACCTATTAATCCTGCAGCGGGATTCAATAAATAAGTACCAATCTTATAAGTTAGTAAAATAATAAGTACTCCTAATAGGATAATAATTAATTCAGCTACAAAAAGGCCTTTATTACCATTTCCAAAAAAGTAAAATACAGTAACTAAAAACACTGGAAAACCTGGCATAATATGAATAGGTGGTTTATCAAGCTCATGATATATTAACATTCCTGTTTCCAATAAAATAGTTGCCATTTTTTGATAACCTATATCATCGCTAGCTAGAGTCAAATCTGCACCATGTGTTTGTAAAGTTGCAAAACGAAGCGCAAATCGCCTTAACATTTCATATTCCCCCTTAAAATACATAATTTTCAAATTTTATTTATATATTTTCACAAGAAAATATATTCTATAATAAATACTTTTTATACAAAGTACAATAATAGAAAGTTGATTTACAAAGTTTATATGCGTTAAACTGATACAGATGTTCTTGTAATCTTCTTCCTTTCAAAAGGCTTGTATATATGGTGCAAGACATAAAAAATTTGAGGAGATAAAAATTCTATGATGGAACAAAAACAACTTGTTTCTGTTGTCATACCCCTGTATAACACAGAAAAATATATTGAAGAAACGATGCAGTCAATACTGGATCAAACATATAAAAACATTGAAATTGTAATTGTAGATGATGGAAGTAAAGATCAATCACCTTCTATCGTAAAAAATCTTGCAGAAAAATATCCGGGTCAAGTAAAATACGTTCACCAAAAAAACCAAGGTGTTTCAGTAGCTCGTAATACAGGGATTGAAAATGCTAGCGGAGAATATGTCGCTTTCCTTGATAGTGACGACTTATGGCATCCAACTAAAATTGAGAAACAAATCGAGAGTATGCATAAAAACAACATGGACGCATGCTATTGTGGTTATATGAATTTCTACGAAGAAACAGACGAAAAGATTGAGCATAAAACAAACTTTATTAAAGGTGATATGGCAAAAGCATTCTTAACACACCAAGTTGTTGCTCAAACAAGTACTTGGATTTTCAAACGCTCTATCGCAATGAATCATAATATCCGTTTTACACCAGGATGTAGCTGGGGAGAAGATTTGGAGTTTTTATTTAAACTAATGAGTGTGACAAATGTATGCTATGTCGATGAATACTTAACATATTATAGAATCTTATCAGAAGGAAATCTTTCTTCTAAGTATAAAGATTATGAATTAAAAACGACAAAAGAGTTGGAAGTATTCAATCGTATGAAAGATTGGGTACATAACAAATCTCAAGACTTCATTACGAAAGACCCTCAGTCACTTATTGAGATTCTTGAGACTTATTTATTCCCTTATACTGTTATCAATAATGCTTGTATATACATTAAAGAAAACTCTCAATTAAATAATGCCCAAGTTCAATTAATCAAAAAAGATATAAAGAAATATTGCCATAAAATCTATTCAAAAAACGGAAAGCGTAGTAAAAAACTATATGCAATGCTTTGGTTTGTACGAATTAAATTTCTGTTTTCTTAAACTGAAAATATAGTACTCACCTCTCTTTCCGTAAACAAATCAAATTTACAAATAGGACGAACGAAAAAGGTCCTAAAGAATAGAAAGGTTTTTTCTCATGAAAACAAATAAGATTCTTAAAAATGCCTCCTACCTATTTGTAGGAAATATTACTGTTCGATTTGTACTTGCTATTGCGACGATTCTCTTCGCAAGATACGTTTCTCCCGGTGAGTATGGGATGTTCACAACTGCATTAGCAGTTTCCGCTGTTATTTGTTATTTCACAGATGCTGGTTTGACACATACGTTTATGCGTGAAGGAACGAGAAAGGATGCAAATATTAGCGTACTAATCAGTAGTTATTTACGCATTCGTTTCGTATTAGCTGTCGTAATTTCTGTACTCTTCGCTATTTTTGCTCAGTTCTTCTATACTGATGCCTACCTACGCGCCATGGTATATTGGGTTGTACTACCAACAATGTTTGGAGCAACTTTACAAGGCGTTGGAATGGCTTATTTCCAAGTAACAGAACGTATGCAATTTACAGCGATTATTTCTGTACTACAAGGTGTAACAGCCGCAGCTGCGCTTCTACTCGGAATGTCGTTGAAATGGTCACTTATGACGGTCGCTGCTATGTATGGGATATCTAGTCTTGTAACAGGAGTCATCGCCTTCATAATGGTACTCCGCCATACGACAGTTCATAAGGGCTGGGACAAAGGGATTTTAGATCAACTGCTGATTTTCACAATCAATGGCATTATCATTATGCTTTTACCGCAGTTAGGCCCTATTATATTAGAAAAAGTTTCGACGTACGAGCAAGTTGGATTCTTTGGAGCTGCATCAAAAATACCTGCAGTCCTTTATCAAATACCTGGTGTAATTGCAGCAGCCTTTTATCCAAAATTATTTGCGTTTGGAAATGAAAAGAATATTGATGAACATAGAAAACTATCTCAGTTTGAATTAAAACTGATGTCTTTTTTAGGAATGGGAATCTCCATTCCATTTATCGCTGATCCAAGCTTTTGGATTGTTACTTTATTAGGCAAAGAATATGCGCCAGCTGGTGATGCTCTTGCCATTTTAGCCTTTATGGTCATTTTACAATCTATTAACTATCCACTTGCTGATAATTTAACGACAATTGGTCAACAATGGAAACGCGCAACAACAATGGGAATCGGACTAGCTGTTGCCGTTATAAGTTACATCGTCTTAGGTAGTCAGTTCGGAATGATGGGAGCTGCTATTGCCGCTATCCTTACCGAGATTACGTTATTAATCGGATTCACTCTATTTGTTCGTAAAGGCTTCTCGTTACTATTTAAAGGGATTATATTCAATACCTTAGCCTTTATCATCAGCTATATTCTATACCGTACAATATTAATTACCTTACCGCCATTAGTTGCTTTAACAATTACTGGTATATTATACGGTATTATCGGTCTTGCAATCGATCCACAAATACGCGGATTGATTTTAGGATTTATAAATAAAAAGCTGGCTCGAAAATAAATAAAAATAAAAACTTCAAATCAAATTTGAAGTTTTTATTTTTATCTTCTTCACTTAGAAAATGAGCCCTTTTTCAATCTATATCTTAAATTGACTTGCCTTTCTGGAATGATTATACTTGGAAACGAACAGCACTAGATGTACAACACCTATTATTAAGGTAATTCATAGTTAATTCTTCATGTAAATATTAACTATTTACACCCTAAATTTACCATACATTGCACCAATAAACATTTTATTAATACTATTAAAAATCGCCGATTCATACACAGTTTTTCTTCATCCTAAAACGATATCCAGAGATGAAGAATGTGGCAATTGCATTTAAGGAGGCTTATTTATTTAATGACTTCAGAAGTAAATAAAAGAACATTTTTCACTAAAAGCACACTTATTATTATTCCATTATTAATAATATGTGCATTTGCTTTTCATTACTTTTTCCTAAAATCAGACAATGTATTTTCTAGTACAGGAGATGCATTATCACAATTTAGTTTCTTTACATTCCTTTTACAACACGCATTTAAAGATGGAAATTTATTTTGGTCTTGGGATTATGGCTTAGGTGGAGATTTATTCGGAGAATTTAGTTATTACTATAGTACAGCACCATTTTTCTGGCTTACGCTTCTACTTCCTAAACTAAATTTTGACCAAATCTTTGAGATGAAACTATATATGAGTATTTTAAAGAGTACATTAGCTATGTTATTCATGTATGGTTCTTTACGTTATCACAATAAAACTATTTTTTCTTCTTTCATTTCTGCCATTATATATGGAGGATGTGTAACTTTCATTCGCCATTCTTTATTATGGGATTTCATGGCAGATGCTATAGTGTTTTTACCTTTAGTAATATGGGGATTAGATAAATATATTTTAGAGCGAAAAAAAGGGTTATTCCTGTTTGCAACAGCACTTATGCTTGCATCAAATTTCTATTTCGCTTTCATTACTAGTATTTTTATCTATATTTATGCCTTTTTCCAATATTTCGCTACACAACAGAACAAAACAATTAAAACATTTATAATTTATTATATTAGAATTGCTTTTCTATATGCTTTATCACTAGGTTTATCTGCTGTTTGCTTTATACCATCTGTAAATGGTGTATTTAGTTCCGATCGGCTCGCTACAAAATTTACTATACCGTTATTTTTTGAAGGTACGTTTTATAAAAACTTAATGGAAAGTATCTTTTTCATTAATAATACAGAGGATTATCAGCTTGCATTCCCTGTTTTCATCCTCTTCCTTATTACTAGCGCGCTTCTAATACGCAATAAACTTGTCACAAATAAATTAATCTTTACTGGGTTTATGTTAGTGCTATATATGCTTCCATATACGTATTCCGTATTTAATGGCTTTTCTGCCATGCAATACAGATGGTTTTACTTATTTGCATTTGTGGTTGCACAAACTGTCGCCTACATTTTAGATTGGATGCTACTCAACAAAAAAAAGGTCAATTCTTTAATAGGTCCTTTGCTAGCAACAACATTATTTATTTACGCATTCTATAGAAAAGTAAATATAAACGCACAGCCGCTACAAACAATTGATAAAATTTTAATTTGCACTACTGTATTATCTATTATTACAATATTACTATGGCGCTATTTATCAAAAGTAGCCTTACAATGTTTCATTGTATTAAATGTACTCGTCAATGTAATATTTATTAATTACTTCTATTCAGATTTTGCTCTTAGTAAACACTTTAATCAAGCAGGCGTGACAAAAGAATCATTACACGGGCCAGGTCTTGATAATAAGGATGAAATTGACGCAATTCGTTATATACAAAATCAAGATAAAGATTTTTATCGAATTATCAATCCAAACAATAATTATAAAAATACGCCGATGTTGCAAGGTTATCATGGTACAAGTACTTATCAAAGCTTAGTCAATTATCATGTTCATGACTTTATGAAAAATAAGTACAATGTTTTCCAAGGATACGATAGTCCATCTATGTTCTTCCAGTTAGATAAACGATTATTCCTTGAGAACATGCTAGGGGTAAAATATTATGTACTAAGTGAAGGTGCTAATAAAACTGAAATTCCTTATGGTTATAAGCATTTACAACAAGTAGGTCCTTACAACATTTATAAAAATGAATTTGCACTACCATTAGGCTATGTATACGAAGCTGGAATAAGTGATGAAGAATTTTCAAAACTTAATTTTGCCGAGAAAGATCAACTTTTATTAGATGCTGTAGTTGTAAATGATGTTGGAAGTCTCCCACTAAAACAATTTAATACAAAACAGCTAGATTCAAAACAAATTAAGATTAATCCAAATAAAATGAAGTGGGAAAATATAGAGAAAGAGAAAGATATACTCACTGTTCATGAAAATGGGCGTATAATAGTACCTATTGATAATAACGATATGTTAGGTGATCTTCTTGTTGAAATTAAAATTAGAAATATAAATAAGGAATCATTTGGGGTTACCGTGAATGACAAATCTATGATAAAAGGTAATGAAGATGGAGCTTATGCTTATCCGTTAGAAAGATTTGTTTACAACTTAGGAAAAGATGCAAAGCCAACCGAGCTAATCATTTCTATTCCTACTCCTGGTCAATATGAGTTGAAAGATTTACAAATCAACAGTACTAACTATCAGACTGTCCCGAAAAAAGTAAATACTTTAAAAGAAAATAGCCTACAAAACATTTACTATGAAGGTAACTCCTTAAAAGGTGATATTAATTCCACTAAAGATGGATTACTATATTTATCGGTACCATATAGTAAAGGATGGTCAATAAAAGTTGACGGTAAAGAAACGGAATTTACGAAGGCTAATTCCGCCTTTATTGGCGTTCCTATTTCCAAAGGGCAACATGTAGTTGAAATGAAATACGTCACACCTTATTTCAAAATGGGTCTCGTTATTTCTATCATTTCATTTATCATTTGCATCTCGCTTCTAGTTCTTGGAGATACGAAAAGATATTCAAAATTAAAAAATCGTTTTAAAAAAAGGTATTAAAATGAAGTGAAGTAAAAGTTGAAGATGATTGCTTCACTTTTACTTCATGCCCACTTTAAAATTACACCTAAGGAGGTCCTAACATGACCCTTTCAATAGTAGTACCATGCTACAATGAAGAAAAGGTGCTTCGAGCCTTTTATTCAGAGACTTCCCTTGAAATTCATAAATTAACTACCGATTATGAATTTGTTTTTGTTAATGATGGTAGTAAAGATGATACATTAAATATTTTACGTGATTTAGCTAGTGTAGATTCATCGGTACACTACATATCATTTAGTCGAAACTTCGGAAAAGAAGCTGCAATGTTAGCTGGTTTAAAATATGCTACAGGCGATGCAATTGTTATTATGGATGCTGACTTACAACACCCTCCTACGTTAATAAAAGAACTGTTAGAAGGATATAACGACGGCTACGACCAAGTCATTGCAAAAAGAACAAGAACTGGTGATTCACCCGTTCGCTCTTTCGTCTCTCGTCTTTACTATAAAGTGATGAATAAATTTGTAGATATTGAATTAGTAGACGGTATTGGTGACTTTAGACTTTTAAGTCGAAGAGCAGTAGATTCTTTATTATCTTTAAGTGAATACAACCGATTTTCAAAGGGCTTATTTTCTTGGATCGGTTATAACGAATTAATCATTGAATATGAAAATGTATTACGTTCTGATGGAGAAAGTAAATGGACCTTCTCGAAATTATTAAATTATGGAATTGATGGTGTAATTTCATTCAATAATAAACCGTTACGTCTATCTATATATCTTGGATTACTAACAACCATTTTAGGACTTTTATACGTAATCACTACGTTCGTTCAAATCATCCTCGGTGGTGTGGAAGTTCCTGGTTACTTTACTCTCATTTCCGCTATACTATTTATTGGCGGTATTCAACTCATATTCCTAGGTGTTATTGGTGAATATATCGGTCGTATTTATTATGAAACAAAACGTAGACCGCATTTTATTGTAGCTGAAAAGAAAGTTAGTGAAGTTAAACAAAAGGCATAACCAAAAAGTTACTTCTGTAGGAGAAGTAACTTTTTTATATACTAACATTTACAAACACTTCTTTTGAAAAAATATACATTTTGAAATGATAGCATTATATGAAAGAATTTAGTATCATGATTCAAGGTACTATTTCAAGTTGGACGGAGGATACTATGAGCTTATTAACAGTTGAAAAATTAGGACATACATTTGGCGATCGTACATTATTTAAAGATGTATCTATGCGATTATTAGCAGGTGAGCACGTTGGATTAGTTGGTGCAAACGGTGTTGGTAAATCAACATTCATGAATATCATTACTGGTCAGCTTATTCATGACCAAGGTCGCGTAGAATGGACACCGGGCACACATTACGGCTACTTAGATCAGCATACTGTTTTAACACCTGGGCGTACAATCCGTGACGTACTAGCGGATGCATTTTTACCGTTATTCGAAAAGGAAAAAGCTTTAAATGAAGTTACAGAAAAAATGGGAACTGCTACACCAGAAGAACTAGAAGAACTTCTTGAGCAAATGGCAGAAATACAAGATGCACTTGAAGCAGGTGGTTTCTACTTACTAGATATGAAAATTGAAGAGGCTGCACGTGGTCTTGGAATTGATGCAATTGGTTTAGATCGTGATGTTTCAGCACTAAGTGGCGGACAACGTACAAAGGTATTGCTTGCAAAGCTATTACTTGAACAGCCAGAAGTGTTATTGCTTGATGAACCTACTAACTATTTAGACGTTGAACATATTCATTGGTTAACAAATTATTTGAAAGAATATCCACATGCATTCTTATTAATTTCTCATGATACGGAATTTATGAACAAATGTGTTGATGTTATTTTCCATCTAGAATTCACAAAAATGACACGCTATACAGCGACATATGAAAAATTCCTAGAACTAGCAGAAATCAATAAAAATCAACATATAAACGCTTATGAAAAACAGCGCGAGTTTATCAAAAAGCAAGAAGACTTCATTGCAAAGAACAAAGCTCGTTATTCAACGACAGGTCGTGCAAAGAGTCGTCAAAAACAACTTGATCGCATGGAGCTTATTGATCGTCCGGAAACAGCAATTAAACCGGAATTCTCATTTAAAGAAAGTCGTGCAAGTAGTCGCTTCGTCTTTGAAGGTGAAAATGTAGAAATCGGATATACACATCCGCTACTACCAAAGCTATCAATGACGATTGAACGTGGTGAAAAAATTGCTATTGTTGGATGTAACGGTGTTGGTAAATCAACGTTGCTAAAAACAATCTTAGGTAAAATTAAACCTTTAAGCGGTAAAACAAGTCTTGGTGACTTCTTAGAGCCTGCATACTTTGAACAAGAAGTTAAAGCTGATAATATAACACCAATTGATGATGTATGGAATACATTCCCTGGCCTAGACCAGCATCAAATTCGTGCGATGTTAGCAAAATGCGGATTAAAAAATGAACATATTTCTCGCCCATTAAGTCAATTAAGTGGTGGAGAACAAGCAAAAGTTCGTTTATGTAAGCTAATGGGTGAGGAAAGTAACTGGCTATTATTTGATGAGCCGACAAACCATCTTGATGTTACAGCAAAAGCGGAACTTAAGAAGGCTATGAAAGCATATAAAGGAACAATTCTCCTTGTATGTCACGAACCGGACTTCTATGAAGATTGGATCACAAAAGTTTGGGATGTTGAAGAATGGTCTCAAAATAGTAAGTAGTCTTTAAGAAAAAACTCCTTGTGTAGACAAGGAGTTTTTTACTTATTTTTATTAAGAATTTTTTATATTGTAGTATCCTATAAGGCGTAATCGAAATTCTTTTAATTCCGGATACGCCTCTAAATTTGCTAACATACCTCTAATTACCGGAATTCTTGGATTAAGCAATCGTATTTCCGCCTCTAAAACATCTAATGTAACCAACAGCTCATCATCCTCTAATTGATCAGCTAAAGTGCGCTTAAATACAATAATCTCTTTTAAAAAATGTTCTTTAACTTGTTCCTTAATAAGCTCTGATTTACAAAGGAATTCTCCAAGCTTTTCTTCATGTAAAATAGGTTCTTCCGAAGATTCTACTAAGCCATCTACTAAATTATCTACTCTTTTTAAAATAAAAGCAGCTACATACGATAAATCAATTTCTGGTGCTTGTAAAATAATTAATTCTAAATACCCACGGCATATGCCTTCTACCATAATTACTAAATCCAATAAATATGGCATAACCTTTTCACCATAAATGGACAATAAACTATTCCGATAAAATGCATGAGACTCTAACTTCATCCGCATCATAAATTCTTCTACTTCTTTATTAAACGGAATCGCATTTTCTCTCGCATGCATAATAATAAATTCTTTATGCTTTTGTATATCATTAAACTGACAATGTAATTGTTTTGCAAATTTTTCACGTGGTAATAAAGACTCTTGTTCAATATCCAGCATTTTCTTTTGGATTTTGTCATAATAATATCGAAGTGTCGCTAATAAAAGCTCATCTTTCGATTTAAAATATAAGTAAAAAGCTCCCTTAGATATACCACTAGCTGTCACAATTTCCTGCACTGATGTCGCATTTACACCCTTAGTAGCAAATAACTTCATAGCCGATTCTATAATTAAACGCTCTTTTTCTTTCATATCTTCTCTCCTAAATTTAATCTCGCATCTTATTATAAATGTATTATACCATCTCTTTTTATTGACGATTGACCGAACGGTCAGTTATATTATGTATTAGACTGACCAGTTGGTCAATATAATAAAAAGGGAGCGCAAACATGAACAAAATCATCAATTTCTCGTTAAAAAATAAGTTCGCAGTTTGGCTACTAACCATTATTGTTACTATTGCGGGGATCTACTCTGGACTCAATATGAAGCTGGAAACAATCCCTGATATTACAACACCGATTGTGACAGTAACTACGGTCTATCCTGGTGCTACACCAGAAGAAGTAGCTGATAAAGTTTCAAAGCCGATGGAAGAACAACTACAAAATTTAAGCGGTGTTAACGTTGTGAGTTCATCATCTTTTCAAAACGCATCTTCTATTCAAGTAGAATATGATTTTGATAAAAATATGGAAAAAGCAGAAACAGAAATTAAAGAAGCTCTCACAAATGTAAAACTCCCAGAAGGTGTTAAAGATCCTAAAGTTTCACGAGTAAACTTCAATGCCTTTCCAGTTATTTCGTTAAGCGTGGCAAGTAAGAATGAATCTTTAGCTACCTTAACTGAAAATGTAGAAAAAAATGTTGTACCAGGATTAAAAGGACTTGATGGTGTTGCATCTGTTCAAATTGCTGGCCAACAAGTAGATGAAGTACAGCTTGTCTTCAAGAAAGATAAAATGAAAGAACTAGGACTAAGTGAAGATACCGTAAAAAATGTGATTAAGGGATCGGATGTATCTTTACCACTTGGCTTATACACATTTAAAGACACGGAAAAATCAGTTGTTGTAGATGGCAATATTACAACGATTAAAGCGTTAAAAGAACTTAAAATCCCAGCTATACCTTCCTCACCTAACGGTCAAGGTAGTCAAAATGCTGGCGCTGGTGCACAAACGCCGCAAATGAATCCAGCTGCTATGAACGGGATTCCAACAGTTACATTAGACGAAATTGCTGACATTAAAGAAGTTGGGAAAGCAGAATCTATTTCTCGAACAAATGGAAAAGAAGCAATTGGAATTCAAATTGTGAAGGCCTCTGATGCAAATACAGTTGATGTTGTAAATGCAGTAAAAGATAAAGTAAAAGATCTTGAGAAAAAATATAAAGATTTAGAGATCATTTCAACATTCGACCAAGGTGCACCTATTGAAAAATCAGTTGAAACAATGCTGAGCAAAGCAATTTTCGGTGCTATCTTTGCGATTGTTATTATTATGCTGTTCCTACGAAATATTCGAACAACGCTAATTTCTGTCGTTTCAATACCACTTTCTTTATTAATTGCTGTTTTAGTCATAAAGCAAATGGATATTACGCTTAACATTATGACACTTGGAGCAATGACCGTTGCTATAGGCCGCGTTGTCGATGACTCAATTGTTGTTATTGAAAATATTTACCGACGTATGTCGTTATCAGAAGAGAAATTACGTGGAAAAGATTTAATTCGTGAAGCTACGAAAGAAATGTTTATCCCGATTATGTCTTCCACCATTGTAACAATTGCTGTATTTTTACCGCTTGGACTAGTAAAAGGTATGATTGGTGAAATGTTCTTACCATTCGCCTTAACTATCGTCTTCGCTTTATTAGCATCATTACTAGTAGCAGTTACAATCGTACCGATGCTAGCTCATTCCTTATTTAAGAAAGAGAGCATGAGGGAAAAAGAAGTACATCATGAAGAAAAACCAAGTAAATTAGCAAATGGGTATAAACGCATACTTGCATGGGCTTTAAATCACAAAATTATTACATCAAGTATCGCTGTCCTTCTATTAGTTGGTAGTCTTGCACTTGTACCAGTTATCGGTGTAAGTTTCTTACCTTCTGAAGAAGAAAAAATGATTATTGCAACATATAATCCTGAACCAGGTCAAACGTTAGAAGACGTTGAAAAAATTGCAACAAAAGCTGAGAAGCACTTCCAAGATAATAAAGACGTCAAAACAATTCAGTTCTCATTAGGTGGAGAGAATCCAATGAGTCCTGGTCAATCAAACCAAGCAATGTTCTTCGTGCAATATGATAACGACACGAAAAACTTTGAAAAAGAGAAAGAACAAGTCGTTAAAGATTTACAGAAGATGTCTGGCAAAGGCGAATGGAAAAACCAAGACTTCGGAGCAAGTGGCGGTAGTAACGAAATTAAACTATACGTTTATGGAGATAGCTCAGAAGACATTAAGCCTGTCGTAAAAGATATTCAAAATATCATGAAGAAAAATAAAGACTTAAAAGATATAGATTCTAGTATTGCAAAAACATATGCAGAGTACACTTTAGTCGCAGATCAAGAAAAGCTGAGTAAAATGGGCTTAACGGCTGCTCAAATTGGAATGGGACTTTCTAATCAACATGATCGCCCTGTTCTGACAACAATTAAAAAAGACGGTAAAGATATCAATGTATATGTAGAAGCTGAAAAACAAAATTATGAAACAATCGATGACTTAACAAATCGCAAAATTACAACACCACTTGGTAATGAAGTAGCTGTGAAAGATGTTATGACTGTAAAAGAAGGTGAAACATCGAATACAGTAACACACCGAGATGGACGTGTTTATGCAGAGGTTAGTGCCAAATTAACATCTGATGACGTTTCAAAAGCATCTGCTGCAGTACAAAAAGAAGTAGATAAAATGGATCTTCCTTCTGGTGTAGATGTTTCTATGGGCGGTGTTACTAAAGATATTCAAGAATCATTCAAGCAACTTGGCCTAGCGATGTTAGCTGCGATTGCCATTGTATACTTCGTTCTTGTCGTTACATTTGGTGGTGCCCTAGCACCATTCGCAATTTTATTCTCGCTACCATTTACAATTATTGGGGCTCTTGTTGCCTTATTAATCTCTGGTGAAACATTAAGTGTATCTGCAATGATTGGTGCGCTTATGTTAATCGGTATCGTTGTAACAAACGCAATCGTGCTTATCGACCGCGTTATTCATAAGGAAAATGAAGGACTATCAACACGTGAAGCTTTATTAGAAGCTGGTGCAACACGCCTTCGTCCAATTTTAATGACTGCAATTGCAACAATCGGTGCTCTTATCCCGCTTGCATTAGGATTTGAAGGTAGTGGCTTAATTTCTAAAGGACTTGGCGTAACGGTAATTGGTGGATTAACAAGTTCAACGTTATTAACACTTCTTATTGTTCCAATCGTTTATGAAGTATTAAGCAAATTTAAAAAGAAAAAAACAAAATAACAAAAAAATAACCTCGCTAACTGCGAGGTTATTTTTTATTTCCAAACAAGATTAGGAAATCGCCATAGCCTTCTTTCTCTAATTCCTCTTTTGGAATAAATCGAAGAGCTGCGGAATTAATACAGTAACGAAGGCCATTTGGTCCTGGACCATCTGGAAATACGTGCCCAAGATGTGAATCTCCTTCTTTACTTCTCACTTCTGTACGTGTCATATTATGACTCACATCCATCTTTTCTTTCACACTTGCTGACATCACTGGTTTTGTAAAACTAGGCCATCCACATCCACTATCAAATTTATCTAGAGAAGTAAACAACGGCTCACCTGAAACGATGTCTACATAAAGACCTTCCTCTTTATGGTTCCAATACTCATTTCGAAATGGTGGTTCTGTACCATTTTCCTGTGTTACATAATACTGCATCTCATTGAGTTTTTCTTTTAAATGAGCATTATCCTTTGGCCAATGTTGCTTAATAAAAGCATCTCGTCCTGAGCCTTTACGATATAACTCATAGCGGAATGTGTTTTTCTTATGGTATCCTTGGTGATATTCTTCAGCTGGATAAAATGTAGCTGCTGGTAGTATTTTTGTCGCAATTGGTTTTGAAAAGCGTCCACTCTGCTCAAGCTCTTCTTTTGAGGTCTCTGCTTTTTTATGTTGTTCTTCATTATGATAAAAAATCACCGTTTCATAAGACTGTCCGCGGTCGTGGAATTGTCCACCAATATCGGTCGGATCAATTTGTCTCCAATATATATTTAACAATTCCTCATACGGCATTTTATTTGCATCAAATGTAATTTGTACTGCCTCATAATGTCCCGTCGTTTCTGAACATACTTCTTTATACGTTGGATTCTCTTTATGACCACCTGTATAGCCAGAAACAACCTTTATAATCCCTTCCATCTCTTCAAATGGCGAAACCATACACCAGAAGCACCCTCCAGCAAATGTAGCCAATTCTACCTTTTCATTTACAGCCATTACTTCACCCCTATTCTATGTTCTGCTTACAGTATGGCATAAGAAACATCATATTATAAAAGAAAAAGCACCGAACATCGATGCTTTTTCTTTACTTCACTTTATTTTTTCCAACATCCTTCTCCATTTCATCACTTGTCACGTCTAAAACATCTAATAAGAAGATGAAGATTGGAATACCGATAATTAATCCCCATACACCTAAGAAGTGTTCTGAGAAGATTAATACCATAAATGTATAGAAAATCGGTAAATTTGTTTTTTGCGACATAAACTTCGGGTTTAATACGTAACTTTCAAGCGCATGAATCACTGTTACGATAACCAAAATATAAACAACGTACATGATACCGCCAATATTGTAAGCAATCATACAAAGTGGGAATAACGAAATGATAACCCCTGCTACTGGAATTAAGCCAAGCAAGAAAATCATTAACGCTAAACCTAATAATTGTGGGAATCCTAATATCCATAATGCGATAACTGAAAGAACACAGTTAACAACAGCAATTAAAAATTGCGCTTCGATTACCTTTCCAAATGAACGTGCAAATTTCTTTCCGAAGTACTCAATTTCAGTATAGAAAATTGCAAGCCTGCTTTCTTTAAACTTTGCAGTAAAACCGACAATACGAGATTTTTCTAATAAGAAAAACAAACTCAAAATTAAAGAAAGTAAAACTTGAAGGCCAAATTTACCAACATTCGTAATCGATTTATACAAAATGTCTACGCCTTGTCCTACATATTTAGAAAGCTCCATATGATTGACAGCATTAACTGCATACTTAATTAGTTCACTATCTGGTGGGTTTCTTAAAAATACATTGAATTGGTAAATCAGTTGTGAAATTTGTATCGTCAATACTGGTAAATATTTAAATAGCGTAATAGCAATTCCACCAATTAACATTACATATAGAAACGCTATAATAATTTTTCGATTAATAGGCATGAAATGATCTAATTTGCGTGAAATAAACTTTTGGAATCGATCCATTAAATACGTGAGAATAAACGTAATTAATATTAAATTCAACATACTTTGCAGCCCGTATAACACGAGAGCAAGTATTACTAATACGAGTAACCTCTGGAATCCTTTGCTTTGAAACAGGTTTTTTATTTGCATAATCGACGAATACTCTCTCCTGTCCTATAAACTAAAACGTTAATAAGTAGATTTCTCTCTCTTTTCTACTTTTAATTATTCATTCATATTAAGATTTTTATAAACTCATTATATGCCTACCTTACCAGGTATATAGTAGCCTACTTCTTATTTTACAATACAATGACCTAATTCAAAACGTATTCTACATAGTATTAATGAAGATTTAAGGAAACTTACATTTTTTAATAGGTCTTACCACTACTGTAACATAAAAAGCAAGCTATCAGTAGAAATCTGTCCTACAAATAGCTTGCTTTTCTTATTTTTTAAGTAAGTTTTACTATCCAATGAATGGCATGAACATTGGGATGACAACTACTGTTACAACCCCAACTACCGTTACAGCAATACTTGCCATCGCTGCCTCTACCTCACCCATTTCAATTCCTACTGCAACTCCTAATGCATGACCCGCTGTTCCAAGTGCTAAACCTTTTGCAATCGGATGTTTCACTCTAAATGTTTTTAAGAATAATGCTCCTAATGCGTATACGATAACTGCGTTGAAAATAACTGCAAACGATGTAATTGCTGGAATACCACCAATACTTTCTGAAATTGGTAACGCAATTGCTGTTGTTGCTGCTTGTGGTAGCATTGAATTCATTACTGCTGTATCTAAACCGATTGCTTTTGCAACAATGAACACGACAATTACTGAGCAAATAGATCCAACCACGATAGCTGATAAAATTTGCCACCAATATTTTTTCAACTTATCAACTTGTTTATATAGTGGGATAGCGAATGCAATTGTTGCTGGCTCTAAGAAGAAACTAATCATTTTTCCGCCAGTATTATATTCTTCAAAAGTAAAGTTACCTACCTTTAGAAATACAATCCCTAATACCATCGCCACGAATAATGGTGTAAATAGGAAGAACCCTTTTGAATGCTTGAATAATAATGTTCCGATTCCGTATGCGATTAATGAAACGACGATTCCGAAATATGGAGTCATTGTGCTTGCCATGTTCATTACCTCCCAACAATATATAAATACAATGGTTACGCAACCTTTCCGTGCTTGCGTCCTTTATTTACTACTTTCAATTCTTTTGTATCTTCTGTTTCTTTTTCATCTTTTCCTAAAATAAATTGTGCAAATAATCCTGTTACAGCGAGTAAAATAACTGTTGCTACAACAATTACAGTTAAAATTTGTACAAAGTATTGTCCCATTACACCAAGAGAATTAATAACTGAAATACCTGATGGGACGAATAAGAATCCAATAATACCTGTTAAAGCTGTTCCAAGTGATTCAACTTGCTCCAATTTAATAACTTTTAAACATAATAGACTAAATAAAATAACTAACCCGATTACCGATGAAGGCATTGGAATTGGTAAATGTGTTGCAATAATATTAGAAATTAACATAATAGCTGAGAATATAAATGCTTGTGATAAGAAACTATATACTTTTTTCGTACTCATTTTGGCCACCTCTTTCGATTTGGTACCTTTATTGTATAGGATATAACCGCCTGAGTAAGCGTTTACATAACAGAGCGTCAAATATACAGAATCAGTTACAAATATAAAAGGATGAAATACAAAAGCTGCTCCTTAAATACGAAGCAGCTTCTTGAGTTCTTTTGCATATGTACGGCTAACAGGTACTTTTGATCCTTCTTTCATGATTAAATTATAAGTAGAATTGAACCATGGCTGAATTTCAGTAATATGATTAATATTCGCAATAAAACTACGATGGATGCGCATGAAACTTACTTGCGGCAACTTCTTTTCCAAAATCACAAGTGTATCGTGTGTTACATATGTTTCCCTCATTGTTTTTACTGTCACTTTTCCGTCCACAAGTCCTACATATACAATATCTTCAATATTAACAAGTACGATTGATTCTTCAATTGGTAATGCTAATTTATGCATCTCTACTGTTACATCTGTCCCCTTTATTTCGTGCTTCGTTTCTATTTGCGATTGTTTTTGTTTTTTATACTTCTTTAATGTCTGCACAATACGCTCTTCATCAAATGGTTTTAAAATGTAGTCTAACGCATCTACTTCAAATGCTTGCAGTGCATATTGATCATAGGCAGTAGCAAATACAATTGCAGGTGGATTTTTCATCTTCTTTAATATATTGGCGATTTCAAATCCGTTATCATCGGATAATTGAATATCTAAAAACACAATATCTGGTCTACTTTGCATTAGTTCTTCTAATGCGTCTTCCACACAATCAGCCTCACCAATTATCTCAACTTCTTTCGTTCTCTCTAATAAATACTTTAGTTCATCACGTGCTAACATTTCATCGTCAACTACTAATACTTTTAACAATCTGCTCTTCCTCCCCTACTTTTTTTGGAATAACAAAAGTAATCTCTGTCCCCTCATTTAATTCACTTTCGATATGAAGCATCGTTTCTTTTCCAAATAATCCAATAAGACGTTCATTAATATTATATAAAGCTGTTCCAGTCCCTTTCTTTGACGAAACTACCATCTTTCCTAATTGTTCTAAACGTTCTTCCTCAATTCCCTGCCCATTATCTTTTACTTCAAAATGAACCATACCCTCTTTTTCAAAAACATGCACTTCTACTTCACATACTGGTTGCTTCTTCGGAAAAGCGTGTCGCAATGCATTTTCAACCAATAGTTGAAGAACAAATGGTGGTACTAAAGTTGTCTTTAGCTCGTCCTCAATATACATCTTTACCTCATACTTATTTGGGAACCTTGCTTGTTCTAAGGATAAATATGCCTGTACATGGTTTAATTCTTGTTCTAGTGGAATCAATAACTGACGTGCCCCTTGCAAATTACATCGGAAATATACGCTAAGCTGTAATAATAACTTCCTTGCTTTTTCTACATCTGTTCGGCATAAAGCTGATACTGTATTAATCGCATTAAATAAAAAATGCGGGTTAATTTGTGCTTGTAATGCCTTTATTTCCGCATCTTGCAATAATTTACTTTGCAACTCAGCTTCACCTAATTCAAGTTGTGTAGAGAATATTTTTGCTAATCCTTCTGCTAATTCCTCTTCCACACGACTTAACTGGTTAGGATTTTTGAAATACAGTTTTAATGTCCCTATTGTATTTCCATGTGAAGTTAGTGGAATAACAATCGCCGCTTGCAAAGGGCAGCCTTCATGTTGACAATTAATAACCTCACGTGATTTTGCTTTCATTATTTTCCCTGTGTGTAACACTTCTTTCGACAAACCAGTTATTAAACTATGTGACGGAATATGGTGATCTGATGCTAATCCAACATGAGCTAATATTTTCTCTGTATCTGTTAAGGATACCGCATCTGTTCCTGTAAAGCGGTGAATAATTTGTGCCACATGCTTACACGATTCTTCTGTTAAGCCTTGGCGAAAATATGGTAACGTTTTATCTGCAATACGTAATACCTTATGAGTCTGAAGTGCCTTTGCGTTCTCTTCCTGACGCAAAATAGCTTGTATCATAGAAAGTAAAATAAAACTTCCAAAACTATTTACAAGGATCATTGGTATCGCAATTGTTTTCACAATGCTCATTCCATCCTCTACAATTAATAGGATCATAATCATTTCTAAAGAAACGATAAAAACACTTAAAATCGCTGAAAACTTAGGGGTAATTGTACGGTTATATTTTTTAAAAATGTATCCGATATAACCAGTTATAACGCCTGCTAAAATTGAAGAGATTGCACAACTTAGAGCTGTCGTCCCTCCAAGCATATAACGGTGAATACCAGCAATTGATCCTACCCCAATTCCGACGATAGGACCACCAAGCAATCCACTAATTCCAACACCCATAATACGTGTATTTGCAATGGTACTCGATGATGAAACACCTTGTAACCAATTTTCATTCATAATCGTATTTCCTGCTATTTCAATCCCAGTGTAATTGCTTACAATTGTAAATACCGAAAAAATACAAATAAGCTTAAGCTTATCTACATAGCCATCCTGTTTATGAAGGAGGCGTCTGAAAGTTTTAATATGAGAGAGTAAAAATCCTAAAATAACTATAAGTCCGACTCGTTCAATCATCATGAGTACTAAATTTAGCATCTTTGATTCATTCCTTTTTATTTAGTTAGTTTTATTATGGGAAAATAATGAAGTCGGCGTCAAGAAGAACGAAATGTTTTTTGAAATATTTTACACATAATAACTTCCTCTTTATTTGACAATACATATAGAAGAGTGCTAAAAATAAAGTAATATAATACAGTCCTTTAACCCAACCCCGTGAGGTTGAGAAGGAAGTCGGAATACAATATACGTATGTTCTTTTCTTGGGGATACGTATGCTTTTTTGGCCTTCTCATCATATCAGGTGAGAAGGCCTTTTGTTATTCTTCCATAGCGACTGTAGAAAATAAGGAGGAGTAATAATGAACGTCACTACTGATGTACAACAAACAACAGAGGAGACAAAAGCGAAAAGATATAAAACATTATTTGGTTCTGCGCTAGGATATGCAGCAGAAGGTTTAGATATGTTGCTATTATCTTTCGTACTTGTCTATATTTTAAAAGAGTTTCACTTAAGTCCTGTTGAAGGTGGAAACTTAACTTTAGCTACCACAATAGGAATGTTAATTGGTTCTTATTTATTTGGATTTATTGCTGATTTATTTGGCCGTATTCGTACAATGGCCTTCACAATCTTACTGTTTTCACTAGCAACCGCACTCATTTATTTCGCAACAGACTACTGGCAATTATTAATTCTGCGCTTTTTAGTTGGAATGGGAGTTGGTGGTGAATTCGGAATCGGAATGGCCATCGTAACAGAAACATGGTCTAAAGAAATGCGCGCTAAAGCGACATCTGTTGTTGCACTTGGATGGCAATTTGGTGTACTGATTGCTTCACTCCTTCCAGCATTTATTGTCCCACACTTTGGATGGAGAGCCGTTTTCTTATTTGGATTAATTCCAGCTTTACTAGCTGTCTATGTCCGTAAAAGTTTAAGTGAACCGAAAATATGGGAGCAAAAACAACGCTACAAAAAGGAACTATTGCAAAAAGAAGCTGCAGGTAAATTAACAACTACTGAAGCAGAACAACTAAAACATATAAAAAAATTTCCACTTCGAAAGTTATTTGCCAATAAAAAAGTAACAATTACAACAATTGGTCTTATTATTATGTCGTTCATCCAAAACTTCGGATATTACGGAATCTTCACATGGATGCCCACTATTTTAGCAAATAAATATAACTATACATTAGCAAAAGCAAGTGGCTGGATGTTCATTTCTACCATCGGTATGCTAATTGGAATTGCAATCTTTGGTATTCTAGCTGATAAAATTGGTCGCCGTAAAACTTTTGCAATCTATTATATTGGCGGTACAGTATACTGTCTCATTTACTTCTTCTTATTCACAGATTCAACATTATTATTATGGGGAAGTGCATTGCTTGGATTCTTTGCAAATGGAATGATGGGAGGATTTGGAGCAATTTTAGCTGAAAACTATCCTGCTGAAGCTCGCTCTACCGCCGAAAACTTTATTTTCGGTACAGGACGTGGGTTAGCTGGATTTGGGCCTGTTATTATTGGCTTACTTGCTACAGGTGGCAACCTACTTGGAGCATTGTCCTTGATTTTTATCATCTACCCAATCGGGTTAATTACAATGCTACTATGTGTACCAGAAACAAAGGGAAAAGTATTAGATTAAACGTAAAAGAGGAAGCATCTCATTTAAGATGCTTCCTCTTTTACGTTTTTATTTATTTTGATTTACTAGCCTTCTGAAATAAGAATGCAGTTTTATCTTCTTCTTTTACAATACCTTGTTTTAATGCTAATTCTCCCGCAACTTTAGGCGCTAACCATAGCATTGGGAATAACAAAATTGATACCGGAACTGCCGTCACCACGATAAACGATTGTAGCGCATTAATACTTCCTTCACCCATATATAAAAGAATTGCTGCAACTGCGCCCATAATAAGCGACCAAAAAATTCGCAAACTAATTCTAGGATCTCCGTCTCCAGTCACTGCCATTGAAATGGAATACGCCATTGAATCTCCTGTTGTCACTACAAATAAAATTGTTAATAAAAGAAATGCTGGTCCAATAATATTAGAAAGTGGCAATTGCCCTGTAATTGCAATCATAGCTGCCGGCATACCAGATTCACTTAATGCGTCCGAGATAGACCCAGGATTCATCAACTCATAAAACACGCCTGATCCACCTAATATAGTAAACCAAAATGTTGTAATAATAGGTGCGATAATTCCAATTGCAACGATGATTTCTCGAATCGTTCTCCCTCTTGAAATTCGACTCACTAAAATTGCCATCATTGGTCCGTATCCAATAAACCATCCCCAGAAAAAGATTGTCCAAGATCCTAACCAACTTGTATCACCACGGTATGTGCTCATCGGTATAAACTCATTTACATAAAATCCAAACGAAGAAACAAACGAATCAATAATAAATCCACCTGGCCCAAATAGTAATATGAATGCCATTAACACAATTGCTAATCTAACATTTAAATTACTTATAATTTGAATCCCTTTATCAATACCTGTTACTGCCGATATGGTAGACACGGCCACCACACAAACAATAATTGCTAATTGAGTAGTAAACACATCAGAAACTCCAAATAATTCTTGTAATCCATAACTTGCTTGTAAACCTAAAAATCCAATTGGGCCAATTGTACCTGCAGCTACTGCAATAATTGCAGCTGCATCAATTATCGTTCCAAGCAGGCTCTTTCTTAATTTTTCCCCAAAAATAGGATATAAAAGTGTTCGAGGTTTTAGCGGCATATCTTTATGATAATGTCCATACATCATAACTACCGCACTAATTGTACCTAAAATCGTCCATGCTAAAAATCCCCAATGCATATAACTTTGTGCTAAAGCAGGCATGACTGCTTCTTTCGTTCCAGCAGATATACCATCATGTATTGGTGGCACCGTCATCAAATGATACATTGGCTCTGCTGCTGCCCAAAAAACGCCACCTCCAGCAAGTAATGTAGACATAATAATAGCAAGCCATTTTGCCGTACTAATCTCAGGTTTTTCTAATCCCCCAAGCTTAACTCTCCCATATTTGGAGAAAGCCATACACATCGCAACAATAAATGTACCTAATAATAAAACTTGCCAGAAGGCACCGAAATATTTAATTGAAAAAGCGAAACTTTTATTAATCGCACTCTCTACATAATCCTTGTTCAAAAAAACTGCAATTACAAATAATAAAAGTGAACCACCACTAATAATAAATACAGGCCAATCAGTTTTTCGACTCTTCATCCTCATTTATACTTCCTCCTTCCTCAGCAATCAAAAAAAACAACTTTATTATGTTTTATTGTTTAAACCCAAAACATAATAATTATATATGCATAACATTTTATCGACTTCCCACATACTTATGTTGTCCCTAAAAATATGCCAAATCCCTTATTAAAAAGAAAAATCCTCTTCCTCTTACATAAAAAAGCAAAACAAAAGACCTTATATTTCTATAAGGTCTTCGAAACAGAAATTTGATTATAACATAAGGTACTCCTTGGTTCAAAAAGCCTCTTCCAAAAATAACCGAGAGTAAAGGCTTCCATTTGCTACATAACAGTAATTAAAAAAAATTATATTTCACAGAAAAAACCTACACTAAATATTATTTATGAAAGAAATTTGGCTTCAAAATTTCATTCGGATACGGTTTATGATAAATGTGAGTGGTAGCTGGAGATAATGGCGGAATAAGCCATACCCAATTACCTGTTACAACACGACCACAAGCAGCTTCTTGCTTCTCAAATTGCTGAAATTGTTGTGCAGCAGTATGGTGATCAACAATACTAACTCCTTGTTTTTTAAAGGAGTGTAGTACGGCAATATTCAACTCAATTAGCGCCTTATCTTTCCATAAGGTACCGTTTCTCGATGTATCTAAATCCATCATCTCCGCAACAGCCGGAAGTAAATTATAACGATCATGATCTGCTAAGTTACGCGCCCCAATTTCTGTTCCCATATACCATCCATTGAACGGAGCGGCTGTATAAGAAATACCGCCAATTTCTAAACGCATATCTGAAATCATTGGAACACCATACCATTTTACTCCAAGTGATGAAATAGGGTATTCTGGGTGTTCAATTGGCACTTCTTTTACTTCTTCTCTCGGAATTTCTTTATATGTAGGCGCCTTCCCGTTTATAGAGAACACAAGTGGCAATACATCGAAATTCGTACCTTCTCCTTGCCAACCAAGCCCCTGACAAAAGTCCGTAAATGTAGCGGAATGAGAATCACCAATCACTCCCGTTTCTGTTTTATATCCTGCATATCGAATCAATTGGTGATTATAAATTCTTATATTATTTTCCTCACCTTGATATTGCTTAAAAATCGTAATGGTTGGTTTAACTTTCCCGTTGTTCGTTGCATATTTAATATGATGAATTAATGCATTATATACACCCTCTTCATCATTTACTTCGCGCGCATCTAATATGTGCATCTTACTCCAAAATAGTCTTCCAATACATCTATTACTGTTACGCCATGCCATTCGTGAACCATGAACAAGTTCTTCAAATGTATGCTCATATGTCCCTGTCTTTTCTATCTCAATTTGAATTTCTTTTATACGTTCTTCTATCAATTGTTCTTTATGAAGCTCCTTATAACAAATCGTAATAAAATTACTTGCTTCCTCTATTAATTGTTTCGTTTTACTCATAAACAATCTCCTTCTATTTCAACAAAACCCTGCTACTTTACAGTATAAGCAAAAAGGATAGGAGTCACAAATGAAAGTGAGAGTGTTACTTTTATTGTAATATTTTTCAGAAAATTAATGGACTTACTATTGACTTATATGGAAAATGGGTGTATTTTTGACTCAGGTAAAGTATTTTTACCTAGACCAACTTTTTAAGTGGAAAGGAGGTAATGTTATGTCTTCATTTCAATTGCCAAAGCTTTCATATGACTATGATGAACTAGAGCCACATATTGATAGCAATACACTTTCCATTCATCATGGAAAGCACCATGCGACATACGTAAACAATTTAAATGCTACTTTAGAAAATTATACTGAATTACATAATAAATCTTTAGAAGAATTGCTATGTAATTTAGATGCTTTACCGAAGGAAATTGTTACAGCTGTACGAAATAACGGTGGTGGTCACTATTGTCATAGTCTTTTTTGGGAAGTGATGAGCCCACGAGGTGGCGGTGAGCCTAATGGAGACGTTGCAAAAGTAATTGATTATTATTTCAATACCTTTGACAACTTAAAAGATCAACTTTCCAAAGCAGCTATTAGTCGTTTTGGAAGTGGCTATGGATGGCTTGTTCTTGACGGTGAGGAACTCTCTGTTATGAGTACACCAAATCAAGATACGCCTTTGCAAGAAGGGAAAATCCCCTTACTCGTAATTGATGTATGGGAACATGCTTATTATTTAAAGTATCAAAATAGGCGCCCAGAGTTTGTTACCAACTGGTGGCATACAGTAAACTGGGACCAAGTAAACGAGAAGTATTTACAAGCAATTCAATCACAAAAACATTAGTCGTACGTATAAGGTAAATTTGGTAATGTAAAATCAGTATTGTCGAAATCCTCCAGAATCCCCCGGATTGCCACCGGGGGATTTATGATTACTTCATTGTATTTATATAATGTTTTAAAACATTTTTCATTTCTAGTTTCAGCTCTCGGAACAAAAATCCGAATTCACGAGCCTTTCCATTATGTAATGTACAGTTAGTTACCTCATTATAAGGAGCTATATTTTCCCCAGCTTTCTGAATGAGTGCTTTTATTCCTGTCTTCTCTTCTATGAAATGAATAATTTCTTCCGTAGAAACTACCCCGTTACTACAGGCGTTAATTGGCCCTTTCACATTTTCCATTCCGCACCAAGCTAGAAACTCTCCTGCCTCTTTTTCATGTATAAATGACAAAGTTCCATCTACATGATCCACAACGATAGGTTTTTGGTTCACAATACATTCAACGTAAAATTGTAACCTTTTCGTATAATCGTTTTCTCCAATAACAACTGGAAAACGAACTGCAACAACTGGGAATGTTGCTTGTTGAAATACAACGGCTTCAGCTAATCTCTTTCCTTCACCATAATTGAAGTCATTCCTATCTCCATACGCGATTGCATAATCGTACGGATTAAAGTCTTCTTCTGATAAGCTTAGGGCAGGTTCATAGACGGCCATTGAAGATGTCATAACATATTTCTTCGTTTTCCCTCGTAACACTTCACATATTATCTTCGCTGCATTCGAGCTATAGCATAAATTATCGTATACAATATCATAACTTTTTCCTTCTAGACGCTTTTCTAGTAGCTTTCCATCTTCTCTATCAATAATTATTCTTTTTACTGCGCTACCAAAAGAATCTTCAGTAACTCCCCTCGTCGCAATCGTTACATCGTGCCCCTCTTGCAAAAGTGCTTCTACTAAATGTTTACCAAAAAATCTTGTTCCCCCTAGCACCAATACTTTTTTCAACTTCATCATCCCCATTTTAGCAAATTGTAAAATACTACCTCTCTATTATAAGTGCCAACATATAAAAAGCATGGAATTCGTTTAACGATTCCATGCTTTTCTACAGAAAATATATTAACGTACTCGATATTTATAAATACAATAACAGAAGTACAAAATAGAAATTACTGATACATAAACCCATAGTTCATATACAAATCCCTCTCCCCACACTCCCATAAAATAAAAGAGTGAAGGTAAAGTCAATGTTACCCATGATTGTATGAAGGCAATCCTTCCAAGATATTGATTAATGTTCTTCTTTTGTGTATTTAATACAAAGAATAAATACCAAAGTAATGCCCACATAAACCACGTTAACGCATTAACAACATCATGGAATTGAACAAATGAAACAACCATATAGAATAAGGCTATAATTGCTACCCAAATACAAAACCATCCTAGACCACTACTATCCATTCCTTTTATAAAAGTAACACCTACATATAAATAAGTTAATCCAAATAAGAAAGTAGCCGCATATGAATACACTGTCCAATTGCTTTGGTCAGAAATCATGATCAAATAAAACGGAATAATAATTTGTAGTGCACCCACAAATAAATTAAAAACACCCGCACTTTTCATCTCTGCTTTCCCTAATATAACAAGACTATTTAAAAATAAAGCTGCCCCTGAAAGTAATAATCCTACATAACCCATATATATTCGTGTGAAAATCTTTACCTTTCACACTTTTAACCTCCCCACACTATAAAGTGATACTTATATTATTTTTCTTCCCATTTAAAACTACATACATAATTTTTCATCCAAATAAGTCAGACCTCCTACCTCAAAAAGGAGCGAACTTAAAACGCTTTCAATAATAAATAATCCTATTAAAACATGAACTAGGATTCCTTGATTATAAACGGACTCTAGCAATGATACAAGTGTTGGAATACTTTTCAATAATACGCTTTCAATTTCTATAAAAAATTAATAAAACAATACATTCCTCTATCTCATTCTACTACCTTCTAGCATAAGATATTGTAAAATCACATCATTTAAAACAGCGAACGTTCTTTTCTAGGTTCGCTAATAAAATTAATAAAAAATGACCTCTTGCTTTTATGCAAAGGTCATTTTTTATATTCATCATTAAACTTCTAAATAGCCATTTTTATTATTTGATTGCCATTTCCAAGAATCTGCACACATTTCTTCTAATCCGCGTGTTGCCTCCCAGCCTAATTCACGCTTTGCTTTCGATGCATCAGCAAAACATACTGCCACATCACCTGGGCGACGCTCTGTAATTTTATAAGGAACTTTCTTACCCGAAACTTTTTCAAACGCTTCAACCATCTCTAGTACACTATAGCCCATACCTGTGCCCAGGTTATAAGCATCTACTCCCGTTGTACTCAGTACTTTCTCAAGCGCCTTTACGTGACCATTTGCTAAGTCCACAACATGGATGTAATCACGGACTCCTGTTCCATCTTTCGTTGGATAGTCATTTCCGAATACGCTTAATTCTTTTAACTTACCTACCGCTACTTGCGTTACATATGGCATTAAGTTATTTGGGATTCCATTTGGATCTTCTCCGATACGCCCACTTTCGTGTGCACCAAATGGATTGAAATAGCGAAGTAACGCGATACTCCATTCTGCATCTGCAAATGCTACATCACGCATAATTTGCTCAATCATTAATTTCGTTTGACCATATGGATTTGTTGCACTTAATGGAAACTCCTCCGTAATCGGTGACGTTTCCGGGATACCATATACAGTTGCAGATGAACTAAAGATTATCTTCTTTACATTATGTTTCTGCATTACTTCACATAGCACTAACGTGCTTGTAATGTTGTTATGATAATATGTTAATGGAATCGCTACTGACTCCCCTACAGCTTTAAATCCTGCAAAGTGAATAACTGCTTCAATTGCATTTTCTTCAAAAATTGCGTCAAGCGCTTCGCGATTTAAAACATCTTCTTTATAAAACTTAAATTGTTTTCCTGTTATTTCTTTCACTCGATTTATAGATTCTACCGAGCTATTCGAAAGGTTATCCACTACTATAACTTCGTAACCGCTATTTAGTAATTCTACACATGTATGACTACCAATATATCCTGCTCCACCTGTTACAAGTATTGCCATAATTATAGTCCTCCATATTTCATTCATTATAAACTTCTCAAAGTATATCACATATTTCTTATCCTATGTTTAACATGCGAACACAGAAACTTACATTTTATCCCATAATAATTTTATAACATATACGATTCTAATCAGTTAATAAAAAAACGCCACATAATTTTTATTATGTGGCGTTTTTTTATTAAATTACATAACAATATACACTTAGAAAATGCGCAAGACTACCTAATAATACAAAAACATGAAAAATTTCATGATGCCCCATATATTTAAACTCTAACCATTTTGGCTTTGTTCCATAAATAAATCCACCAATTGTATAAAAAATGCCCCCAAGTACTAAGAAAATAATGCCTCCTGTACTTAAATTCTCAGCTAACGGTGCAAAGAATAACACAATTAACCAACCCATCGTAATATAAATTGCTGTCGATAACCATCTTGGACAATTAAACCAAAACATTTTAAATACAATGCCACAAATCGCAGTTGCATAGACTAAACAAAATAATAGTAAACCACTTGCTGAATTTAATGTAATTAAGCAAAAGGGTGCATATGTACCTGCAATTAATATAAAAATCATAGAATGATCTAGCTTCCTAAAGAAGTAAATAACACGTTCATTGGCCACAACACTATGATACACAGCTGACGCCGTATAAAGGACCATCATTCCAATACCAAACAAAATAACAGCTGTAATTGCAGCAAATGATGGCATCTTGATAGAAACTTTCACAAGCATAGCTAATAAGGCAATAAATGATAATATCGCTCCACCTAAGTGAGTAAATGCATTAACTGGTTCCCTTACATAAGCATTCATAATAACACCCCTCATATAATTACATGTAGTTTTAATAACTACATGTAATTATATACACATTTCTTTTTAAGGTCAACATTTACAATTCATTTGTTTCGTAATACCATATTTAAAGATATATTAAACATTAAGTTCCACTAAGTTATAAAAGTGAGGGATTCTACGTGGAAAATATAAATGAATTACTTGAGACATTGCATTTAGAAAAAAACATTAAACTTGAGGATATTCCAAATGTTGACTTATATGTAGATCAAGTTGTTCAACTATTTGAGAATACTTATGCAGATACAACGAGAACTGATGATGAAAAAGTATTAACCAAAACGATGATTAATAATTACGCAAAAGGAAAACTATTCATCCCCATCAAAAATAAAAAGTATTCAAAAGAGCATATGATTTTAATTAGCCTAATTTATCAATTAAAGGGAGCTCTCTCCATTAACGACATAAAAAGTTCATTAGAAACTATAAATGACTCCTTATTAAATGATGATTCATTCGAATTAAATACGTTATACAAAAATTATCTTGCTCTTACTGAAAGCAATGTCGAAAGCTTTAAACAAGACGTAAATAACCGTGTTACAGAAGTAAATGAGATTTCTTCCTTAGAAGATACAAAGCTAGAAAAATTTCTACTACTAACATCCTTCGTGACTATGAGTAATATGTATAGACGTTTAGCGGAGCAACTAGTGGATGATTTAAAAGAATCATAAATAAAAAACTATCCACCTATTAAAGTGGATAGTTTTTTATTTACTTAATTGCTTCATGAACTTTTAGTTGTTTCCCTTTAATCGTTGTAGTCTTCATGACTTTCAAGACAAGTGGTCCTTTTCCATTTAATATTTCAACGTAAGAAACATTATCTTGTATCGTAATAATGCCTATATCTTCTGCTGTAACACCTTTAATTTTAGCAATTGTACCGACGAAATCTACCGCCCTAATTTTCTTTTTCTTCCCGCCATTAAAGTACAGCTTCATAATGCCTTTGTTGATGTCTGCATTTTTATCTTTCTTTATAATTGGTTTAGCATGTATCTTTTCTTCAAATGCAGCTTTCTCTTTCATAACTTCTTCTTTTGAAGGTCCAATTGCCTTTGGAATTTCAAATCCAATATACTCCTCAATCTCTTCTAAAAATCTATTTTCATATGGTGTTATAAATGTAATAGCTTTTCCACTATTTCCAGCTCGTCCCGTTCTTCCAGTACGATGTACATAGCTTTCTTTTTCAAGTGGAATATCATAATTAATAACATGTGTAATATTGTCAATATCAATTCCTCTCGCAGCTACATCTGTTGCTACTAAATAACGGAATTTTCCTTTTCTAAAATCATCCATGACTTCAAAACGATCTTCTTGTACCATACCACCATGTATTTTGTCACAAGGATAGTTAGCTCGTTTTAATTGTCTATATACATGATCTACATTTTCTTGTGTACGGCAGAAAATAATACAGCTATCAGGATTCTCAATCGTTGTTACATCTTTAAGTAGTGAAAGCTTCTCGTCTTCTATCACCTCAAAAAGAGTATGTTCAATTTTATCCGTCGTAATCCCAGCCGCTTTAATTTCAATATGAGTTGGTGAATTCATATATGTACGAGACAATTTCTCAACATCTTCTGGAAGTGTTGCTGAAAATAACATTGTCATTCTTTTTGTAGGTAATTCATCAATAATTGCCTCTACTTGATCGATAAAGCCCATATTTAGCATCTCATCTGCTTCATCAATAACTAAATACTTCAAACACTCTAAAGAAAGGGTACCCTTCTCAATATGATCCAACACACGACCAGGAGTCCCAACTACAATATGTGTCTTTTGCTTTAATTCTAATTTTTGACGTGCAAATGGAGATTTCCCATAAACTGCCGCAGCCTTAATCCTTTTGAATCGACCTATATTTGTAATATCTTCTTTTACCTGTACCGCAAGCTCTCTCGTTGGTGTTAAAACTAATGCTTGTGGTTTATTCTCTTCCCACTCCACCATTTCACAAAGTGGAATACCAAATGAAGCTGTTTTTCCACTTCCAGTCTGGGATTTCACAACAAGATCCTTCTTTTGTAATGCAACTGGAATAACCTCACCTTGTACTTCCGTTGGATGATCATACCCTAACCCAGTAAGTGCCCTTACAATTTCCTTACTTAATTTATAATCAGAAAAACTTTTTTTACTCATATATTAACCTCATTTTATTCTGTATTATTTTCTTTTTTATCTTTTGTATACGTTACTATCACCCTACTTATTATACTTGAAACCTCACATAAAAGGTGAATCATACCAGATTCATCTTTTTATAGTATCCTACATCCACTCAAAAAAACAAAAAGAATACATACACCCTTGTATAATTATCTTAATTTTTCAACCCTTCCCATAAACGAACAATAAAAACAAAAAAACGTTTTAAATTCGTTTTTAACGTTTTTTTTCAGATGTAAAATCTACTTTTTTAAAAAATGTTAAGAAATCCTTTGACTTCTTAATAAAAATAATGTAAATTATCCTATGGACGAACATTTTTGATTAATAAAAATAAAATATTCGTATTTTAGGGGTGTAAATGATGGAAAACGTATTTGACTATGAAGATATTCAATTAATTCCTGCAAAATGTATTGTAAATAGCCGCTCTGAATGTGATACAACTGTCACTTTAGGAAAACATAAATTTAAATTACCTGTCGTGCCTGCAAATATGCAAACGATTATTGATGAAAGAATTGCAACTTATTTAGCTGAGAACAACTACTTTTATATCATGCATCGTTTCCAACCAGAGAAACGAATCTCATTCATTAGAGATATGCAATCACGTGGATTAATCGCTTCTATCAGCGTTGGTGTAAAAGAGGACGAATATGAATTCGTACAACAATTAGCTGCTGAGCAACTTACACCTGAATATATCACGATTGATATCGCACACGGTCATTCTAATGCTGTGATCAACATGATTCAACATATTAAAAAACATTTACCAGAGAGCTTCGTTATCGCTGGAAACGTTGGAACTCCAGAAGCGGTAAGAGAATTAGAAAATGCTGGTGCCGATGCAACAAAAGTTGGTATTGGACCTGGTAAAGTTTGTATTACTAAAATTAAAACAGGCTTCGGAACTGGTGGTTGGCAGCTAGCTGCACTTCGCTGGTGTGCAAAAGCTGCAAGTAAGCCAATTATCGCTGATGGTGGTATTCGTACACACGGCGACGTAGCTAAATCTATTCGATTTGGGGCAACTATGGTCATGATCGGTTCTCTATTCGCTGGTCACGAAGAGTCTCCAGGGGAAACAATTGAAAGAGATGGCAAACTTTATAAAGAATACTTCGGTTCTGCTTCTGAATTCCAAAAGGGTGAGAAGAAAAACGTTGAAGGTAAGAAAATGTTCGTTGAGCATAAAGGTTCTTTAGAAGATACGTTAATCGAAATGGAACAAGATCTTCAATCTTCTATCTCTTACGCTGGCGGAACAAAATTAGACGCTATTCGTACTGTAGATTATGTTGTCGTGAAAAACTCGATTTTCAATGGTGACAAAGTATATTAATTCTTAAATTAACTCGAAGGACAAGCATTTTCATGCTTGTCCTTCTTTTTTGTATATAAAAATATAAAATATTTTAATTTAACTGAATTTTCTAGTATCATGTGTTTAGATAGTCTTAATAAGGAGGAGATACGACTTGAAAAATGTAATGGAAAATCGCCTTAATCGCGCAGAGGTACCTGCTGAACTAACATGGGATTTATCCGATTTGTATAATTCTGATGCCGAATGGCATGCTGCATTAAACGCATTGGAAAATGATATACAGAAACTTGATTCATTTAAAGGGCATTTACATACTAGCTCCCACACTTTATTAAATTGCCTACTTTTAGAAGAAGAGCTTTTAATGACGTTAACAAAACTATACTCATATGCAAATTTAAAAGAATCTACTGATCGTACAAATCCAAGTATTCAAGCGAACTCTTCCAAAATTTCTGCTTTATGGACGAAAGTACATACTGCACTATCCTTTATTCATAATGAAATCCTCTCATTCGACGAAGGAACAATTGAAAAATATTTAACTGAAGAAACAAAACTCGAACCTTTCCGTAAATCGTTACTAGAAATACTACAAAAAAGACAGCACACACTCTCTCCTGAAACAGAAGAAGCACTTGCTGCACTTGGCGAAGTTCATAGTTCTCCATACAAAATTTACGGCATGACTAAATTGGCCGATATGGATTTCACTTCTATACAAGACGAACAAGGAAACGAACTTCCTGTTTCATTCTCATTAGTTGAAAGCAAATATGAATTTTCTCCAAGCACATATATACGTCGAAAAGCATATTCATCATTTGTTTCCACACTAAAACGATATAAAAATACAATTGCCACAACATATGCTACTGAAGTAAAAAAACAAGTAACACTTTCTCGTTTACGTAAATATGAATCCGTTACCCATATGCTATTAGAACCACAAAAGGTTCCACTTGAAATGTATAACAACCAACTTGATATTATTTATAAAGAACTAGCACCTCATATGCGCCGTTTTGCAGATTTAAAAAGGAAAGTATTAGGACTCGATCAAATGCTTTTCTGTGACTTACATGCACCTTTAGATCCCGAATTTAATCCGTCGATTACTTATGAAGACGCAGGCACGCTCATTCAAGATTCTTTAAAAATATTAGGCGATGAATATAGTTCCATAATCGAAAAAGGATTCAAAGAAAGATGGGTAGATCTTGCAGATAACGTAGGTAAATCAACAGGAGCATTTTGCTCAAGTCCATACGGCTCTCATCCCTATATTTTAATTACATGGCAAAATACGATGCGCGGATGCTTTACATTAGCACATGAATTTGGACATGCTGGTCATTTTTATTTAGCAAATAAAAATCAACGTATTATGAACGTACGCCCATCTATGTACTTTGTTGAAGCACCATCAACTATGAATGAATTACTATTAGCTCAGCATTTACTAGCGACTACTGACGATAAGAGAATGCGCAGATGGGTTATTCTGCAACTACTTGGCACATATTATCACAACTTTGTTACTCACTTACTTGAGGGTGAATATCAACGTAGAGTATATGCTCTAGCAGAAGAAGGACAGGCCCTTACAGCTACAACTTTAACTGAAATCAAAACGAATGTCCTATCGACATTCTGGGGAGATTCTGTAGAAATCGATGAAGGTGCAGGCTTAACTTGGATGCGTCAACCTCATTATTATATGGGGCTATATTCTTATACATATTCCGCAGGCCTCACTGCATCCACTGCAGTAGCTCAAATGATTAAAGAGGAAAGACAACCTGCTATTGATCGCTGGTTAGATGTGCTTCGTGCTGGTGGTACAATGAAACCACTTGAACTAATGAAACATGCCGGAGTAGATATGTCAAAACCAGATGCAATCCGTAAAGCTGTTTCTTACGTTGGTTCATTAATTGATGAATTAGAGCATTCTTATCAAGAATAAAAAAATAAGCCCTCGCTTTAATGAGGGCTTATTTCATATTTACTTCCCAAACCGTTTGCGATATCCACATTTCCTGCAAAGTTCTTCAACCGCAACTCTTTTCGAAAATCCATCGACAATGTTTGTTGCTCTTTCACCTTCAATAATGTTAGAAAATGAATCATTATTAATATTCCCAAGGTTAATAATCCCTTCACCATCTAAACAACAAGGAATAACTGTTCCATTCGCTAAAATACCCGCTTGATTACGAAGTCCATGACAGAATCCTTTCCCATCATCCTCTTCCTCATGTAATGCTGGCCACTGGAATTCATAGTCTTGATTAATAAAGACACGTTCTGCAATTTTTATACCTTTTCCTGGTGTAAGCTTCTCTTCAATTTGATAAGATAGATCAAATTCATTTTCAATTATAGATAATAACTCTCTATTTTTCTGGATTTCAGCATTTGTTTTATTATCCTGAGTTAAATTCCATAACCTTAACGATACAATTAAATCTGATTGACTTGTCGCTTCCCTAATGAAGGAAAGTATACTCCTTACATAGCCCTCTTTATCTTGCGAACCTGGATGTCCATCAAAACTATGCAGTGAAAAATTCATTTGTCTTAACGCAGGCTTATTTAACAGCCTATGTCTTCTCTTATTAATTAACGTTCCGTTCGTTGTAATATTAACTTTAAACCCTTTTTCATGACTTAAGTCTAATAGTTGATCTATTTTCGGATGGAGCAACGGCTCACCCTTCACGTGCAAATAAATGTAGTCTGTGTGAGGTTTAATTTGGTCTAATCTTTTAGCAAAATCCTCCACAGAAATGAATTGCTTCTGCCTTTCCGTCGGCGGACAAAAGCTACACGCAAGATTACATACACTCGTAATCTCCAAGTAAAACTTCTTAAACTTCTTCACCTTTAATTCCTCACTTCTCTAACTACTTATACTTTTTCCTCTTCATATTACAGCATATTTTTATGGAAATAGAAACATACTTATTTTAGGAAATCTATATAACACCTATTAATGTGAAAAAGACCATCGGTAATTTTTGTCCAATGGTCTTTTTATCTTTTTATATACAAAGAATAAATTTATTTATGATACGGTTCATCGTAACTATTCTAAATAAGGTTATTTTTTATTATTTTTATAATTAAATTTAACAAAAAAGGTAGTGCCTTCCGATCCTGTTTGAATTTCTATTTTTGCATTATGGCGGGCAGCAATGGCATAACATACACCTAACCCCAATCCAGTTCCATTATCTTTGGTCGTGTAAAACGGCGTACCCAGTTTCTCTAATACTTCAGGCCTGATACCTTTTCCTTGATCCCGCACTGCAAGCACCACACAATTTTGACCTTCCTTGTAAGTGCTAATGGTTAGAACTTTCCCTGTATTCATCGCTTCTAAGCCATTACGATATAGATTCATTAATAATTGCCGTATCTCATTACGATTTAAAAGTAATTCTGGAATGTCATTTGTATCGACTTGAATATATTTATTTTGATTGTACGTATCAATCTTTATTAAAGGAATAATATCGCGGATAATTGAATTTAAATCTAACATCTGCAAATCCAATTTCCTTGTATTACCCATTGAGAGAAATTCAGTAATAATAGAATTGGCACGGTTAAGTTCTTCAATCATTAAATGAAAGTACTTATTATGTTTCTCATAGGTATTCTCTTCTTTTAATAACTGTAAAAATCCTAGTACTGTTGTCATTGGATTTCTAATTTCATGGCTGATACCTGCTGCCATTTGCCCTATTAAATCTATATTGGATAATCTTTTCAATTCCTGTTCATATTTCTTTTTTTCCGTTATGTTTTTAAAAATACAACAAATACCATCATCATATGGGTATGCAATAACTTCGTGCCAATATTCATCTGCAGTAGAAAGAAATTCGAAATGAACTGTAGTTCGCTCTGACATCGCACGATGAAATTCCTTATACATAACTGTGTCAATTTCACTCGGGAAAACATTCCATATATTCTTTCCTAATACATCTTTTGCTGTTTTTCTTTGCGGAAAATATTGGTGCTTATTTACGTACGTAAATTCCCATTTATTATTTAAAATAAAAAATCCATCCGTAATACATTCAATCACACTTGTAACTTTTTCATTAGCAGCAGCTAACTCTCTCGTTCGCTCTTCCACTATGCTCTCTAGTTGATCCATATACAACAAATTCGAAAACGTAGGGGCTGTGGCATCAACGATAGATTTTGCTAGTTGCAGTTGGGAATCATCATAATTGTGAGCTTTTCCTTCTTTGCCAACGACGATTACCCCTAATACTTCTCCCATTGAAACCAATGGAATCATCAATAGACCCTTACTATCTATATTTTTTGTTTGAATAACCTCTTGGATCTTGGCTTCATAGCTTTTCTCTGTCCAATCCGCTTCTGTCCAATGACAGTCCTTACTTAATTTCGTTGTTTTAATTGTTGTTTTATCTAGCGGATCTAGAAGATGAGCAGTCATATTTTTACTCTCTAAAATCTGTTCTAGGTAAAAAAAGCATTTATCAAAACTCTCCTGTATCGAGGAACACATCGATAAATCACGTGTAACATTTAGTAACAGTTGTTTCTCAGCAATAAGGTTTTCCTTTTGTTTTAAATTATTTGCGTTTTGAATTGCAACCGCAGCCATATTTACATAAGCTTCAACACTTTGAATTTCTGAATCTGTTAAGTTCATCGGAATTCCATAATCAAATAAAAAAACTAGACCAAATAACTCTTGCCCAAATGAGATAGGCAGAGCTAATAAGGACTTAATTTTGAATGTATTAACCGGTCTCGGATCTGGTCGATGATCCTTTGAGGTATCAGGAATATAGATGGTTCTTTTCGTTTCAATAACTTCTTTTGCCAGTAAGTCTATTTCAGGATCAATTACTTGAGTATCGAGCGTTACACCATTTATAGTCTCTGGTTTTCCTGCAAACCCTCTAAATGTTCCATCTTCCTGGGGTAAATAAATTCCAACAGCGTCGCACCTAACAATCTCCTCTGATATCGCCATTGTCACACGCTGCAATACGTCACGTAGTTCTAATTTCGTATTTATTATTTTTGTTATATTCGCGAGCCTAGAATATCTCGTCTGATCACTTACCATTCACATAGCCTCCAGTTATAGGCATAATAAAATAAATATGATAATATCAGTGTTTTATATAGAATACATTACTTATGATACGGTTCCCCACGATTAATCCGAAACGCTCTATACACTTGCTCAAGCAACACTAATCGCATTAATTGGTGTGGTAACGTCATCTTTGAAAAAGAAAGTGATTCGTTTGAACGCTTCATCACTTCTGAGCTTAGTCCAAGTGATCCACCAATTACAAATGCGACTTTACTCTTTCCGTATGTAGCAAGGCGATCTAGACTTATCGCGAATTCTTCTGATGACTTTTGCTTTCCTTCTATAGCTAATGCAATCACATGCGTGTCATCAGAAATTTTATCCAGTATACGTATACCTTCTTTTTCCTTTACAATTAACATTTCTGCTTCACTTAAATTTTCTGGCGCCTTTTCATCAGGCAATTCAATTACTTCTACTTTTGCGTATGCAGATAATCGTTTTAAGTATTCTGCTATACCTTGTTTCAAATATTTTTCTTTTAATTTCCCAATTGAAATAATCGAGATATTCACACGTATCCTCCACCTTACAAACATGTTATCCACAAAACTTATCCACATATCCACAAATACTACCCACATATTGTGTGAGAATCTGTGTTCGATACAACATATGTCGCCTCATTTTGACAAAATTCACATGTTTTTTTCTCTTTTTCCGAGTTATCCACATTGTTGATAACTGGCGCAACTTCACACTCATCCACAATAATATCTAACGCTAATTCAACATGCTCTAAACAACAAGGTAAATTCATTTTCTTCACCTCACTTTTCTACAATAGAAAACAGGAGGTAGGCCCTCCTGTTTTTAATACTTTTGAATGCCTAATTTCACTGTTGTTGTTACTCTTTTTGTGCCACGATAAAACGTAAGAGTCATTTTATCATTAATTTCCTTATCATATAAGGCCGTACGGAATCCAATAATATCGCGAATCGGTTTTCCATCTACCGCCACAATAACATCATGTTCTCTTAAACCAGCATCCGCACCTGGCGAAGGACTTTTCACATCCAAAATACAAACTCCCTCTGTTACAGTACCTGGTAAATGTAATGTTTTTGACCAATAATAGTTTGGAATTTCATTTAATGACCTAAGTTCAATCCCAACATATGGTCTTCTTACTTTTCCATACTTCTCAAGTTCATTCATAATCGGAACAGCTCTAGTCACCGGAATAGCAAGGCCGATTCCTTCTACTTCTTTTGCAGCAATTTTCATTGAATTAATACCAATTAATTGTCCTGCTGCATTTACAAGCGCACCGCCACTATTCCCCGGATTAATCGCTGCATCTGTTTGTAACACTTCTACTTGCCAATCATAATGTCCATCTTGATCTAAATCTACAGGGACAATACGTTCATTAGCTGAAATAATACCTTGTGTAACTGTTCCAGAAAATTGCAGTCCAAGTGGGTTTCCAATCGCAATAACTGGCTCTCCTCTGCGAACAGTATTAGAATCGCCAATTTCAATTATTTTTTTCACATGCTTTGCATCTATTTCTAATACAGCTAAGTCTGTGACTACATCGGTTCCTAATACTTTTCCAGGAACCTTCTTACCGTCACTTAGACTTACTTCAATACGATTCGCTCCAGCTACAACATGATTATTCGTTACAATATAAGCTTGACCATCTGTCTTTTTATAAATTACTCCTGATCCTGTACCGGCCTCTGAATCTGCCTCTGAAAAGTTATCTCGTTGAATGTTAATAACACCCACAACAGCTTCAGATGCACGATCAACAGCATCTACAAAGCTAATCTGTTTAATCCCTTGAGCTTCGGCCATATTACTTCCGCTTGCTTCAGCTTGCGGAAGCGTATCAGCAGAATTTGAAAATAAAGGCGCTCCAAACGCGAATAAAGAAGCTCCTACAATTGTTCCCGCTATACTAGAAAGAACTATACCTTTGTGCTTCTTTTTTCCTGCACGTTTCATACGATAATTTTCTTCATCAATAAAGGACATATTTGTTCACCTATCTTCCTGAAAACAACTATATTCACCTTTATTGTTTACTAAAATGAAGAATTATACGTATTGAATTTTTGTAGGCATTTTTGGATCTGTATCGTGAATTTCAAAGGATTCACCCACTCCAAATCCTTTTTCCTCTAGTACTTGTGATACTGACATACGCGCTAGTTCTTTCATGTTATTATCTAAGCTTAAATGGGCTAAATAAATATGCTTTGTCTCATCTGTAATTACATCTGCCATCGCTAATGCAGCATCCTCATTACAAACATGCCCAACGTCACTTAAAATACGTCGTTTAATGCTCCATGGATAACGTCCCATACGAAGCATTTCTACATCATGATTACTTTCAAATACGAAAGCATTAGCTCCCTTAATAACGCCTTTCATACGGTCACTTACGTATCCCGTATCTGTAATAAGCGCTAACTTCCTATTATTGTTATGGAAAGCATAAAACATCGGTTCTGCCGCATCATGAGAAACTCCAAATGACTCGACTTCAATATCACCAAAGGTTTTCACATCACCAACTGAGAAAATAAACTTTTGTTCAGTTGGGATATTTCCTATTAAATGTTCCATTGCATTCCATGTTTTCTCATTCGCATAAACAGGCAAATCATATTTACGTGCCAGTACACCTAATCCTTTAATATGATCACTATGCTCATGCGTTACAAGAATACCTGATACATCATTTATATTCAGTTCTGCTTGTTTAAATAAAGCCTCTGTTGCTTTACCACTTAAACCTGCGTCGACTAGTAATTTTTTTTCATCGGTTCCTACGTATAGCATATTTCCTGTACTTCCACTTGCAAGTACGCTAAAATGCAACCCCATTCTTTCTCACTCCAGTATGTTCATCAACCACTTGATTTTCCTTTTCTCCTAATTCCATAACTTGTCCTTCAATTGCATTCACAAAGAAGTCCTGCTTCTGCTCCGTTTTCAAATTCCACGTTGGAGCCAGTACTTGGTTATTAGAAGTAGATGCGGTAAGAGTGGCATAACCAATTTGCGCTTCTTTAACATGCGTATTTCCATGAATTTTATTTTTTAAATACAAATTTTCTAAAGCTGTTTGAGCCGTAATAATTTCTTGCTCTTTCGTTTTTTCACCTTCGCCCATTTCTTTTAAATCAGTTAGCATTGTCTGCGTATATGAAACAAGTTCATTTTTTTCATTTAATTCCACAACAATCATCGCCTGATTATTATAGAAAATAGGCTTATCTTTATATTTTTGGAAGAAATAAATTTTAGAGTCTTTCACCGCTCCAAATTCATACTTTTGTCCATCCAATACATAGTTCTTCAAAAATTCATTATACTTATCTTTTGATAATGATTTCGTATTTAAAAAAGGCTCTTTTAGCTTACTTTCTATCTTGTACATATTTTGTATATGCACTGTTTGATTTTTCAAAGACTGTATATCTTCTTCTTTAAAAGCTTTATTTTCCGCTCTAATAAATGACTCTTTTTTCGGTTCTTTAGGGATATTTCCCATCGTAATTTTGTTTGCTTTTAATTCTTGATCTATCTTTGTTTCTGCAATAAGCTCCAATTGATTACTATCTTGCTTTTGAATGAATTGGAAAATGAGAAAGAGGTCCAAAACAAAAAAGGTCACAATAAATATGGTTTTAATCCGATCCCAATCCATTTAGTCCTCCCTCACTCCACTCATAGATTTTCTGTTTACCTGTTTCATCTTCAACAAGCTTTACATACCAAATTGGTTGTAATCGAACTACTTGTCCATCTAGTGATAACTTGTATCCAATACCAATATCCTTAATTACTTGTTTCTTTATCTCTGGATTATTTTCTAGAGATGCTATTACAACATGCCCTGACGGAAGAGTAACCTTCTGTTCTATACCTTTAGTATTTAAAGACAGCAACGGTCTTTCATATTCCATTACTTCTTCTGATCCCCATATTTGTCTCAATTCAGCTAATCCATCTTCATTGAATACTGAATATCCATCTTCATTTAAACGAAATACTGTCTCTCCTTTATTCATATAGTCCAAACGATATGAATCCAAACTTCCACTGTGACCACTTACGAATTCAAAGCTTTTTTGTAAAAGCATTAAATTATCTATCGTTTTCTCAGTTAAGACAGAAGAGTTTTTATACTTTAGCATGTGACGATCGTTTTCAATTTCCATGGATCTAATACCATCTGTAAATGTTTCTTTCGACATCTCGGTAATCGGACTTAAATAACGAGGATCACTAAACAGAGCATTCTTAAACGTATCAACTGCTAAATTAGATGAAATATATGTTATATTGTTTAACTCTGTCGTTCCATCTGGTAAAAATAACTTTTTCATATCATTAAGTTGATAATCAAAATAAGGCTTTGCTGATACTATAAATTGATTTTGGGCATTTACAATATCTTTTAAATACACGCCACTTAATTTTGCCTCGTATATTTTAAAGTTATCACCATCAGAAACAAAGTTAATTTTAATTTCTTGATCCTTACTTCGAGAAGGATCGAGGAGAATACGATTAAAATGTTTAGGCTTATCTGTACTCTTCTCTTTCATGTTAAACATGGATTTTACTGCATCAAATGGGATATCGGTAGGGAAAACAAGTTCAACTTTCCCTTCACCATGCACATATGAAAGGAAATCACCCTTAGTGATTGATATCTCTTTAAAATCATGTAGTTCCCCTACTTCCAGAGGCTTATAGATTGATTCTATATCTGCCTCTCTTCTGCTCCCATAATGATTTTTATCTTTATGCACGATGATAGAAGTAGGACGGACAACATCGGAAATTTTAGTTTGGTTCATTCCTTCATTTCCCTGCACAAATTTCGCGTTTTGCATGGATGTAGAATCTGGCACATACGTCCATAGGTTAAAAGTAAGAAATAGGCTAATTACAACTAGGTTAATTAAAACTATTGTTTTAAAGTTTTCCATACTCATTCCCAATCGTCCTCTTCATCTGCTGCCATTGGTAACGTGAAATAAATAGTTGTCCCTTTTCCTTCTTCACTCTTCGCCCAAATAGAGCCACCATGTGCCTCAATCATTTCTTTTGCAATTGCTAATCCAAGCCCAGTACCACCCATTTGTCTTGAACGAGCTTTATCTACGCGATAAAAACGTTCAAAGATTTTATCAACGTTTTCTTTTGGAATACCCATTCCTTGGTCACTTACACTAATTTCTAATAAATCACCGCGATCACGTAAACGATATGTTACTGTTCCACCTTCTGGTGAATACTTTAATGCGTTAGAAATAATGTTATACAGCACTTGAGTAATTTTGTCAGTATCCATATCAATAAATCTAGATTTCTTAGAGAAAGATCGTTTGAAACTTACATTTTGCTCTTTAGACATTTCAAAGCGATCAATAATATTATTAAAGAAATCAGTAAAGTCGACCCATTCTTTCATTAAACGATGCTCTGTACTATCAAGTTTAGATAGCTGTAACAACGCATTTACAAGTCTAATCATTCTTTCTGTTTCTTCTTGTGTAACCGTTAAAAATTGTGGTGCAATATTTGGATCCTGCCATGCTCCATCTGTAAGTGCCTCTAAATAACTGCGCATCGTCGTTAATGGCGTCCTTAATTCATGAGAGACATTCGCTACAAACTCACGGCGTTCCCGTTCTATACGCTCCTGCTCTGTTACATCATATAGTACAGCAATTAAGCCATTTGCCTTCCCTGTTTCTTTTTGAATAACAGAGAAACTAGCACGTAAAATATATGGTTCGTTTCTCGTACTAAAATCTAATAAAACAGAATCTGGCTCTTCATATAAATGATCGAGCGTAAATTCTTCCTGTATTCCTAATACCTCTAAAACAGATTGATCGAGCGCTGTTTCACGAGAAACATTTAACATCTTTTCCGCAGGATCATTTAGTAAAATAATATCCCCTTTTCGGTCAGTAGCAATTACTCCATCTGTCATATGTGATAAAACAGATGATAATTTACGCCTTTCACTTTCTGTAGAAGAACGAGCTTGTTGTAATTTTTTCGATAAATTATTGAAGGATAATGCCAGTTGTCCAATTTCATCATGGCTATGCACTTTTACTTTTCTCGAATAATTTCCTTTTGCCATTTCGATTGCTTGTCTCCGCATATCTGAAATTGGTCTTGTAATTGTTTGAGCCAATAAAATCCCAAGTACGGCCGTTACTAATAAAGCAATTACTGTTCCCGTAGCAAAAATTTGATTTATATCCTTCATTTGTTTATATACATCTTCCATAGATGCCACAATGTAAATAACACCAAGCGCATCCTTACCGTTATCATCTAGAATCGGAGTAAGCATAACTTGAACACGATGACCTGTACTACCATCCTTCTCAATTTTCACTTCCGGCTTTTTTTGTACTAACACTCGCTGAACAGCTATATCAGTTGATGTTCGATTCACCTTATTCTGCTTTGATTCATCTGAAATAGCCAGTAACTTTCTGTGCGAATCAAATACACTTACCTCTTGTATAACTTTCTTCTGATCAGAGGCAAATTTTCGAATTGAAGTTTTAATCGTTTCATCTGTTGACTCTGTTTCTGCTTTTGTATAACTTTTTTTAAACTCTTGCTTCAAATTATATGATAATAAGTTTGTTTGCTGCGTTAAAGAATCCCTAAAACCTTGTACTAAGCTCTTCTCTAATTCCCTTACGAAATATACTCCAATAACTTGCATCGCTATTAATATTAATAGCATATATATAAGCACAAATTTTAAATGAATAGATTGAAAAAAACCAACTTTCTTCATATACTATTCCTGCTCTGGGTCACGCAAGTAATACCCTACTCCACGTCTAGTTACAATTAAAGTAGGATGGCTTGGATTATCTTCAATTTTTTCACGCAAACGACGTACTGTAACGTCTACTGTGCGCACATCTCCAAAATAGTCATAACCCCAAACTGTTTGTAATAAATGTTCGCGTGTCATAACTTGTCCTAAATGTTTCGCTAAATAATGTAGCAACTCAAATTCACGATGTGTAAGCTCGATATTTTCCTCACGCTTCGTTACACTATATGCATTTGGATTAATCACAATTGGTCCAATAACCATTTCTGTATTTTCTTCTTTTTCCGCAGCACCACCTTGTTGATGGCGGCGTAAATTCGCCTTCACACGAGCAAGTAATTCCCTTGTACTAAATGGCTTCGTTACATAATCATCTGCCCCAAGCTCAAGCCCTAATACTTTATCAATCTCAGAGTCCTTTGCTGTAAGCATAATAATCGGCATTTCTGAGCTTTTACGTATTTCACGGCAAACCTCTAAGCCATCTTTACCTGGTAGCATAATATCTAATAAAACCATATCTGGTTGCTCTTCATTAGCCTTTTCAATTGCTTCATCACCATCATGCGCCATTACTATTTCAAAACCTTCTTTTTCTAGGTTAAACTTCAAAATATCTGCAATCGGCTTTTCATCATCAACTACTAAAATTTTCTTTCCCATCATCGTCTATTTCCTCCTTATAAAAATATGGTCAATAATCCCTAAACATATTGATGTTTACATAGTATGTCCTATATGACCGCATCCTTTGTTTAAGTATTTTCTCCTCTATTCTCATAGACTCATGTATGATCCACTTTTACACGGCATCCTATACGATCTATAGAAAAACCTCTAGCTTCAACTGCTAGAGGCTCCTCGTTCTATTTTAAAATAACTACTCAGTTTTGTAAAATTACATAAATAAAAAGGATATTAAGTGGGCCCACTTAATATCCTGAGAGTGGCTCGGGACGGAATCGAACCGCCGACACGAGGATTTTCAGTCCTCTGCTCTACCGACTGAGCTACCGAGCCAAAACTATATATAAAACCACTAATGGTGGTATAAACAAAAGTGGCGGTCCCGACCGGGGTCGAACCGGCGATCTCCTGCGTGACAGGCAGGCATGTTAACCACTACACCACGGGACCAAAAATAAGCAAAAAAAACATGACCCGTACGGGATTCGAACCCGTGTTACCGCCGTGAAAGGGCGGTGTCTTAACCACTTGACCAACGGGCCACGAAAAATAAAATGGTGAGCCATGAAGGACTCGAACCTTCGACCCTCTGATTAAAAGTCAGATGCTCTACCAACTGAGCTAATGGCTCATACTCACCAACGTCATATTTTCGTGACGACAAGATGTATCATAACATGTATTGTGTATTTATTGCAATACTTTTTTTGTTTTTTTATAAAAGAATAAGAAAAAACTCATGCAGACATGAGTTTTTTCTAAAAAATGTTAATTAAGCTTCGTATACGTTACGAACAATATTTGTTTGGTTACGATCTGGTCCAACTGAGAACATAGATATTTGAATTCCTGTTAACTCAGAAACACGTTCTACGTATTTTCGTGCATTTTCAGGAAGTTCATCTAATGATTTTACACCAGTAATATCTTCTTCCCAACCTGGAAGCTCTTCATATACAGGCTCACATTTCGCTAAAATGTTTAAGTTAGCTGGAACTTCATCAATAACTTCGCCATTGTATTTGTAAGCTACACAAATTTTAAGAGTTGGAATACCTGTTAAAACGTCGATAGAATTTAATGATAGATCCGTTAAACCACTAACACGACGTGCATGTCTTACAACAACGCTATCGAACCAACCTACGCGGCGTGGACGACCAGTTGTCGTTCCATACTCGCGACCAACTTCACGAATTTGATGACCAATTTCATCATGAAGCTCAGTAGGGAATGGACCATCACCAACGCGGCTTGTATATGCTTTACATACACCTACAACGCGAGTAACTTTCGCAGGACCAACTCCAGTTCCAACTGTTACACCGCCAGCAATTGGGTTAGAAGATGTAACGAACGGGTACGTACCGTGGTCAATATCAAGCATAACACCTTGCGCACCTTCAAATAATACACGGTGATTATTATCTAATGCATCATTTAATACAACAGACGTATCACATACATATTGCGCGATTTGTTGCCCGTACTCGAAGTACTCTTCAAAAATTTCTTCTACAGTGAAACCTTCTGTATCGTACATTTTTTCAAATAAACGATTTTTTTCTACTAAATTGCGCTCAAGCTTCTCTTTAAATGCTTCACGGTCTAAAAGATCAGCCATACGAATACCAATACGAGCAGCTTTATCCATATATGCAGGACCGATACCTTTTTTCGTTGTACCGATTTTGTTATCACCTTTACTTGCTTCTTCTAACTCATCTTGTTTTAAGTGGTAAGGTAAAATAACATGTGCACGGTTACTTACACGTAAATTATCAGTACTTACACCACGATCGTGTAAGTATTTTAACTCTTCAAGTAATGCTTTTGGATCTACTACTAATCCGTTTCCGATTACACAAATTTTCTCTTTATAGAAAATACCAGATGGAATTAAGTGTAATTTATATTTAACTCCGCCGAAAACAATTGTATGTCCCGCGTTATTTCCACCTTGATATCTTGCAACTACTTCCGCATGCTCAGAAAGAAAATCAGTGATTTTACCTTTTCCTTCGTCGCCCCATTGTGTTCCTACAACTACTACTGAAGACATTATTAAAGCACCTCCGCAATTTTCAAACGATCTATTCAAACAATATAATTGTACCAAAACCGAAAGAGAAGTCAACCGAAAAGCGAACATTTTTTCACAAAAAAACATTTTCGTTCGTAAGAATTATATATTTAACTTATGAAAGCCTTATCTTTCTTATAAAAAAAAAGAAACACATCTTATTATAAGAAATGTGTTTCTTTTTTATACTGCCTTTATGCCGGTGGAGCATGTCCATCCTCAAAACGACGTTCTAAGTTAACGAACTTATTGAACTCTTTGACGAATGCAAGTTCCACTGAACCTACTGGACCGTTACGTTGTTTTGCAATAATAATTTCAATTGTATTTTTGTTTTCCGTTTCTCGATCATAGTAGTCTTCACGATATAGGAAAGCTACAATATCAGCATCCTGCTCAATACTTCCAGATTCACGAATATCAGACATCATCGGGCGTTTATCTTGACGAGATTCTACACCACGAGATAACTGTGATAAAGCAATAACAGGCACTTGCAATTCACGCGCAATCCCTTTTAAGGTACGAGAAATCTCAGATACTTCCTGCTGACGGTTCTCACCTGATTTCCCACTTCCTTGAATAAGCTGCAAATAGTCAATCAAAATCATACCAAGACCTTGTTCTTGCTTTAATCTACGACATTTTGCTCGAATCTCATTTACTTTAATACCTGGCGTATCATCAATATATATACCAGCATTTGAGAGACTCCCCATTGCCATTGTTAATTTTGCCCAATCATCGGAAGTTAATGAACCAGTACGAAGTCTTTGTGCATCAATATTCCCTTCTGCACAAAGCATACGCATAACAAGCTGATCAGCACCCATCTCCAAACTAAAAATCGCTACATTTTCATCCGTTTTCGTCGCTACGTTTTGTGCAATATTTAATGAAAATGCCGTTTTCCCTACTGATGGACGTGCTGCCACGATAATTAAATCATTTCGTTGGAAACCTGCTGTCATCTTATCTAATTCAGTAAACCCAGTTGGTATCCCAGTAACTTCACCCTTTTGATTATGCAAAAGTTCAATTTTGTCATAAGCATCTACAAGAACATCTTTAATGTTTTGGAATGCTTTTGCATTCGTTTGATGGGATACTTCTAATATTTTTTTCTCAGCCTCGTTTAAAAGACCATCCACATCATCTTCTCTCTCGTATCCATCCGATACAATATGAGTCGCCGTGCGAATTAAACGACGTAAAAGCGCCTTTTCAGCGATGATGCGTGCGTAATATTCTACGTTAGCTGCAGTTGGCACAACTTCTGCTAACTCTGCTAAGTAAGAAACCCCACCAACCTCTTCTAGTAATCCTTGATCAGCCATTGCTGATGTCATCATTACTAAGTCAATCGGCTCTCCCTTATCAGATAGCCCAAGCATGACTTCAAAAATCTTTTGATGTTTCGTTCGATAGAACGAATCAGGTACCAATAACTCTGATGCTGAAGTTAACGCATCTTGATCAATCAATATGGCCCCTAAAACCGCCTGCTCAGCCTCTATATTATGCGGAGGGGTACGATCAGCAAGTACATCACTCATACGCAATCCTCCTTGCTTAATTTATTTTTATTGTTCACTAACATGAACTTTTACTGTTGCTGTTACTTGTGGATGCAATTTCACAGTAACGTTTGTATAACCTAACGCGCGGATTGCATCGTCCATTTCAAATTTACGTTTATCAAGTTTAATCTTGTGTGATTTTTGCATTGCATCTACGATTTGTTTGCTTGTGATAGAACCAAATAAACGGCCACCTTCTCCAGATTTCGCCTTTAATTCTACAGTTAATTTCTCTAAAGTCTCTTTTAACTCTTTTGCATTTTCAAGCTCTGCTGCTGCATCTTTTTCTTCTTTACGCTTTTGAGCTTCTAAAGTTTTCATACTGCTATTTGTTGCTTCAGCAGCTAATCCTTGTTTCAGTAAGAAGTTATTTGCATAGCCATCTGGTACGTTTTTTACTTCTCCTTTTTTACCTTTACCTTTTACGTCTTTTAGAAAAATTACTTTCATGATTGTGTGCCTCCCTGTAAATAGTCATCAATAACAAATCGAAGCTTCTCCTCAGCTTCATCTACTGTAACATTTTTCATCTGTGTGGCTGCATTCGTCAAATGCCCGCCACCGCCTAAGTTTTCCATAATTAGCTGCACATTCACTTCACCTAAAGACCTGCTGCTAATTCCAATGAGGTTCTCGCCACGTTTCGCAACAACAAATGATGCAATAATCCCTGTCATCGTTAATAACGTGTCTGCCGATTGCGCAATAAGCACTTGATCGTAGTAATCATCACTATCAACTTTAGCAATCGCAATTCCATTTTTATAAATGTACGCATTTTTTATAGCTTTTGCAACCCGTAAATACTGATCCATATCTTCCTTTAAAAGTTCTTGTACAAGTACAGTATCTGCACCATGTGAGCGTAAATAAGAAGCAGCATCAAATGTACGAGCCCCTGTCCGGAATGTGAAACTTTTCGTGTCGACAATAATACCCGCTAACAATGCCGTCGCTTCTAACATTGTCATCTTTAAATTTTTAGGTTGATACTCAAGTAATTCTGTAACCAATTCTGCTGTTGAAGAAGCATATGGTTCCATATAAACTAGCAATGGGTCTTCAATAAAATCTTCTCCACGGCGATGATGATCAATAACTACCACATTTTCAATTTTATGTAACAGTTTTTGCTCCATCACCATAGAAGGTTTATGCGTATCGACAACAACAAGTAACGACTCATCATTTGCAAATTCCATCGCTTGCTCTGGAGTAATAAAATGAGACCATAACTCCTCATTTTGTTTCACTTTGTCCATCAAACGCTTAATTCCTTTATCGGAATCATTTTCATCTAACACAATATATCCTTTACGCTCATTTAATTGAGCTACTTTTAAAATACCAATCGCAGCACCAATTGCGTCCATATCAGGAGCCCTATGCCCCATAATAATGACATTACTACTTTCTAATACTAAATCCTTTAACGCATGCGAAATGACCCTGGCGCGTACACGGGTACGTTTTTCAACCGGATTTGTCTTACCTCCATAGAACTTAACTTTACCTGTCGCTTGTTTAATAGCTACTTGGTCTCCCCCACGCCCAAGCGCAAGATCTAAACCAGATTGAGCCATTGCTCCAAGCTCTGATAAAGGTAAATCACCTGATCCGACACCCACACTTAATGTAAGTGGTATATTCCTTTTAGATGTTTCTTCACGCACCTGATCTAAAATGCTAAATTTCCCTTTCTCCATCTGCGTCAAAATACTTTCATTTAGCACAACGAAGAATCTTTCTGAAGATGCACGTTTTAAATAAGCACCATACTTAAGTGCCCATTCATTTAGTCGCGATGTCACAAGACTTGTTATATTCGTACGTAATTGATCATCTAATCCTTGTGTAACTTCATCATAATTATCCAAATAGATGACAGCTAAAACAGTCCTTTGATCCTCGTACATCTTTTCGATTTCTGTTTGTTCCGTTACATCAAAGAAATAAATTAACTTTTCTTCTTTCCTTACAAAAACGCGAAACTTTCGATTATTTAAAGAGACTATATCATCAGAAGTTTCTCCTTTAATGAAAAGAAGTAATGTTTCTGATACATCGTAAAGGTGCCATCCAGCTAATGCGTGCTGTCCCAGACATGAAGATAAATAAGGATTTGCCCAATCAATCCCATAATCCTTATTGTATAACAAAATACCAATCGGCATTTGGTTAAATGCTTCATTACTTACTTTCTTTACTCTTGTAATCATATCTGTCGTATGCTTTTCGAAATTCCTTTGAAAATTAAGTTCAAATCGTATAACGATAAAGAATACGATACAAAAAATGACAAAAGCAGCTATACCCATAATTAAATGAAAATAACAGAGAATTGAAATGAGCACAAACACAAAAAATGCCAATACATAAACAGGATATAAAAACCACTGTTTCTTATCAAATTCAGGCATGTATACAACTCCTATAAAGTAAAACTAACTTACCTTCCAGTTAGTTAAACAGATTAAAATAGTATAAGGAATATTATTTTATCCCCCTATTTTAGAACGCAATGAAATCCCTAAGTCAATTATACCTAAGATTGTCACAAGAGGAAACAGCATCGGAATAAACATGCATGCAATAAAACTAATAATAGGAACCCCTTTAGTAAAACCTTTTCTATACGCTAAAAAGGCGATAAATGTCAGACCTTGCAGTACAAGCAATAGTGCAAATATGACATTTAGGTTAGAAAATACCATATGTAAATATGATGTTGGTTCTACTTTTATAAAAGTTGCTAACAAAATAAATATAACGTAATACCAAATGATACTCTTTGGTAATTGTATATCTTTAAATTTAGGCCAAGATATAACTTCATGTTTTAACTTTTTCAAAACACTACCTGATATTATCACTGTAATCCAAGAAAAACATACTGAAACTAGCACAAGTATACTTGGAAGTAACGATTGTAATATATCATTCATTTGTGCAAGTAACTCTTTTTGTTCCTTACTAATCGGCATACCTGTAGCACTTACTATCTTTTCGCTTTTCGCCATACTTTCACTAAACATACTTTGCATTTGCTTCATTATATCTATGTTGAAAAACTTTATACTCGCAACATAAATAAGTACAAAACCAATTAAGTATGCAAGCGTCCCCGCTATTAAGATTTCCACTGGCTTTTTTCTTGTTTTATACATATATCCTAAAACAATCCCTATCAATCCAAACATAATTGTCTTCACTAAATTCAGCGGTTGACTCACAATAATAGTAACAAAAAGTGCCGCTACAAAAATCACGAGCACATTAGATAGTTTATGTCTTATCATTAATAGTATAAATGGTAACGGCAACGCAAAAGTTACAACTGTACCCAAAATCGGAACATACATAGATATAAGCAATAAAATTGCATATATAGCTAATAATGCTGCACCTTCTGTAATAAACTTTGTTTGTTTCACATTTTAACCTCTCTTTCAAAAAGAAAAGCATAGCAAAATGCACAGTAGAGTCCCACTCTACTGTGCATTTCATACGCTATTATTCACCAACATATGGTAAAAGTGCCATTTGACGAGCACGTTTAATTGCAACTGTAAGTTTGCGTTGGTATTTTGCGCTTGTTCCTGTTACACGACGAGGTAAAATTTTACCACGCTCAGAAACGAAACGTTTTAATAAATCAACATCTTTATAGTCAATGCGAGTGATGCCGTTAGCTGTGAAGAAACACACCTTACGACGTTTCGCACGTCCACCTTTGCGTCCTGCCATGTCTATTTCCCTCCATTCTTTGTTAAAACTAACAAATTTACTGTATTAGAACGGTAAATCGTCGTCGGAAATGTCGATCGGTTGACCTACATTTGAAAATGGATCGTCATTCTTCGTAAATCCAGAATTACCTTGGTTACCTGAATTACTAGATTGACCAAATGGGTTAGAGCCTTGGTTACCGAAACCAGCTCCTGATGGTTGCTGATTAAATGAACCACGTTGCTCCCCACCGCCATTACGCGGCTCTAAAAATTGCACGCTTTCCGCAAGAACTTCTGTTACGTATACACGTTTACCATCTTGTCCCTCGTAATTACGAGTTTGAAGACGTCCATCTACGCCTGCTAAGCTACCTTTTTTCAAATAATTTGCTACGTTTTCTGCTTGTTTACGCCATATTACACAATTAATAAAGTCAGCTTCACGCTCACCTTGCTGATTGGCAAATGCGCGATTCACAGCTAACGTAAAAGTAGCTACTGCGACACCATTGGGCGTGTAACGTAAGTCAGGGTCCTTAGTTAAACGACCAACGAGGATAACACGATTCATCAATCGAACCACTCTCCCTTATATATCAATTATTTTTCTTCTTCTTTAACAACGATATGACGAAGGATGTCTTCGTTGATCTTAGCTAAACGGTCGAATTCGTTAATCGCTTCTGCGTTAGATTTCACGTTTAAGATCATGTAGAAACCTTCACGTAAGTCGTTGATTTCGTAAGCTAAACGACGCTTACCCCACTCTTTCGTGTTAATGATTTCTGCACCATTGTTTGTTAAAACACCTGCAAAACGTTCAACTAAAGCCTTTTGAGCTTCTTCTTCAACGCCAGGACGAATGATGTACATAATTTCGTACTTTCTCATTACACTTTCACCTCCTTTTGGTCTAAACGGCCCGTAATGGGCAAGGAGCAATTAATTTATAGTAATTACTCACGAGTTTAGATTATATCATAGTAAGTTATATGAATCAACTCACCAATACATAAAAAACTTGGCAAACATATAATATATTTGCCAAGCTCATATCTTTATTTTTCCTAGGAAATATTAAATTAAACGTTAAAACGGAAGTGCATAACATCTCCGTCTTTTACGATATATTCTTTTCCTTCTAAACGTACTTTTCCAGCTTCTTTTGCAGCTGTCATAGAACCGTTTGTCATTAAGTCATCGTAAGAAACTGTTTCTGCACGAATAAATCCACGCTCAAAGTCTGTATGAATAACACCAGCACATTGTGGTGCCTTCATTCCTTGTTTAAATGTCCAAGCACGTACTTCTTGAACGCCAGCTGTAAAGTAAGTAGCAAGTCCTAATAGGTCATATGCTGCACGAATTAATTGATCTAAACCAGACTCTTCAATTCCTAATTCTTCAAGGAATACTTTTTTCTCTTCTTCGTCTAATTCAGCGATTTCTGATTCGATTTTTGCACATACAACGATTACTTGAGAATTTTCATTTGCTGCAAATTCTTTTACCATTTGTACGTATTTATTTTCCGAAGGATCGATAATATCGTCTTCACTTACATTCGCTACGTATAACATTTCTTTTGTTGTAAGTAAATGAAGGCCTTTAACAATCTTCATCTGCTCTTCTGTAAATTCAACAGTACGAGCTGGTTTTCCCTCTTCAAAAGCTTCTTTTAAACGAACTAAAATTTCATGCTCATATACCGCTTCTTTATCTTTTTGTCTTGCTAATTTCGCAACACGCTCGATACGCTTATCAACAGACTCTAAGTCCGCTAAAATTAGCTCTAAATTGATTGTTTCAATATCATCAATTGGATCTACTTTCCCTGAAACGTGCGTAATATTTTCGTCTTCAAAACAACGAACAACTTGGCAAATTGCATCTACTTGACGAATGTGAGATAAGAATTTATTTCCTAAACCTTCACCTTTACTAGCACCTTTTACGATACCTGCAATATCAGTAAACTCGAATACAGTCGGAACAGTCTTTTTCGGTTCTACTAATTCCGTTAATTTATTTAAACGCTCATCTGGTACTTCTACAATCCCTACGTTTGGATCAATTGTACAGAATGGATAGTTCGCAGATTCTGCTCCTGCTTGTGTAATTGCATTAAATAAAGTGGACTTCCCTACGTTAGGTAATCCAACAATCCCAGCCGTTAATCCCATATTTTTCACTCCTATGTCTCAATCTTTCATCATTATAGATAGTAACGAAAAAAATGACAAGTTTCCGCCAAACGAAAAAAAGTAACAGTTACCTACTGTAACTGTTACTCTCCCTCTATTCTTCGTGCTTCACAAGTATTTTTTTCACCTTACGATCAAACTCTCTTCGAGGAATCATTACTGAATGGTCACACCCCTCGCACTTAATGCGGATATCCATTCCCATACGAATAATTTTCCAACGATTCTCGCCACATGGATGGGCTTTCTTCATTTCCACAACATCATACAAGTTATATTCCTTTTGCTCCATTCTCCAAACTCCTCTCCATACTAAATTGCTTTTCCACTAACTAATTCTTCACGATTATATAAAACCATACGTGGATATGGAATTTCAATTCCATGTAAATCAAGACGATTTTTAATCTCTTTACGAAGTGCCCTTGCAATAACTGCATGTTGCATCGGTTCTACTTCAGCAATAACACGTAATATAACTTCTGATGCTGCTAATGTTTGCACACCTAATAATTGAGGCGTTGTTACCATTTTTTCGTACTTTGAAGGTAATTCTACTAATAAATCTTCAATAACTTGCTCTGCTTTCGCAATATCAGCCTCATATGAAATAGATACATCAACAAACGCTACACTATTACTAACTGAGTAGTTAGTAACTTGAATAATACTTCCATTTGGTAAAGTATGAATTTCACCTGTCCAACTCTTTACTTTCGTTGTACGAAGTCCAATTTCTAAAACGACTCCTTCAAATTGACCGATTTTAACATAATCGCCAACTGAAAACTGATCTTCTAACAAAATAAATAAACCTGTAATAACGTCTTTCACTAAACTTTGAGCACCAAATCCGACTGCTAAACCAATTACCCCAGCACCCGCTAATAAACCTGATGCATTAATATCAAACACACCTAAAATCGCAATTAGCATAATGAACATAACAACGTACGCTACAATATTTTCAAGTAATTTCGCTACTGTAACTGTACGACGTTCTGAAATTTGAATTGGAGAACGACTCCCCATACGAAACGCATTTCGTACAACCGCCCTTGCAATTCGCACAACAACTGCACCAATTGTTAAAATAATACATATTTTTAATGTCGCAACTCCAATATGAGCCCAACGATCAGCATCTAATAAATACTGTTTCATAGAATTAAACCACTTCGCTAATAAATCCATGTACCTCTACCTCTCTAGCTAAAATTTCTTTTTAGTTACCCTTATTATTGTATCAGAAGTCCCCTAATTGCTGAAAAAATTTTATGATTTTAATCCTATTTTATCCCCGACATCCAGGTATAAAATGGAACGAATATATATATACTAGTACTATTATTTCCGTTTTCATTCACATTTTGCAAAAATTACGCACTTATAACTTTCCATTTTCCTCACCATATAACATATATTGAAAATTTATTAAAAGGATGGGTGCTTCATGAATATTGGAAGTTTTCGCTTACCATTTTTTGAGAAAGAAACTCAAAACGTTATGCACCAAGATCTAGAAGCCTCTGAGATAATCAGTAATTTCTTACTTACCCATATTCCTATTAAAACTAATATACCACTCATTCTCGTTTGTATCGGCACAGATCGCTCTACAGGTGACGCACTCGGCCCATTAGTTGGTACAAAACTTGAACAAATAGACATCCAAAACCTCCAAGTATTCGGTACACTAGATGAGCCAGTACATGCGCTAAATTTAGAAGAGAAAATTCAGAATATACAGAAAGAATATCCTACTGCATTTATAATTGCTGTTGATGCATGTTTAGGAAAGTCCCAAAATATCGGATCAATCACTACTGGAAAGGGACCTAGTAAACCTGGAGCTGCTATGAATAAGAAATTACCTGCAGTTGGTGATTTGCACATACACGGTATCGTCAATCTAAATGGGTTTATGGAGTTTTTCGTTCTTCAAAATACAAGGTTAAGTTTAGTCATGAAAATGGCTGATGTAATCGCAAAAAGTATAAAAGAGACGGATCAAAAATTATCCGCATTAAAAAAAGCAAACCATCTATAAATAATAAGATGGTTTGCTTTTTAATTTTTCTGTGCTAATAGTTCTAAAATACGATTTAAATCTTCTTTATTAAAAAATTCAATTTCGATTTTACCTTTTTCTTTTTTCGTCTCTTTAATTTTCACATCTGTGCCAAACTTTTCTCTTAAGAACGTTTCACGTTCTACGAAAAATATATTTCGCTCTTTTTTCACTTTTTTTGTTTCACGTGAAACGTGTTGATTAATCTCTTGGACGATTTTCTCTAATTGACGAACATTTAATCCTTCTTTTTCAATGCGTTTCAATAAGGACTTCAATTGTTCTTCATCTTTTATCGTAAGTAAAGTTCTCCCATGAGCCATTGAAAGTTGACCATTTGCAATCATATCTTGTACGAAAGAAGGTAGGCTTAATAACCGAGTATAATTTGCAATGTAAGGTCTGCTTTTACCAAGACGTTTCGCTAATTGTTCTTGCGTTACATTTAGCTCATTCATTAACATCTGGTATGCCATTGCCTCTTCCATAGGATTTAAATCTTCTCGTTGTAAGTTTTCTAACAAAGCAAATTCCATCATTTGCTGTTCAGTTAATTGTCTTACAACCGCAGGTACTTTTTCTAAACCAGCCTCTTTTGCAGCACGAAACCGTCTTTCACCTGCAACAATTTCATATCCTTTAATACTCTTCCTAGCAATTAATGGTTGTAGAATACCGTGTTCCTTAATCGAAATTGCTAATTCCTGAATCGCCTCTTTATTAAAGTGTTTACGCGGTTGATATGGATTCGGCCTTAATTCAGTTACAAGAATCTCCTGAATTGTTTCCTCTTCTTTCACATCTAAATCAGGAAAAAACACATTAATTCCTCTTCCTAATCCTTTAGCCACCTGCAATCACTTCCTCTGCTAAATCTATATACACTTCTGCTCCTCTTGATTTAGCGTCATACTGCATAATAGGTTTCCCATGACTTGGAGCCTCGCTCAAGCGTACATTACGCGGAATAATCGAGCGATATACTTTATCCCTAAAATACTTTTTCACTTCATCTATAACTTGAATCCCTAAATTTGTACGGGCATCCAACATTGTTAACAATACACCTTGAATTGCTAAATTTTTATTTAAATGTTTTTGTACAAGTCGAACTGTATTTAATAGCTGACTTAACCCTTCTAGTGCGTAATATTCACACTGTACAGGAATAATAACAGAATCTGCTGCTGTTAATGCATTAATCGTTAATAACCCTAAAGATGGGGGACAGTCGATAATAATATAGTCATATTCATCACGAACTGGCTGTAATGCTCTTTGCAAACGTACTTCCCGGGAAATAGTCGGTACCAATTCAATTTCAGCACCAGCCAATTGAATTGTAGCGGGTAGAACATCTAAGTTTTCAGTTGCGGTTTTCTGTATAACCCCTTGAACATCTGCATCTTCCACAAGAACGTTGTAAATACATTGATCTAATTCAGATTTTTCAATTCCCACACCAGTCGTTGCATTTCCTTGAGCATCAATATCTACAAGAAGGACTTTTTTACCTACTTGCGCCAATCCAGCCCCTAAATTAACAGATGTTGTTGTTTTTCCAACACCGCCTTTTTGATTAGCAATAGCAATGATTTTTCCCATGATGTCACCTACTTTCAACCTTTCTATCTTATTCTAGTAACAATTACGTTTATTGTAACATGAAATAAAACTTTTTCTTTTACGTCCTTTATTAAACTTCAAAATTTATTTCTAAACTCCTTCTTCATTTAACAAGAAAATATAGTAAAAGAGACCTCTCCAATAGGATAAGGTCTCTAGCACGTCATTATTATTTTTTCTTTGGAATTTTAATTGTAATTTGATAGTACTCATCAAATTCTTCTTCCTCAGAATTAACATTCAAACCACTTTCAGTAACCATTTGTAAAGATTGTCTAATTGTATTCATAGCAATCCTCGTATCTCGACTTACTGCTTTTTGCTTTGCCTTACGCTTCGGTTTCGCTTCCTCTAGTAACTTCGCAATTCGTTCTTCTGTTTGCTTTACATTTAGTTGTTTCTCCACAATTTCCTGTAAAACCTTCAGTTGTAATTCCTCATTTTTTAAAGGAATGAGAGCGCGGGCATGACGTTCTGTAATGCTTTTTTCTAATAATGCACTTTTTATTTCTTCAGGCAACTTTAACAAGCGCAACTTATTTGCGATTGTAGATTGTCCTTTTCCAAGTCGTTGTGCCAATGCTTCTTGTGTTAAATTATGTAACTCAATCAGCTTTTGATATGCCACAGCTTCCTCGATTGCCGTTAGTTCCTCACGTTGCAAGTTTTCAATTAAAGCTACAGAAGCTGTCTCTGTATCATTTAAATTCTTTATAATTGCAGGAACCTTTTCCCAACCTAACTTTGTTGCCGCGCGAAAACGTCTTTCTCCAGCAATAATCTCGTACTTATCATCCTCATATTGCCTTACAACAATCGGTTGAATAAGTCCATGTGTACGAATTGTTAATGCTAACTCATCAATACGCGCATCATCAAAAACTGTTCTTGGTTGATAACGGTTAGGGGTAATATTTACTATCGGAATTTCTTGTATTTCTTCATATACCTTTTTATCTATCTCTTCATGGCTTTCGTCTTGTAATTCGAATTCGCTCTCTTTATCTCCAAAGCCAAATAAACGAGAAAACGTATTTTTCATACATATTCCACCACCTTTTAGGCCTATTGACTATTCTCCATAAAATGTTTCCTATGAAACATTTACGTTTTCATTTATATAATTTAATCTTACGTCTAATAAGATTTATTTTTCAATAGGTAATTTATTGGGTGTTCCCGGTTTGCGTGGATATTTCTTTGGTGTCTTGCGCTTTTTCTCGATTAATAAAATATTACGTTCACTCTCTTCAAATGGTAATTGGAAAGTAGACATCTCTTTCAACTCTCCGCCTAGCACCTCTAAAGCATACTTGCCATTTTCAATTTCTTCGTTTGCTGCTGCACCTTTCATTGCAATGAATGTTCCTCCAACTTTTACAAGTGGTAAACATAGCTCACTTAATACAGAAAGACGCGCAACTGCACGTGCCATTACAATATCGTATGATTCACGTACACCTTCTTTTTTCCCAAATGTTTCAGCACGATCGTGACAAAATGCAACATCACTTAATTCTAACTTTTGGGCTAAGTGATTTAAGAAATTAATACGTTTTTGCAATGAATCTACAATTGTTACTTTTAAGTGCGGGAAACAGATTTTTAAAGGAATACTTGGGAATCCAGCCCCTGCACCAACATCACAAATTGAGAATGGTTTTGAAAAATCATAATAAAAAGCAGCTGTAATGGAATCAAAAAAGTGTTTTAAATATACTTCTTCTTTTTCTGTAATAGCCGTTAAGTTCATTTTTTCATTCCACTCTACTAATGTTTCAAAGTAGATTTTGAACTGCTCTAACTGTCTAGAAGAGAGGGTGATTCCCTTCTCTTCTAGCATAGATTGAAATTGTTCTATGTTCATCTAGCAATATCTCCTTACTATTTATTGGTTCGATACGCGTGCAATTTTTCCTTGTTCTATATACACAAGTAAAATGGAAATATCCGCTGGATTTACGCCAGAAATACGTGAAGCCTGCCCCATTGAAAGTGGACGAACATCTTTCAATTTCTGTCTAGCTTCTGAAGCAAGGCTAGAAATCGCATCATAATCAATATCTACAGGGATTTTTTTACTCTCCATTTTCTTCATACGCTCTACTTGCTGTAAAGATTTTTCAATATACCCTTCATACTTAATCTGAATTTCAACTTGTTCTTTAACTTCATCACTTAATTCTACTTCACTTGGTACTAAAAGATGAATATGCTCATATGTCATCTCTGGACGACGTAATAAGTCACTTGCACGTATTCCATCTTTCAATTCACTTCCGCCAATATTGCGAATTAATTCTTGAACTTCAGGACGTGGTTTAATAATAATGCTGCTTAAACGTTCCTTTTCCTGTTCAATTTGTAATTTTTTATTTGTAAATCGCTCATAGCGCTCTTCTTTAATTAGTCCAATTTCACGACCAACTTCAGTTAAACGAAGATCAGCATTATCGTGGCGTAATAATAGACGGTATTCTGCACGAGACGTTAATAAACGATATGGTTCATTTGTACCTTTCGTTACAAGATCATCAATTAAGACACCAATATAAGCATCCTCGCGACCTAAAACAACTTCTTTTTTACCTAAAGAACGGCATGCTGCATTAATTCCAGCCATAAGCCCTTGTCCGGCCGCCTCTTCGTAACCAGAAGTTCCATTAATTTGTCCTGCTGTATATAAATTTTTAATCTTTTTCGTTTCAAGTGTTGGCCATAGTTGTGTTGGCACAATTGCATCATATTCAATTGCATAACCTGTACGCATCATTTCAACATTTTCTAGGCCTGGAATTGTTCTAAGCATGTCACGTTGTACATCTTCTGGTAAGCTTGTGGATAAACCTTGTACATATACTTCTTGTGTATTACGCCCTTCTGGCTCTAAGAAAATTTGATGACGTGGTTTATCATTAAATCTTACTACTTTGTCTTCAATAGAAGGACAGTATCTAGGGCCTGTTCCTTTAATCATACCAGAATACATAGCTGAACGATGTAAATTTTCATCTATTAAACGGTGTGTTTCTGTACTTGTATATGTCAACCAACATGGAATTTGATCCATAATAAATTTCGTTGTTTCAAAAGAGAACGCACGTGGCTTATCATCACCTGGTTGAATTTCTGTTTTACTGTAGTCAATTGTATTACTGTTTACACGCGGAGGTGTCCCTGTTTTAAATCTAACAAGATCAAATCCAAGTTCTTCTAAATGCTCAGATAATGTAATAGACGGTTGCTGATTATTTGGACCGCTTGAATATTTTAAGTCGCCCATGATAATCTCGCCGCGTAAAAATGTTCCAGTTGTAATTACAACGGTTTTTGCTGTATATTCTGCACCAGCTTGTGTAACTACCCCTTTACATACACCTTCTTCAACGATTAAACGCTCTACCATTCCTTGGAACAACGTTAAGTTTGGTGTTTCTTCAATTGTTTTCTTTAATTCATGTTGGTAAGCGAATTTATCAGCTTGCGCTCGAAGTGCACGTACGGCTGGTCCCTTACCTGTATTTAGCATACGCATTTGAATATGAGTTTTATCAATATTACGTCCCATTTCTCCGCCTAATGCATCAATTTCACGAACAACAATCCCTTTTGCTGGTCCACCAACAGAAGGGTTACATGGCATGAATGCTACCATATCCAAATTAATTGTTAACATTAATGTTTTTGAGCCCATTCGTGCTGCCGCAAGACCAGCTTCACATCCTGCATGACCTGCACCGATTACTATGACATCGTATGAACCGGCATTGTATCCCATTGTTTATTCCTCCTAATAATCTCTATCTTTCTACAACTTCACTATATTATTTTCCTAAACAAAATTGAGAGAACAACTGGTCAATTAAGCTTTCATGCACTGTGTCCCCAGTAATTTCACCAAGTATTTCCCACGTTCTTGTTAAATCAATTTGTACCATATCAATTGGTACACCATTTTCAATCGCCTCAACTGCATCACCGATTGTTTTTCCTGCTTGTGTTAATAATCCAATATGTCTCGCATTAGAAACATATGTCATATCTGCAGAATCAATTGTTCCTTCAAAGAATAAATCAGCTATTGCCTTTTCGAGTTCATCTATTCCTTGTTCCTCAATTAAGGATGTTGTAATAACACGATTTCCCGCGGCTAACTCTGTAACACGTTCCATATCAATCGCTTGCGGTAAATCAGTCTTATTCACAATAACAATAAAGTCTTTTCCTTGTACCGCACGGAATAGATCTTCATCCTCATTTGTTAAAGCCTCGCTATAGTTGACAACAACTAATACTAAATCCGCTTGGCTCATCATTTCTTTTGAACGTTCCACACCAATTCGTTCAACAATATCTTCTGTCTCCCGAATACCGGCTGTATCTATAAGTTTAAGAGGTACACCACGCACGTTAACGTACTCTTCAATAACATCACGAGTTGTTCCTGCAATATCAGTTACAATTGCCTTTTTCTCCTGAACAAGACTATTTAATAACGATGATTTCCCAACGTTAGGTCTACCGATAATTGCTGTAGCAATGCCTTCACGTAAAATTTTCCCTTGTTTTGATGTTTCTAATATTTTTTCGATTTCCGAACGAACATGCGTCGCTTTCTCAATTAAAATATTATGTGTCATCTCTTCTACATCATCGTATTCTGGATAATCTATATTTACCTCAACATGAGCTAATGTTTCTAATATTTCTTGACGCAAAAGACCAATTAATTTAGATAATCGCCCTTCCATTTGATTAATTGCTACATTCATCGCACGATCTGTTTTTGCTCGAATCAAATCCATAACAGCTTCTGCTTGTGATAAGTCGATACGTCCATTTAAAAAAGCACGTTTTGTAAATTCGCCCGGTTCTGCCAATCGTACTCCTTGTGCTAGAATAAGTTGCAATACTTTATTTACTGAAACAAGTCCACCGTGACAGTTAATTTCCACTATATTTTCACGTGTAAAAGTCCTTGGTGCGCGCATAATAGACACCATAACTTCTTCAATAACTTGATTTGTATCTAAATCAACAATATGACCATAATGAATAGTGTGAGAAGGAACCTCTGTTAAATCCTTCCCCTTAAAAATACGATCAACTTTCTCAACCGCATCATCCCCACTTACTCGAACAATGGCAATTGCACCCTCTCCAAGCGCTGTGGAAATCGCAGCAATTGTATCAAATTCCATGTCCTTTCACCTCACTTGCTTATTTATCTCTATTTCAACATGATTATTTCTTTCACTAAATTATTAGGATACCATAACGAACCTATCTACAAAAGAAGAATAACTCATTTTATTATATCCCCATGTAAAAAACACTAAACTTATTCACAGTGGATAAGTTTAGTGTTTTTTAGTTATCCACATCTATTTTCCGCTCAAAAAAACCGGCACTCATTTGAGCAACCGGTCATTTAGGAGATATTACAACATGCCGATGTGGTTCATTTCCTTCAGAAGTTGTATTGATACCTTGATGATTTGATAATGCCTGATGAATAATTTTTCGTTCAAAAGATGGCATCGGTTCTAAAATAACTCTTTTTTTCGTATTAAATACTTGTTTCGCTAATCGATAAGAAAGTGATTCTAACGTACTTTTTCTTTTACTACGATAATTTTCAGCATCTAGTGTAATACCGATATACTGCTTCGTGTTACGATTCGCGACAAGTTTTGTTAAATACTGTAAAGAGTTCAATGTATTACCTCTTTTCCCAATTAAAACACCTACATTATCACCAGAAATTGTGAATTCGATTTCGCGTCCTTTTACAATTTTACTAATCTCGACTTCCACACCCATATCGTGAATAACATTTCTTAAATATTCTTCACATTCTTGAATTGGATCTTTCTTCAATACAACTTCTACTACTGCAGGGCGATTCCCAAATAAACCTAAGAATCCCCTTTTACCCTCATCGACAATATTTATATCTACTCGATCTTTTGATGTATTTAATTGCCTTAAAGCATCCTCTACTGCCAGCTCGACTGTTTGTCCTTTAGCAGTAATTACACTCACTTGCTTGAGCCTCCAGCTTTACCAGCCTTACTAGCCTTAATCTCTGGCCCTTTAATAAAGTACATTTGAGCAATACCAAAGATATTACCAACAACCCAGTAAAGTGATAATGCAGCTGGGAAGTTAATTGCAAAGATTAAAATCATAATCGGCATAAGCCAAAGCATCATTGCCATTTGTGGATTTTGACCAGCTGTTCCTGCCATTGCAAGCTTTTGCTGAATAAATGTCGTAATTGCTGCAACGACTGGTAAGATATAGAACGGGTCTGCATGTCCTAAATCGAACCATAAGAAACTATGTTGTTTAATTTCAGCTGTTCTCATAATCGCATGATAAAACGCGAATAAAATAGGCATCTGAACAAATATCGGTAAACATCCTGCCAATGGATTTACACCATTCTTTTGATATAACTGCATCATTTCTTGTTGTAGTTTTTGCTGTGTTGCTTGATCTTTAGAACTATATTTCTCTTTTAACTTCACCATTTCTGGTTGTAACGCTTGCATTGCCTTTGTACTCTTTGTTTGTTTAATCATTAATGGTAATAATGCAAAACGAATGATAAGAGTTGTAATAACAATTGCTAAACCGTAATTACTGTTAAATAAGTCGGCAAAATACGTGATTAACTGAGAAAGCGGATATACGAAATATTCATTCCAAATCCCAGTACTTTTCGATGTAATCGGCTGACCCGTTTCACTACAACCGGTGGCAATCGCCATTAATGCAACGACCATGGCTAGTAAACCTAATTTCTTTTTCAAAGCCTACTCCTCCTTGTATCGGTATGTATATAGTGTAATTCATTTCCTTACGCTACTTTTTTATTCTTTTCATACCAGAGCGTTTAAAGACATGAATTAAGCTTTTCTTTACTTCTTCATATGTCATCTCTGCACAAGGCTTCCTTGCTATTATAACAAAATCTTTTCCAGAATCTATCTCATCTTTTAACTCTGTAATAGCCTGACGGACCATGCGCTTAATTCGATTACGAACTACTGCATTTCCTATTTTCTTGCTAACAGAAAGGCCGATGCGAAAGTTTGGCTGTTCTTCTTTATCTAATTGGTATACAACAAACTGACGATTTGCATTTGATTTTCCTTTTTGAAAAACCGCCTGGAATTCATCATTCTTCTTTATACGATGTTTTTTCTTCATATCAATTGACACTCCTGTATTTCATCAGCGGAAATTCACTATTATTAGAAAAAAAGACCACTGAACGATCAGTGGTCTACGCAGATAATACTTTTCTTCCTTTACGACGACGAGCTGCTAGCACTTTACGTCCGTTCGCTGTGCTCATACGGCTGCGGAAACCATGTACTTTGCTGCGCTTACGTTTATTTGGTTGGTAAGTTCTTTTCATTATATGACACCTCCCTGAGGAATATCTGTTAAAGACAGTCCTATAAATTATAGTTAATTAACTAGGAAAATGTCAATGGTTCTAGAAATTTTCATCAAATATTCATTTTGAACCTATTCACATACTTTTTCACAGCACCTATATTTCCTTGTGGATAAATATTTTTTCGCGTTTTTTATATCCACAAACTTTTTTCACACTTTTACACAGTATATCGTGTTGTGGACAAGTTTATTCCACAAGGTATTGATTTTGTGGATAACTTTCTTAAATTCATTGCTATAGCCACTTTTTTTTGATATTATAGTTGTGTTTTCACTTTGAATAAGTTTTCCACATCTTTATCTTATCCACAATTTGTGTATAACATGTGGACAGTTTTAATCACATGTGGGTAAATAGTTGTCCACATTTGCTTTTTTTGTCGAAAACCCTATCTCATATACAAACGACGTTTTTAGGTTTTAAAATACGTTTCGTATAAATATACATTTTATATTTATTAGGTTGTACATTTGTTGCGCAACCTTATTCTTTTACCAACTTAGTAAAGGAGGGACACCT
>NZ_CP031064.1:0-4804 GCF_008274865.1 Bacillus sp. AR4-2
ATGACCGAGTATGATAAAAATTTAGAATACCAATCTGAAACTCAAACTTTAATTGGACAAAAGAAAAGAGAATTAATTGATGTAGAAACAGGAGAAGTCATTCACGTAGACCAAATAACAAAAAGGGTTTACGGAACTAAAAACTTTTGGAAAATGTACTTAATGGATTTTTTAACCGTTTTAGGGATTATAGACAATAAACAATTAGATATTTTTATTTACATAGCAGAAAACACAAATCAATCCAATAACTTATTCATTGGGACATATAAACAAATTGCAAAAGATGTTGGAGTTTCCGAACCAACTATCGCCAAATTAATGAAAAAATTACAACAAAATAATTTTATTAAAAAAAAGATAAACGGTGTTTATATCGTCAACCCTAATATCATGATGAAAGGTAATGACACCAAACGTCAAATATTATTAAGTTATTACGAAGAGGACAAGCCTTTAAATTCTATTGAAGTCTTAAGAGGGAAACAAAATGCATTACCAGAAAAAGAACATTCCAGAACATCTCAATTACTCGAAATAAAAGAATAGGAGTAAAAAACAATGAATAAATACGTAGCTGAATTAAACTTTGAGCATGGAGATGATGATTTTCAAATTCCTTTAACTAATATTCAATTACAAGCCATTTTTAAAATTTTAGGAATGAAAATTGATACTGAAGAACAATCTGTATCAGCTTATGGTGAAAAAATGTTAGTTAGATTTATGAGTGAGGAATATCAAAACAATCCATTTCATTACAAAATTTCTAATAAACCCGAAATCGTTGATGAACGAGGAAAATAAAAAGAGATGCTATTTTGATAGCGTCTCTTTTTTTAGTAAAGAATATCTTGGCTCAGGAATTTGCTCCCACTCTATTTCTTCGTAAAACTCTCTTATCCCGATCATGACCGCTTTATGTGGTTTCCCATATTTCATCACAATTTTATCTGTATCTGAAATCATTGGAAGTACTTCTTTTTCAGACTCAACGCTCTCTTTCTTCGAAATATCGTTTCCGTTTCTCTCTAATTTTTCTACCCGCTGCAAGACTGATTCCATCCAATTTTGTTGGTTTTTCATCAAGTCCATGACCTGACTTACGAGTTCGACCACTATTGTATTTTGCTCCGTCGATTTTCTTTCGAGTTCGCTCAACCTTGTTAGTAAATCTTGTTTCAACATCTCTATTTGACGTATCTCTTTCTTGTTCTGTATTTCGTCTCTCAAACTCACCCTCTACACCTTCTTTCGTATACAACTCTCCTAATTTCTTCCCGCGTACTTTTTTGTTTTCGTTCATGTGCATGTATGTAATGGTCTTTCCACGAACAGTAACACTAACCCCATTTTCTTCTAAGTACTCAGAAAAACCCTCAAAATTACTTGTTTCTTGCTTTGCCATATCAATAGTTTCTCTTACTTCATCTTTCCAACTTCGTTCGTTCTTTTCTAATAATGACCGCTCTGCTAACGTATATCTTATTTCAGCCTTTTGGCTAGCAACTGATAATCCATTTTCTTCGCAAATTCTATCATTTTCGGATTTAACTAATTTAATTTGGCTAGCATTACTCTGATATTTTCTACCTGTTTCCATATCTACAGAATTGATAACAATATGATTATGAATGTGTTCTGTATCATTGTGCGTGTAAATAGCAACCTGATGTCCTTCAGCAATTGATTCAGCTAATTGACGTCCTAAATCATTAGCTTGTTCAGCTGTCACTTCTCCAGGCTTAAATGATTGAATTATTGTATGTGCTTGAACGCCTGTATCTTTTCCATGTGCCATTCTAACTGCTTTCATTTGTGCCTTTGCGTACTCAGGCATACAATTAACGCCACTTTTAACAACTGCACGTTTCTCAGCATAATTAATTACTTTAGAACAACTCTTTGAATTCCCTAATTTAGTTGTTGCCATAAGGTTTCCAACTCTCTTTGAACTTCCTTCAAGTTTTTTTCAATCATACCCTCTAATGTCGCTCCGCTAAGTCGATTAGATTGTCTCATATTGCAATATCTTGCGATTTGGTTCACATTGTTCCCAATCGCATTCAGTTCTTTAATAATTTGTAGACTGCTTTCTTTATCAAATTTCGGTTTCAAAATGCGTGCATTTTGTACCTTCATTTTTGCGAAAGCCGTCACACTCATACTCAAATTGTCAGCTGACTCTTTCAATTTTTCGTAATCGTGCTCATTCACTCGAAAGCTAATTTGTATGCTATCTCTTCTCCTTGGTGTTTTCTTTTCCACCGGAGAATTGCTATCTACTGCATCACGCTGCTCGTTCATTTTAAAACCCTCCAACCCCGTATTTGAGGATTAATATTTTGCCTTTGGCTCTATACTAATCGCTATACTTCGATATATTGATATCTCTAGCATAGCGTAACCTCAAACACTTGGCAAGCGACGTATTTGCTAGCCACTCACTTCGTTTCGTGTCTGCAAATACGGCTTGGTCATGCTAAGCATGACACCCCCCAGCCCCCAACAGGGGGAGTAAAAACATACATCCCTTGGATGCTTTTTTTAAATCAAGGAACGGGTAGTATTTTTTGAGAAACCCACTCAAAAAATCTCCACCCTTGCTCTTTTCATTCGCATCCTTGATTTAAAAAATTCGGCACACTTCTTGGTACTCACCAAGCTGAAGACCAAAAAGTGAAAAACTTTCCCCATCAGCTTGTTGTACCATTTTAGTGTGCCGAAACGCATAGTTCTAACGATCCAAAATTAGTTCTTTATCATTTTTTTACACGCTAAGTTCGTGCGGTTTCGCCCGCACACTACGAACCAGCCTCTACCAAAAAGCGTAAAACCGTTTAAAACACAAGTTCTTTTTATTCAAAGGGACGATATTTTTTTCTTAATACAGCCAATTCTTCCCCTAATTGTTCTACATCAGATTTCCAAAACAAACTCATATTTTTGGTTTGTTTCAATGGGATAATCCTTTCTTTTTTAACTAATACATTTAATCTAGCACGATTTACATTTAGTGTTTCCATCGCTTCTGAAGTTGTTAAAATATTATCATTCACAAATTTTTCAATATCCTCTTTGCTTCTTAATTCGTACATTTTAAATCTCCTATCTTTTTAATCGTTTATTGATAAATGTTAAAAGTATTTTAATCGCAAGAAGTATTCCATAAATGATAGCCGTTATGATTAAAATATAATCTACTGTTTTTAAATCGTTCCAGTTAATAATAAATCCAAAAGTTATTACTAACAAAAGTATAAATACAAACTTGCTGTTTAAGAATTCTAGTATTTTTTTCATGTATTTTATGGATTGGACTTTGTGATATAATTTTAAAAGAGAGAGGGAATTCCCTCTCCTGTATTATCGTCTTGTTGTTCGTCGGTACTTTGGTAGAGTGTGGCGAACGACAGGGCGTTTATTTATTTGTTTTGTTTCTCCTTGTTTCTTCTCCTTTCGTTTTTCAAGTCTTTCCATCACATCTAAAAACTCTTTGATTACTGATAAAACCTCCTTTGCTATACCACAAATCCCCTTTACCATACGAATAAATGTCGCAATGCCTATTACTATGGTTGCCATTGAAATCATCATTTTTCACCTCCGCTTTAATTATTTTCATTCCACTCAATTACCATAATATGTAATATCGTCCAATCCATTTTCTCACCTCCCTTACATAAATAATTATACCATACCTGACTACTAAAGTCTACAGATTTATTGTTATAAAATAACTAAATTGGGTTGTTTTTCTTATTTTTTTTAGGGAAACATAGGGAATCTTGACCGTATCTAGGGATTCTCTCACTCTCTTTATCGTCATTTCATAGCAAAGCTTTACAAGATTCCTGATATTTTTACTTTTGTTTAGGGAAACTTGACGAAGACAATGGGATTTGTAGCCCTCAGAAAGCTCTCTAAGCGTTTTAAATTTATCCGAAACAGAAAAACACCCAAGACCTCTTATAAGCTTTCAAAACGGCTTATAAGAGGTCTTGGGTGTAAATAAGTTGAGTCCCCTTGTTTTTGGGTGTGAGGTGAGGCTGGGGTGAAGCGTAGCGAGGGGCTAGCCCCTTTTAGTGTCACTAAAACATAGAATGAGGATTTTTTTAAGAACAGTAGAACTGGCGGTTCGGCTGGTATAATTGCTAGTCCAAGTCGAGCAACTTAACCTCGTTTTTGGTCTGTTCGGCTTGGCGAAAGCTAAGAATCAGCCGAATTTTTCTATGCAATGGAGGAAAGGTGGAGATTTTTTGAGTGGGTTTCTCAAAAAATACTACTTGACCATTGCATAGAAAAAAGCTATTTATGTAGAGAGTGAGAGTAAACTAACCTTATTTAGGTACAAAAACATTGTTATATCAAGGGTTTAAGGGCATTTCACCTGTTACCAGATTAGATAACAAATGTTATCTAATCTGGTAACAGGTGAGCTATTTTCGTTGTTGCCTAATTAGGCAACAACGAAAATAGCAAAGCATAGAGAATTCCATATCGATCTCGATATGGAATTCTCGAAGTTGCCAACTTTGGCAACTTCGAGAATAATCAATCCTCCTTTTTTGGGGGATTGATTATAGAAGAGAGGAAAGTTTTCATGAAAACACCCCTAAACCCAGTCATATCAAGGGTTTAGAGGTTTTAGGGCACTTAACTTTTCTTTAGTGTTCACTTAACATTTGTTTAGCAGTAAACGAATTTATATTTTAGTGTTTACTTAAATCTTACTTTAGTGTATATTGTGAATTGTTAAGTGTTTACTAAAATCAAATTTAAGTGCGAAAGGTTGAAATGAATT
>NZ_CP031063.1:0-192400 GCF_008274865.1 Bacillus sp. AR4-2
GTGGAAAGGAGGTTCAATATGAATACAGTGCAAAGAGCTATTGAATTAATACTACATAAAGGGTTACGAAAATATAAATCTAAAAACTCGAAAGCTGGATTAGTATCTATTGCAAATCAAGAGGAATTTGAAAGTAAAGTGTTAAATGGGAAGAAGAATAAAAAAGGATCAATTTTTATTACGCGTAAGAAAGAAGATTTAAGCGCTAAGTTTGGAACTCGTGGCATAGTATTATCATCTGAAGAAGCTATACTGGATCATATTGGACAGGCTTCTCACTGGACACCTAATGTATATAATTTTGGTACGTATAGCAAAAAGGGGCTTCGTACAGTTGTGGGTCATACAGAAAAGAATTTACAGCAAATTAACTGTTTTGTTATTGATATTGATTCAAAGTCATTCCCTATGACTGCAATTAATGATGTGGCACTAAACGCAGGTTTTGGTGTACCTACTATGATTCTTGAAACAACTAAAGGTTATCAAGTATATTATGTGTTAGATCAAGCTGTATATGTAACAAATAATAATAATTATATAGCTATTAAATCAGCAAAACGAGTCTCTCAAAATTTAAGAGAAATGTTCGCTGAGAGCTTACCAAACGTGGATTTAACATGCAATCACTTTGGTTTCTTCAGAATGCCTTCAGTTCAAAATATTGTAATGTTCTTTAAGGAAAATGTGTATACATTCAAGGAATTACAAGAGTGGAGCAAGCGTCAAGACGATAACAAGGGAAATAAACTATTCCAGAATATAATAGAAAGTCCGTTTGCTAAAAATGCTCCTGTAGAGCAACCGAAGCAAATGGATGAATTATGGTTCAAACGAGTGATAAGTTGTACAAATGTATCTCCAAAACAAACGAAAGCAGGGCGAAACAATGCGGTTTTCACCCTTTCTTTAGCATGTTTTCAAAGTCAGTATGCTATTAAAGACACAATTGACTTGATGGATCAGTTTAATAGTAATCTAGAGCAGCCATTGGAACATAGTGAAGTCAGAGGAATTGTAATGTCTGCGTACTCTGGAAAATATCGAGCAGCACATAAAGATTACATAAATCGTTTGGTGCGAATATATGAATTAGATGGAAAAGATTCAGTATTTCGTGCGCCTTCAGCATTTTGGAAGAAACATAAAAAACAACGTAAGGATCGAGTTCGGAGCCACTGGCACGAATGGGAAGCCGATATCATTTCTTTTTTATCTATGAATTCAAATAATAAACCTGTGTTATACTTTACACAGTCAGAACTGTGTGAAGCACTTCATATCCCACGAAGTACCTTAAATACGGTACTAAGAAAGAGTACAAAAATCTATAAAGTGGTTAAGGGAAAAGGAAAAAGTGCAAAAACAGGACTGTCTACAATTGGAATTTTAATTGCGTTTGCTTTAAAAGAAAATGGTAGAAGAAAAGAAAGTTATTTAAACTACTTACAGGGGATATTCCCTCAAATAAGTAACATAATAGAACATGCAAAAACTAGTAGCGCTATGGTGGAAGAAGAAACACTATACAGCATATTGGAAGGGCTACCAGCTGGTTAAATTTAATTGTCCACTCTGCCAATACATATTATATCTATGATACATGTTTTTGTTACTGTGCTATAGCGTTAGAGGTTACTAGTTTAGATTTCTCTTCTTTGTGATTTTTTACTTTTAGACTAACAGGTTTCTATTCTTATTATGGTATGTGAAATTGTTACTGGTTTTCTAGAAAATTGTAATATTGGTGGTGTGTTATTTGAGTAAAAATTATTCTATAGATCGTGATAGTAGAGGACGTTATAGACACTCGTATGTATTTATGAGAGGAGTTAATGTTGAGATTAAGCTACTTAATCATGAAGATTTATTAAAAGGGAAAATTACATCAATAGAAGAGTATTATTGTGTTCTTGATATGGAGGGCCCAAGCGGTTCCTATCAAGTGACAGTTAATTTTTCTGAAGTAAAATATATAAGACATGAAGAGTTTCAAACTGTTGAAGAAAGATCTCCTAAGTTTAGCGAAAGAGACAAGAAAACCTCATTTGTATTTAAAATTGGTGAAAAGATTGGTTGTGTATTTAAAGATGGTAAGGGGATAAAAGGGATTGTATTATCTGAAGGTGCCTATTATCTGTACGTTAAAACTGAAAAAGAGAAATATTATACAATCATGAAGAGTGCTCTATCTTATATTGTACATATGAAGCATGATCCGTTACTTGAAACCAATGATTTCTATACGGAGGAAATGAAATTAGCTAATTATAAAAAGCCTACTGAATATGTATTTTCTGTAGGGGATACAATTATGGTTTATTTTCCTAGCGGTAAAAATGTATCGGGTATTGTTTTGGATGAAAGTAAATATTGGGTGCTGTTACAGACTGAAAAACGTCAGCTAACGGTTTTTAAGGGTAGTTATTCATATTTTAAACATGAGATGTATGATACAAAAGCTTATTTATATGTGGGGAATAAAAAGTTAAGAAAACAATTAAGAAACGATGAGTAGATAGTATATAAGGGGCTTTTCTTTTAGATTTTTATTACTACTTACTTATAACGAAGTTATTGTTTAATGCGTACTTCAAATGTATATTTTGAAGTACGCATTAGCAGGATAAAATTTTAGTTTGGAAAAAGTCATTATCACTCTTTTTGATAATTATTACAACCATATATACTAATATTTTGATTAGATGTTTGTTATAATTAGTAAAGAAGTTTATTAATTATACAGAGAGGATATATTATTATGGGTTATAAGTTTCGTAGAATTATCCAATTTTCGCCTGGAACAAGACTAAATGTTTCATACAATGGCATGGACGTAAGAGCCGTTCCAAATGAATTAAGATTTACAACTTATGTGCCTGGCACTGGAATTTCATATAAACCACGGATAGAAGAATCAAACAACTATTATAAACAACGAGAGTTTCCTAGACAAAACACTTCCTATTTCACTATGAATGAACCAGATTATAATACGGTAAAAGTATTTGATCCGGTAAGAGAAAAAGAAACTTACACTGTAACTGCTTTTCGTAAAAAGGATAGTCAAGTAAACTCATTAGGAAGAAAACTAATGAAGCCACTTTCCATAATTACAGGTGTTTGTGCGGGTCTATTCTTAATTATGATGCTTTTTATTCCTGCTCTAATCCTGGCAGTCATTTCTTTTCTCTGCTATAAAAATATACAAACACCATTTGCAGTTGTATGCCCAGAATGTGATGCTGAAAATCTATTAATTTTTGAAGAAGCGAAGATTGTTTGTCGTAAATGTGCGAGCAATCTTATAATTTTAAAATAAAAGGCATTCAACTGAATGCTTTTTATTTTAAAATTATAACTTTTTTAGAAAATATTTGAAAAATAATGCAAGTAAATGTATTATTATATATGGTTTTATAAATTTTTATAATTATATATAATGCAGGGGGAATAATAATGAAATTAGGAAAATTAGCTCTAGTTGGAGCATTAGCTTTAGGGGGATTAACAGCAGTTGATACAATCAATACACCTACTGCATCAGCAGACACAGTAAAACATGCAGTAGCACCATATGACAGCTGGGGTATTAATAACACATATATCTTAAATGAATTTATTGAAAAAATGCCTGCTGAGTACAAAAAACTTTTAAGTTTCTCTTACAAAACAAAAGACTATTTCACAATCCTTGTAGATGATGCTGGATTAGTAGCTGGTGAAGACCAAGTTAAAATTTTCCGTGTATCAGATAATGGAGATCTATCTCGTTATAAAACAATTAATTTCCATAAAGAAATTGCTATTGCGGGTAAAGTAGTATTTGATACTCAAATTACAGACGCTTACGAGCCAGGTAGATATGTAGCAGTCTCATACATTCATGGCAAACATTTAAAGAGCGATTTCTTCACCATTAATAAGTAATATTAATAACCGGTTCCTTAACATATAGGGAACCGGTTAATTTTTGTCTAACTTATATTTTCGCTTAATTGGAAAGATATTTTGTAATTCCATTTAGATTTATATAAACCTAAATAGAAAAGGTGGTAATTTATTTTATGCTTAATAATTCCAAGGATACAATAATAGACTTAATAAACAATATTATCTATAACGTTGCTTTATATGTTTTAGTATTTATAATTTGCATGTGGTTTTTAGTATGTATTATGCGTTTAATTTTTTGGGGAGCATTTAGAGTTATAGCAGTGACTGATAATAACCACTCACATTCTCTAATGAAATTAGCTAAGGGAGAAAAAATAACATCACGAAAAAGAAGATCCTCCTATAGATTTAAGGCCGTTGGGAAAAAAGCGAAAACAGGTACTGTTTTAGATTCAGACTTGGATGATGATGTAATGGACTATGACAGTAATTATAGCTCTGATAGCTCAACTAGCTATAGTTACTCCTCTTATAGTTCAAGTTCTGATAGTTCACATAGTAGTTCCTGTTATAGCAATTCTTTTAGTTATAAAAATGAAAACTCATCAAGTTATGATAATTCTTCTTATTGTAGTTCTGATGAAAATGAATAATAAGAGGTATTGCTGAGATATGTGAAAAAATAGGTCATAGGACAGGAGTTAAGTCTGAAATTTCTAAACTATATTTTTATTTCCTTTCGACATAATATGACAATAAATAGATTTATAATTTGTTATTATTAATATCTCAATATTACATTTTATATAATTGGAGGAACAAACGTGGGAAAAATATTTAAGTTTGGATGTTTAGGCATTATAGTTTTATTTGTAATCGGAATAATTGCTATGGTTGCTGGTGGCGGAGATTCAACAGAAAAAACTTCTACAGACACGAAAGCAGTATCAAAAGAAGGTGTATCTTCTGATGTTAAAATTGCTGTAGGGTCTATGGAAACAGTAGATTCTGTAGGTAATGAATATACAAAAGAACAAGCGCAAGGTGTCTTTAAAATTTTAGAAGTTACACTTACTAATAATCAAAAAGACGCTATTACTGTGGATGCTAACAGCTTTAAATTGGTAGATAATAAAGGTCGTGAATTTACATATTCAACACAAGGTCAAACATCTTTTGACTTAACTAACGGTGGAAAAACTGACTTCTTCTTAAAACAATTGAATCCTGGTCTAACACAGACAGGTAAAATTGTTTTTGATATACCAAAAGATGCGGAAGGACTTTTCTTAAAAGCTAGTGGCGGTATGACAGGTAAAGAAATTAATTTAAAAGTAGAATAGAAAAAAGGTACTCGAAAGAGTGCCTTTTTGTATGTGTGTTAAAAACCCACCTATTTCCGTAGGTGGGTTTTATCTTTATTACACAATACTAAAGTATACTTTCTTTTTCGCATAAACTTTATGTAATTATACATATTTATGAAAAATACACCAAATAAATATTACATGTAGTAAAATATAAAGAGTGGATACGTTCTATAAAGCAGATTCTATTGAAAGACGTAACATATCAACGGTTAGAGGAGATGTGGCGTCAATCTAATACGGATCGCAAATCTCTTGTATTTTGTAAACTAACAATCTGGTGTATATAGAGGACTCTGTTTTATAGGATGTATTTACGTGTATTACAAGGGGATAATACGGATAAATTTATGTTACATGAGCGTGGTTTAAGTCGGGGGGAGGCATCTTAGGATGCCTCTTTTTATGAAATAATATGAAAAGTTAATTAAGAAATTAGTTCTATCTTAGCATTAAACGTTATTACCTATTTTTATCGTTTTAAAAGACTGAATATTCTGTTTTTTATTTTTCACTTAATCTTTAATCTGCAAAATAATATTTAGTTTGCAGAAATATGGTAATATTTAGACCAATAGAGAGTCAAGAAGAAGGAGGAGAATCAATTGAGCACGAGTATCTTTACGAACCAAAATACGTTTAAAATGTTGAATGACTGGTATCATCTAATGATTTCCCAAAAAGTTAACGAAGCAGCAGCTTTGAAAAAAGAAATTAATGAACGAAAAGATGAAATAAAAGATGATCAAAATCTATTAATGTATTATTCTCTATTGGACTTTCGGTACAAGGTATTAACAAATGGATTAGAGGTTACAAGAAACGGTTTCGAAGAGGTAGAGTCTCTTTTTACGCCTAGGGACAATTTTCTAATGTTTTATTATCATTTTTTTAAAGGAATTCATCTCACATCTATTTCAAGCTTCGTGGAGGCTCGAGAACACTATGAAAAGGCAGAAAGGCTAATAGAGTCTATTCCAAGTGAAATTGAGCTTGCTGAATTTTATTATAGAACAGCAGCATTTTATAATTATACGTATAAGCCACTTGAAGTTATTAAACGCGGAAACCAAGCATTAGAATTATTTAAAAAGCAAATAGGATGCGAAATTAATGTGGGACTGTGTAAAAATTTATTAGGTGGCATTTGTATACATTTAGAGCAGTACGAAGAATCGGAAGAATATTTTACATCTGCAATTGATATCCTTCAAAAACAAGAAGCATCAGAATTGATTTTACGGGTTCGAAATAACATTGGTTGGTTGTATGCAAGCCAAAATCTTTCTTCGTTAGCGATTCGTCATCTTTCTGAAGTTGTAGAAAACATGCCAAATCATTACAAAGCGATTTTGTTATTGGCGCGTGAATATCATAAATTAGGAGAAGAAGAGAAGGTTTCTGAACTTGTTACAAAAGGAATGGAAATCTGTAATCAAAATAATGATGAATTATACAAGCATCATTTTAATATTCTTAATGAAATGAACTTAAATATTTCTACAGAAAGAATCGAAAAAACGATTTTAGAAGGGATTTCATATTTCGACAAAGAAGAACTCTATGAGTATACAAAAGAATATACAGAGAAGCTGGGAGTTTGCTTTTATAAACAAGAAAATCATGTAAAAGCAAGCGAGTATTTTTATTTACATCACCAAGCAAGAGAAAAGAAAATTGAAAAAGGGGCGTTGAAGTAATGAAGAAAATAGTAGCAATTGTATTAGGTTTAGGACTAATTGGCTTTTTATCAGTTGGATTGAATTCAAGTGATAAAGCGTTTGCTTATGGAGATTATCCATCACCATCAATGTTAGTGAATAGTGATTATGACGGCGCACACGGGGAAACAATTTAATACAAATAAAAAGAGGATCTGTTTTAGATCCTCTTTTGTTTGGGGTAATGATTTAGATTTCTTTTATTATAACATATTAATCTATCGTTTTGGTTATTTTTTACCAATATAGTAAAAAGGAGGGGTTATATTGGATAATGGCAATTTTTTTAACTTTATGGAGGACAGAAGGTTAAGGGAGAGAGAGCTGAAATATTTGTAAAGATAGATAAATAACCTTATTTTTAAATAGAGTTGATTACATATAGCTAGTTCTACCATCAATATTTTCTAATTATCTTAACTTAAAAAGTGGCAATCCTTAAAAGATAAGGGTGCCACTTTTTTATATGTCTTTAAACTAAAAAAAATTAGATTCTTGAAACTGTTTATAAAATCTATTTTCTAGTAATTAATGGGTACTACAATTTAACCAGTTTAGGATATTATATGGGTTAAAAATGCATATTTTTCTTATAATTTATATATTATAATTAAATAAAGGTAGGTGCTATATGAAAAAGTTTTTTTTATTTATATTTTTTAGTGTAGTAATTATAGGAGCTGTAATTTTTTTTAGTGGCGATAAGGAGAAAATAATTGCAGAAATTGAAAGTAAAATTCCTGTAAAATTAATGAAAGAGGACAGTAAACAAACAAAATGGGATAAGAATGCAGAGAAGCCAGAAGCAAACGAGGAAGAATCAGTAGAAGATTCTTGGTATCCAGAAAATGATGATGAGATTATTGCTAAGCAAATAGAGGGAAAACAAAATGATTTTGATAATTCAATATCTCATGATCGAAACTCAGAATATAAAGTTATTGAAGATATTATAGATAAGATTGTGCTAAACCATATAAATGGTGATGGTTTGATTCCTTTATTGGAGTCTGCTCAAAGTTCTGAATATGCTGGAAGCACATCTTTACAAAAGGTTAGTTCCAATCGAGTAAAAAGATTAAATCAAAAATACAATGAAAAAATAAGTACATTGAAACATAGTAAGTGGAAGAAAGTACAAGATTTTCAAACAACGCTAGATAGTTTATTTAATACAGTATTAGAAACGACTGAAAATCCAAGTGAGGAAGATTACGAAAAAGCAAAAAAAGAAAGTGATAAATTAATCGAAATTTATAAAGACATGAGAAGAGAAACATTAGAGGAAATTGCTAAAGATTTTGCTAAAGATGGAAAAATAATTTGGAGTCATACAGCTGCTATAGGGGCCGTGAATAGGGCAGATAATATTGTTAGAGATAATATAGCTTTAAATGCAGCTGTAGGCTTAATGGAGTATTCATATCATAACTTAAATGTTAAAACCCCATATCCGCATTTGGATTTGAGAGAACCAAAAGATGTTAAGAACTTACAGAAAATCAAACTAGATAAATATATTAACCCAAAAGAAGACAATGATTATGGAAAAAGATTAATCAGATGGGGTAATTATTTTAGAGATATAGGTATGTTAATTGATAAAGCGGTAAATCAAAGAGATGAGAAAGCTAGATTAGAAGCTATTCAAAAATTTAATTTGGCCTCTATTGAATATATGAATATAGTTGGGAACAATCCTTTCGAAAAAATTGATGAGGGAATCAATTGGAACCCGGAAAATAAAAAATGGCCTTTTTAAAATTTTAGATTGATGGTGATGGAGTATCATAACTAATATAAAAAAGAAAAATGCTATTAGTTGATTACTACATTCTTAGGAATGATTTGATAATACAAGAAAGCCAAAGGGACAGTTTTTTATTGACTGTTTCTTTGGCTTTTAATGCTTTATTTTTTAGGCATCCATGTATGTCCGCAATTCACGCAACCATTGACAGTGTTCTTTCTACCAATAAACCCACTGAATGCCGTTATAGATAATCCTAAAGCTATAATAAAATGGCCAACAAGTATAGCTGGGCCACTCAATATAAGAAACGGAGAATTTGGAGAATGATCAAGAGAAGCAGCAAAGAAAAATAAAGATACAAGAGCAACAACCACAAGGAATAAAATTATAACCTCGCTTATTACCGACTATTTGATCAGATTTACATTTCCTACAAACAACACGCCTTTTGGCTTTTTCTTGTTGTACAGTTTATGTGTAACCGCCTTTACTTGTTTTTTACCCCTAATATAACAGTTATAGGATATTTATAAGTGATAATATCTGGGTAGTAAAGCATTATAAAGATAGTGTAGACTTAAATGTTTATATGTTAATATGTTAATATATTTAACGTGAGTGAAATGGGGTGTAGATAATATGTTTAAAAGAATTAAGTTTTTATTAGCTTTATTTATGTCTGTCATAGTATTACTTGCAGGGTGTGGAACTTCTTCAGTTCCTTATAAAAAGGGTGACACTTATAAGGATAATCAGGACAATTTTGTTAAAATTACAAATGAAAACGAATGGCAAGTTAAAGGATATCGAAATCATGAAGCCCTTTATAAAGTTGAGCCAATGGAATATAAGGGTGGTTCGTATTCAGTAGTATCAATCTCATTAAAAGAAAAAATGACTAAAAAAGATCCATGGCTTATTTTAAATGAGTTTGAGTATTATATTTTGGCACCTACTGAAAAGGGGTTTTCGGCAGTATACATTGGTACATCAAATTCAAATGACACGAAGTGGAAAGAATTCAAAAATGAATTAGAAAATGTAAAAGATAAAGAAGCATTCTTGAAAAAAGAATTTGAGAGTGGCAAAAAAACTTCAAAGAAATTTGAAAAGACAAACTAGAACATATAGATAACTTTAAGAGCAGAATCATATTTAATGACTCTGCTTTTCTTGTAAAGCTAATGGGCGGGAAGAAAAATGTTTTTTGTGAAAATCACTTTATATTTGTCATGCTGATTACAGCACTATAAAAGACAAAAAAATTCTTTTTGAGAAACAATTTAAACTAATAAGCTTAGCTTGCTAGGCATGTGGTGTCACTGTCTTTTTTATGTTACAACTGAAAAAGAGGATTTCTATATAATTATGAAGAGTGCTTTAGCTTATATTGCACATGTAAAGCATGATCCATTACTTTTAACAAACGATTTCTATACAGAAGAAATGAAACTAGCTGATTATAAAAAGCCTACTGAGTATGTATTTTCTGTGGGGGATACAATTACGGTTTATTTTCCTAGCGGTAAGAATGTATCAGGCGTTGTGTTGGATGAAAGTAAATATTGGGTGTTGTTGCAGACTGAGAAGCGCCAAATAACGATATTTAAGGGTAGTTACTCTTACTTTAAGCACGAAACATATGATACGAAAGCCTATTTGTATGTCGGGAACAGGAAGTTAAGAAAGCAATTAAGAAGTGGAGAATGATTGCGAAATTAAATTTTTAAGTAGTTGTGGGGGAAGTTATTCAATGGCAGACAATACAATAAGTTTATTTAGCCTGGTCGTTAGTGCGTTAGGTGTGTTAGTAACGGGAATTTTTAGTTGTTTAATTTGGCAGGCGAATAAACTTGCGGCTAAGGCTGCTAGTGATGCGGCGGCAGCTGCAAAGGATTCTGCTGCTTTAGCAAAGGCAGCTTTAGATGATCAGAAACAACAGGGGGATCATTTAAAGGTAGCCATTAGGGGAGATATTACACATCATATAATTTTAATATTTGTTCAGATTATAGCTGTATCTAGAGAAACTGATACGGAAGAAGATTTAAAAAAACTTCCTAGCAATTTACAACTCCGAGAGGATTGGCAAAAGTATTTTTCTTTGGAGGAATGTACAGCTATTAGCAGGGCAGAACTAGCTTTAAAAAACTATATTAAAAGTTATGTACCAAATGGTATTCCTAATAATCAATTAAATCAGGATTTTAAAGTTGTTACTACAAATTTATACGAGGTATTTCGAGGAGTATCGCATCTACTTATTGAAACAGAGCTAGGAAAAGGAATAAGTGATAAATTAAGAGATAAATAGTTGAATGTTAACGCATTTATTTTTGAGAACCGTCTTTTGCTGACAGGCATTGACGGTTCTTTTTTGCATTATTGGTAAAATCCTAAATACATATTATATAAAAACTGAATATATTATTATTTTGTTGTTATTTGTGAGATAATTTAGTTGATAAATTTTTTGAGAGAAATGGAGCGATTGTTGTGAGTTTATGTTGTGAATATAATTTTGAGCATTATGTTTGTAATGTTTGTGACGAAGTTTTAGCTAAAGACGATTTCATTGTACATAAAATGGTACGAGATTGGCGTTGTCCAAAATGCGGTGGTGTAGTGGAAGTTTATACGGACAATGATGATATGATTTATTTACGGAAGCATGCCCCTGCAATAAAAAAAGGAGATATGATACAAATAAGAGTATTTGATCATTCTGTTGAAGGGCGTCACTTAGTTCTTGGAGTTGAAGAAAAACCAAATGGAAAGTATGGGGTTGCATTAAAAGGTTATCGAAAGGTTACATTAAATGAAGACGATTGGGTAAATTGTGAGTGGGGTTCTTGGTCTGGTAATATTTCTGACCTTAAATAAAAATAACTGAATTCTTGTAGGAGTCACCATATCAAAAAAAGAAAATTGTACGTTTAGACACATTTCAAGTATTTTCTGTACGTCCAGAATGATATGGTGCCCCTAATAGAAAGTAACTTGGTTAATTTCCCCTTATGATAATCCTTAAATATTTATTGCTAATATATTTTTATTGATATATAATAATTTACGTCTTTACTTATATGTGTTTAAGATACATCGGAATTAAAAAGGGATCTTTCGGGATTCCTTTTTTTCTATAAGTATTGAAATTCTATAAAACTCGATATATTATATTTTTGTATTTTCTCAGTTCCCGAGCCGAGAATACATCATCACTTCTGAAAGAACCCGAACTTCAGCGGGTTCTTTTTGCAAAATAAAAAGCATCCACTATGTGAACACTTCATGTTATTATGGTTAAGCTGTTTTAATTCAGATTGATATGTAGGTGAAACTAATGGAGAATAAACAACCTGAACAAAAGTACGATCTAAGCAAGATATACACATACACAGAGCATCCTGACAAAATCAGCGGTCGCTGTGATTATTGCGGAAATACCGCATTCAAAAGTTCCGTTAAAGATTTCATCTATTTAAGAGAATGCCGTAAATGCGGCATGAAGAAAAGTATCTAGCCCCGCATGGGCTTTTTTCTTTATAAAATAAAAAAGCAGAAAAATTCGATTTTCTATACATTAAGGGAATCGACTTTTTGTTTTTAATTGACGGATGTTTCTTAGCTTAATGATTTTCTTTTTAATTAAACAGTTATTTGCGTCATAAACCAATAACCAAAAATTATTATCACCAGCCCCATAGCAGCACCCAATAATATTTGTCCGTCAGTATCAGCCCAAAATTCCCTTAAATCTGTTTTTGCTTGTTTCCTATTTTCGCCTGTTGAAAATAGATAACGAATAGAATATGTAACAAATAAAAAGAATGACGTGGTTATATCTATCATGACTTATGTACCTCCCTAATATGTGCGCTATTAATTTCCTTATACGTTTTAAGCTAAGATATCTGAAATCATAATGTTAATAAATATATCCCCCCGATTAAAAGTGCCGCAGCAAAGACTAATATTATTATTCCATCAGGACTATTAAGAATTTCTTTTATATGTTTTTTTGCTATTTGCTTAGTTTCTCCACTTGAAAAGAGATAAACAATGGAATGGAGAATTAGTAAGAAAAACGCCGTAACTAACTCTATCATGGTTTATGTACCTCCTAATATATATGTACCTTTAATTAACCAATAATTGCCTTATACATTATATCAGCTAGGGTACATGGAAGTATAACAAATTATTTTTATAATTTGTTTTATTAATCGATATGTTAAAAAAAGACACCTAATAATTCCTTAGCGTACGAAATTCGCGTTTTGTTGGTAGAACCCCTTTACGTACTGGATATGCATTATTTCATATTTGAGAAGTCCGATTTATCGACATTTTACGACAAGATTTATAGTATCATTATGCTAAGATACTACATGCTAACATTCAGTTAATTGAATGTTAGTGGGGGGGAATCCTTAAATTAAGGGGCAATTTGTATGAATTTAAAGCAGAATGAAAATGTGGAATCTGAAAAAACACTAAGTAAATTTCTAGGCAGCCTTATAGATACAATTGATTTCCAAAGAAGAAGTCAGGGTGCTCTTGCAAAGGAAATGGGGGTTGCTGGCGGTACACTTTCTAAAAATTTAACAGGAAAAACTCAATTTGGTTTTTGGACTTTAGTTAAGTTACTCAACATTTTGTATGATGATATAAATAAAAGACAAGAAATGTTATATACTTTTTGTTCTGTTACCACAAGCAAGATAAATTTAAGAATTGCGATGGAATACGCCAATGCTAAAGGTGATCTGAGACTATTAAAATTAGTCGTTGATAGTGAGAAAAAGTCATCGTTAGCAATGAATAGGGAATGGGCTTTTGCATATGAACTAGTATGGATGCGTAGTAGTGGTATTCTTCAAGGAAAAGTGTTATTAGACGAACTTGAGGAACGTAAAAAGCGTAAAATTATTAAGACGGAAGAAATTAAGGTCTTATATGGGATATTAACTTTCTATACGATGTATGATTTAGAAAAATTTAATTCTCTTTTTGATTATGCGGAAGTAATGCAACCTAATATTGAACTGATTACGGATGAATTTATTCGTTCAGCTTATAGCGGAAGAATTAAAGAGGGGCTAGCTTATGCGTATTTAATGCAAGATAAAGTAGATAAGGCAAGAGAATTGTGTCATGAAATTTTGAATTTAGAAGATGATAAAGATTGTTTTGCACTTCTAAGAGCTTCAGCCTTGGTGTATCTTGCAGAATCATATACGTTTGAAAGTTATGAAAGAGCAACTTGGTATATAAAAAAGTCTTTAGATATGCTTGATTTATGTCAATCAGAGAGAGCAAACAAAAGAAAAGAATCAGTCTTGACTACCTATGCATTTATTAAGCTAGTTAATCAACAGGAGATCGACAATATTAAAATCTATCACCCTGCTGAGGAAGCTTTTTGTGAAATTGTTAAGGGAAACAGTCAAAGAGCAATTGAAATTCTGATTGAACTAGAAAAAAACAAAGGATTTTTAACTCCGATGCAATATTGTTATTTAGGAATAGCGCAGAATGAAGTTACTCTAATTGAAAATGCTATTGTGCAATTTGAGTGCGAGGGTAACAGGTTCTATAGCAAGTTCCCGAAAAAGATATTGGTTAAATTCACTAAAAATGGTACAATGTGTGAGGGTGGTGCGATATGAAAAAAATTCTATTTGCAATAACAACTATTGCTTTAGTAGCGGGAATTGTTTTTGCTACTACTAGTGATAAAGAACAATCAAACAATATAGTCAAAAAAGATTCAGAACAATTATATGCTAGAATGGGAGACCCTGGTGGCGGAATGGGTTAACCCTTAAATATTAAGAATGCGATTGTCTCAATAGAGGTAATCGCATTCGTTGTTTTACGGGAAATTTCCCAAATATCAAATTCGATACAAGAGAAACATATGTGAAAAATTCACAAACTATCATTCTGAATGCGGAACTATATTTTTATTATTGTTTATTACGTTTTTATGTTTACAAAACAAAAAATAAGCACTAAAATTAGAACTAACGTTCTGTTAGTTTCCAAAATTTGTGATTTTAAAAAATCCAAAAAAAATCCCAGTTATCTAATCCGTTGATAACACTGGGTTTTCCGAAGACTTTTGATATGTAGTTTGGTTAGATATAGCAGTTTTTGAGAAATTATGGATTGACGATAAAACACAATCGTTGTAATCTTAGTTTTGAAAGATGTTTATTAACATCTAAATTGTGAACTACTAACAATTACATAGTTACATGGGCTGAAAATAAAAAGAGCTACCAACTCTAGATATTTTCGACCTTTTAAAACACTGAGACTGTTTTAGAAAGGCTGCCCACTTGATGAAGCATAACGAGATGCAACATCAATAATATTATACTGTTTCGTGTATTTATACAAGGTATGCAAGGGTATACTTACGCGTTATTTTTATTAATATTATTGGTTTTGTGCGGTTATCCTTCTTAAAAGTGGTTCTTCGGATGAGAAGAAAAAGGCGTAGACTAAAACATTAGTTTACGCCTTTTTTGTATTCTGTAAGAAACCCATTGGCTATATGAAAATTTTATAATGCTCGCCTTAATATTTGTGATTGTTTATGTGAATGGGATTGAGTTAGAAACTTGTTAGCAGGTGTCTAGATCGTGAGAAAGTCTAGATACAAATTAAAATTTATAAGATTGGAGAGAAGAACCATGAGAGAAAAAGAGTTTAGCAAAAGTACACACAGGCTTAAAGTAACCAAAGAAATGGATATTGGCACTCTACTAAACAGAGCGCACAAAGTTAGTACCTTTGATGGAAAAAATTTAATCGTTCTCGATAATGGCAATCTGTACGATCAAGCAGGTAGAAGAGAAGTTCCTGTAACAAATATGTTTAGGTATATCAAAAGTGTAAGAAATAGCGATGGAATTGTTATCGCAAAGAAGAATAAACCGTGTAGCAAATTAATGCAGGTTATTTATGAGAGAAAAGCAAAGCAAAAAATGAAATAGTAATACATTTGATCGATTTAATTGTGCAAGAAACATAGCACACTTGGGGTTCATAGCTCAAAGTAATGAATCTTGTGTATGTTCCCCATCCTGTTCTTTGAAAACTTCATATAGTTGCTGGGGGAAGGGCAAATCATCGCATGCCAGTCCATTTCGTGAATCTAGGAGATGCAAGACACGGATAAACCCTTAGGGACAATAAGTCCGCTTGAAAATAGCAATCGATGTTGGTCTATCTGTAGCAAGGACTACAGACTACTTAAAGGGCTGTACAATACACATAAAAGTGATTGGGCATATCGCCATGACGGAGAGATTCCAGAGCGATGCACTTGTACACGCAAGCCTTTAACGAGTAAGCGTAACGAGACTAAACGCTTCTGTTACAAATGGAGATACTCCTTTTCTTGCATTTGTATCCGACCGAATATAGACCGTTTAAATTAGAAAAATCAAGAATATAAAATATTTCTTGTAGAATTAAACAGATCAAATAGGAGTCAAAAATTATGAGTATGGAATACCAAGAAAGGTATATCAGAAAGGTAGCAAATATCCTTACAAGTAAAACGAAGCATACGACAGGCTGCCTAATTGAAGGCGAAAGCGATGTATGTTTAGAATTTCAAATAGAGCTGATAAGCGCATTACGAGATAATCATAGACTTGTTTATCATTTAGATTTCAACGATTATGTAAGCGAAACGGACTGTCTTGCAGCGTTGAAAAAGGCACGTAAACAACTTAGTTCAAATAAGCAAGACGGAAAGACATTATTTCTTTCTCTAGCTTCCTTTGAACGTGTAGAGAAGAAAACAATGGATGCAGTGAAAATATTAATAGGCAGCCGCTCATTAGGTATAAATTTAGTAGTTAGTGCGAATAAGAGATTTGTCCACTTAGTAGGATTAACAGAATACTTGGTTACGATGAACAAATCAGATGTAGTATTTTCAGAGCTGTACCGCTATAGCACTCAAAAGGTACTAGCTTCCCTAAAAAATGAAGATGTATCATGGGGGGAAGCGAATGAGTCATAAAATCGAGAAGATATTAAGAACAAAAAGCATTCATGTAGACTTGTTTGAGCTTGATGAAAAATATGATCTCGGACAAAAGATAGATGTCTGCTGCAAGAAAATGAATGTGATTCATACCTTTAAGGTTTTTAACATCACTTTGCTTAGAGGGAATCATTGGCTCGTTCATTTACAGTAAAAGTAGTGGGGTCTCAAATGTTCATATGTTAATATATTAATGTAGTGAATATAAATGAAATGGAGTGTAGACACCATGTTTAAAAGGTTCAAGTTTTTATCCGTTGTATCGGCTTTATTTTTATCTATAACAGTATTACTGGCAGGGTGTGGAGGTTCTTCAGTCCCTTATAAAAAGGGTGATACTTATAAGGATAGTAGAGATAATTTCATTACGATTAATACAGAAAACGAATGGCGAGTTAAAGGGTCTCAAAATTATGAAGCCCTCTATAAAGTTGAACCAATGGAATACAAGGGTGGTTCGTATTCAGTTGTATCAATTTCATTAAAAGAAAAAATGACTCATACGGATCCTTGGCTTATTTTAAATGATTATGAATATTTCATTCTAACACCTACAGAAGAAGGATTTTCTTCAGTATATCTTGGTACATCACATTCAAATGATACAGAGTGGAAAGATTTCAAAAAAGAATATGAGAAAACTAATGACAAAGAGGGATTCTTGAAAGAAAAGTTTGATAATGGTAAGAAGACTCTAAAAAAATTCAAAAAGACAAACTAAATGTTAAGAGCAGAATCATATTAATGGTTCTGCTCTTTTTTATTGCTAATGATTCAAAATTAATAAGGAGGAAGTAAAATGTTAGGTCAAAATCGTTTGATATTTCCCGCAATGATAATAGTCATGATGGTAGTATTAGTAGTTTTTGATTTGTTGCTTTCTTTCATTATTAGTTTTACAGAAAAATTGGTGTAAAAATGAAAGACTATAAATTGGCTGTAAAAGAAGCTCTTTTGTGGTTTGTGTTTATATCAATTATTACTTTAGTTTGGATGGGAATTGAGAATCTTGTTATACACATTCTTTTAAGTTGATTTTATTTTTACTGCAAACAAACTTTGCAAAATCTATCAAATTTAAATTTTGTACAGGAATGAGAGGATGAAATGACTGAAGTCAAAGCGCCAGTAGACGAATGCCCTCATTGTGACTCTAGTAAAGGATATTATACGAAAGTACAAATATCTGGTTCGTCTATTTGGAGACACAATTTCGATGGTAGCGAAAGTGAGAACGGAGATTTTCATGATTCTCTAAATTATAAGGACAGTAAATTTGCGTATTGTATTGATTGTGATAAAAGAATTTTTAAAATGGCTGATTCATAAACAAATTTGAACTTTATAAAGAAAGGAAGAATGAAGGATGAATACAATCACTATTAAATTTGGAGAAGGTACGGCAGCATGGATGGATATGCAAGAAGTAGTGAAGATTTTGAATGATAAAGGTTATAGCACGCAACCTTATGGAGACATAGGAACAGTAAAGTTAACTAAGGTAATTGAGGAAGAAATGAATGTTAATAATGAAGAAAAAATAACTGAACCTGATCCCGCTGCCATGAATAAAACGAATGAGGGAACTTTTAAGAGAATCCTAGTTGAAGCCAATTACCCGTGGGAATTAATAAAAGATTGGACAGAAGAGGACTGTGAAGCAGAACTTGGAGCAATTGAACGAGCAAACAAATAGTTAAGCTGAAGCCTATCATTTCGATAGGCTTTTTGTTTTGCTCAAAAATTCAAGGGAGGATGCAAATGTTTATAAAAACTAGAAGTCCACCAATCCTTTTTCATTTGTTTTAAGGAAAAGGAGGAATGTGTATTGAATTTTAGAAAGATATTCATCCTAGTATTTGCTGTTATCCTTTTACTTGGGAGTCTTGCTGATTTTGTCTCTCTTGGATATGCAGAAAGCGCAACGAATCAGGAGAAAAAAACAGACGATGTGACTGTGCTGCAAGAAAAATCAGATATGAAAAGCATGGGGCTAACTCCTAATGAGGTAGTTGTGGCAAATGGAAAAAAAGGTAGTGCTTTGTTTGATTTTGAAGCGTTTATCAAGCCTTCAGACATTGTAGACGGGACAGAACCCTTTGACCAGAATAATGAAGCTGGGAATGACTCAAGCCCGAATAACGGCATTGTAAGAACGTTTGATACAGTAACGTATCCATTGAAGGTGACAATTAACCCAAAGAAACAAGATAAGCTGAAAGATATTAAGCTGAAAATCACCGGTACACTGGAAAATGGAATTACAAACAAACGTGTAAATGCAAAATTTGCTCTTGGTGGTAAGGAAGATTTGGAGAAGGGCATTGTTTCGTTTGATATGGAATACACGTTAAAAGAAACAGGTAATTCTTTAATGATTCCCGTTACTGTTGAGGTGCAAGGCGCTGAACATGGCGTAAAGCTGAAGCCCAACATTAAAATTCAAGTCATGAGTGTAGACGGGCAAGATATTGCAAATGAGAATATCGCACAATCTTTTGAAGAGATTCATCCAGTTACGGTTTCGGGGAAAGTGAACGTAAAGGCTCGTTTAACAAATAGCTGGGGTGGTTTATCGAGAGTTGGATATGCTCTGTATAATCCTAATGCCGATAAAAGCGATACTTCTCAAGTTTTCCCTACCGTATTAGACTTTTTCGTTAACAATTTACCGAATCGCAATGATCTACGAGGGGCGACATTTCCGAGAGGAAAGATTAATTATCATTTCGATTTTAGTGGAAAAGTCATTTGGGATAATAAGAATACTCCTGATGATGTATTGAATTTTGAGAGTAAAGATACACCAATTAAAATTTTTAACTATCAAGCTGTCGATGAAGTGGTACAAAAAAAGCCACAACCCAATACAGAGAGTTTTGAATTAGGTTTAACAAGTTATGATGATCCACGCTCCATTTTATCTTATAGTCCTCGTTCCTATATCCCGAAAGAGAAATGGAACGCAAGTGACATTGACAAATATACAATAAATAGTGTGTGGGATAGTGGAATCACACAACTAAACAAGCCCAAATTGAACGAAAATACCATTACTTATCAAGGAAGTGTCAGTAATTATGTAATCGGTTCAACATTCCCGACAATGATTTCATCTTCGCAAACGTATGCGAGTTACAGTAAAAACGAAAAAGGATTCTCTAGTACACGTTTTTTAATTCATGTACCAAATGAATACCGACCATTAGGTGAAAACAATAAAACTAATATGGCAAATAACGTGCATTATGGGATAGATATTATAATTGATTCGTATGAAGATAGTAATGGAAATGAAATTCCGTATACACACAAAGCAAAATTAACATTAACACAAAGGAATACACCGAATGGCTCATATACGGTCAATAATACCTTCTTTACGCCTGAAATGAGAGAACTTGGTACACCTCATTATGGGTATAGTGTTGTATCAAAGGGTGATCCCGCAATTGTTGTGGGACAGGATGTTAAGATGGTTTCGGATTTAGTTATCCGTTCTGTTGCGGAAGGTGGCGCAACCATCGTTTATAAATGGAATACAGATTCCTTCTACTTATCAAAAGAAAATGCGCTAAATGCTGCAAAAGATATACAGGCTCAAGGATATCCAACGCCACTAGGAAAACCGATTTATAAGGGAGAAAAACAAAGTGTTGCTTTTGGTATATCTAAGAAAAAAGATAATTCTTTTGAGGTATTAACGCAAAATAAGGCGGAAGACTACGAATGGTACAACACATATGAGGAAGCTAGAAAACATGGTGAAGTTGGAGCGATTAAAAACGATGTAAATGATGCAATCGGTGATGGAGCAATTATAGTAAGAAATCTTCGTTTACAGGTAAAAACGAAGAAAACGGGTAGTGTAAACGAACAAGGTACGCCGAATATCATTACGACGGCTGCTGATGTTTATCCTACAGCTGATAGAAAAACGAGATATCGTCTTCGGGAAGATGGTAAGTATGATAATTTCACTGAATATGATGAACATGGAGTTATGACGAAACTGCAAGCTCCTGTAGGGGGCGGGGTTGATTTTGAAACGCTAAATAACATAAACGGTGAAGTAAGCAGTGAAATTAAAACGAATAAGAACACGTATTATAGCTCAGATCATGTACAAGTAACAGTTGATAATCTAATGAAAATGCCTGTTCAAACAGACTTTCAGTCGATGGATGAAAAGGTTGAAATGAAAGTGAAGCTACCAAAGGGGCTTGATTATGTTATTGGTTCTGCTAAATATGGTGATACGAATATTGAGCCGAAAATTGAGCAGAAAGATGATGGGACAAGTTACCTAGTTTGGTATGATACGTTAGATCGAAATCATACTGCACTGAAGAAAATCAACTTTGAAGCAAGAGTTAATCCTGTTTTATTACCGATTGGAAATCAAGTAGGATTAAAAATTGAAAATACAATTAGTAGTACAATGGATACCAGGGCAGAAAAGTTTCGAACGAGTTCCAATAGCATTTCAATTGTTAAAATCGGTATGGTTGGTGTGAGTGAAACCATAAAAAAAGTTGTAGGGAAAAAGAATAGCGATTATGAAATTGGGGTGCAGCCATATACGACTGTGAAAGATGAAGCACATGTAAAAGCATTAACGCATGTCCCTAGAAATAAGGATGAAAACGGTTCTGCCTTTCATGGTGTAACATTCTTAAAGCAATTAACAATGGACAACCCGAATCATAAAAACGTTGAAATATGGCTAAATAATAGCTTTGTTGAATCAAATAACCCCAACAAGATTGATTTACAATCAAATGGTTGGTACAGGTATACAGGAGAGCAGGACTTATCAAAAGTGGTCTCTATTTTGTTGTATATAAATGACTCATTAAGCAGCAGTGATGTTGTAAAAATGAACCTCGTTTACGGTACGCATAAGAATGAATTTGGCGATCAATATGTCAGTAAAACAGTGGTTAATACATCTGTTGACTACAAGTTATCACCTATTTCGAATCAAGTACGGTATACCATTGTGGCGAATGCAAATGTTGGTATCAGAAAAATAAGGATAGATACTGCACCAGCTGAAAGTGGACTTCCTGTAACCGTAAGGTTAGATAAGGATATCGTATATGAGGAAACAAGTAAGGATGAGATTACGGTTAACTTGTATGATAAGGCTGATAATCAGCTTGTTGGTAGTAAGGTGTATACGATTGATCAATTGCCTGAAGAAGTAAAATTTAAAGTCGAATCTAAGTTTTTAAAGAAAAATAGTAAGAGAAATTACGAAGTGAGATTCGAAAAGGTAAATAAAGAATCTATTTCCATTGTAGAAGGTAAAAACAAGGTAGATACGGATGGTTATACTTCTTCTGAAGAAACAGTGAAGGCAAATAGTAAAGAATCTACTGAATTGAAATACAAAGGTGTTATCATGACGGAACGTGAAGTCGGAAAAGAGATGGAAATGTTCTATGAAACGCTCACAATGCCATTAAAACAGCTGCCAAAACAAAAAACGGGTTATGGTTTTGAGTTGAAAACAGAAGCTAGTTATTATAATGAATTGGCAGCCGTTTATGATATCAAAGCAAATGCCTTAGTGGATAAGAGATTGATTGACTCGTATTTGAATTATGCGAAGAAAGATGAACATGTCATCGTTCCACTGGATGAAACGAAAAAAAGCGCTAGTTCAGATAAAAAGAACACCAATTTCACCTTTGAGTTACCACATATCAATGTGGAACAAAAAACAGGTGCTTTATTTACGGATCAGCAGGTCAAAGACAAAGATTCTCGTATTAAGAAAGCATTGAAAGATGGGAAGCGTAGATTATATACCCCAATTTGGGCTGACTTAGGAGAGTATAACCTCTTGGTACAGTCGAATTTGCCTATAGGGGTAAATAAAGTGAATTTTGAAGCGACGCAGCCATTAAATATATATGCATTTATGTACGGGACGATTGGCTCTGACACATTAAAAGATGATGAAATACTTGTAGAGCCTGTTGATCCAAGAAATCCTTTCTCAAATGGCAAGCCTTCGGGCTGGTCGGATGAAGATGTTGCTTGGTTAAAGCGATAGGAAAGGAGTTGAGAACAGAGTGAATGTCCTAACATACAGTTCAGCCAAAAAACAAATCATCTTTATGGCGCTATACTTCGTCATTACGGGGATTGTAATTCGTTTAATTGGATATTCGTTGCAAGGCAGCCTTTCCGCTTTTACACAAGCAGGCATCGGAGATTTACTTTCAGGGAACTTCTCAATAAAAGATATGTTCCATTTTGACTTTAGTTTTGATATGAGTCAATTTGATGGATTTAGCTTGAATATGTGGGTTGTCTTTGTAAAAGACAAAATCCACAACTTTATAAACGATTTGATGCCGACTACATTAGGGGCAATTAATATGTTGATGTTAAGTAAGTACCTAACGGTAGAAAGAGCGATCAAATTAGGAATTAAGTTGTATTAGGTAGAAAAAGAGACGTGATTTTTATTACGTCTCTTTTTTATATAAAAAAAACAAAAATCGAGAGGATGTTGAAACATGTTAGATCAAAATACGGATCGTAGTTGGTGGATGATTGGTGCAGTTGTTGTAGGTGCTGCTTTAGTAGGGGTTGTTTCTGTTGCTTTTCCTGACTTAACTAAATCAGTAATCAGTGTATTTACAGAAAAACTTTCCTCGGTTAAATAATTATATCCAACAAGGGGAGAGAGAATTTTCTCTCCTTATTTGTTTGGGAAGGAGTGAAGGAGCTGAAAGAACATCCATTCATCCTCATAATAATCGTTTTAGGGCTTTTCTTAGTTTCCATAGGTGGTTATTACTATAGAGAGAATTTCGCCACGGACTCCATTACACAAGGCGTTACAGAGACAGTTCGAGCGAGTGTAATCTCAAATGCAGATAATAGCTCCCGTGTGCAAAGTGGAGAGCTGTTTATTGTAAAGAGTGAATTTGAAAAGGATTTTAAGAAACGCATTGAATCAAATAAGCTTGTAAAAATCAGCAGCGGTACAACATACGAGTTTAAGTACTTAGATAATAAGAATGGCTCTACTAAGGCAATTCGAGCCATTATCCATGACGGGGATCAAACGTATCAAGCGACTTATAAAGTAAGTATTGCATCATCTTAAAAGAAAGGAGAAACGAATGAAAATACTTGGTGTGAAAAAAGAAAACGGTCATCATACAGACTTCCATGATTTCAATTCCCAAAAGTTAGAAACGATAAGAAATGAATTGAAAAATAGATATGCTGAGTTAGTTATAGATGCACTATTAAAAGAAGAAGCAAGGCAAGAAATAAAGAGGAAAATTAAGCAGGAGTACCCAGCTTACTTTATGGATTATGATGAAGACAGCGTGGATGATGTAATTGAATATGTTGTGTCTGAGATTGTCGGGACGGGCGTTATAGAAAGATTAATTAAAGATCGTCCCGATATTACGGATATATCTTATAACGGTAGTCATTTAATTGTGGAATCAAGTGATTATAAAGAGATTTATAAAGACAATGAACATCAAATTACCGAACAGTATATCACACGATTAATTCAGAAATTTGCTCATGCGGTGGGAAAAGAGTTTACTCCTAAAAACCCTATCTTTGATGGTGTGTATGGTTCAATTCGTATCAATGCAGTACATAGTCAAAATACGAATGGTAACTCTACCATGTCATTGAGGATTGTCCGCCCTAATTTGGTACTGAATGAGGATAATTTTGAAACATTCGCCCCTCAATTCATATATGACTTTTTTAGAGTAGTAATGGAGAGTCGGAATAACATCTTAATTTCAGGCGAAACAGGAACGGGAAAAACGGAAGTTTTAAAACTCTTATTCTCGTTTGTACGATTCGATCATAAGGCAATCATGATTGAAGATGTCCCTGAAACACATGTTAAGTCCTTGTTTCCTGACAAAGATGTATTTAGTTGGTTAACTGGAAACGGGGTTACAGTTACGGACGAAATAGTAGCTGCCTTACGAAATAATCCACGTTGGATTATGATTTCTGAGCTTCGTGGAAAAGAAACATATGAAATGATTCAAGCGGTATTATCAGGACACCATGTAGTGACTTCGCTGCACTCGGTAGATGCAGAAACATCACCGAAAAGGCTTGTGAATATGTCCAAAATTGGATATCAGGTAGATGAAAAATCACTAGAAGAAGATATTATGCGTTATTTCAATTTTGGCTTCCATATTAAGCGTGTAGTAGTGAAAACAACTGATACAAATGGAAATCAAATTAAACGTGTCATTCGCTATTTAGCAAAAATAGTGGAGTATTCAGTTGAGGGATACGAAATGGTATTTGAACAAAAATACCGGAACGGCAAATTTACATTCTCTACGGGCGCATTATCAGAAGAATTTCATGACAAACTGGCAGAAATTGATTTGAGCTATGAACTTCCTAAGTATACGGATGAAGTAGCCTTCAAAAAGGGCTTAATTATTAGTAGGTAAGGAAAGAGTTCTTTGGAAAGGAGGTATGAAGTATGAGAATCTCTACATTTAATGCGAAAACCAAGAAAAAGAAATTTGTGAATGCAGAAGAAATCAATGCTTTCAAGATTGCATATGGGAAGCCCTTAAATAGAAAGGATTATCTTCGATATGCGATTATTCCAGGATTAGTTACAGGGGTATTTTCTTTTCTGTTGCTCTATATATGGTGGTTATCGTTAATTTTAGGATGCATCGGAGCATTATATGGATTGAAAGTGTTAATGCCCAAAGTTATTAAAAGGGCGTATGAGCGTGATTCATTTCGGGAAAGAAATAAGTTTGTTAATAATATGACTTCGCTGTTAACCAATGATAGTCAAACGCTCTTAACTTCTTTACAAAGAGCGAGTGATCGCTCGCAAGGAGAATTGAGAGCGGACTTAAAAATATTATTAGCAAGCGTAATGGGGGCGGATCAGGAGCAGGTACTTCAGGCTTTTAAACAAATGTCGAATAAATATCGTGAAGATATTACTTTCGACCAGTATTTAGAACAGCTTGAAACGTGCGTGTTAGAGGGGAGAACGAATCTGGAAACATTGAAAGATATTAAAACGCATCACAATGAGATGAAAGAGAAAAAGGATGATTACGAGCGTAAAAAAGAAGGGCATCTAAAAGATATGAAAATGCTTTGTGGGGTAATCGTGGTGTTTGTACTTGCGATTACTTTTTCTTTTGGCTTTAAAACGTATATAACGGCATTCGCAAGGCATCCGATTGGCTGGATTACAAGTGGTATTTACATGACATTAATGTGTTTCTTCTTTAAATCCTTTACTACATATCTTTTTGATGACTCAATCATGGAGGTCAAAGCATGAGAGTAGTAACAGCTAAAAGCATTAAAAAGAACCGCTATAATCGAATGTTTGCTGAAGAGGATTTATACAGCATGTTAGAAGAAATGGGGAACAACCAACAAATGATTAACAAGTTTCAAAAGAAACGAATAACTCAAACGATCTTACTGAGCTTTTTCGGATTGTTACTAGGCTTGTTTTTCACAAGTTGGTGTTATCTGTTAGCTTTTGGGTTGCCCTTCTTCTTCTATCGTTCTAAGTATACGCATGTGACCAAAACGTATAACGCTTTTAAGTTTGAAAGACATTTGAACTTCTCTAAGTTTACAAGGCTGCTGATTCCTTATTTAAAAGAATCAGGCGAATCAACGAGTTTGTATCAGGTTTTTCGAAAGATACTGAACCGAATGGACAATCCAGTAGATAAGAATTCATTAGCTAAGTTAATGTCTGAAATGACAGATAAGCCCAATGATATTCAGCCTTTTACGGATTACGCTATGCGTTCCAGTGGAAGCGATATGTCGATTAATATCATGCAAACGATATATGATTTCCAGCAAAACTCTAGTGATACAAATGTAATTAATGAGCTAGGGCAAATGGCAAGTGCAGAATTACAAAGAGCGATAGATGAAATCATAGCTTTTAAGTTAAGAAGATTTAACTTCTTCCCCACTAAGATTGTTATGAGTTCTTTCATATTAGTAGTAGGGTTTGCAGCAGCGGTGCTAGTCCATCACTTATCATCAATTAATCTCTCATAGATCATAAGGGAGGGGAAAGAAAATGAGTAGGTGTGAATTATGCTAGATAGTTCCATTATGTTAATAGTGAAATGGTTTGTAGGGCTAATGTTAATCATGATGATGGTGGCAGTAGCTCTTTTTTGTATTCAATTAAGCGATGTGAACTCGTATAAACAACAAGTTAACTATCAAATTGAGAGACATGGTGGCTTAACAAAAGAAGCGGCAGCCTATCTAAAAGGTTATAGCGAAAAGCAGTATCAAGGAGCTTTAAGCGTTAAAAGTGACCAATTAAACAAGAAAGTAAACTTTGGTGACGTAGTAGATTATCAGGTTGTAGCTAATCTAAAGATTATTCTTTTTAATTTGCCTGACGTAGAAATGAAGTTTCATGGTTCTGCAACTTCACAAGTGCGCTAGAGAGAAGGTGTTAAAGAAATGCTTGAAAACAATGTGTTTCGCTTAATGATTCTTATGGGTGGCGTGATTGCGCTCATAGCGATCATAACAATTTGTTCAAACGGAATTCCTGAAGTTGAGGATGTATTTCAGCATTTTATCTCTCACAAAAATACGAAGTATTAAGTAAAGGAGTTAGAAAATATGGCTAGTACAACAAGAAGAAATAAAGTAGAAAAAGCGCCGTATCAGGATGCGGTAACAGTGATTTTAAAGAAAGAGGGAAAGACATATGAAAGTTGGTCACAAGAGATTGTGAATAGCAACTGTCTGTCCCTGTTACAAGGAGAAAATCCTAAGTGGCGAAACAAAATGCTAGAAGACGCTTCGATGGAGATTATTGCAGATTCAGTTGTTAAACAAGAAGAAAAAAGACAAAATCAATCACAAAATTAAGGATAATTAAGAAAGAGGGAATTAAAATGGATCTATTTACTATTTTTGCGATGAAATTACTAACTTACAATGATTTTTTTGACTCTGTTAGAGGTGCTCTAACGAGTTGGACTGGAAAATTACAAGGAATTGGTTTGGCAGTAATTATCTTCTGTGTATGTATCATTGGTTTCATGTTCATGTTTGGTGAAGGACCAAGTCGTACAGCGAAAAAATGGTTAATGTACATTGTTGTTGGTGGCATTCTTTTATGGGGCGCAGGAGCGCTAGGAAGTACAATTCAAGGTGTTACATCTGGTTTCTAAGAAACACACTGAAAGAGAAGCTTACTAATTGTGGGCTTCTCTTTTATTTTGATAAGAAATGAGGAAAGAGAAATGGAATTTTCAGATGATTTGTTTGATTACCGTCCGAACCTTGAAAACTTAAAGAAAATGGGTAAAGAAAATGATTATATATTTCAAGCGTTAGCATATATGGGGCATGCTTCTAGTTTTATGAGTTGGGCAAACACAGTATTAGAATTCGTAGAGGAAGTTCCAGAAGAAATGAAGGAAGAAATTAAGAAAGTGCATTCAGGTATTTGGGAAATGCAAGAACAATTAAGGAAAGTGAAAAAATAAATTATATACATGAAATGAGGTTAAGGGAATGTATATCGTAGAGTTTTTGCAAAAAGAACAATCTAAAACTTTTAGGAAGTTTTTAAAGAAGAATAAAGCAGGGAATGGACAGCAATTAGGATTAAAGGTAGCTGAAGGGTTGATTCAAAGATATATTGAACAACATCAACAATCAGATCAAGTGTTATTGTTACTGCAAGATATTGAGAATGAAAAGGCATACGAATTTGAATTACCAGTACAAGTAGGAAGTGAATTTTCTTTACTCAATGCTATTTCAAAAGACCTTGAAAAAGGAACAGATTTTGACTTAGGAATGGAAATTAAACAAGGTATATTCGAAAGTTACAGAGCTGAAGAAGGTGGAGCAGCTATAGAACCTGAGGGAGAAGCACCTAAAAAGAAAAAAAGTGGATTGTTCGCTAAATTGTTTGGGAAAAAAGAAGAGGAAATGCCACAAAATAACGAAGTGAAAAAAGAGTTTGCGAGTGTAGGCGAAAATCCTTTTGAAGAAATGCCAATGCATGAATTGAATAGTAAGAGAATACATCATTTTGAGCAAGATGATATACAGGGACTACAGGAACATGCTGCTGCGTTAGATCAAAAAGAAGATGATGATCCATTTGCAATTGAAGAGGAAGAAAAAGATCAATTAGCTACAGGAATAGACTTAGAAAAAACAGCTGAAGAATTACCAACTCCGACAAATGAAGTTGATTCAGTTCAAAGTTTAGAAGAAGAGTTGCTTCATAGTGATTTAGATGTTCAGAAAACAAATAAAGAGTCTGAAATGGAAGTACAAACTCAAGATGTAGTTTTTCCTGATTACGAAGGATACCTGAACATTAGTGAAGTTGAAGCGAAGCAAAAGAGATATGATTCACGATTTACTGTAAAGCACTTATTAAGTCGGTTTGGTATGAGTGAGGAAGCAACTACAGAGCTTGAAAAGAAAAAAATCCAATATGCAAAAAATGTGTTGAGTGGAAAAGACTTTTTATTGATTCAAGACAAGTATTATCAAGAAGTAAATAATTTGAGAGATGAAATTCGTTTGGCTCTTGAAAATGTTTATAAAGAAGTCATGATGCGTGATTATCAAAAAGAAGCAGAAGAAAGGCTGCAAGACATTTTCGAACAAGGTTTTCAAACGAAATTAGCCCAATTAAATGAGTTTGAGAATAAAGAAGTGCAAGAAATGCAGAAAAAATTAACTGCTTTTACTGAAAAACAACGATTAGATTTAGAATCTTTTAAACTGAAGCAAGAAGCTGAATTAACGGCATATCAATCAGAACTAGAAGGGCGTAAAAATACGTTAGTAAGTGCTCGTGAAGAAGAATTACAGAAAGAAAGTGAGATTGAAAAGAGAAAAGCAACTACAGAGAAAGTGTATGAATTGAAAATAGCAGGAAAAAATGAGTTGATTGATAAAAAGAATGAATATCTATCTGACTCTATAGAAATGACAGAACAAATTATGAATGATGCCAATGAACAACAAGAAGTGAGATTTGCAGTTCTAGAGGATAAAATGAAGCAGTTAATTCCTGAATGGAAAGAAGAAATTCAAGCAGAGCATGATAAAGAAATGAAAGAACGTCAATTAAAAATAGAAGAAGAAAAGAACAGGATTGAAATAGAAGCACTAAACTTACAACAAAGAAAAGAGGAAGCGAAAGAGGTAAGAAGCAACGATAGAGAACAGAAGCTATTGAATATCATAGAAGACTTAAAAGAAAAATTATTAAAAGCTCATGCTAACCCAGAACAACAGCCACAACAACAACCTGTGATTATGTATCAACAGCCAGTACAACAACCAATAGTGATGTACCAACAACCAGTACAACAAACTACGATGCAGCAACAGCCAGTACAAGAACCTGCAACACAACAAAAAACTGTGTCTAAAAAAAAACGGAGAACATTTTTAGCTAGATTAATTGATGCTGAATAGGTAGTTAGTAAGGAGGAAATGCGAACATGGCACTATTAAAATTCAAGCGGAATAAGTACCTTCATCATAATTACAAAATTGATGGGGAAGACCTGCCACAAGAAAAGAATAAGATAAACAAAAAAGCACTCGCAATTTCTTCACTTGCGGTGCTTTTTCCTTTAGGTGGATTAAATTTTGTAGCAGGGACGTACCAATCCATTGTGAATGAATTAGCGAAAACGGTTGAGAAGCCAACTATATTCGATGTGTTCGGTGCAGATTGGGAGAAAAGCATATCAATAAAAAATGTATTTCTTCCTGTTCTACCTGCAAATATGTACTTGTTTGGCTTATTAGCTTCTACAGTGATGGGTTTTTTGGTGTATTCAAAGGTTAATTATCGAAGTGACGAAAATGTAGCTTATGGTCAAAAGGGGGATAGCCGTTTTACTACAATTGAAGAAATTCAAGAACAGTATAGAGAAATTCCCGAAAAGACAGACACGTTTGAAGGGTATGGTGGTGTCCCTGTATCACATTATAAGGACAAATATTATGTTGATACAGACACCGTAAATACAGCAATATTAGGGGTTTCTCGCTCAGGTAAAGGGGAAACGATTGTCGTACCAATGATTGATAATTTGAGTAGAGCAAAAAATCAATCAAGTATGGTTGTAAACGATCCAAAGGGAGAGCTGTACAGTGCATCTAAAGAGACATTAGAAAAACGAGGGTATGATGTTCAAGTTTTAAATATCTTAGATCCCTTACAAGGAATGTCGTATAACCCGTTGCAGTTAGTCATTGATGCATGGGTGAATGGTGATGACCAAGAAGCGGCTAAACGAGCCAATACGTTAACATTCTCCCTTTATAACAACCCGAATGCTGGTGATAATGCATTCTTTAATACTTCAGCACAGAATGCGATTAACGGTATTATTCTCGCCATCGTGGACTATTGTGTGAAAAATAATTGTATTGAAAAAGTCACTATGCACAACGTATCTCAAATGCTCAATGAATTAGGAACGTTTTATTACAAAGAAGATCCCAATGATTTTATTGAAAAAAGCGTATTAGATGAATATTTTAAGAGCTTACCGCAAGGAAATGTCGCAAAAATGCAGTATGGATCAACTAGCTTTGCGGGTGAAAAGGCAAAGGGGTCTATCCTAGCAACAGCCAATCAAGGATTACAAACTTTTGCGGATAAAATGTTTGCGAAAATGACATCAAAATCAAGTTTGGATTTAAAACAAGTCGGTTTTCCTAAAAATCTATTTTTCCAATTGGATGAACGATTTTTAAATAAACGTGTAACAGTATCATTTCATAAGAATAATGAAGAAAAAACGGAGGTTGGAAGCTACCAAATTAAGGTGAAAGCTCTAGGTATGTGTAACATAAACTTTGATGAATCGTTGGAAGATGGGGATTTGTTATTAATTCGTTATCAAGATGAAGAGAATCCAAAAAAGAAGTACAGATTATTGTATAGCTTACAGTTTGAAAAACTGCTAGATGAAAAAGGAAGGATTGTCTATCAAAAGAAAGCGGGATGTGAACATAAACCCGATTATCAACGTCAAGTTACGCTCAATTTGAAGGCTAATACTTTTCCTTTACAACCAAAAGCAAAGTTATCGTATTCGGATAAGCCTACAGCCGTGTTTATGATTGTCCCCGATTTTGATAAATCTAATCACGCACTAGCAAGTATTTTTGTTAAGCAGTTGTATACAGAGCTATCTATGAATTGTAATGATACGAAAGGGAAAAAGTGTTACAGGCGTGTTCATTTCTTGCTAGACGAGTTTGGTAATATGCCACCTATTGATGATATGGGCGGGGTATTAACGGTCTGCGCAGGTCGTAATATGTTGTTTAATTTGGTGCTTCAGTCTTATTCGCAGATTGAAAAACTATATGACAAAGAAGCGACAGAAATTAAAGACAACTGCCAAAATCATATTTATATTATGTCTACCAATAAAGACACAATTGAAGAAATATCACATCGAGCGGGGCATAAAACGGTCATTGGTAAATCTTCAAACGAAAGTCACCTAGAAGCAGATAACAAGATAACAAAGAATGCAGATCAGCAGCGCATTATTTCTCCTGAACGATTAGCACAATTTATTGAAGGGGAAACATTGTTGCTTCGTGCCTTACATAGACAGGACTTGAAAAGAAAGAAGGTCAGAGCGTATCCGATTTTAAATACAAGAGAAACAAGCATGCCGTATCGTTGGCAGTTCTTAGGGAAGGATTTTGATACATCCAAAGATTTAAATGAGATTGATATACCGTCGCTGCATACAGGATTAGATTTAACAGATTTATATTTGAATTTCTTGGACTTCATCATCAATCCAGTTGCCAAAAGTGAATATATCAAGAAGCAGCAAGCTAATCCTGTGGTGAAAAAAGAAAACACCACAACTAATGAGGATAAAGTCATTAAATTACTCATTGGTCTTGTGAAAGAAAAAAGAAAAATAAGTGAAGAAAAAGATGTTCAGAAACGTTTTGTACAAATGTTATTAACTTACGCAACGAAAACCATGTTGCCTAAGACAAAAGAAGTGAAATTTTTAATAGAACATTCTTCAGATGATGAAATAAGGGGGTATTTAGAAGAATTATTGGACATGTTGGAAGAATAATTGATTTGAAATTAAGCAGAAAAGTAGAAAGGTAATGGCTACTATGAAAATAAAAGAATGGTTTTTTCAAAGTAAGAAAGCTGTGGTTATAGGATTTTTAGCGGTAATAACACTATTTGTAAGTTTCACATTTACACCAATTGCATATGCTTTTGATTGGTATAAATTTCTTGGTATTGATGGTGTGGATTCAGAAAAGGCGATAGCGTTTTTAAAAAATGATTGGATACAATATGCCGATCTTTTAGGGACTATTTGGCAGACCATTCAAGGAGGGATAATAAAGACATTACTCTATATCGTATCAGCGCTAGAAGGACTAATTCCTGACACTTTTTCTTTTTTCGATGTGCTAAAAGATGCGGGATTAAATGACTTTGCTTCATCTATCATAAAGGGTTTATTCTATGCCTTATTTGTTTTGGTCGTTGTATGGCTAGGGATTAGAACAATCATTCAACATAAGCCACCACGTTTTAAATCCGTTGGTATTAACATCATAGTAATGATTGGCTTACTAGGTGGATTAAATGAGTTAATGGCAGATATGCAGAAAATGTCCACTGATTTCTTCTCTGAAACGACAAATACTAGCAAAACCAAAGAGGGTTTAGCTTGGGATTTAGTCAAACAGAATACAGCTGATTTGATTTATTTAAGTAAAACAGGATTTGATTCAATACAAGGTAAAAAAGAGAATGAACCAGCAATTTCAGCTACAGATAATAAACTAAAAAATGGAATGGGAAAGGATGTTTTTCTTAAAGCGAATTTAGGTGATGTAGTAACATCTGAGACTATAGAGAAATTAGAAAATCAACAGGGAGTTCCTGAAGAAACAAAGTTTTTAAATTATAAAATTACAAATGATGGAGATAAGGAAGTAATAGAAAAAATAAAAGATAGTGTGTTTAATCCGTTTAAATCACAATTCCCAGGGGGCTATGTTCGATACCCAATGAACTTTGGGACTATATTTTGGGGATTATTAGCTCTAGGAGTTGCCTATTTATTTACTGTTTTCGTATTTGTGATGACAATCTTTGAAATTGCAATGAAGAAAGTAATTGCCCCGATTGTATTTGTTACAGATATTGAAACAGGCGAAAAAACAAAAATGGTCATGCAAGATATTTTTAAAGGATTCTTGGTATTTGCTTTCACGGGTTTAAATTTACGAGTCTACACGATTATCGTTAATTATTTAGCAGAAAAAGACATCAATTCATTTTTATATATCGTAGCAATGGTTTGTTTGACTGTTGCATTAATTAACGGTTCGGAATCCATCTTAAAATACTTTGGTGTTGATGTTGGCTTAAAAGAAGGAAAGAATCACTTAATGGGTATGGTCGGCGGAGCTATGGCAGCGAAAGGAGCTATAAAGGGCGCTGGTCGTATGTTTAGCGGTGCGAAGAACTTAATGAGTGGTGGAAGTGGACAAACACGTGAAGACACGCCTAAACGCTCTGAAATGGATTCGAATCATGAGGGCGCTGAATCACAAGGCGAACAAAAGAATAACGCTAAAGGCGGCGGTATGCAGGCGAAGAAATTTGCTAGAAATACGGGGGCTGCCATGAGTTACGCTGCAAATCGTGGAGTCGGTGGCATGATGAACGATGCAGGAAACAAGGTGGCTGAGACTGTTGGTGGGGCAGTTGATAAAGGAAAAGAAAAAGTATCAGGCGTTGCAAAGGGCGTATCGGAAGGTGTGAAAGGTACTGTAAGTGAATTTAAAAGTGGTCAAGCGCAAGGTAAAGAAAAGGCACAAGAAAACGCTGATCGTCAAACACTTAATACAATAGGTAAAGGGATTCAAAATAACGCAAATGCTGGTATAGAGCCATCTGCTAGCCCTAAAATGGCTAATCGTCAGAATGTAGCTTCTATTTCTAATGAACCGCAACAAGGCAATGTGAAAAGCGAAAGACAAACAGCAGAGCGAGAAATCGAATTACAAAGTAAACTAAGAAATACAGGAAGTGCTGAAGGGCAGCAAGGCAATGTGAAAAGCGAAAGACAAACAGCAGAGCGAGAAATCGAATTACAAAGCAAACTAAGAAATACAGGAAGTGCTGAAGCATCGCAAGGCAATGTGAAAAGCGAAAGACAAACAGCAGAGCGAGAAATCGAATTACAAAACAAACTAAGAAATACAGGAAGTACTGAAGCGCAGCAAGGCAATGTAAAAAGCGAAAGGCAAACAGCAGAGCGAGAAATCGAATTACAAAACAAACTAAGAAATGCAGGAAGTACTGAAGGGCAGCAAGGCAATGTAAAAAGTGAAAGACAAACAGCAGAGCGAGAAATCGAATTACAAAATAAATTAAGAAATACGGGAGGTACTGAAGTATCGCAAGGAAATATGAAATCAGGGACACAAACAGTACAGCGTGATGTGAACGTTCAAGATACAGTAAGAAATACAGGTGGAACAGGAACAATCAATAGTGATGCAAAAGCAGGTGTAGCAACGATACAGAGAGACGTAAATGTACAAAACAATGTAAGAGGAAGTGAAGCAGTAGAAAGTAATGTAAGAGCAGGCTCAACAACAGTACAGCGTGATGTGAATGTACAAAATAATGTAAGAGGAAGCGAAGCGGTAGAACAAACCGTAAGAGCAGGCTCAACAACAGTACAGCGTGATGTAAATGTGCAAAACAATGTAAGAGGAAGTGAAGCAGTAAATCATACTGTAAGAGCAGGCTCAACAACAGTACAGCGTGATGTAAATGTGCAAAACAATGTAAGGGGAAGTGAAGCGGTAGAAAGTGCTGTAAGAGCGGGTTCAACAACAGTACAACGAGATGTAAACGTACAAAACAATGTAAGAGGAAGTGAAGCGGTAGAACAAACCGTAAGAGCAGGTTCAACAACAGTACAACGAGATGTGAATGTGCAGAACAATGTAAGAGGAAGTGAAGCAGTAAATCATACTGTAAGAGCAGGCTCAACAACAGTACAAAGGGATGTAAATGTACAAGATAATGTAGTTGAAAGAACAAAATCAGGATTAAGACAAAGAGGAAGTAAACAAAATCGAACAGATCAATTACGTAGAAGATAAGATTAGGAGGGATAAGCATGAAAGTAATTGATATTGCGAATCGAAGAAGAATTTACTTTGAAATGAAGCAACAAGAATTACAGGCTAGCATCTTAATGACGGTAGCGGGGTTTATTGTTGCCGCTGCCATACTGGTTTTTCAAATAAGTTTTGAATTAGGTCACTTATATCATTACATTGTTACTTTTGCCTTTCTAACTTATCTTTCTCTTCATCTGTACTCGAACAACAAGTTAGCAAGAAAAATAGAGAAGAAACAGCAGGGATATTAAAATGAATAACTGGATATTTGCTATCTTGATGTTAGGAGTTGCGATTATGTTAAGCATGATTGCAACTTTTTTTAAACAGATTTTTAGACTGCTAAAAAGAAGAAAGAAAAAAGAGCCTGTTTGGATAACGGTAACAAATGCTGAATATCTAGACAGAGGTTTTGATAAGGTTGAGGGTCAAAAAGCTAAGAAGGAACATGTCTAAACTAGATATGTAGATAACTTATAAAAGTATAAAAGTATACAACGATATTTATGTGAGGGGGGATTAAATATGGAAATGATGCGTAATCCTAAAAATACAAAACAAGAAATTAAGTTAGCCTTCTTCTATATTATAGATGGAGCAATCATAGCTTTAATGCTAGTTCTAGCAAGTTATATGCCGAAGGTAGTTCCAGTTGGTGGGTTTGGAAGGATTATGTTTTATGTGCTGTTTGGGGCGTTTGGATTGTTCCTATGTATTAAACCTCATAACAGCCCTACAAACAGAAATATATTTGTGATTTTGGATATGTTGAAGATGGACAATAAAAATTATCATCCAATCGAAGTAAATACCATCAGCAGCGAAACAAAAAAGAAATAGGAATGAAAGGAGGGTGCAGATATAGCGCTCTCTTTTTTTATATCTCACGAAAGGAAAGATGAAGATGAAAGTTGCGACAGCTGAAGCTAAAAAGGTAAACCGAAAGAGACAAATTGAGTCAGAGAAAAGTAATGGAAAACAAAGTTTTATTTCAACGATCTTTGCTTCTTTTAAAAATACGGATGCATCAATTGTTGATATTGCTCCGTATAAACGACTGGAACAAAAAACAGGAATCTTAGTCGATCATAGAAATAATTTGCAGGTGTATTTAAAAGTGAAAACTACAGACTTACTTTCTATGAACCAAGAGGACTTAAAGCGATTTATGAATCAGTTAACGAGTTTATGTCGTGTATATCATGAGCCGTTCAAGATTTTGTCTCTTACGTACTCTACAGAAACAACAATCCAACAGGTGTACTGGAAGCGCATGGCGCTACGATTTCAAGGGAGAATGAGTCAAGAAGTGTCTGAAAAGAAGGAAGAACACTTATGGTATCAGCGCTATAGTTTAGCGATTGAAAATTTAAATCGGGTGCTTTGGGTAGAAAAGAATTTAAAGGAATTGGCGTTCTTTATTGTCGTGTATGGAAAAAACGAAACAGAGTTAATAAAAAACGTGAAGGATATGAAGCGCTATGGTGGACGTCAATTTAACTTGCAGAATATGAAAGCAAAAGAAGTTGAGAAGCTGATCTTTAAGTTGCAAAACATGAATTCAGAAATGTAAAAGGAGGAAACAAACAATGGTGAAGTTAGGAAAAAAAGAACAACAAAAATATCGTACTGAAGGATATGATTTAGATTTTATTTCGAGGGTGCAGCCGCAAGGTGGCATTAAATTTAATGAGAAGTACATAGCGCAAGGTGACTGCTATGTCGCATGTTTACATGTGTACGCTTTAGCTGAAGACATTCCTCCGCTATGGCTAACGGCACTTATGAACAATAAAGATACGATTTCAAGTGTAGATGTAGCGACTGCAAATAAAGAAGAAGTAGTAAAAGATATTAACCGTTCTATCACGGAATTAAAAGACCGTATGACATCAGAACGTCGTTCTACAGATCGTGATGATGCTCATTGGGAATTGCAAAATTTAACTGACTTCGCTCGTTCTATTACGCAGCAAGGCGAAATTGTAAAACTCGTGAAGCTAAGAATCTATATTTATGATCCAGTATTAGAACAATTAGAGAAGCGAATCGGAGATATTAAGAAAGAAATTGCGGGGCAGAACTATAAAGCGCAAGTATACGTTTTTAAACAAAAAGAAGAGTGGCAAACATTGTTTGCAAGCTATGACGACCAAATAGAATACTTGGGAGTGAAAAGTGGATATCCATTACCTTCAAAAAATATTGGTTTCGGTATTCCCTTTCATCATCAAGATTTAAAAGATCCAAGAGGAATTTACTTAGGACAAACTTCAACAGGTGGAGCGTTTATTTTAGACCCGTTCTTCTCTACAGGTACTCGAACATCATTTAGTGGTTTTATTTTTGGTAAGATGGGCGCTGGTAAATCAACCCTACTTAAACAGCTCGAAGAGGGTCTGGTTGCAAAGGATTGCTTCATTCGTGGGTTTGATAAAGCAAGAGATTATTACACAGTTGTACAGCAGCAAGGCGGTAAAATCATTGATTTAAGCGGGGTTCAGGACTCGGAAGAAGTAGAAACAGGAATGATTAACCCTTTAGAAGTATTCGCAACGAAAATCACCAATACAGGTGCAGTAGACGAAAAGGGGTCTTTCATTCAACACATTTCAAAAGTCACAAATATGATTCGATTCTTGAATACAGAGTTTGATGATACGGTGATACAAGAGTTTCGTAAACACCTATATGCTTTCTATATTGAGTGGGGGCTTGTACCTCAAAAGGGAAGTGATCGCCCGTATAAAGTAACGGGATTCCCTCCTAATCACTATCCAATTCTAGAAGATTTCTATAAATATCTTAGTAATTTAAAACTAGAAGCAGGGGCAACGCCACAACGTCACCGTGATTTAGAAGCAATAAAATTGCAGGTAGAGGACATGATTACGGTGTACGGTGACATGTTTAACGGTCATACAACACTTAAAAACTTTGAAAATGAACAGATTGTTTTCTTTGATATTGATGGCATTTCAAAATATGATAAATCAGTTTTTAACTGTCAGTTGTTTACCGCCTTAACATTGATTTGGAGCCATGCCTTAAAAAACGGGCGTCAAATGAAGTACTTACGAGAAGAGAAAAACTTATCAATAGAAGACGTTAAGTATTTCATGGTCTTCCTCGATGAGTGTCATAACGTTATTAATTCACAAAATGAATTTGCTAACCGTTATGTCCTAGAGTTTGAACGTGAAATGCGAAAATTCTTTGCGGGTATATTTTTTGCGACACAATCACCACAAGAAATGTTACCTCCGCCGGGAAGTACAGTCGATGTATCTACGATGAAAGCGATCTTTGAATTAACTCAATATAAAATATTCTTAAATATGGATAACTCCGTTTTAGAGACTTTGAAAAGCGTTTTAGGTGATAGCTTAACAGAATCTGAGTTTCGTATTTTACCTGAGTTAAAGCGTGGGGAAGCAATTGTACAAGTAAGTTCTACTGAAACATATAATGTCATGTTTGATCCTGACGAGAAACAATTGGAACGCTTTAAAGGTGGTCAGTAACATGGCAGCTACACAAGAAACAGCAATAGATAAGTTTAAGAAAGTAAAAAGAATAAAATGGATTGTTCGCTTGTTAGGTGGTTCTACAGGAGTGATAATTGCGGCAGCCATTACCCTTCTCTTAATTGTTAGCATGGCTATTTTAGGCGGGGAAAGTTCTACAGGTACACCGAATGGTGGTGTAAGTGGGAATGCAACAGTGAAGAATTTACCGCCCGAAGTCATGAGGTGGCAAGCGATGGTGGAACAGGAATGTGCAGCGCAAGGTGTACCAGAACTTGTTCCCTATGTGCTAGCAATCATTATGGTAGAGAGTAATGGTATTTCTGAAAAGCTACCTGATATTATGCAATCTTCCGAATCACAAGGTTGGGCGATGAATACAATTTCTAACCCGAAAGATTCTATTTATTATGGTGTTATGCATTTAAAGGGAGCGTTTGATGATGCAAAAATGCTAGGAATTAATGATTTGTTAGCCATTGTACAAACGTATAACTTTGGTCGTAATTATGTACATTGGTTAGCAGCAAATAATAAAACGCATTCTATACAAACCGCGGATTATTACTCTTTAACGGTTGTTGCACCAGTTGGTGGTAATAAAAACGGAACAACAATTGGATACAGTCAACCTGTAGCAGTTGCTTACAATGGTGGTTATCGCTATATCAATGGCGGTAACTTTTTTTATGCAGAAATGGTGAAGCAGTATTTAAGTTTTGATGGAGCAGGTGGAACTTCAGGGCAAATTCCGGGCGGTTCAGAAACATTTAAAGTCATGATGAATGAAGTGCTGAAGTACAACGGAAATCCTTATGTGTGGGGTGGAAAGAGTGCTTCGCAAGGATTTGATTGCAGCGGTTTAACGTATTGGGCGTATAAAACGGCAGGTATTACAATCCCAATATCGGCAGCAACGCAATACGACTTTACTGTAGAAGTTGATCCGAAGGATGCACAACCGGGCGATTTAGTTTTCTTTAGAGGGACATATGGCGGTCCGAATCATGTCAGTCATGTGGGTATCTATATTGATGCAAATACAATGTATGACTCTAATGGTAGCGGTGTTGGATACCATCAATTCACCTCATCATACTGGCAACAACACTATGCAGGGATTAGAAGAGTTCCAAGATAAAAAAGAGATGGAGTGGAAAATAAATGAATAATGTATCAAAGATTTTAAGTAGAGCGTTGATTTTATCGCTGGCGTTTAATGGGATATGGGCATATAACACAACGAAAGAGTTCGATAAGAAAGATAAAAAATATCGTGTGGCTGTAGCAGAAAAAGAAAAACAAATTGGAGATTTACAAGTGAAGCTGGAGCAGAAAGAAAAAAAGATAGCTGAGAGTGCAGCGGGCGAAAATAAAAAAGAAGGTAATTCAACATTAGATTTACAGAACAAATATAGAGAAGTTGCCAATCAATTTGTACATGCTTACTTAGATTACTCGGTACAAAATAAAGGTGAAAGACGAAACAACTTGTTAAAAATAACAGACAAAAAGGTAGTGGATATAGTAGCACCTAATACAGACGACTTAGGCGATCCAAACTTTAAATCACATGTAAATAAGGCGGCGATATACATTAATTCAGAAGGTGATGTTTCTAAGAAATGTACGGCTTTACTTGATGTAGAGTACACAATTGAGGGGTTAGAAAATAAACAAACAACGATTAACAGTGTTGTAAAGATAACATTAGAAAAGCAAGGAGAAGAAATGAAAGTAGTAGATTATAGTCCGTATCCAGTGAAACGATGAATGGAAATGTTACTTACCGTAATAATGCATTTATTTGGAACATCTTATTAGGAAAGGGCATTATATAGGTTGAAAGTATATAAAAATTATATATGTCTTGGTCTAATTGGAGATTACTGCGGAAACAGTTTGTCTTCAAATGAAGAATGAAATTATAAAAAGCATTCCTTAGGGGGTGCTTTTTATTTGATGAAAAACAAAAAAGAAAGGAGTTACGTCATGCTTTTGAGTGAACTAAAACCCAATCATGATTATGCAAAAGAAGGGAAGTATTTAATTTTAAGTCTTAGGAAAAAGAAGGGGGTTCGAAAAGATAAGTTCATCGAAATTCCGATTACTTGGTTTGATTATAATTTTGGAGAAAAAGTGGAATGGCTCATTGTACGGGAATATCAGCCTAGTGTTAATGGAAAAGAAAAGTATACAAACTGTAAATTGGAAAACATTCACGCACAAGTGAGTGTAGTAAATATAAAAGGAGCAAAAACAAAATGAATATTAGATTTGGGATGAATAGGGAAGGAAGAAGACCAGCAAATACGAAAAGAAAAGCATATTTATTTACCTTAGGAAGTTTCGTCACAATGTTTTTTGTACTTTGTATTTCTCCTGTTTTTAGTGGAGCAACATACAAATTTGAAGAAATGAAGATAGGTGAGTATCAAAGTTTGTCCTCCACGGTGAAGATTTCAGTGGCGAAAAAAGAATACAATCCCGACAATCAAACGCTACGAATTGATTATGAATTAAGGGCAGATAACGACTCGCAAATTCTAAGTAACATGAAATACAAAGTAGAGAATAAGTACATTAAACAAAAAGATAACGATTTGAAAACGAAAGTTTTTCGAGCAAGTGATAACTACATTGTGGTGATTAGTGAAAATGTTCCTGAAGAATTCGGTGTTATATCTTCAGTTGTAAAGCCCGAATATATTCACCCTGAGTTACAAAACGATGTCGATGATCTAAAGGAACGTAGTATAAAAATGTACGTTTTAGAGAATGAAAAACTGATTAACAAAGAGTTGAAAAAGGAATCGAAAGATTTCTATGAAAGAGAGTATCTTGCATTTTCGCAACAGGCATTGAGAAAAGAAATAAAAGAAATAGAGAAGAAAATGGATGATAAAACTTCAGCTATGAAGCAATTAAAAATCAAAAATGAACAACTAACAAAAGAAATGGAGTACCAAACAGAGGGCGAAAAAGTGAAAACAAAAAACACAATCAATTCAAATGAGTCTACTAGTAACAATCATCAAAAGGAAATTGATGTGTTAAAAGAAGACATCAAAATGAAAGAAAAGAAGATTCAATTGTTGAGTGAAAAGAAAAAAACGATATAAAAAGGTGCATTTTAGACGCATACAAAGCGCATACAGGCACATACAAAACGCATACGAAGTGCTAAAAAACGCATACAAAACACATACAAATAGCTTTAAGAAGATATCAATGAAAAATGTATAGAAACCTGATAGGCACAGCCTATCTAAGCACTTTGTTTACAAAGTGATATCAGGTTTCCTTATGCTCTTTTAATCACTGTCTTTAGTTCTTAACTAGAAAGGAGGAAATGCGACTATTCTAGTTAAGCATTTAGCAGAAAGGAAGTAATAACATGGACATCTTGTTAAGAGGTATTGATCCTAAATATATAAAAAATATTGATAAGAGATGTGAATTACTAAGTGTGAAATTGAAGAGAAAGTATACTCGTGCAGAATACTTGAGAAGTCTCATTCAAAATGATGTAGAACATTCTTTGCTTCAGTTTAAACAAGATAAATTTGATGAAGCAGTTGGCAATGTTACCGTTTCATTAGAAAGACAAGAGAACAAGTTACAAGAGTATATAGATGCTACACATGAGCTTGTAGCTGCAATGATAAAGTTAAAAGAAGAGTAGAGGTGTTATAAATGACTTATGTAAAGTTATTTCAATTTAGAGGGAATCAAATACATGTTGATATCGTACAAGATTTTCAAAGACAGTATCCTGAGTATCTGAGAGAAGCAGACGTGTTGCGACATGCCATTGTACTATTAGATGAAAAAATGAGAGAAGGAAAAGGTCAGGATGATGTATCACTTTTGAAAAAAGAAGTGAAAGATTTAAAACAATCCGTTAATACAATGAAACAACAAATGGATATATTGATTAAGTTAAACATGGAACTTATCGCACGATCAGGAAGCGATTTAAATTTAGAAGAATTGGAGCAGGAAGTTAAAAATAAAATTGCTTCTTCTGTTACAAAGAAATCAGAAGGGAAGTTCCCTCGAACTGTTAAAAGCGAACCAATAGTAGAAAACGTGCAAGAGCATCAGCGCATACAGAGTCAGGTTGAAACACCATTATTTGTGAGAAAAACATTACCGATGATTACGGATGATGTGAAAATTGTTATGAAGGAAGGGAAACCATGTAAGGTCATTTCTAAAATAGGACGTGAAATCTATCAAGAAATAGAGTGGGAACAAATTCCCGAACATAGGCGAAAAGAATTAGAATAACTGGAAGGAGAATAAGGTATGGGGAAATCACCAAGTATCATACTAACATCTCAATATACCATCCCAAACAAAAAGAGTTTTACAACGTATGTAGATTATTGCATGAGACAAAAGGCACTTTTAAAAGAGGGACATACCTTAACAAATACAGAATTAACCGAACTGAGTCGATTGCAAAACGCAATTGACTCTTTTGATATGGAGAGGGGAAGTCCTCATTCTAATCAAAAGAAAGTGAGTGTATCTGAAAAAGAAGCTGAAGCAAAAGTACTTTTAACTTCTCCGAACAGCTTTAATACCACGACTGACTTTGAAAAGTATGTTAGCTATATGGGGAGAAAATATGCGCTAGAAAGCAAAAAGAAAATGACCAAAACAGAAGAAGAAGAGGTGTCATTGCTTACTAAACATATAGAAGATTTGTCCCCTGAACAAATGCAGGAGAAGATAGAAGCAGAAGAAATTTTGTCGGGTGTCTTCTCAAAAAACAAAAATGTCATTACCTCCGCTGATTTAAATGAAATAAAAGAGTTGGTGGGAAAAGCACAAAATAAAGGTTCGGTTTATTATCAAGATGTTATTTCATTTGATGCAGAATTTTTAATTGAACAGAAACTATATGATCCTGTAACGGACGTATTAGATGAAAATCGGATACGAAATGCAAGTCATAAGATGATGGAACAACTATTCAAAGATGAACAAATTGAAGAGAATAATGGCTTTTGGTTTGCATCTATTCATCGGAATACAGAACATATTCACATTCATTTTGGAACAGTAGAAAAAGAAAATAGAAGAAAATTGGTTGAAGTGAAAGTGGATGGAGAAGTTTTTTATGAGCCAAAAGGGAAACGAAAACAAAGTACATTAGATCATATGAAAACCACTTTTGCGAATTCCCTCGTAGATCGTACAAGTGAGTTGAGTCGAATCTCGAATCTAAGAAATGACTTAGTACAAGAAGTCAAAAAGGAGTATTTACAATCAAAAGATAAGCAACCAAATAGGGAAGTTACTTTATTACAAGAGATATACAACGGGTTGCCTAGTAACAAAAAAGATTGGACATATGGCAGCAGAAGAATGCCGAATGAAACAAGAAATAACATTGATGAACTGACAGGATTGTTAATGAAAGACAATCCGATTTTTAAGGAGTATCAGGAAGCTGTAGAAAAAGAATCTAGTTTTCAGAAGGGTTTATATGGAGAATCGGAACGGGAAGAAAAGGATTACGCAAAGAATCAAATGAAAGATATACAGAAGCGTATGGGTAATTCCTTACTAAAAGAACTGAAGAAGAAGAAACCATATGAGGATAATCCGTTGTATCAGTTTCAGCAAAAAAATGAACAGATTAAAAAGAAATATGAAAGGGGGCGGTCGAAAAAAAGAAGAGGATACACTACATATTCTCCATACAAACCGCCATTAATTCGAAAAAAGGATGTACGAAATATTGAAGCAGCGTTGAACGATGATTTAACGAAATGGCGAGCAGAACAAGAGTATGAACGAGTACAAGAACGAATTGCAAGACAACAAGAAATGGATTATTAATCTAAAGAAAACCAATAGAACTTATTTTATAGGAGGATTTAAAGTGGAGAAAAAAGTGTATTATTCCATCGTATCAAGTACAAGATTTAGCCGTAACGAAGAAAATAGAACCATTATAGAAGAGAATATAAAGAAAGGAGAAAACCATTTTTTAATTAGAAATGATGATTATGGTGAGTGCTTTGAGGTGAATTTTGAGAAGAATATAACTGAAGCAGAAAATGAAAACTGGATATTGGAAGCGGTTATTGATTTTGCTAAAAAATATAGAATTACAGAATTTGAAATGTGGAAAAAACATGAGGGTGATTCTACATATGATAAAGGATTTGGAATTGTGATAGAAGGTTCGATGGATAATCCAATTCTAAAATTTAAGGAAGTGTATTCAGGCTCTTTAGACGATTGGAATATAACTTGGGGCAAAGGAAAACAAATTTACGAAAAAATATACTTCAAATTAGCTCTGTGATAATGGAAAGGTAGTGTGTAATATGTCTCAAAATAATTTTTATATGGTTGAACATGTAGACCAAGTAAAGAATGAGGTTCATCTAAGTAAGTATTTATTTAATAAACAAGTTATTGTAAAAGTTTCTGAAGAAGAAGCGGCAGCCTATGCCGATTTTATGGATGGAGCAGCGGAACATGATAGTTTACCATTTGTGAAATATGATGAAGAGCGAGGGATAATTTGCGAATGACTTACACTAAAAAGAAATATACACCTAAGACAAAAGAGCAAATTAAAGAAGAAACACAAGAAATCATGGACAAGGTTCTTACCGATATTACGAAGTACTATCAATCCACTGAAGATATGATCGAGTTGGCTGAATTCATGGCGAAGTTTAGTAATTATTCTCCTAAAAACATGCAGTTGATTAGGTCACAATTTGAAAGTGCGTATGCATGTGCGAATTTTAAAGCGTTTAAAGATGCTGGATTCCATGTGAATAAGGGTGAAAAAGCAATGAAGGTTTTTCATCCCTATATAAAGGAATATGTGAGAGATCCAAAGACAAAATTAGCAATTCCGCTAAAAAATTTAACAGAGGAACAAAAGAAACAGGTGAAAAGTGGAGAATTAAAAGTAGAAAAGCAAACAAGTTATTACTTGAAAGCTACAGCGTTTGATATTTCGCAAACAAATGCTACACCTGAGGATTTGCCTAAAATATTCCCGAATCGTCAGTTTGATTTTGAAGCGACAGAGGAAAACAAAGAGCTGTTAAAGTTAGGTATTCAGGCATTAGCTGAAAAAGAAAATATTAAAATTAAAGATATGGGACAAGGTGCATTGATTAAAGAATTAGGAACTATACATGGCGCATATGTTGAAGTAGCAGATTCATCTTTTGCTCAAATTGTAATGAATACAAGGAACACTGAGACGAAAGAGTTGTCAGTTGCAATCCATGAATTAGCTCATGCGAAGTTACATGGTAACAAGACAGGTCAGTTAAATCATGCTCCTACAGAAGAGTTTGAAGCGGAGCTAACATCTTATATTGTGTGTAAGCATTATGGTATGGATACGAGCGAAGCAGCTGTTCCATATATCGCTCAATGGACAAAAAACGGACAGGATATAGAAGAGAAAGATAAATCAATCATGCGTGTTCATGAAACCGCAAGTGGCTTTATAAATACAATTGATAAGAAGATTTCTGAATTGCAAAGAGAAAGAGAAAAGAATAGGGAACAAGATAAAGGAGACATAAAAGGTCAATCTCATTCTGAGGAACAACAGAATAAGGTTGACCATTTTTTATCTAATAAAACGGAAAAAGATGTAGATGCAGCCACTATAAAACAGCAAGAAGCAAGAAAAATGGCACGTATTGCATACATGCAACAAATGGAGAGATAAAAGGACGCCTTAATAGGTGTTCTTTTTTATTTTAAATTTCAACTAATAAGGAGAGAGAAAAAATGATAGATAACCATGAAGTAGTAACAGCCATTCAACAAAAAACAGCTCTAGAAATTGAAGAGAAATTAGGTATTGATTTAGATAAACACTGGGAGAATTACGGAATTCAACTGTCTGAAGACAATCGAGTAATCGAAGAAATTCAACCTGATATGCGTTTGAGTTTAGGGGAATTATTATCTGTTGTAAATAGATGGGGAACGGAAAAAGAAATGGATAGATTCAATCAAATTGCAGATTACCTTGAACCGTATTATGAAGCTGAACTTATTCAAGGAGAATTTTATGATACGCCAATTGCAAAAGTTTCAACAGATAGACAACAAAATATGAAAGTGGAGTGTCTATCTGAATATGTATCAGACAGTGATATTGAGTTCGATTTTAACCACTCTGTATTTGAAGCTGTTAATCATATCAACCAATCAATTGCTAAATCACACAACGAAGTTATGAATGGTGATGTGGAGTATCAAGGGCTTTATCCAGTAAATGAAGATATGGTTATTTATTGCGAATCGACAGGGAAGCCATTGCAGCAGGATGAAGCTGCTTATCACTTTGAAGGATATGGCTATGTGGTGGAAGAAGAGGTGAGTCCTGAAGAGTTAGAGGGCAAGGATGCTTATTATACAACAATTGGTTACGAAGATGTTGAAGAAAAGCGAATTGCTCCTATTCGATATATTGAGGAAAAGAAGATTGAAGATGGAGAGATTCGTTTCAATCCAGTAGAAGAGATTGTAAATGACCATAAAATTGAAGCTGAAGAAGTCTTTCAAATGGAATCCGCTAAAACAGTTAGTTCGGTGATGAAAGGGCATGGCGCTATAGTGGTACAAGAATCAAAAACTACCCCTGAAGTTGCAAAGCGATATGTTGGGAAGGATACAGTCCATGAGGAAGAACAACAGCAAATATTGCAAACAAGAGAACAGGCAAGAAAACATTATATGATGAGACACATGCTTGGTCGTGATTATTAATATAAGAAAGTGGGATAACCAATGAAGTATAAAACGCATCTTACAACAAGTCTAGCGGTCGCCCTGCCTGTCTTGGCATCAACGGGCAACCTTACGGTTGGGAATGTGATAGCGGTTAGTTTTGGGGCTTTGTTGCCTGACATAGATGAACAACATTCATGGATTGGTAGAAGAACCCGTGGAGTATCAGATTTAATGAATACGGTATTTGGTCATAGAGGAATCACTCATTCACTATTTGGTTTAGTGCTTGTGCTGATTCCTATTTTATTTGCAGTCGGAATGACACCATTGTCCTTTACGAATGGGATGTGCATCCTTGCAGGATACTTTCTACATCTAGTAGAAGACAGTTTCTCTAAAAAAGGGATTAAGTGGCTGCTGCCATTATCCAATAGAAATTTTCAAAGCGGATTCCATATTTTTTACTACAGCTATAACGGTATAGCGGAAAAAATGATTCTAATGATTAGTACGATCGTAGTCATTTATGAACTGTATTCGTATGGAATGGCAAGTATTCAACTTGGATCTTCCGGTATTTTAGAATCCTTTAAAGCTTTATTTAGTTAAGGCAGAACAAATACAAATATAAATAAATCGAAAAAGACCATGTGAAAAATGCATGGTCTTTTTTTATGGAGGAATTTTCATGGAACAACAAAAGAAGAATACCAAAAGATATACGGAAGAAGAAATTGAAAAGGCAACATCTCTTGATATTGTGGATTATTGTATGCAAAACGATATCCCCGTAAAGTCTGACAGTGAACGTTATTACCGTTTGGCGGAACACGATAGCTTAATCATTGATAGGAAGAAAAATCAATTCTACTGGAACAGTAGAGGGGTTAACGGGAATATAATTAAGTTTGTACAGGAGGTAGAAGATGCTTCGTTCCCTGGGGCGTTGCAGCGATTACTGGACGGAGAACAGGACTATGAAAAAGCTTCAGAGGTTACATTTGTGAGTGAACCTTATGATTGTGACCATTTTGCAAAAAAAGAAGTACCTCAATTCGATAGAGCAAGGGAATATCTGACTGAGGAAAGAAAGATTGATCCGCAAGTTGTAGATGCATTGCATAAAAAAGGACTGATTAAACAAGATAAGTACAACAATGTATTGTTCCTTTGGAAAGACCGTGAAACGGGAGCGGTAATGGGTGGATCAGAGCAAGGAGTTGTAAAATCGGATAAATACAAACGTGGGGCGTGGAAAAGTATACAAAAAAACTCTACGGCTAACTATGGTTTTAATGTATTAAATGGTGAACCACGAAATCTTAAGTTCTTCGAATCATCAATTGATTTGTTGAGTTATGCATCGCTACATAAACATGATCTTAAAGATACGCATTTGGTTAGTATGGAAGGACTGAAACCGCAGGTTGTATTTAATTATTATATGAAGAGTCAAGAGCGAATTGGTGATGTTCCTGACAGTCTTTCTTTATGTGTAGACAATGACAAAGCAGGTAAAGTGTTTGCGGAACGATTGATACATTTTCGATATGAAAAGAATGATGGAAGCATAGTTGCATTTAAGCCCGAGTATCCGCAAGCACCGTCAGAAGAACAAAAATGGGATTGGAATGATGAGTGTAAACGTGTAGCTAAACAACATGAGCAAGGAAAAGAGACAGAGAAAACTGGATTTCAACAAGAGAACGCTATAGATAATAATCCAAGTGATCGAGATCAATACAGAAGATTAGCTTATATGCAGCAGATGGGCAGAGAAAGATGAGTTTTGATTTAAAAAATCAAAACGGTTGATTTCTTTGAGGGATATGCATATAATAAATGTATATAATAAGGGTAGCCTTACTTTAGTAGGCGCTAAAAAATTGGTGTTATCTCTACCGTAGTGAGTGTAAAAGTAAGTTTATATATTTTTAGCTAAGGCTGAAATTTGGAGAGCCCATACCGTAAGTTGGGACCGATAAATTTGGAGAGTCCATGCCGTAAGTTGGAACCGATAAATTTGGAGAACCCATGCCGTAAGTTGGGACGATAAGTAAAAAAGAACCTATTTGTAATAGGTTCTTTTTTACTTTGTAAGTTAAGGGGAATATTTATGAAGATATATATAGTGAAAGATAAATACATTAACCATTTGCAAAAAAATGAACCGAATAATAAAGTTATGTTTAATAAACCAGAAAAACATCCTAGACCATATGTAGGCGTTGTATTAAATATGAATGAATATAATTACTTTGTTCCAATGAGTTCAGCAAAAGAGGATAGAGGGAGAAATTTAAACAGCCGTGTAAATACAGCAATTAAAGATGGGGATGTTATATTGGCAAATTTAAAGTTTAATAACATGATACCAGTCCCGAAAAGTCAATTGAGTGAACTAGATATTAAAGAAATATTGATTAAAGAACCACAGTATGGTCGGCTTTTAGAAAAGGAAAGACAATTTATAAAAAAGAATGTGGATAATGTACACAAAAAAGCACATTCAGTTTATACAAAGGTAGTTGATAAAAAGCTACCATTTTTCAAAAATCTCTGTATTGACTTTAAAGAAATGGAAAAAAGTCATGACAGTTTTGTTGAGCAAGAAATGCATCGGAAAAGACAAGCTATATTAAAGATGCGACAACAAGAAAGATAATTAAATAGTAGAAATAAAAAGAGCGACATAGCGATATGTTGCTCTTTTTGTTTTTTACAAAAAAATATAAATGAGAGGAAGTAATACATATGACTACATTAATTATTGCAGAGAAACCATCACAAGCAAAAGCATATACAGAAGCATTCCCGAAAGTGGAGAAGAAGGATGGATACTTTTCCATTGCGCCTTGTTCCTTAATGCCGAATGGAGCGAATATCACATGGGGATACGGGCATTTAGTTGAACTGAAAGCACCACAAGATTATAAAGCAGAGTGGGAAAAATGGGATATGTCACAATTGCCAATCTTACCGGAGCGCTACGGATATAAAGTGTCAGCGGATAAAAGAAGGCAGTTCAACGTTGTAAAAAAATTAATGAAGGAAGCAGATTGTATTACAATCGCAACAGATATTGATAGAGAGGGAGAAGCAATCGCACGTTTAATCATTCAAGAAGCAGGCTGTTCTTCTAAAAAAATGAAACGCCTTTGGATCAACAGCTTAGAAGTGGATGAAATTAAAAAGGGATTTCAGAACCTGAAGGAAGGTGCGGAGTTTGAGAGTATGTTTGCTGAAGCACAGGCTCGTCAAATTAGTGACTGGGCAATTGGTATGAATGCAAGCCGATTATATACGCTTTTATTACGTCAAAAAGGCGTACAAGGTGTTTACAGTGTAGGGCGTGTTCAGACTCCTGTTTTATGTCTTATTAATCAACGGCAGCAGGACATTAAACACTTTAAGCCATCCCCTTTCTTTGAACTAGAAGGGCAATTTAAAGGGATGAATGGAACGTATAAAGGAAGATACAAAGAGCGATTCCAAACGAAAAATGAAGTGGCATTGCTACTGAAGAAACATCAGCTGTCTGAAGGAGGGAATCAGCAAGGTGCGGTTAAATCCGTGGAAGTAAAGCCGAAGAAACAAGAAGCGCCAAAGTTGTTCTCTCTTTCTTCCCTACAGGCTTTAGCAAATAAAAAGTACAAGTATTCACCTGCTGATACGCTGAAAATTGTTCAAGAACTATATGAAGCAAAACTCGTAACATATCCACGAACAGATTGTAATTACATTACAGAAAACGAATTTGCTTATTTAGTCCAAAACCTAGAGGGATATCAATCTCTTGTAGGAGTATCTTTTCAAGCTCCAACGCTAGAACCAAATAAACGCTACGTTGATAATCAAAAAGTACAGGAGCACTATGCCGTTATAGCGACTAAAAATGTTCCTTCGAAACAAAAGGTGGATCAATTAACGGACAAGCAGCGCAACTTGTATATGGAAGTGTTAAAAAGTGTGTTAGGCATGTTCTATGCACCTTACGAATATGAAGAAACGATTATTACAACAGATATGAATGGATTGGAGTTTACGACAAAAGGAAAAGCGGAAAAAGCATTAGGATGGAAAGAACTTTATAAAACAGATCAACCAAGCGAAGAAGAGAGCGAAGACAGGGAATCCCTCCTTCCTGTAGTACAAAAAGGCGAACTTGTACAAGGGAAGATACAAACAAAAGAAGGCATTACAACACCACCAAAGCCTTATACAGAGGGACAACTCATTACTTTAATGAAAACATGCGGCGCTTCAGTAGAAGATGAAGAAAGTAAAAGCATCCTAAAAGAAGTAGAAGGACTTGGTACGGAAGCAACACGAGCTGGCATTATTGAAACGCTCAAAAAACAAGAATATATAGAAGTGAAAAAGAATAAGGTCACTGTTACACCGAAAGGTGAAATTCTTTGCGAAGCCGTGGGCGGAACGTTATTAGCGAAGCCTGAAATGACAGCGCAATGGGAAGGGTATTTGCGTAAAATCGGGAAGAAACAAGGCTCTAAAGAGGTGTTTGTTGCGAAGACAGGAGAATTCACGAAGCAGCTGATTGTAAACGCTACGAAGTCAATTGGTGAGCTTCAGATAGATAGCAAAGTACAAGAAATGAAGACAAAGGATTCCGTAGGGAAATGCCCGAAATGTGGCAAAGAGATAGCAAATCGTAAGACTTTTTATGGCTGTACAGGTTATAAGGAAGGGTGCAAGTTCTCTCTTCCAAGTGAATTTTTAACAAAGAAAATAAGCGAAGCAAACGTTAAGAAACTATTAACGGGTAAGAAAACGGGATTGATTAAAGGAATGAAAGGGAAATCAGGAAAAGAATTTGATGCGTATTTGAAGCTGGATTCTAGCGGAAAAATCACATTTGAATTTGCAAGTAAGAAATAAGGGGTGAGAAATAAACAAAAAAACTGCAACAGTAGTTGCAGTTTTTCGTTTATAGTGAGTTAAAGAATGTTTCTACTAGTGTAGATGTTCCAATAATTAGAGAAATGATTTTTTCGAAGTTACATGAAAAATCGATTTCTAAATCATTTTCACTTTTTTTGAGATTAAACTTTATCATGGTATCACCTGCCTGTTGTTAAACAGATAACTAAGCAAGCCTATACTCTATATGTTGTCTCTTGATTTCTAAAATAATTTTACTAAATTAATTTATATTAGTCAATAAAATCTAACATTTATTTCTATATGTAGATTGATTTTGGGCGATATACCTCCGCATATAGATTAAATGTTTTTGAGTTAGGAAGTTTTAATGTATTAAGAAGTGCATTTTTATTTCGAAATATAGAACCGTAATACGTAAGGGGAGAAGAAAGTTGAATGTAAAAAGAGTAGTAGAAAAGGGAAAATGGGTGTTAATGACGACTGGACTAGCTATTGTGTCCAGTCTCTTTTTTTCCTATATAAAGGGCTATTTTGGAATTGATACAGGCAATGCAGAACAGGTAAATGCAAAAGTAGAATTGAATATCTTCTATCTAATTGTCCCGCTATTAATAGCACCTGTGATTGAGGAATGGATTTTTAGAAGGTTTCTGCCTTTAGGAATAGGAACACTATTTGAGCGGATTAATCGTACAACAGCAATTATCATCGCTAATGGTATCTTTGCAGCCGTGCATTTTGATTGGTTCTTCTTCCCTTACTTTGTAAATGGTTGTTTATATGCATGGAGTTATGAAAAAACTAGGGATATAAAAGCACCAATAATAGCACATGTTTTATTTAATTCTTTTGTATTTTTGGCTACAACTTTCTAACTGATTTTACACATGTGTAAATGTGTAAATGTACACATGTGTAATATGGAAGAATATGAAGCGTGCGAAGAATATGAGGGAGGTTATGAAGAACGTTATACATGTGAGTATTGTGGGGAAGGTTTCATGGAAGGGGCATATAACAATCTAATCTGTGATATCTGCGCAATAGAGCAGGGGCATTTAGACTAAATATATAATTTAAAAAGCGCTATAACATAACGTTATAGCGCTTTTTTATTTGGATTTTAATATTTTATTTATCTAAGAAACCAGAAGGTCTACATATTTTTCATATGTAAATAAATACTATTAATAATTACAGTGTTTATGGAGGTAATTTATATGCCATCTATTATTGAAGGTTTAAATTGGCAAAGAATTATGGAAGCTGGTGCTAGTGGTTTTGGTTCTTCAGTTGCTGAAGTAGTAATCAAAGGAATGTTTCCAGATAGTAACAACACGGAAAAGCTCTTGAGTCAAGCAGTTGGGGAAATTTGTGATAGAGTAAAAAAAGTCGTAGATCAAGCCTTTATAAATGAATATGTAGCTGATTGTAATAGTATTGCTAGTCGATTAGCAGCTTATCCTGATTCACGTGATGTAACCATTCTACAATCCGTATTTAATGAAGGTTCTAATTTAATTTATCGCCTGAGAAATTTTGATACCTTTGAGAGTATAGTTACTGAAAATTATATTTGTACCTTACATCTTATGGCTGTAAAGGCTCTTTCTGAATACAAGGATGAGCAACATGATTATTCTGGATATAAAGATACACTAAAACGCTTAGGAAGAGAATATGCCGATTGGTGTGAACCACGTAGTGAGCGGTTAAATGATTTTGCAAGAGTTAGTGTGAGTGGTGTAACTCATTCCCCTTTTTTTGCAAAATCAGATAGCGAACCTTATATGATAAGCCCTAAGCATTCTGATTCAGATATACCAAAACTAAGTTTCGCATATGTTTTTTATGATCTTTGGCATACTGGTGAAGATCAGAGTCTTCATAATTATTCCTTAACATTTGAATTGACTAATCCTAAATGGTATTATTGGGAGCATTTTGGAATGTGGAGTGTTACCCTTAATGAGGAAGGAAAAAAAGCTCCCGAATTTATTCAAGCATCTCAAAAAGCATACAAGGAAGCGACTGACCTTAGAAATGATTTTTTAAATGATAGATTAAATATTACAAATGCCATGAAGGAGAGTGTTTTATCCGCTTGTAAAACATGGAGGAAATTATAAATTAGTAATTATACAAAGAAACTAAATTGTGTATTACTTTATAAAATTTTAAGCTAACAAGAGATTGTATAATTCAATCTCTTGTTTTTCATTTGTTACGATTATAATTATAACAGTAGATTATTTTTTGTTTTTCTCTATTTCAATCATTTGGATTTGGAAAATATCACTATCCGTTATACCTAATACTTGCATTTCAGCTTTTAGTGAGCACCAAGATTCAATTTTAATAGATTTAGTGGTACCATTGTGGATTTGAAATAAAGTTTAATCGTTTATAACAAAGCTTAACTGTTTATAAAAAACATGTACCGTTTTGATTAAAGTTTTTTATAAAAATCTCATATGTAACTAAAAATGATAGGTTCTAGGGATTGAAATAATAGCTTCCATAACTTGTATTTTAGTCCATGAGCCCCTTTTTGTATAGGGATATGCAAGAGCATAGAAAGTTAGAAAAAGAAGTATATGGTATTATTTATAGTGATATTATGATATATAAATTTACTTTATAGAAAGGGAGTGCGTCTGGGTGAGTGTAAAACTTAACTTCGCCTTGTGTGGAACGAATATCGTACATATTGAAGATAGACTATATAAAAATATTAATTATAGGTGTCCACACTGTCATGAAGACGTAATTTTTAAAAAAGGGAATAAAAGAGAACATCACTTTAGTCATAAACCTGGAAGCAATTGTACTATATCTCGTGAAACCCTCTTACATTTCGAAGCGAAGCATTTTCTTGTTAATAAGATAAATAAAGAAGAAGACATAAAGCTTAAAATTGATTTGAGTTATTTTAAAAAGAAATACAAAGTATTTTTAAGGGCCATTAATATAGATTCTTACGAAATATCATTATTAGAAATGTTGAAGTTCTACAAAAAGAGTATTGCAAAAGTTGAGCAATGGGTAGGGGATTCTATAGCTGACATTGTGGTAAAAGACGAATATGACAATTCTCAACCTTTTGTAATAGAGGTTTATGTAACACATGCAAACGAAGATGTGAAAGTTCAATATTTTGATGAAGAAGATATACCGTTTATAGAAGTAATTCCAACCAGAAAGAATAGTGAATTCATATTCGAGGTATCTGATGCTTCTATTTCTAAGTATGTTGATTATATATCTTCAAAAATTTCATCGTCTGCAGCTGATATTAGTTACAACATATTTAAAGATGAATTGATTGATATAGCTAGAGAAGACTTAACAGATGAAATATTGCTTCAATACAAACAACAAGCAATTTCTGAGGTCGAGGAAGCAATAAAGAATATAAATTACCGTTACTATATTAATGGAGAAATTTATAAAAAAATGAATAGTGTTGAAGCTAAATCCTATATGAGTATTGAATCTAGCCGAGAAGAATTAATTGATATATCTTATAAAAGTTCTTCTCAATCTAAAGATAAACATTCTAGAGATAAATACTTGATGGTGAACGACCGTTATTTCTTATCTAACGAACAAAATTTATTATATTCATTAATATATGAAATACAGGACCATTACCAGGTTGAAGCTATTGTAGGTGGTTGGGAACATACCAAAAAGAAAAAAGTAATAGGTTTTAATATATTAATGCCTAATAGTAAAATTGTAGTAGAAGAAATGAATAGAATACTAAATAATATGTTATCTACAATCAAAAGGGGATGGATAAATAATTAATTTTATACATTGGATGTGATTATATATAATAAAGGAAATTCGTCTTATTTAAAGGAGTAGTTCATATGTTAGACGATGATAAATTTGATAATAGTCTTAAAGCTGTTCTAGTAAACAATTCGCTATTACCACTTGAATCAAATCCATACTGGCTCAATTTTGAAATGAATTATAAATATAATGAAAAAGAAAAGCACACCAATGATCTACCTCTTAGAAAGAAGATAGGGAAATTTGTTCCTAAGAATAAACGAGGATTATATATATTTGTTGACCCTATTACTGAAGAAGTTTTATATGTTGGTGAAGGTTGGATACGTGATAGATTGCATGAACATGTTAAAAAGCTTTATGAGGAAAACATAAGGCCTAGAAATATTTTCTTTAAATCAATTCAAGGCGATGTACGAATATATTGGACTGAATGTGTAGACTATCATAGAAGAATCGCAATTGAAGGCGCCCTGCAATGTGTACTCAAACCTCGTTACAGAAGAGATAATTGTTAAATAAAAACTATATTTTATACAAAGGGGAGAAAATGCAGAAATGGAAGAGAGGAAACATCAAATTAATAATGATTTTCTAATCAAGAACAAACATAAGTTTTTTCCGCAAGGGATTAATGCGAATAAACAAATGCAGGAAGCACTCCAGAAAATTGCAGAACTAAGTACGCATTTGTTAGAATCAATTAACGTCTCCTTACGACCTGTAATTGATATAGATTGGGAAGAGTTTGAGAGGAAAGAAAAGAAATCCGCTGAAAGTTTAGGGAGAAGAGGATGGACTCTCCCAATGAACATGACTCCAGGAGAAACTATTGGGATATCAGAAATCGAAGGTCAAGATGAATTAGACTCAACTTTCTTATCGTTTTACTCAAAAGAAGAAGAATTTCAATTTATAAAAACACAAATTCTTGAACATGAATTGACTAAAGAGTGGGAAGTGCTCCTCACACAATGCTTTGAGAGTTATGAAAATGGCAATTATTTAATTGTTATTCCTAATCTATTTATTATTATTGAAAACATCTCCCATATTCTCATTTCACCAAGATATCAAAAATATTTAAATCCAAATCAAAAAAGAAAACCACCTCTAAGAGATCAATATAAAAAAGTAAAGAAAGAAGTCGAAACCGATAGGACATATATAATATGCTACATTTCTGTTGCAGAGTATTTAAATTGTGTATTTAAAAGTGGGAATTTCGATAAAAGACCAGCTCGCTTGCCGATTATAAATCGAGATTGGGTATTGCATGGAAGAGATTATCCATGTAATTGGAAACAAGTAGACGCTTTGAGATTATTTAATGCTCTATCTACAATAATAGAATTAGATTTCTTACTAGAAGATTTAGAAAAAGAAGAAGCTGAAGTCGAAACTATTAAATAAAAGTTTAATTTTAAACAAAGGTTAATAAAATAGTCAAAAAACTAGATAATTAGAAATGTATATAAAAAGATCACTTGTCTTAGAAACAGGTGATCTTTTTATTAGATCAATTGCTACTTGCCAAAAGCAGGTAGTTGTTATCCTATTCATATGTTCAGTAAATATTATAACACAATTCTTTTCGTTAAAGTGACAACATAGCGCTATGTTGCCACTTTTATTATTTAGTAAGGGAGTTAACTGTTATAATGATTCAATTGTTTGGTTTGTTAAGACGACGGCTTTTTAATCAGTTTCTTTTAACAATGGTATTATTTTAGATAACTGTTCTAAAACATATTCTAAATTCTTCTGCTTAGTGTTTAAACCAAAGCTAAATCGAATTGAACCATAATTAGTTGTATCAGAACCTATTGCTTTTAGAACGTGGGATGTTTTGTTTCTTCTAGAACTACAAGCAGAACTAGTTGAAACACTTATACCAAGTTTATTTAAATTTTTTAAAAGAGCTCCACTATCTACTCTATGGAAACCTATATTTAAATTGTTCGGAATTCGTGCGTCTAATGAACCATTTATGATTAATTCAGGATCTATTTGTATAAGATTCTCTAAAAAAAAGTTTCTTAAGCTCGTTATTCTTTTGTTTTCACTTTCCATTTCATCATGAGCTAATTCTGAAGCTTTTGCTAAAGCAAGAATTGAAGTAATGTTTTCCGTTCCTGAACGAAGGCCAAATTCATGTCCACCGCCATGAATTTGTGGTACTAAAGAGAGACCATTTTCAATATAAAGCCCGCCTATGCCTTTTGGTGCATATATTTTATGTCCAGAAAATGAAAGTAATGATATCCCCATTTTTTTAGGATTTAAATATATTTTCCCAAAAGCTTGAACAGCATCAACCATGAAATAAATATTATTTTTTTTGCAAATATAACCAATTTCGCTTATTGAGTTAATTGTCCCTATTTCATTATTAACTGCCATAATAGACACAAGGAATGTGTTCTTATTAATAGCTTTTTCAACTGAGTCTGGGGATATTTTTCCCTCTTTATTAACATCCAAATAGGTTACTTCGAACCCTAAAGTTTCCAAATACTTCATTGTTTCTAATATTGAATTATGCTCAATTTTACTTGTAATTATATGTCCGCCTCTCTTAAGCCTGTTAAATGCTATGCCTTTTAGCGCGAGGTTATTTGACTCAGAACCAGAACTGGTGAAAATAATCTCTTCTGGTTCTACAAATAAATTTGATGCAATTTGCTTTTTTGCTTTCATTATTCGATCAGTTAAATACTTACCTTGTACTGTGTTACTACTTGGATTTTCAAAATCCTCATTTCTATTATATTCTTCTTTTAACAGTTTTTTAACCTCAGGTCTTAAATAGGTTGTTGCGTTATAGTCTAAATAAACCTCTCTAAAATCCTGTGGATCTATATCTAAACAAGAATTACATTTTTTTGACGTAGTGTCATTATTCTCAGTAGTGCTATTTATTTCGGTATATAGATAGTCTTTATATTTTTTTTGGAACTTTCTTTTTTTCTCAAAATAATATCGGTTCTCTTCTATTTTTTTAAGCACTCCATTAGTTTTTTCTAAAAATTCTTCTAAATCGAAAACAATATCTTTTACCTTCAAAGAAGGATTATTGACTAAACAGTTTAGAAGAAATGGAGTATCTTTACTTATAATAAGGTTATTTAAATAGGTATGATCTAAGACGGAAGAAAATAATACATCATTCCCTAACGGTCTTTTAATACCAATTAATTTTTTGAATTTCATTGTGTATGGTTCTAATTCAAATGTAGTACTCTCTCTTAACATTTTTAAATCCACCCTTATTAATCGTATGTATTGTTTAACTTGCTCTGAGTATACTGTAGAGCTATTTTGAAGTAGTAATCCAAAATGGCTCTACAATATCAAATTTTATTTTGCACAATCAGGTTTAGGTTTTAAATCAACGGCAGCATTATAGGTTTCTATTCTGCAAGGACCTGGGGGATGTGCACAAGAAAAACCTGCTTCTTCACCTGGAGTATACGCGACTTTGAAAAATTCACTTAATTGTTCAATAGCTTTTTCCATTATATTTATATAAAATTCTCCAAACCATACACGTCTCATTACATCTCTGGCTCCATAAAAATCAGCTTGTCCTTCACATGAGAGCCCATTAGAAGAAACAGGATCTCCTCCATAATGATGACCTATTTCATGTGCTAAAACCAGTGCAATACCTTCAATTTCTAATTCTTTACTTCTTACAAGTCCACCTTTTAGTTGTACATATCTTTTTCCACTATCTATCCAAGCGAATGCATTAACCACTTCACTATCCCAATCTAAAAGGAAATTGATGTCCGGGTAGTATGCTTCATATTGTTTAATGAGATATTCTGCCCAGGCTCTGGAATTAGGATCAGTGAAACCTCTAAAAGATCCAGTTTTCTTATATCTACTTGCATCGTCATCTGCAAGGAAAGTTGATGCATGAGAAGGCGGTTCTATAATTTGATTTTTATGTGATGGAATAAACAAATCATCATTAATTTTATCTACTGTTCCATATTTATTTTTATACTCTTTTGTACCCACAGTTAGATCATTTGTTTCTACAAAATTATCAGTATTAAGAGCTTCTTGACTCTGATAATAAATCTGTAAATTATAATCTCCACAAACTATGCCATTTGCTAGAATTAAATGACCTTCTAGATTGCTTGAAGGTTTTTCTGTAGCTGTTGCAATATGATGAAACCCTCCATAGAAATCTCCTATATCCACACCATTAATTTTCACCTTATTACCATTTTGATCGATCAAATAATCTTCTGGAGTTAATTTATCTGCTCTTTTTAACTTTTTATTTTCCATTAAAAATAAGGAATCCGGAGTAACAATGAAGTGTTGATTATCTCCATAATCAATATAAACTGTTAATGGTTGCCTGCTTTTACCTATTGTCCCTTGACTAAATACTACTTTTTTTTGATGCCATTTTAAATCCAATCCAGCTGCATAGACGTAATCTCCCTCTTGTATCTCCTGAATAGCTTTAATTTCATTTTCTGAGATGAAGATGGGAGTATTTAAAGCAAAACAAGAACACTTACAAGTACAGATTCCTTGACTATCTCTTGTTAATACGGGATGCCCGATAGCCCAGCCTTCTTGTTTACATACCTCATTGATTTCTGCGTCTGCACCACTACAATGAGCAGATTCACATTCTCTAACCATTTATACATCTCTCCTTTTAAAGAATATAAGGATATTAAATTCCCAAATATTAAGTTGTCTAAAACTATCTCAAAATTTATATTGCTAATAATTTGGGTATCACTTTCTATCCAAATTTATTAATTCCCTTATCCCTTAGTAATATTCATAATTATTTATTGAAGCTTATTTCTTAAACTTTTTTAACTAAATCTATAAGTGTGTATGCTGTGGTCGGTTGGTTTTAATATTTCAGTGTTTCTAAATGGTGAAAACAAACATGATGAAGATATATCAGGACTAGGAAAGGTTAAAGGATTAATGGTAAAGTAGAAATATAAATTATAGACAAAAGGGGATTATTCATGGAGATTGATTGGACAATAATATTCTCAATTGGGGGAGCATTTGGTGCAGCATCAACAGCACAATATGTTTCACATCGTTTAACTGGTAAAAGAGAGGATCAAAAATATAAAAAAGAGAAATATCAAAAGTTTTATTCGCCGTTAGTGTTTAAAATAATTAAGTATATTGAAGCTGAGGGTTCTAAAATTAGTAAGATTAATCGGAGTATTAATCCCGATCCAGATCTGATTTTTGCTAGTATTATTACCTCAGTAGAAGAAAATATTCAGTACGCAAATTCTGATTTTATCAGAATATATGAAGAAACTAAAACGTTAGAGATGATTGCTAATTCAGATGATGATGATGATGACCCAAGAAGAGATTTTTTGGATTATAGGAAATTCGATAGTTATTTAAATGCCTTTGAACAATTTTTTACTGATTATTTAATAATAAGTAAAGATTTAAAGATTTTGTCTAGTAAACTTGAGGAAGAAGTAAAGCAGTCAATAGCAATAATAAAACTTTATAATTTGTTTGATAAGTATAGTTTTCTGGATACAGCTGAAGTGTTATTCGCTTTTGGAAAATTTATTGTTAATCAAGGAAACATAGATATATTTATTAAAAAGTTAAATGATGTGGAGGAGATTACAGATAGTAATTTCAAACCCTATAAACAAACGGGAGATTCAATTCATAACGATTGTTTCGATGAATTATTCGCCTTGTTACAAGAAATAGTGGAATTGGATAATAGATTATTTAAATACACTGAAATTTCTGTTAAAGATGCGTTGCACGAGGACATCGCACTCATGAATTGGAGAATGAAAAGAAGAATTAATATTAGTAGAATAGATAATTTTAACTTCTGATATATATCATGACTTTGTAGTTATATGGGTGGAGTTGTGAAGAAACAATAAGCCCGACAGTGTCGATTATGGGGCATATTCTGTTGGTATTTATTTTTACAAGTATGTGTTGGTGTAATAGAGGGGTAAAACGCTTAAAAGAGCTTCTGTTTGAAGCTCTTTTCTATTTTGTCTATTGTAATCAAATTTGAGTTTTGTCATAAAATCTGTAATATAGCGCTATGTTACTTTTGGTTTGAATCTATTTTTATCATTTGAATTTGAAAGATGTCACTGTCTTTTATACCCAGGATTCGATTTTGATAGATTTAGTAGTCCTATCTCGTAAAGTATATTGATGGATATAATATGATTCCTCATTTTTTTTCATTATTAAACCTTTATTTTCATTTAATTTATCACTTTTTTGTAGATGTGTAAAAATTATATATTAAGTGAAGAGTGTGAGTCTGTATTTACTGTGGCTCGTTTATAAGTAATCGTAATATCTTTTTAAGGATAAATTAGATATAAATCCTATTTGCTGCATGATTTGTTCAGGCGTATTATTGTTTTCAATGTTTCTTAAAATATAGGAATTTCGAAAATGCTGAGCAGAAATCCCTTTTCGAAGATTAGCTCGTTTTACTTCTAAACGAATCATTTTTTGAACAGAGATTTCACTTAAAAATTTTGGTTGATTATCGTCATAGCTCCAATGATATGTCCTACGAGTAAAGTCAAAAGCAACAAATAAGGCATCATTACTGTGATATTTAGGGCGTACAGGTTCAGGAATAGTTTTATAGTAATTGTATAAGTGTAGTTTATCTTCTTCCTTCAAATGGATGGTTCTATTCACTTTTGAGTCTTCAGGAATCGATAAAGTGTTACTTTCGAAATGAACGTGCACCATTCGTAAAGAAGCAAGCTCTTTTAAAGAGAGGCCATAATTCAGGAGTAATGTAATGGTAGAAATATTTCGCTCTAAGATCAATGGGCGTGTTAATCGTTGTTTTTCTGTAAGGCCTTCTAGTGAAGAAATGACTTCTTTTAAGCGCTTCCCTTCCTGGAAAGAAACAAAATCCTCCCTACGTAGCGTTCGATCAGGTGGATCTATCTGAATAACTCCTTCAATGGGGCTTGGTAAATCTAAGTATTCGTACAACCTATTTAAAACAATATATATGCGGTGTATAGTTTTATCAGAGTACTTACGATTGTTTTTTAAATAAGTAAAAAAGCTTCGAAATCTTTTTTGTGTAGTGATTCCCAAACATTATTCTCGTTAACCTTTTTTGATAGATGCAGCCATTGAATAAAACTTTCTACATCATAAATATATCGTTTAATAGTTGAAGGTTTTCTTCCCTTACTTAATAAATAAGAGGAGAAGCCTTGTATTGTGTCTTGGATTTCTTGCATGAATACAGTCTCCCCTACTTTTAATGTTTAGTGCCATTTAAAATCCTTATTTTGAGTGAATTTCAAGCTTGTTTTTCTAGTTCCTTCTATTATAAATGTTATCCACCTTTTTTTCGTTCTCATATCTCTTAACGAGTCGATAAAATGTAGTGGATGGGATATTGGATTTTTCCATGGCGTTTCTAGCTGTGATTTTCCCCTCTTTCCACTCTTTATAAGCATTTTTAAATTCTTGTGTAATTTCTTTCTGTGGTCTACCTAAATGCTTCCCTTGAGCTTTTGCTAAAGTGATTCCTTCAGCTTGTCGTTGTTTGATATCTAGGCGCTCTTTTTCAGCAAAAGCTGATAGGATGGTTGCAGTTGCCTTTCGTACAGCACTTTGAATAATATCATTTGTGGCGTTTCCATTATAAGTTACGTTGATAAATGGTTCTTTTAGAAATTCTAAATTTATCTTATTTTCCTCGTAATATCTAAACTCTTCTAAAATATCATTCATGGTTCTTCCAAGCATTGTTAATGAATCAAAGACAATTGTGTCACCAGTGCGAACCATGTGTTTCATTATTTGGTATTTTTCTCTATGCATATTACTTCCTGTTTCTTTATCGATAAAAATATCCCGTTCGTCAATTCCAATATTTCTCATGTTAACAATTTGGCGTTCCTCATTTTGATCTTTACTTGAAACACGAACATATCCAAATTTCTTGCTAGTCATAATAATTTCAACCTTCCTAAAAAACAATCTTTTTCCAATCTATTTGGCTACAATTATATCAAAAGTGAACCGAAAGGTATATGTTGATTATGGAATGTTCCGAAAGTGTAAATATGATGTTTTGGAACACTGTTTTTATTCGATTTCACACCATTCCAAAAGGTGTACCTTTTAGTACACATAAAAAGAAGAATCTTCAATTCGATTCTTCTTTTATAATACTTATAAAATGTAATATAAAAAAGGAAATCTAAAAAAGATTTCCTTTTTTGTTACTAATTGTATTTGAATAAAAGGTCATTAAAAAAATTAATATGCAACTTGTATTTTAAATTTTCTGTCGAACACTAATTTATATTGTTAATGCACATAATATTAAGTGTATTTTGGAGTTGCCTGACATTAAATTTATTTCACTATTACTGGTGCACTATTCTTCGGTCCATCGACAGGATGAACAGTAAAATAAACTTTATATTGTGCTCCACCACCGGTAAACATTTTTGATTCGAATTTATAAAGTATTCCACGAGCATTTGAATCAATTGCTCGTGCAGCGAGTACAATCATTTGTTTAGCGGTAATTTGTAAAGTTTCATGTCCAAGAACATCATCGTCTGTATCAAGTAACTTATTTATTTCTACTGCGATAAGTGGCACTATTTCTGGTAGTATGAATTCAGCAACATCAGCTATTTCCTCCCCTTTCCCAAATAAATCCCTTTGTCTAATTTCATCGACAAGCTTTTCCATTGCAAGACGGACACCATACTCAACAGCTTGATAGTAAACGTTTGGGTCACCATAATCATGTTCCATCATTAAAGTGCTAATATTCATACCAAGTGGTTTGCCCCTGAATATTTCAACCCAAGGCATACTTTCTATGCTAGAAGATTGGTAGGGATAAGGTAGATTTGTTGCCGTTCTTACTTCTCCATCATCTACATCATCATAAATTATGCTCCTAAACGTTAGATTACTTGATGGTGATACTACTCCTAAAACTACATACGGCTCATCCTCAGTAGATCCTTGATCCCAGTCAGTCTCACCATAACACACTATTCCTGTATAATGAACCTGAACATCATTTAAAGCAATTGCTCCGGTGTCAGGCCACCAATATACATTGCCGAATTCAAAAGTACTTACCCTTCCTTCTTGTGCAAACGGTGCTTCATCTGAAGTTGGGAAACCTAACCATCCATTAGCATTATCGGTTGATTCATAGTATGCATTAATATCTCCATATACCCACGCAGGTTGTTTCCCTCTTTTATAATAGATAGCACCATATTTGTATCTAATTCGATACCCTTCTCCTGATGTATTATTTGGATGTCCAACTTTTTCAATTTTAGAAACTGCTTTACCGGGCGCTCCTTTTAAATTCTTCCAATGCTTGTCGATTTCAATAGCAGCACTGATTGTTTCAATATCAAGATTCGGTAACACTTTAACTATAGAAAAATTAACTGGCATTATCTCCTTAACTATAGAAAATTTTGAAATTGGCATTATTTTTCTCCCTTCCATTTTTCAATTGTTATAAACAATATGCCCACGACTATTCCAATATATACCAAGTTCTAATATGTGAAGCGTTAGTGTTTGAAAATTATGTTGATTTATAAAACAAGGGAGGTATCGGGGTGTGAATCCCTAAAAATCCTAGTTACTTATTGCGCTCAAAATAATTTAAAACAATATATATATCGTAATGAATTATGAAAATTATAAGTAGAGGTTAATAGAGAAGAATGTAGGATTCTTACATATTAAGTATTATTTATATCTAAATATAATTTATTATACTTCGATGAATTTATTGTTATAGCTAACTATAGGGCGTGAAAATCTCTTAAACTATAAAATTCTCATTCAAGAATTTAGATTTTTGAACTGTAATGTATTTTATTGTTTGTAACACCTTTTAATTACATATTTTCCATATTTTTAGTGAAATGCAAGTGCATGGGGAATTAACAAATATAGAATGGATGTTATTTTTCAAACGCCTTTTCTAGAATTTGTTTCTATTATTTTTGACTTGTCATTTGATAGTGCAAGACATAGCAACGTTCTAGTACGAGGTAGATATGATAAGTGCGAATTTCATAGGAATGAACTGCTTATTATATTTTGACATTCAAATAATGTCCAAAAAAATATAAGAGGTGATTCGGATGAAAAAGAAAAAATCTAGTAAAGTAAGTAAGAATTATAACAGAATGAGAGAAATGAAGAGAGGAAGTGAGAAGAGTCATTTCAATAAAACTAAGGTTTCAATCAAATTTGGAAATAAGTTTTCATTTGTACTTGAAAAATGGACAAGGATTGGTCTGAAGGCTGGGTTACATATTACGTTACATGTGGTACGTATTTTAATGAAATATTTTCTATTAAGCTAGGAAAAAAGACCCTAAATAGGGTCTTTTTTTTGTCGTAGGCTCTTGTTTGTTACTTATAAGTGACGTATATTTTTAATGCATGTTACTTATAAGTCACGAAAGGGGCGGTTTGGATGTTATTTATGCTAGATGAAATTATGACACCTAGAGAAGCGTGTGATCGTTGGGGGGTTACACAAGAAGCATTGAGAATGAAGTTGAAGAGGGGGAAAGATAGTAAATTAGTTGATGAATTGATTAGAGAAGGTAAATTAAAATACTACAAACCTGAAGAGAAGCAGCGTGGAGAATGGATTTTAACAGCAGAAGCAATGAATATTCTTTATCCTAAAAATAATAGAAGAGATTAATAATTTATATAATATGTTATTTCTTTTATCCATATTTACTATGCTATAATATTCCAGTGATAATATTTATGGGGGGGTGTTCTTTTGACTAATCAAGTCCTTTTAAAAGATTTATTCATTGGAAGTATAGATGGAGAGACAGAAGCCTCTCGTGGCGACTTTGAGCAATTGTTTTACACAAAAAATAGCAAATTCGATGAAATTATGCGCCCTGAGAAATTTATAATATCTGGTCGTAAAGGAACAGGTAAAACAATATTAGCAAAGTACGTCCATAAAAAGGTTAATGAAAAGCCAGATAGCTATTGTAAAATTTTCACCAAAAATGATTATGTATTAAGGAAATTAATAGATACGCAATTTCGTGAGATGAAGCCAGAAGAACTATCTATTTTTTGGAAATGGACACTGTTATATCAAATTAGCGATACTTTAAATAAAAAAGTAGGACTACGAAAAAAAATACCTTTTACAGCAGAATATAAGTTAGCTCAATTTTTAAAAAATATCTATCCTGACGATATATTTAAAGTTAAGGATGTAAATAAAAGCTTAGGAATAAAAAATTCATTAAAAGGTGATGCGAAAAAGAAAGGGTTAAGCGAGCTTGCCGTAACTGCAGCACACGAAAATACAGCCCAAGTCTCCACTAATTACTTAACGAAGGAATATTTCGAATTAATAAGCCAGTTGGAAGAGTTGCTTTATAACTGTTTGAGAAAAGAAAAAGAAAAAGAAATTGTACTTATTTATGACGATTTGGATGAATTAGATGAGAAGTTTGGCGATGATTCTAAACATTATCAAACCTTAATCTCTATGCTTGAAACTATTAAAGATTTAAACATTATGTTTAAATCTTTAAGTAAAAAAAGTACTAAAATAGTTGTGTTATTGCGTAGTGATATTATTGATGAAATACATAAACACTCAAGTAATTCAAATAAATTAGTGACCGAAAGTGAAGTAAACCTTTATTGGATAGAAAAAAGGTCTAAAAAACGTGAGGAACACCCATTAATGGAAATGATTTTGAATAAAGTTCAAAAATCAGCAGAGCCTTATTCTTCTATGAATAAAGCTCAACTATATAGAATGTTATTCCCAAGAAAAATAAATAATAAAGATACTATTGTGTATCTTTTAGATTATAGTTTAGGTCGCCCCAGGGATATTATCAGGCACTTAAATTTAGTAATAGAAGATAGTCCTGAAGGTACTAACTTTGATCCTGCGGCGTTTAGGAATTGTGCTCAAAAATATTCAAAATGGTTTTATGACGAGCTTCAAAATGAAATTAGTATTCATAAGAATAGAGAAATGCTTCGAGAAGGTTTGCAACTGATAAATGATATGAAAAAGATAACATTTACTTACGATTTAATAGAAGCTCATTTTACACAAAAAAAGGAGCATTATGCTAATATTGAAGACTTGAAAGAAACTATAGGTCATCTGTATAAATTGGGGGTAATAGGTAATTCGTGGAAGCATAAAAACTCTGACAATTACCACTTCTCTTGGGGTTATCGGGATGATGCAAGTAATGATCCGAACTTTTCACAAACCTTTGTTGTTCATTCGGGTTTAAGAAATTATTTCTCTATATAAAAAAAGAAGTACCAAAAATGGTACTTCTTTTTACATGGCTCATATGTCCATAGGCTTAACGGGCTCTTATGTCCCAATATTATTTATAATCAAAATTTGATTAATTTATGCATCACATTAAAAATAAACTATGAGTTTATATTATCTCAAGTTCTTTAAGTTGTCAACTGAATCAAAAAACGCTACACAAATGGATTATTTTTTGATTCCTAGAAAATTTAAAAAATGTTTATGTAGTGAATAATTTTTTGATTAATTTTTCTTAATTACTTTTGAGATAATTAAATGAAGTATTTTTTTATTTGAATTCTACATAAAATTTATTGTCAATGATTCCAAAAGCAACTTTACATGGAAATGGATTTTTTCCTGCTGAAGCAGTTTGTAAACAAGAAAACACCCAATGTTCCAGTTCTAAGGGTAAGCGATACGCTTCAAAGCTACCATCAGTATTTTTAACTTTTACAATGGGTGTATTAACCCTAGTTGTAGCAAAACCGTCTGTTGTTATCATCGTTGCTGCATCATTAACATGAAAACCTACGCTAAAAACCTCGTAAATCATTCCGTCTTTTTCATTAATAATCATAGGTATATTTAGAAAGGGATAGTTATTAATATCATTATGAATAACTGCTCCTGCTGTGTTCTTTCTTATCTGATTCCCTTGCATTTTTACACTCCTTTATATGGTCTAAACTTGATAACATCAATTTATTTTATTTAATATCTATTATATTAGAGAATTGCAGTTTCATCGTATTATAAAAAGCATCCGTACATATAACAGCACTATTTAATGGGTCAATATCAACAACGGTCATATAACCTGAGAGTAAATAACCGTCTTCATAATATGTAATTAGTATTTCTTCTTCAGAAAGCAGCGAACATAATAGCATGTTTTCAATTCGTGCCTTTTCTTCAGTTGTTAGAATTGGACGTGTTACTTTGTTTTGTTCCTTAATAATCTTACGGATTCCGTCAAATTGGGGTGTTAATGCTGCGAACGGTGCCCATTTTATCATTCCGCGCCCTTTTGGCATATTAGCGTTATTCATGATTTATGTCCCCCTATCAGTGTGTTTCGGTATCTAGCTGTAGCGCTATGCGTGTAGGAAATCCCCCGTAAAATGCTGTTCTTCCCAAACCTTGTGCGTATTTCATCCATTACTTTTGTGAGCTTTACTTCTTGTTCTCGTTGCGTGACATTATCGAAAAGAGAAATTTGTTCCTCCCCTTCTCGAATTAAATTCGTTAGAGAAATGTTTATGCTGCGGATCGGTTCGCCAGTATATTGTTGATGCAAAAAGTATGTACAAATCTTATAAATATCCATTGTTAGGTTAGTCGGACGACTTAAAGTATGTGTTTTTCTAATGCCACCGTTATAACTCTTACTATAACCAACAGAGAATTGAACGGTTTGAGCAAGTTTGTTTTGTCTTCTAAGGCGATAACAGACTTCTTCAATGTGTTCAAGTAGAACAATCGGGAATTCTTCTATCGTATAGTCACGCATTAGAATTTGGCTTTTTCCGATTGAAGTTGTAACTGGAACGTATTTCTCCGAAATACGGCTGAAGTCAATGCCGTTGCTATGTAAGTGCAATTCCTCCCCAATCTTGCCAAAACTCTGTTTTAAATATTTAAGAGGATAATTGGCTAAATCTTCGATTGAGTGTATTCCTTTTCGGTTCAACTTTTCTTCTGTTTTGTACGAAATGCCCCAAAACTTATTAAGAGGTCGTATGCTCCATAATTTTGTAGGGACATCTTCATACTTCCAAAAAGCAATCCCGTCTTTGTTTTTCTTTGCTTCAATATCTAAAGCAACCTTACTCATTAAAGGGTTCGGACCAATTCCAATCGTACATTCAATGCGTGTATGTTCATATATTTCACGTTTGAATTTCAAGGCAAATTCGTATGGGGCGTTAGCAAATAAATGAATACTATCGGTAACGTCCATAAAAAATTCATCTATGCTGTATTGGTGAAAATCCTCAATAGGAACGTATTGTAAAGCTAATTTTGTTATGTAGTTGGAGCATTTAATATATGTTCCCATAATCGGATTCACAACAAGAATATCCTTTTGACGAGGGATCTCATATAGCCTCGCCATCTTCTTTACGCCCAGGGCTTTTAAGGGTGGTGTTGCAGCAAGAACGATTGAACCATTTCTATTTACATCGCCGACTACAGCCAACTTTGTATGCATTGGATCAAGTCCCATTTTAATGCAACTTACTGAAGCATAAAAGCTTCGTAAATCAACACATAAGATGATTCTATTCGGTAGGATTGAATAGTCATACATCGTGATTCCTCCTAAAATAAAAGAACGTTTGTTCTTATTATACACGAACCTACGTTCTTTTACGAAGAGGTTTTACAAATAAAATTTGAATATAAATATTTTGTTAAGCAAAGTATTTAATGAAAAGCTCGAATCCCCAAAAACGAATCTCTACATCTAATTTTTTCTTTCTTCCCTTTGTTTTTTTCATAGTTAAACATCCTCCTTTTATATAATTAGCTCAATAGAAGCCTACGTTGCGCATTATAAGAATTCTTTCCCTGTTTTTTAAGAGTAATTTTAAAAAAATATGATTTTTTTTGAGACAAATAATATCACGAAAGATTTCTTATGATTTAAAACCCCTCTATTCCGACAAAACATAGCAAAGACAGTACGAGTCTCGTTGATTTATTATTAGAGGTTTTAGACTGTTCATATTGAATTTTCCTTATAGGAGGTGGGGTAGCGCTATGGCAGGAATGGAGATAGTGTATACCGCAAATGAGGTTTATAGCCGTCTAGGGGTGAGTGGCAGCACACTTAGGAAATACTCTGATGTTCTTGAACGAGAAGGGTATGAGGTACGGAAGAATATTCGGGGAAGAAGAGAATATACAGAGTTTGATGTGGTACTTCTTCAGCACTTAGTAGAGCTTAGTAAAGAGGATGGCATGACCTTAGAAAAGGCTGCTAAATTGATTGTAAAGGAGTATGGCATCGCCAATAAGAAAGAAGAAATGAAAGAAGCAAATCCAATGCCGTATCATTTGCAGTATCAGCTCCATGAACAATATAGCGCTATGGTAGCCGAACTGAATAGGGTGAAGCAAGCAAGTCTATTAGCAATGGAAAAGAGATTGAGTGATCGCATAGATCAGCGGAATACATTAGGGCTATTCAGAGAGCGGTGATGTAAAGATTTTACAAGGTATATATGACGATGGTTCAGAATTAGTACGTTTTGAAACGTTTGAAGGTATAACAACCCTTGTTTACATTTGTACTTTGCATCTAACTGACATAAAAGCTCTTAGTGAAATTAACCTTGGGTATAAAGCTACTTTAAGTTGTTGTGGGGATGAGTATGCTGCTTTATGTAAACCACGTGGTGAAAAACTAGGGATATGGTGCAAAAACTTAAAGACAATTGCAATAAATCTATAAATCTTGGACATACTGATACTACTAATCTAAAGAAGGTGCGTGATTGGTATGGAAAAGGAAAATGTATTCAAGTGGAAGCGCTATCAGCCTGATATTATTTTGTTAACGATAAGATAGTATCTACGGTATAACCTTAGTTTTCGTGATTTAGTGGAAATCATGGGGGAACGGGGCTTATCCATTTCTCATACAACAATTATGCGTTGGGTTCATCAGTACGGTCCTGAGTTGGACAAACGAATCCAACGTCACCTTAAACAAATGAATCCTGGAGAGTGGATGAAACATATATCAAAGTAAAAGGTCAATAGATGTACCTGTATGTGCTGTTGATTCGAAATGAAATACAATCGATTTTCATCTAAGCAAAACAAGAGACCAGAAGGCTGCAAAGTACTTTTTCAAGAAAGCCTTACAGCCTTTTCATGTTTCAAAACCTCGTGTTATAACAGTTGAAAAAGGAAAAAATCAGGTGGTATGCAACTTAGACAACAAAAGTACTTGAATAACATAGTGGAACAAGATCATCGTTTTATCAAGAAGCGAGTTCGTTCTATGTTAGATTGCAGTCATTTCCTACAGCTACTTTAATTTTAAGTGGCATCGAAGCAATGCATATGATGAAAAAAGGACAACTTCACCAAAGGGTGAAATCTGCCCAAAATGAAGTTAAATTTATTCATAAATTATTTGGATAAGTTCTTTAATCTCCTCGTTAACATGATATTTCCGTTCTATATCTCTAGTCAAGTATTTTTGCGCCAGAACCGCTTTGTGTGTCCATAGGCAAAACCGTCTCTAATAATCAGTCCTGACAACCACTCCTTAATTTGTTCGTCTGAAATTCGATGTCGGTCTGTTGGCCAGGAAAAACCATCTGCAAAACGTCTCTCATTTACACATCTTAGGGGGATTTTCCTTGTTCTCTTGATAATTGTATGTCGAACAAGGAATCCCTAGGATTTTAGAGCCAGAACCAATTCGAGAATATGTTATTTTTCTCTGGTTATAATATTCTTGGTGGATTGGTAATAATTATGAGACTTTATCATCTTTTAAGGGAAGAAGACATAAGTACTTATAGACAACTATGCATGTATGCGAGTAATAAAAAGTTTAGACCGTACATATATACCAACCCTGATATAAAACACAGAAAACAAGAGTAACTTGCAAAAGTTGCTTGGAAAAGGAGGAAAATATGCCAAAACTGCTTGTTATTCGCCTTCACCCGGTAGAGCCAATTCAAGCCGTAACTACAATTAATGGAGAAAGTTTTGATCAATACCTAAAAACGTTGTCCATTAAAGCTGTGGAATTGTCGTTCAACGATCCCAATGGCAGTGGAACCAGCATGGGACTGTCTAAAGAATATGGGCCGGCTAAATATATCGAGCCAACGGTACCTTTATTACCGTCTCCCACCGAGGCGGGGGCACGCCCTAACCAAAACAATAGTCAGATTATCCAGCACTTTGAAATCGTTGAAGTACTATCAACAGGTCCAATAAAATATAAACTGAATTTTTTCGCAGTAGCCACGGCGGTCATCGAAATTCCTGATCCTCTGATTGGAGAGGAGTATCTTAATGCCGATGTACGTCTGGTCATTGAGCGTAACAATGGCGATATTGTGCATAAGCAAAAATATTATAACGTACCGCTTCAGTCTGCTAATATACCATCGGATCCAAACGATTTCCAAACACTTGAAACTACTAGTTTATATTTGACCTTGCCTTCTCCTGGGCAGCAACTGAGCCCGACCGTCACGTTACCAGAGGATGGCACAGCACCTAATTTTGAGAACCTGCGAACGGCCGTGGAAAACGTGCTGAAAGCCGAACCAGGCAGCACAGTAGATATTGCTAACCTGACCCGTGACAAGTGCCGTCATATTGCTTATGAAATCATTTGGGGCCCAATGGCCTATCCACTCCCAGTGCCAATGGCCTATCCACTCCCAGTGCCGACACCGCCACTCCCGTCGTTCGTCATACCACCACGAACACCTGAAGTCCGCAAGTTAGAGGAGATGTACACCGATCCTCAGGGCACTAACGACGAAGCCGAGCGCGATCGAAAAATTTTCGAAGGTGAACTGTTGGCCTACTATGCCAAGCACAATAGCGAAGCCGAGCGTTTGGCTAATTTCGTGTTCTCTCTCTCGGCGGCTATATGGTGCGAGGAAGAAAGCAAGAAAGCCACACAAGCAGGATACTACTTCCCGGTGTTCCTCGCCTCGCCTGTCCGGGAGGCAAAAGTAATTCTAAGAGGTGCAGGTACAGTATTGGAACCTGTTTTTTGGGTTCCGGCAGCATACTTTTATGTCTTTACAGCCGTTCTGTCATCACAGGTTAAGCGGGAGCAGCGTTTTAAAATGACCGTACTGATTCCCGAGGAGCAGATTGTAGCCAATATCGAGCAAGCTCTCGATGATCAGGTACTAAAAGAGCCGACAGGAGTCAATCGCTTTCAGGCAGCGCGACGCTTGCGAGCTTTAGGTTCGGTGGGCGATACTGACATACCGATTGGCGAGGTTACTCCAGCAACTCCGTTTTATTGGTTAGTAAGTAATTGGTTAGATTTCACCGGAGCAGATATAAACTCATTTTGGGGGGGCTTATCTCTCAACGATATCGCTGCACATTTCGATTTGGTAGTTTTCACGGTTACCAAAGGGCATGTACCTTTAATGAACGCTATCAATAGCCTTGCTTTTGGAGTAAAAGATGTAAAAGGATTGGCTGCCAAAAACAGCGGTGATTGGGAGACTTTATTGTATCCGGATTCGCTCCCGGCTTCAATTCCGGATCCGCTCCCGGGGTTCACCAATCCCGGCACGAGGCAAGAACGGATACAAGCCTTTATTAACCACTTGCGCAAGTTCTTTGATATTGAATTCAAAGCACCTGCTCCCTTGAAAATGGATTTCGCTCCTACTCTGGACCGTCCCGCGGATAATCCATTAGATAGATTATTGAAAAATTACCCCGGCAAATTTTTGTTCAGCGGGTGGGACCCGATCTTACTGGAACAAACCCTAAGTGGCATTTTTCCCGGTGATCTGGTGGCACAGCAGCAATTTACCGAATGGCTGGAATGCATTCAGGGTGTCATCAACCTGACGAGTGGTATCACTCCTGTAGACATGCAATTCTCTGTCATGGAAGCGCTTTGGGCACGAGGTTTTACTGATGCAAAAAGCATAAAAGGTCTTACTTTTGAAGATTTTAAAGAAGCATTGGTCGGTTCGAAGGCTTACGACTACGCCAAAGAAATTTGGACTAATTCTGGGGCGGTCGAACCCAGCCCTGTACCTGGTCCGTCCGGGTTCAAACCAATCAACCCGGATGGCTCGTTGATCAATTGTATCCCGCCCGCGAACCGGTCACCGTTGGGGCCGATAGCTTATCTGCACGATTTGTTGAAGGTTTCTATCGATTTGACCTGTAAAGACCCGATACCTAAAAACGTCAATAAAACTTTAGCAACGTTCTTGGCAAGCCGTCGGGGGCCATTGGGAAATCTGTTGGCAACACAATCCAATTTGGCAGTGCCTTTACCATTAATAGATATCGTCAATGAATCGTTGGAGTACATAGTTGCCAATAACACTGCATCTGGCATGGTTTACAACACAGCGCAAGATAAAGTGGGGGATCATGAACTGACTACAACTACCAGTCCTACCGGGGCTTTCCAACATGACCCGGTGACGTTGTTCGAAGCATTGCCTGAACATTCTACGCCCGCCGTGCTTACAGATGCGCAAACTGCCTATGATATATTGAAGAACGACTTCACCGCGTGTTGGCTTCCGTATTCACAGCCGTTGGATGTTGTACGAACGTATTTGAAACAGCTAGGAACGAGCCGCTTTGCTACGATGCGTCGCTTCCGAAAAGCGATTACGGAATTCGTCCTCGATCCGGCAAAGGAGCCTGCGAAATTCCAGAGCCATTTATGGCGTTACCCGGTTCGCATCGAAACTGCGATTGAGTATCTTGGCATAACTCCGGAAGAGTATCAATTTTTGTTCCAAAAAAACATCTCAAGTAAGAATCTGTACAAATTGTATGGATTTAAATCAGATAAACCCAATGGGATATTGTGGACGAATGTTATTGTCCACGTGGCTGAATTTCTCAAGCGTACGTGTCTGTCATACTGTGAATTTATCGAGTTATGGAAATCTGAGTTTGTTAAATTTAGCTTGAAAGGGAGTCGGGAAAAGGGATTCCCGGATTGCGAACCTTGTTGTTTGGATGAATACGTGATTGAGTTTGAAGATCCTGCAAATCCAGCGGAAGCTCTAAAACAGCTGGCTGTATTTATCCGGATTTGGCGCAAAATGCAATCAGTGCCGAACGCCCGTTACACGTTCACGGAGTTACGTGACATTTGCAAGGAGTTAGAACTGTTCCAAGGTCCATCTATTAACCCAGACTTTATCCGTCAGCTGGCAGCTTTTCAAATGTTCCGGGACGATTTTCATTTGTCACTCACTGATGGCACAAAACCTCATGCAGGTGAAACCGGGGCAGAAAGACTCCATTTGCTCGCATTCTGGGTGAAAGGGGCAACGAAGTGGAACTGGGCGTTAGAACACCTGCTTCATCAGATACAGCAATATGCCATTCATATTCATAATTGTCGATGCCGTGAGCCGGAGTTTCTCAAATTATTGATTGCCAATCTGAACCCGCTTTCGGTACTGGCCGGTTTCAATCCGAGTAACCCTATCGACAGCTGGCATGCGCACCCAACGCACACGCTGCGTTTTGCTGAAATTCTGGTTAAAATCTATGCATCCGAATTTAAAGTAGGTGAACTGCTTTTTCTTTTCACTAACGAGGAGCATTTGCAGGGCGACGATCCTTTTCCTTTACAAACGGCCAACGAAGCGAAAGATTCCCCGCTGGGCCTGCCGGATGATGAAGACCGGAATTCGCTTTGGACTTTGCGCAAAAAGCTTTTGGCTGTCAATGTGAATGCGGAAGCCTCGAAAAAATGGACTTGGATGCGTATGGAGACCGTCCTTCGGGAGGAATTTGGTTATACGCTACAGCCCGCAAGCAACAAGTGGCTTTCGCTAGGGCAACATTTCTTCCCTTCGGTACTGGAAGATAACGGGATTTCTGTAAGTTCAGCACAAAGACAATATAGGGTTAAGCTTCCTATTTCGACGCCGACTTCCGAGCTAATGTGGAATACACCACCGGACGGTCCTTTCCATTACGATGCGTCTGCGCAGGAACTGTGGACGGAAGTTCCGCTTTCTGATGAAGCGGTTTTGACTAAAATCAGCCGTATCCGCCAACTCAAAAATCCGAAGGAGCAAGGGGCCGTACGTGACCTCTATTTCTTACCCCGTATCGATTTAGCCAATTTTGCTTTCCTTTTCAATAATTTCGGTGAGGCGGAAGAACGCCTAATACAGGAGACGGAAGAGGCTAAACGCTGGGCATGGTTCCAGCAGCAGTTTGCCCTTTTCTACCAACGGTGCCAAATCGTCGCCGAACACTTAGCTCTCCATATAGCTGATGCTACCGGCAATTCCAATCCGGAAGGTAGCCAACTTGCCAAACTGTTATTAAAAAATCTGTGGGCAGATGAGAACAGAGCCACTTCGTCCTGGGAAAATGACAACGGCCAGTCACCCTCGGTAACTTGGCAGTCTCAACCAAAAGGAGGAGCACTTGCTGCTCTGTTAGGTCTTACCGGAACGGGCATGCTAGCGGAGTATTTTGATGCAGAGAAGACGTTGCAGTGGCGCGAAGTGCGCGGCGGCTTAGATGCTTTTGGGACGGAGGAAAACGCCTGGAATGCGCCGATTCCGGTTATCGTGCCTGCCATGGGATTTTCATTTACACCTGAACAACTGCGTTTTGCTGCGGTGCGAAACGGTTTTGCGATGGCGAATGCAGATGGAAAGATGTTAGGCGGAGCGGAACCGTTTACACTTCGTTGGAAGGGACTTTTGTTGATTGAAAATGAAGGTCAATATGAGTTTAGCACTGGCGCACCTACCCCGACGGGACAGATGCCTGATTTTAAAAAAGCCGAGCAATCGCACCGTTGGCGTGTTATTCTCAAACGTGGTCAAAAGACCTGGGTGTTGCTCAGTCATGACTGGCCGAACGAAGAAGCCCCAGAGGCATGTACGAAGCCAATTGCGCTGAAAACAGGTTTTTATGAACTAGACATTGAATTGGAACGAAAGCCTTTGGTCTTTGACGGGCCGGAAGATGTTTGTCCGCAAACCACCGGATTCCAGCTTAAATACAAAGGGACAGATTCGGAAATGGAATGGTTAACTGTGCCGTATGACAAACTGTTCCAAGACAAGAAAGACGCTACATTGCAATTAGGAATTGATGTTATCGGTTCTGCAAAAGATTTTCTTACGATGCATTTCACCAGTACGGTACGAGACATCCGGCGAACTTATCAGCGTGCTTTTAAAGCCATGCTGTTAGCAAGCCGTCTCCGACTTTCGGTACAACGGATTTCTGATGATGGGCAGTCGGAATTGGGCTATATTCTCTCACATCCGGTTAATTTTGCAGGGCAGGCATATTATCGCAGCGGCAGTTCTTTTATAACACATAAAGCTAATTTTGACTTGAATTTTTTACCGGTATTAGATAACTATACAGCACCCTCGTCCGCGCAAGACTTGCGGGTGGCTCCAACCCCCCAACGGATGCAGGCGATGTTCGACTGGTGGGAACGCCTTTTTGATTATACGGTGATGCGGAAAGAAACTCAACGTTCGCCAGAGCAACCAGCCTGGCTGCTATTCCATGAATCCGCTGAATTGCACGAAGACAAGCCGGCCCAATTGGTTCGTCATCTCGGCATCGATTTACGGCACGACACCTTGGTGTTGCAATATTATGCGGCTTATGAAGTCAAATCCGTGGACTTAGAAGACGATCGTTGGGCCGTACGTGTTTGGCAGTCGGAGAAATGGATTCGCTCTCTGCAAAAGCATTTTTCCGAAAAAGAGATATGGGAAGCGCGACCGGACCTATGGGCCTCCGATGATCCCGCAGTTCCTGAGACTGCTTTTAACAAAACTGAATCTGGCAATCTCAACCTAGCTCGATTCTACCGAGAGGGATGCATAGAAAATGGCGAACCGCGCCGCTACGAAGAGATTAAACGCCTAAATGATGGTCTTCGTGAACGAGGGCGGGCGGCGTTGGTGGCCTACCTGACGCATATGGACCGTGTGCTGCTCCCTTGGGGCGGTTTTGCTACGGAAGTGAAGCACTTGAGTGAATTGCTCCTGATGGATGTGGAAGTCGGTATTTGCCAGAAAGCAAGTCGCATTGAGGAAGCAATCAGTGCAGTTCAATTGTTTATTCAACGCGCTCGACTTGGGTTGGAGCCCGCGTTCGTTGTATCACAGGATTTCATACTTGCATGGGATCGGCACTTTGCAACCTATTGCATTTGGGAAACCTGTAAACGACGGGACATTTATCGGGAAAATTGGGTAGAATGGGACGAATGGCAAAAAGCGAAACGAACGGAGGCTTTCCAATTTTTGGAGTCTGAACTACGTAGTGCCACGCTGACTATGCCGGTTCCTGGAGGTCTAACTTATTGGAATGGATTACGCCCACCCGCCCATCCGGGGATAACACCTCTCCAACATCGAGAGCCATCGACGATTCAGTTCCTAGATCCTGTACCGGAAGGATTGGGTTTAATGGGCACGCCAGACCGTCATGCGCGCCCAACCTGGTTGGCGCCCTTGCGTTGTGAAAACAATAATCCAGGAGGTGATGACTCCATTGAAGTAAGGGATGACAATCCAAATCCTTCTATTAATTTGGTCACACTTGCGGGGCAAACATGGAAAGTAACGGACCTGCCGATGTGGCTTCAGGCGACTGTCCGTTTAGGCACGAAATTTTACCGGGTGGCAGCCGCGGGCATACCGCCGGCCACAACCACGTTTGAATCAAAGTGCAATTCATCTGAATCGTCCGCTTGCTGCAACGTATGTGGTAAGACACATCCAGCTCTGATGGACGAATACTATTTTTGGATAGAGGAGTCACGCTACTACAACCAAAAAGAACAGGTTGCCGAATGGGGCGCTAGTCCCAATGACCCGCAAACGGACTGGTACAAACCAGAAAAATTACCAGAGATGTTGCATTGGGTACCAAAGCCAATGGTACATTTACGCTGGTGCCGATTGCATAATGGCGAATTCCAGCAACCGCAGAAATCGTACGAAGGTGTGCAGGTCACTGCGGGCTCAACACCGGAATTGGTTTTCTTAGGTCGTAGAGGCGACTCGCTGCATTTCGAAATAACAGGGGGTGAAGTACCGGCAGGTTATGTTTCACCGCCACCACCACCGCCTGGTTTCCGATATGACATTGCGACCGATGAGGCAATTACGCTGCCGGCTCCGCTGGTAATCCCTATCACGCCCCCAGTAGGCGAATTAGCAGCATTCCCTTTTTTTGCCTGGTTCGATCCCGGCACGCCATTATTGCCGCCTTCGCTGTTTAGTCCAGCCATTGCCGTGGCCGGACATTTGCGGGCACATTGCCGTTTTGAGGCTGCTTTGAAGTGGTATGAATTGGTTTACAACCCATTGGTGAATGATAATACTTGGCTCATCTGTCCGCCAGTACAGCAAGAACCTGGAATATCAATACGTAGTTCAGAGGGTTTTCCGGTTGAAACCGCGGCGCCTCATTCAGAAAAAGCATGTTGCTGCGCCAGTACCCGTGTCTCTGATGCGGAGGTAATAAAAGAGCGTGCAATTCTAATGCACTACTTAGATACCCAACTGCAATGGGGCGATGCTTTGATGCGGAAAAACACGCCGGAGGATTTTCAACAAGCTCGCTTGATTTTTGACACAGCTGCTAAGATTTTGGGAGATACGCCGATTACAGTATTATCGAAAGATGAAGATTCAAAAGCATCTACTGTTACAGACTTCGAGCCCGACTGTGCCCCTATCAATCCGCGACTGATGTGTTTATATACTAGCGTCAACGATCGCCTGTCTTTGATTCATTCCTGTCTGAACGCTAAGCGACTGAAGAACGGCCGTCCGAACCTAGATATGCCGTACTTTGGGAATAGCGGTATTCGCGATTGTTGGAAAAACACGAATGAGGTTTGTACTGACGAAGGCGCCTGGTGCTTATCACAAAGTCCCTATCGCTACATGGTCTTAGTGCAAAAAGCGCAGGAACTAGCGGGCGATGTCCGTGCATTTGGTAGTGCTTTGTTAGCCGGTTATGAAAAAGGCGATGCAGAGTATTTGTCTACCATACGCACCATGCATGAACAACAGTTGCTTAACTTAGTCTTAGAAGTGCGTCAAAATCAGTGGCGCGAGGCGGATTGGCAAGTACAGGCATTGCAAAAAACAAAGCAGATTGCACAGACGCGTCTTCAATATTATCAAAAACTGATTGCAAATGGATTGATTAGCGGGGAAGCACAACATGAACCGCTTACCAAGAGTTCCACCACGTATAGAGCTGAGGGCAACGTTTCAGAAGGGACAGGTTATGCGATGGATTTGATCCCTGACCCGTATGTAGGAATGGTTAATTTTATCCACCTTCCTCCAGGAACTAAAATGAGCAGGATTTTTTCTGCGCTCGGAAGGATTTTCAATACAATAGCGGATATTCGAAATACGGAAGCATCCTTGGGACTAACAAATGCTGGTTGGGAACGCCGTAAACAAGAATGGTCACACCAGGTAGATGTACTCACCATCGAAATCGAACAAATAGAAAGGCAGATCCTGGCTGCCAAGCGCCGCAGCAGTATTGCACTGCGAGAATTGAACAATCACCAGCAGCAAATTGAAAATGCTGCTGAGGTGCACGACTTCCTACGCGATAAGTTCACGAACCACGAACTTTATCTTTGGATGCAACAGGAAACCGCAGCAATGTACTATCAAATGTACGAAATAGCGCTGCATTACGCCCATCAAGCCCAACGTGCCTTCAACTTCGAGCGTGGCCATACTGCTCGGCAGTTCATCCCGGCAGAGATTTGGGATAACCTCCACGAGGGGATCCTAGCTGGTGAAAGGCTACAATTGGCACTACGGCACATGGAAAAAGCCTATTATGATGAAAATGTCCGTGAGTATGAACTGACCAAGCATATTTCCCTGCGCTTGCATTTTCCAATGGCCTTCCTGCAATTACAAACCACCGGCTATTGTGAGATTGACATACCGGAATGGATGTTTGATTTTGATTATCCGGGTCACTATATGCGGCGCATCAAGAACGTGACGATGACGATTCCGTGTATGGTAGGGCCATACACCGGGGTACACTGCCGCCTGACTTTGTTAAGCAGCAAAACTCGCGTAGACCCGCGACTCGTAGATCCGCCACACACCTGTTGTCACGATGAGCGCTGGAAAAACGGCTATCAAGTGATGCCCGAAGACACTCGCATAGTTTCTACTTATGCTGCCACTGAGGCAATTGCAACCTCAAGTGGACAGAATGACTCTGGAATGTTTGAACTTAACTTCCGAGATGAGCGTTACCTGCCATTTGAGTTTTCCGGTGCAGTAAGCCGTTGGCGGATAGAACTCCCGTTAGAGAACAACCAGTTCGACATGGAGACATTGAGCGACGTGATTCTACATCTGAACTTTACCGCTCGCGAGGGTGGAGAGAACCTTCGCAAAGCCGCTAACGAATGTGCGCAGCAAAATCTGCCGGGGGCGGGCGTACGTTTCTTCGATGTCAAGCGCGAATTTCCGGAAGCATGGCATGTGTTTACTGGTGCCATGCCTAATTATCCGGCCACTAAGCAATTAGGCATTCAACTGAGCAGGAGTATGTTCCCGTACCTGACCGGAAACAAAAAGATTGGTGTAACACGAATCGAAATTCTCTTTGAAGCACCCGGAGCTGACCCTAGCGCACACCATATCGTCGAATTTCTGGTCGGACAGCGCGTTGGTCAGATAAAGGAAGAGAAATGTGACTGCAATGTACACAGTATTTCTTGTGTAGCCGATGCAAATTGGCCGGGGCTTTTCCATGGTGTACTGGAAGTTGACTTCGAGGCACTTAGTACGTCCGATTATCAGGAACTAGGTGTGTTCAGATTCCCAATGGATGTTGGTGAAATCACAAATACCTATTTGTTCTGTTCGTACGAAAGGCTGTAATACAGGGTTTTGCTTTAAGTTGAAAGAATAGACCAAGGCGTATTGATATTATTATCCCCTTTAGGTAGACAGTGTAAAAAGACCATGAATACACATGGATGTTACACTTTTACTTGGAGGGGATTTTATCATGGTTAAAAAAGAGGATAAATTTCAAACTTATTCAGATGAATTAAAGATACAAGTTGTAAAAAGTTATTTAAATGGTGAGGGTAGCTAATCAGCTAAAGCGAAGAAATATAAGCTTAGAAGTAGAACGCAGTTAATGAATTGGTTCTGGAAATATCAAGAAACAGGCGATAGTTCAGACTTGCGGGGGAAAAATGATGGTAATAACGGCTAAAAAAACCTTTTGAAAGGTCATTCTCATACGAAGTTCGATAGGTATAGAAGAATGGGAATACTACAAGGCGTAAGTGGCTTACTTAAAAAAGAAGTATCCAAATCTATAGGTGGTGTTCTTGCTCAAACGGCTAAGTACGAGATTATTGAAGAACTACGTTCTCAGTACAAAGTAGCCTTATTTGTCATTATTGCGTAGTTAAATCGCTCTAGCTACTATAAGTGGTGTTCAATATGTAATCAAAGGTAATTACGCCTTTCAAAGGATAATACATTGCGTGAACAGATTCAAGCAATTCACATAAAACACAAGGAATACGGTTATCCTCGCATGACAATCGCCTTACGAGAGAATGGATTTTTCGTGACCCACAAAAAAGTATATAGCCTTATGCGAGAGCTTCACATTCAATCGATCATCCGTAAAAAGTAAAGCTTTTTTAAGGGGAATCCTCAAGGATTTTCCCTAATATAGCAGAGAATGAATTCTGAAAATTCAAAAAGATGTGTTTGTCACAGATATCACTTATTGGCCATTCAAAGATAAATTTCTCTATTTATCGGTCGTTCAAGACCTTTACAATAATGAAATCATTGCTTGGAAACTCTCACATCGAAATGATTTACAACTTGTTCTAAAAACATTAGATTTAGCAACAAAAAAGAGATGTGTATGGAATCATCATCCACTTAGATCAAGGATTCCAATATACATCTCCTGCTTATTATCGTATTCTTCAACAGCTAGGCACCATCGGCAGCCATTCTCGCAAAGGAAACTGCCATGACAATGCTTCTTGCATTGCATCATTCTTCTTTCATTGATTCCAATATCAAATTGAATTAATGAGAAGAATTTTTCTTCAAATCAAACGTTTACTTGAACCAACTTGCAACTTTAGCGATGGCTTCCTGCTCAACTACTGCGGGAATTGCAGCAACTGTAGCAACACCCCCAATTACAAAGCTTGCGTTTTCATTCAAACCTGCGCCTTTCAGTTTCTCGTAAACAGCAACACCCGCTTTTGATGCATATTCACTTACGTTTAAGTTTTTTTCGATCGCTGTTCCTACTAAAGCGCCTACTGCAAAAGCACCGACGACATGTGGCGCTGCAGCGACCACCTCGCCTAATCCCATGGCTCCGACACTAGTTCCCATAAGTGTGCCCGTAGAGGTGGCAGCACCCGTTACCCCTAACGTTTTAGCTCCCATCGCTCCCAAAGCCACACCGGACTCTAAAACACCTGCACCACTGGCGAGAGCAGCACCATAATCTTTCTTAGCCAGATCCTGCTTCACTTCTTTATAGGATATCGCTCCACCAAGAACCGAAAGACCTACTCCTGCAATTCCTTTTAAAATACCAACTTCAGCAAATCCGGACGTTTTTGAACCACCCTTCTCGATGAACCGATTCTTTATCTTTGCTGGTAGCGCTTCTTCAACTGTATGAGCGAGATTATGAGTATTACCTTTACCTGTTACACTTGCATGTCCTTTCAAAACTCCCAAATTTGTAGCGTCAAGTGCTTTCTTCGGCACCTTTGCCAGACCGCCAAAGTAGTGATGGATTTGAACCCCTGTCATGTCGACACCAGCGGCATTCATTAAAATACCAAATTCTCGCCTTACAGCTTTATATGTTTTTCGTGCTTCATAAATTGCAGTCCCTTTTAGACGGTTAGAACCTGGACTGAGACTTCCAATATGCTTCTCAAACGCCTCTATTCCTTCTTTCAGTGTTTTTGTCCTATACTTTTTCGACAGCACCTTCTCAGAAGCTTCGTTCCATCGTGTGCTCCAACCTGGGAAGTCCCCAATTTTATTGCTGCCACCACTATTGATGATTGGCTCGGGTTTAGGAAGACCAGTAGTTCCCGAAGGATCCCACATCCCTACCGGGTTACATCGAACGTATGCATAAAGATTTGTCCCATCTGCAATTCCCAATGGATCGCAGTTCATCCAGCGACCTTTCCATGGAACGTAGTATCTCGCTCCATGATAATAAAATCCGCTCTCTTCATCCCTCTCTTTTCCCGTGTATCGATATCGTTTCGCAGCGCACTTTATATTTATATTTTTAGCCTGATAGGCAGTAGTACCGTAAGGATGGTATTCTTCGTAGCTGATAACCCTCGCCGCCTCATCCAATTCCATCGCGGCCGAGCCGAGATGATTTTGCAACTGATAACGGACCATCTGAACGGGGCTGGTTCTGCCCATCGATCTCCCTAAAATCACCCTGGGTTTTGTTTCAGTATCAATCATCACAAAGTGGTATTCCTTATCTATCAGGCTTAAGCTGGTCCGTTCCAGTCCTGCATTCACTCCACTGTGCTGCTTGTAAAGTTCATACCCATCAATATAAATCCGTTCGTTTTTTTTACCGGGAATATCACCTGCATTAGCCTGTTTCTCAGTTATTTTTCTTATTCGTTGTCCTTGCCCATCATATTGGTAATAAGTCGTTTCCGGTGTACCGCCATCGGTGCGCCTTTGACTAATGGTTTTAACAAGCTCTTCTTTAAAGTTCCATCCTATGTCTTCCAAATGAGGCATGGCTGTCATAAAGCCATGACACGGATGATATTGGTAATGATAAGTGTTTGAACCAATTTGTGTGTTGATCAGACGATTATTCGCAGCATCATAGTGATAATCCCTTGTCCAATTGTTACCTGTTGCCTGATGCCGCATTTGCAGGATATTGCCAACTCCATCATAGATATAGCTTTGAGTGTAATCCCTCATCACCATCGGATCGCCTGGGTTTAATTGCCGCATGAACCCAGCATCGTTCCAATTGTCTTTGTTACCAAAGTTCAGCAGCGTATTGTTCTCTCTGCCGGAAGCTTCCACCAGACGATAAAGAGCATCATAGGTATAGGTATTTATTTTGGAGATTTTCTGGTTATCAAAAAATACAATCGGAATATTTTTGTCTTCAATATGGGTGATATTGCCGACCGGATCATAGTTGTAATGCCAATCTTGAAGCGGATCGTTGTTGTTCCGCACTGTTTCCAAACGATTTAGTCGGAATGTTTCCTTGTCATAATAAAATTGGGTGATCATATTATTTCCATAGATGATTTCATTTCGCTGGCCTTTTTCATTGTAGTCAATGTCTGTGATATAGACAGAGGAAATAGCCGTATCAGTATGGATGACACTCTCTCCGTTCAGCAATCCTGTCTTGTTATACGACAGTGAAATTTTACTGCCATCAGGTGTAGTTTGTGTTGTTACCCTTCTGAGAGCATCTGTTTCTAAAATTATGGTGAAGCTTTCAGATTCTAGGTCTGCGGCCAGATTGGTATCTGTCCAGTTGGCCACGCCTTTATAATCTATGAAAAGCCAACGGTTGGTGGATTTTGGCTGCCCTTTAAAATCATAATCAGGCGTTTCCACAAGTCCGCCAGTGTCATAATGCCTGATTATCTGCCCCCTGAGATTTTTCAGTTCGGGGTTTCCCTCTGTTTCTCCATAAAATCTCCTGTCAAAAATATGGTTAAGAGGGTTATCACCATCACCGCCTATGACCTTGCTGTGGGTAGGACGATGCAGGATATCATAAAAATATTGGAATTCGTGATCTCGCTCATCCCAGGTGCGTAGCGGATTGCCCATGATATTCATCAGAAGCCACCGTTGGCCGGCATCCATGTTGCACTGATAGACCATGTTGCCTAGCATATCGTATTTGTATTCCATTACGGCATTGCCGCGAGCGTCGGTAACTTTACGAAGATTGCCTTCGATATCGAGGGCGGCTCTGGTCAAGTAAAATTCATCCTTATCAGTTTTTAAATGTTTGTTATGGTCAACCGACAATACAGGTCTGCCTAATGTATCAAAGTGTAAGACTTTGGGTGTATTGGCATGCTTGGCAGCTTGATCGGCAGCCGTTTTTTCCCTCTCCGGATCTTTGCCTTCCGCGATGAGTTCGGTATCCATCAAGCGATTTTTGCGTTTGTAATACCAAGACGATTCCAAAACTGTATCGTTTTGGTCATAAACAACTTGTTTCCATGAATCAAATTCTATACGGGACAACGTGCCATCGGGCATATCAGTTTTGATAAGCCGTCCCGGTGGATCGTAATACATGAGGGGTGTAACTCCTGTTTCCACTAATTCCTTTAGGTCTTCGTAGTTATGGGTGACCGAAAAATACGGCTCAAATTGTTTTACGACATTTCCTTTATTGTTGAGCACGGTCCTGCCGCTGCCGATCCACCGCAGCTCCTTGGGATTAAGCCTGGCGGTATCAATCTCGGTGACTTTATAAGTATTATCGGGATTGACCGTCACTTGCTTTGCCGGCCCCGGTTCGGCCTGTGCCTTTTTCATTACCACCTGCCCAAGGCCGTTGGAGTATTCAAAGCTGATTTGAATAGGCGAATCATTGTTTTTCTGAAAATGCTCTTCCCTAACAATCGAAGCAACAGCAACAGGTTTGCCATTATTTTGATAAGCATCAAAGTCATAGACAAATCTTGTTGTTGCATGCTGCAATAAATTTTTCCCATTCGCAATTAATCGATTGGAATTCTGTGCTTGGAAGAAATTATTGACCAGTGTATTTTCAGACAATGACGAAAACTCGTTCAAACCAATCAAATCATCAGCTTCATTGCCTTTGCCGTATACTGCTATGCCCTTCACTAGACCCAGTTCATCTGTGATGGCTTCGGAAAGATTGTTATTTGGGTCCTTCATTCGTTGAGCTGAAAGTGTCCTGAAATTAAAAAGCTCGACGATTGTTTTATTGCCTAATGCGTCTTCAGTTTCCTCTATGTAGTAGTGGTAGACATTGTCATATTTCACCTTTGTTTTGGCGCCATAGGGATCGGTATAGGAAACGGGAAGATAAAAGCGATTTTGTACATCGGCTGTAGCTTCCCCTATGTCGATAAATTGTGAGGTTCCCGAACGAATCCACCAGCTGTCATCCCCTTCCCTATGAGTGAATTTTCCTTCCAGCATCATGTCATTAGTCACCCTTGTACCAAAAATATTGTCAACAAGTATCTGAGTATAGGCTAATTGATAACTTTCAAAAGGAAGTGCCAATGATTCCAATTGATATAACGACAAAGCATCCTTTAGATTGTTGCTGTAATAAATCGTGCGTTTATGTTCAATTAATCTTTTCTGTGGAGTCCCGGGTGCGGGATTTTGATCAACCTGCTGATAATCCACTTTGACGGCAGCCGTAAGGATATTCTCAAAATCATTCACGGAATAGAAAGGGGTGTTTTTCCCAACTCCCTTTAGTTCGTAAGTTTTCGTTTCCGCCGGAAGCCTCAGTCTATATAAACTGTTAGTATCAATATCATTGGTAAAGCTGTTTTGCGTATAAGTAATCAGAATTTTGTTCTGTGCTTCTTGTGTTTCTATTGGCAGAAAGAGGTCTTTTTTTATCCTCGGATAAACCACCGAGGCCGATTCCAACACATTTCCATACTCATCCAGCCGAATATTGAGGGTATGGGCAATGCGTGGATCCTCCGTGTTCCGCTCGTAGCTATAGGTGATGGCCTCGCTCTCTTTGACAACAAATACGGCGTGCTTGTTTTGTCCCTTTGGCTGCAGCAGTTCGATAACGCAATTATGTGTTGCTGCGGAATAGGGCGTGAGCTGTTTTTTGATTTGCTCAGGTGTCGCTCCTGATGATGGAGCATCGTGAGCAAACGTTTCCGAACGTAGTCCCATGCCTTTGCACGCGCGAAAAGCCTCCCTCCATTCCTGGGTGCCGAGATGGTCAATGATGAATGGATTCAATCCTGGCGCAGCAATGACCCGCGCATCAGGCAAAAGAGTTTCATGGTTTACAACAGCAAAACCCTGTTTTGCCATTTCTTCGTACCAGTATTCTCGGGCAAACTGGTTAAGGATGTTTTCTCTGTCAAGGAAAGCTCCGGTATGAAACCAACTTTTAGTAATTACTGGTTCCTGATGCAGTATTTTGTCCACAACATGGCTTAAATTCCCTTTTGCCCAATGCTCAAAATCTTCGGCATCTGTCTGTTCCACCATTCCAAAGCCCCTGAATTCCCTTTCGGCATGGTCGTAATAGCCATGATGGTATCGATAAGAGCTAACGAAGCGATACCCCGAAATTTTATCCCTTGTTTCGATTGTTGAAATGCAATGGACAGGGAAAGGCAGTTTAGTAATCCATGGCCTGCCTGCTAGTTTGTCCTCAATGTAAAACCTGGTGGAAGGAGTATATTCCATCGTAACTTCTTTGCCGAGATTATTTTTGTAAGAAACCATGATGTGAGGTTTCTTGCTGTTCATCAGATCAATGTATTTTAATGGAGCTTGGGAATCCTTGGATAAAGGGCTTGACCAGACGATACAGTTAACACCATTGCCCAGTAAATCGGTAACTGTGACTTTTGTCTGATTATGAATTTCAGGGAAGGGATCTATTTCAAATGGAGCAGCGGTAAATGCGTTTCCGCTTAAATTCATCCAGCAGTTGAATTTGTTTTTGCCCAGATAAATAATATCGGTGGTACCGGATCCGTCTATATCGGCTAAATGCAAGTATGACGGATTGAATGCATCGGGATGATCAAAAACCGGAGCATGATCCATGCCCACCTTAGCTCCAAACCTTCCGTAACCAAGGTTTGGCCAATAACAGATTTCTCCATTTCTTATCCTGACTATATCCGTCAGACCATCTCCTGACATATCCGCCAAGAAAATGGTTTGTTTGGGGTCGGTGAATACGAAATAAGGACCTGCCTCTTCATCAAAGGGCATACATGTTTTATAGGAACTTTCAAATCCTTTTCTGCCCGCTGACTCATACCAGGTGAATACGTGATCTTCTGTAATTAAAACATCTGGTTTGCCATCCCCATTGAGATCAATTATACGGAGGTTTGAATCTCCCATATTGATATTGGGAAGATTGTCAAAAGTCTGGAAAGCCTGCCACTCTTCCTTTTCACTTAATTCAAAATACCCTTTTGGTTCGTTGTTCATATTTACCAACTGTTTACTTCCATCTGCATCTAGATCTATTAATTGTAGCCTTGAACCAAGGCCTACAAAAGAGGGTTTTGGCGAAACCAATTTTGCTTGTTCAAACTTACCGTCGCCTAAATTGCGTTTATAAAACCAGCCTTCTCCTTGTTCGGTCAGGATGCCTGAAAGACCTTCATTGAATAAATCTGTGAATTGATAGAGCGATTCATCTAATCCCACAGGTGCATGAATCAGAGAATCCGATGAAATAGATTTAACATCTTTGTTCCAATCGTGTTTCTGATATTTAAACTCAGTGGGCGGCAGTTTTTTATCTGTGTATGTCCCATCCGATTTCTTAATGTATCCACAAGCGGTGATAGAGTTTAAAAAGGTAAGATCTACTTCGCCTGCATTGCCGTATCCAAAATTAAGGGATTTTACTAAGGCCGATCCGCCGGGAAGTTCAGCGAAATGATGAAACAGCAAAACTCGTTTGCAGAGTCTTGTGGTTCTTATCTCAAAACCAGCCTTGTATTCTGCAATGGCATCTGTTCTGAAATCCCAATCCTTTATTTTGGTATATGGGGCGTTAGTGTCATACTCTCCATAATCAAATACCGTTTGGAACAGGTAATCTGTTTCATTAAGATAGGCGTCATTTAAATTTTTATATGGAATTTTATTGCCATATAGTACCTTCTCTAAATACAGATTGGTGTATGTAACATTTCCGTGTTTCGTACGATTTCTATTGTGCAGCAACGAAGTATTAAATCCTTTGTCGTCTTCTTTCTTATAAATATAGTGAGCGCAATTGCCTTTGTCATCGAAGACAAGTTCAGGCAGCCATTCAAATATTTTATTTGCATTTTTTGGGTCAGAAATTCTTGATCCTTCACTCCATCCAAAAAGTGTTGTTACGTTCTCTTTCGTAATTATCCGCCATTTGATTTCATGTGATGTTTTCCCCGACCATCTCTCGATCCTAGCAAATAAGCCTTCAATACGAGGTTTGTAAAATCTGATTTTGAATAATCCATCTGGGGAGTCTTTTTCTTTGATTATGTAGTTCCCATCCCTATCTTTACTAAAACTGCCATCTGCCTTTTTTTTAAATTCCGGAACAAGGTCTTCAGCCTCAGAAAAAAGGAAAGTATCCGAATCAACATCATCCAAGTATTGTGGTAATTCTTTATCGGTTTTACGTTTTATGGATGGCAGGCTCAAAGTCCACCCTAAGCCGAAAATACCATTTCCGGCGCCAGAATTGTAGTTCAAATTCAAAGCAGGTGAAGCACTTCCCCTGGCTGGTGAGAAAGGAAGTAGTATGGAAAAGGAAGTCGTACCATTTACGGGATTTACAGAAAATTTTTCGTCAATTCCCTTAATGGCCCCTCCACCCTTTGGCAAAGAAATGGAAGGGATTTCAATTGCATTGGACCTGGTTTTGCCCCCATCTGTTTTGAGGAATTGGGAATTTGATTTTGGATTATCAATATTTTCTTTCATTTTTTCACCTCTTCATAACGGTCAATTAACATCACTTCTGATAGGTTTTAATGCCAAATAAAAAACGTGCATCTAGACACTGCATAGACATTTTCCGGTTTATTACTACACAGGAAATCCGTCTTTTTTCAAAGTTTTTAAAAAATAGCATCTTCTTCCAAAAAAGTCACCCGTCTTATAATGTTGCAAAGTAATTTAATTTATTCTAGTAATAACCTTTTCATAAAACAGAAAAAAATCGGTTCTGAGATTATGGTGCAAATACTTCAGAAGAGATATAGAGAGATGAAAAGTTTCCTAGTGGAATCTATTTTATGCTGGAAGGCCGAATAGTTGATGAATGAGGTTCACTTAATTTGGTACAGACTTCTCCCCTTGGAGAGTTTGTCCTTTTTCATCATATGCATCGCCTCTATGCCACTCTGTTATGTAAGTAGCAATACGAAATGATTTCAACCCTAACATAGAACGAACACGCTTCTTGATAAAACGATAATCTTGTTCCACGATATTATTTAAATATTTCTTTTGTCTGATTTGCATGTCTGATGGCATGTTTTTTCCCTTCCTCAATTCTCCAACTGCTATAGGATAAGACGGATTCTTATTAATTGTTATGACACGCGAGTTAGAAACATGAAAAGACCGCAAAGATTTCTTGGAAAAGTGGTATTATCTCTTTTGAGTAGACGGTGTAAAAAGATTGTTTTTGATAAGTAAGTAATACACTCTATTTTGAGGGGATTTTTTTTGGTAAAAAAGGACAAACATTTCAACCGTATACAGTCAAACGTAAGGCAGTCATGATGTATGTAAATGAAGAAAAGAGTTATCAGATTCTGGAACATGAAATAGAGCTTAGAAGCCCCACTCAATTGAAAGATTGGGTAAAGAAGCATAAGCAGGGTGAGCCTTTGGCTGATTAACGAGGGGGAGAATCAAGAGAACTCAATCCCTTTCATCACTTATCTAAAACGACATTTAAAAGTATCGAGGAAGAAAGAGATTATTTAAAAGTACAGGTTGATTACTTAAAAAATGTATTATAGGTAAATAAAGGATAATGCTGGGGGAACGTTTGATTAAGATTTTACGTAAAATTTAGGGGAATAATTTCACTTGATTTTGCGAAGGTATATATATTTAAAGTGAAGATACTGTAATGTCTCGTGATTTCGATGAGATTGACAATATTTTTAAGAAGTGAGTGTATTGAGAAGAAAAACAAATTGAATGTTTGTTTTTTAGAAATATTGTTTTTAAGTTTAATTGGTTCATATTGTTTGCTTACTTGTTAAGTAGTGTGCTATATTTAATTCAATTATAATGATAACAACTGTGTTATCAGTGAATGACAATTACATATAAATAAAATGGAGGTCCGCGCTATGGAGATAGATTACTATACGGATGGTCGCGGGCGTCAAGAAGTTTACGAATGGGTTTTAGAAGCGGCTACTAGAGATGTGAAAACTTTTAATCGTTTTACGATTATGAAGAATTTCTTAAAGGCAAACGGTGAGGAAATTCGCACTCAAAAACTCCCACATCCAGACATTAAATATTTTAAAGGGGAAAAAGTTTGGCAATTAAGGATTCATGACCATAGAGTTATGTTCTTTTATTTCGAAGATGATACTATAGTGTTTTTGAATCATTTCGTTAAAAAACAAGGCCCTACACCAACCGCTGAAAAAAACCGTGCTAAAAAAAATAAAGCTAAACACATTAATCGTAAACCTTGATGCTCGAGGCCGGTTTTTCCGGTCGTAAAATCTAAAGGCGGAGCTCAAGAAAAAAATATATTATATATAGTTCTAATCGCCATTACACAATTGAAGTTGAGTAATGAAATTGATCAGGTTTGATCAAAAAAATATGGAGATATGGAGGTAAAAAATGAAAAAAATGAAAATAATAAATAGGATCTATTGAATTAATGAGGTATTTTGAAAGGAGAATAAATGATGAATTATAATGATCTCCGTGAAGAATTAAAAAGGGAGTTGAATCAAAGCCGTTTTCATGAATTTATGATTTTGGAGATCGTCGGTAAATTAATGGCAGCCAGATATAGAAAACAAATAAGTCAACGTGAATTGTCACGGAGAACTGGAATAGCTCAAAAAACTATATCTAGAATAGAGAATGGAATTGATATACCTGAGTTATCGACTATCTTTAAATTATCTGAAGCTTTAGGTCTTGAAATAAGTTTAGTTGATAAACAAAAAAATGAGTAAAGTGCATAGTTTTTATATTGACGTAAATTTAAATAATATAATTAAAATTAATAAGAAGTTTTATTGGGGAATTTGAATAGTTAAGAGACTTTTATAGAGATTAAATATTGATTCTAAGACAGTAAGAGACTTTTATAGAGGTTAAATATTGATTCTAAGACAGTTAAGAGACTTTTATAGAGATTAAATATTGATTCTAAGACAGTTAAGAGACTTTTATAGAGATTAAATATTGATTCTAAGACAGTTAAGAGACTTTTATAGAGATTAAATATTGATTCTAAGATAGTTAAGAGATTTTTATAGAAACTAAATATTAATTTTTGAATTAGAACATTGAAATATGTATACAAATTTCAATGTAGTATTAGATAATTTTTTTCTGATACTATGTTTAATAGTTATTCGTTTTTATGAATAAAAAGGATCATCTCCTAAACCTAAAAGGAAAGGAGGTGATCTTTTTTATTTTAATTTAGATTATATAAGGTTTTTTGCTTTCTAATTAGTTTCGTAATAGTAAAAGTAAAAGCTTGAATAATAATTATTACTGTCATTATGCTTATAAGAGGTTGTTCTAATATTAAATTTCCGATGCCAGGGAAAAAGTTCAAATCCCCAAAAACGGCACTTTAATTGTGATTATTTCTTTCTTTTTCTTAATTTTAAAAAAGATGTATAATTGATATGTTTGGAATTATAAGGGAATTTAATCGAGAGAAAAAGGGGGAATATAAGTTGGGTAGAAATGATGCGTGCTTTTGTGGGAGTGGTAAAAAGCAAAAGAAGTGCCATTCAAATGTAGAACAGGATAGTTGTGTGGCTAATCTGTATAAGAGGTATTTAAAGATAGATAACATCATTTTAGAATATAGAGAACATCATAAGGAATTTGAAAATCATCCATGTAGAAAAGGATGTTATAATTGTTGTTCCGATGTGTTTGCTATATCAATGTTAGAATTTGAAGTTGTGTTAGAAGAATTACGTAACATTGGATTGGAATTTTCTTTGGAAATATTCGAAAAATCTTTAGCAGACTTAGAGTTATTAAAAACACGGTATCCAGACTTATATAATAGATTAGAAGAGAATGCTAGTTTTCAAGAAGATGTAATGTTGGAAGATAGTAATTTATATTCAAAAACAGCGAGACTTCCATTTCCTTGTCCTTTGTTAGATATTACAGAGGGCAGTTGCATCGTGTATAACAAAAGGCCAATGGTCTGTAGAGTTTTTGGTACTACACACGATTCATATTCTCTCATGCTTGCAAGTGGTGGGGGGGGAATTTGTGAGCATATTCCTAGTGAACATGCTAATGCACTACAAACACCTGAAATAGAGTTCTCTGATACCAGAGTCAATGATATGTTGGAATCGGAACTTTTTGGGAAGAAAATACAACCAAGAGAATATCCGATTATGTATTGGTTTAAAGTCTATCATGATAAAAATAAGAAGAAGGGAAGACCTGTATATTCTTCTTTAGTTCCTTCTTTTTATTATAAGAAGCCAGGGAGTATTACAATGGCAGAATTAATGCCTTAAAACTGATATCGTAATATAAAAAGTTGTTGCTAAGGATGGAGTGAATTGGGATTTCACTCCATCTTTTTTGAAAATATTGTACAAGAAATATATAGTTAAGAGTTTAATCCGATTTTGTATGTAGAGGATTTAACCGCATTTTACTGCTACTTACTAAAGCCGTAAAAGTCACGTGAATTTTCTGTTGTCAATATCTTGTAAACTAGTTGTTGACTAGTTAATTTAAATATAAATGTTTAAATTAATAAGTATGTTTAAAGAAGAATTCAAATCCCAAAAAACAAACCTTTAAGTTTCATTCATTTGTTCTTTTATGTGCCTTTTTCTTTTTCATAGTAATTCCTCCTTTTTATGGCATGTTTGGCATTATACTCATCCCGGCCAAATGTTTTAAGTGAAAATCTAAAGAATTTTTATTTATTTTCAAATTCCTTCATTCCGACAAAACCTAGCAAAGATTGTGCGAGCTTCGTTGATGGATTTGATGAAGAGGTATTAGACATTTGATATGGAATTTTCTTTATAGGAGGTGTCGTAGCGCTATGTCATATATATACCAGCAATGGGGTCTATAGTCGTTTAGGGGGAAGTGGCAGCACACTTAGGGAGTATTCGGATGTCCTTGAACGTGAAGGATATGAAGTAAGAAAGAATAGTTGGGGAGAAGGGAATATACAGGATTTGATGTTGTACTTATTGAACAGTTAGTAGAGTTGAGTAAGCAAAATGGTAGGACTTTAGAAAAAGCTGCGAAAATGATTACAAAGCAGTTTGGAATCGCTAATAAGAAAGAGGAATTCCAGGGTACAAATCCAGTCCCTTATCAAATGCAATATCAAATTCAACAACAATATAGCGCTATGGTAGAAAAAATAATAAGGTGCAGCAAGCAAACTTATTAGAGATGGAAAAGAGATTTGGTGATCGTATAGATTAAAAGAACAAATTAATTGAAGAGGATATAAAAGAAAGAAATTAATAATAGAAGATATAAAAGATTGGAAGGAACGTGAAGAAAGGATAGAAAAGAGGTTGGAGCTAAGGGATGATAATCTTATGAAGATGTTCAGGGAGATTCAAGAAGCAAAACTTACTATTGTATCAGCCCAGGAAGAAATAGTAGCAGCAAAAAGGAAATCCTGGTGGAAGTTTTGGAAATAGTAATGTATATTTCTATGAAATTTGGATAGAATAATAATACGATGAAGATAAAGTGTTTAGTAGTAATAGATAAAATAGGGGGCATACATTTATGGCAATCAATGCAGAAACAGTAGAGCAATACTATCAATCTAATTTACAGGAAGCGCTTAAAAGGGTATCTGATATTCTTAAGAATGAAAAAAAACAACCTAATTTTAACGGTATTATAGGAGGAAAGGGTAAAATTTATGGTGTTGATCCAAAAGAACATGATACACCGGAAAGTTATGTTAAAGCTTGGATGAAGGGACATGAAAGAGAATATACTAAAGATAAAAATAAAAATCAAGAATACACTAAGTATGATAGATCCTCATACAAAATCCAAGCGCTGTTAGAGGAAGAGTTTGTAAAAGGATTTATTGAGTGTTATTTAATGAGAATATATTTTAACAAAAAATAAGAAAGTAAGAATAAGAGCAAAAGTAGAAATTGCTACTTTTGCTCTTAATTTATATAATTTCACATACCGCAAAAGGTAGATAAATGGAATACAAGACTTAAAAAGAGGATTAAAAAAAACAATTTAAAAGAATATTATAAGAAGTTTATTTAAGGGGTCTATTAAGTCGGTTTTGTGATTTTTGCTCTTTTTGGTGCAATTAATTGTATTAATAGAAGTGGTAAATAGCGTTAAAAGCAAAAATAAAGAGCCATTTTTTCAGAAGAGTGCTTAAAAAAATCATTACACAACAATGTATAGTAAATATCTTTATAATTTAGTATTTTTATATTAAAATTTATAGTTTCTGCAATTGACATGCCTATCTTTGGGTGCTACGTTTTAAACTGGCGACAGATTTACGAGGTTTATTACTTAGGGGGCAAAGATTGCTTCTTTTTCTAGGCGATATACAACTAGATAATCTAATGCTATGACCGTACGTAGAGAGGAAGAAAAGAAACATGTTAAAAAAAGTAATGCCTATTGTAGCTGCTGTTTTAGGAGCTAGCTTTTTACTAACAGCGTGTAGTAGTGAAAAGAAAGAAGATACAGCAAAGGCAAATAATAAAGATTTGAAAACACAATCTATTCATTTACCGTATATAGCGGAAATTCCAACGATGGATGTCACAAAGGCAACTGACGGTGAATCCATGAACGTGATGAAAAACGTGTTTGAGGGTTTATATACATTGGGAGAAGGGAACAAGCCAATCCCAGCAGTAGCGAAATCTTATGATGTGAGTGAAGATAAAAAAACATACACATTCCATCTGAGAGATTCAAAATGGTCAAACGGAACTCCTGTAACAGCTGAAGACTTCGTATTTTCTTGGAAAAGAGCTGTGAACCCTGATACAGCGGCAGAATATGCGTTTTTATTCTTTGATATAAAGAATGCAAAGAAAATTAATAGTAAAGAGTTATCTGTAGATCACCTAGGGGTAAAAGCAGTAGATGATAAAACATTAGAAATACAATTAGAACAGCCTGTCCCTTACTTTATAGATTTGACAACGTTTGCAACGTTCTTACCGATTAACGAGAAGTATTTTGAATCAAAAGGGAAGCAATATGGTTTAGAAGCAGATCAATTGGTTTATAACGGAGCATTCACTTTAGATAATTGGAAGCACGAACAAGCTTTTCGGCTGAAAAAGAACCCGAATTATTGGGATGCTAAAACAGTGAAATTAAACGAAATCAACTTTGATATCGTGAAAGATAAATCTACAGAAATAAATCTATACGAATCAGGTCAGCTTGACCGTGTAGGACTAACAGGTGGGTTTGTAGATAAATATAGAAAGAATCCCGACTTCAAGGAACGTTCTGAAGTGACTGTACAGTTTTTACGTATGAATCAGAAGAATGAAGTGCTAAAAAATAAAAATGCTCGTTTGGCAATCAGTCAGGCAATGAATAAGAAAGCCTTTGTAGATACAGTTTTAAATAATGGTTCTCTTCCTGCAGACGGTTTAATACCAGCTGATTTCGCTAAAAGTTCGGACGGAAAAGACTTCCGAAAGGAAAATGGAACATTAGTAAAAGATGATGTGAAGGAAGCGAAAGAACACTGGAAGAATGCAAAGCAAGAACTTGGGAAAGAACAGGTAACACTAGAATTACTTACAAGTGATAATGTATTCGCTAAGAAAAATGCGGAGTATTTAAAAGGGGAACTAGAAAAGAATTTAGAAGGATTAACGGTCAATGTGAAGCCGCAGCCACGCAAACAACAAATTCAATTACTCCTAAATAGTGATTACGAATTAGGGGTTGATGTATGGGGTCCCGATATTCCTGATCCAATTACATTTTTAGATTTGTTCACGACAGATAGTACATATAACTTTGATAAGTATTCAAACAAACAATATGATGAACTAATTTATCAAGTGAAAACGAATTTAGCTGGTGATGAAAAGGCTCGTTGGGAAGCGATGAAACAAGCTGAGATAATCTTATTAGAAGATGGGGCGGTTGCACCGTTCTATCAACAAGGCAGATCGTACTTACAACGTTCTTCAGTCAAAGGCATAGTGACAAATGATTTTGGTGGAGAATTCAACTATAAGTGGGCTGAAGTGAAGAAATAACAAAAGGATACAAAGATACATGTATCTTTGTATCCTAAAATATAAAAGTATAAAAGGTGAAAAATGGAGTCCGATTCGGGACTCCATTTTAGGTTAAATTAGTTACAACGTATGTAATTAAGCAAATCACTAAAATAATACCAATGAAAGTTGCAAATAGTGCAAGAAATCCAAGAGCAATACGATATAAGAAATAAGCACCAAGTACAATTGCTATTATAACTCCGATTATGGCAGCTAATGTCTCAATTGTATTTAAACTTTTTTTATAAAATTATTATACTAATTAATAAACAAAGAAGCCGTTTAGATCAAAAATTTTTCAAAATGGTTTCTTTTTATTTATCATAAATTAAGGGTTTATGAGGTATTTTTAATCAAACTTCATTCGAAATCTACAGCGGGTGCAGATTACAAAAAAGTTTAATCATTTTGAATAAAAAGTAGCTTTATTTCAAAGTTATAACTAATTAGCTTTTCAAAAGCTTTAATATCACTATATAATTAATATAAAGATAAAACGATTTATTGTAAACTTACTATGCTTATAATAATGTAAATATTTTAGAAGGTTACGTTTTTTATCTGTTTTTGAAAGTATTTATGTAAAAGGAGCCATGTTACTTGAGGAATTTATTTTATTTTATTTTAACTTTTATTAGCTTAATTCTACTTACATCTTGTGGTGTAACGGCGGAGGAAAAAAAGGAGACAGAAGCATCATTAGAAAAACAAGTACAGAAATCTATCGAATCACTCAAATCTGATGAGGTACTTACAAAATATTTATCGAATGTTAAATATGAGAAGGATGTAGATTCTGATGATACCAATCTACACTATAATATTCTAGGTACTTTGAATGATTCTTTTGAAGAATTAAAGGAAGCGGAACAATTCGCCTTTATTTCACATTCAATAGATAAAATACATGAAGTTAATAAGGAGAATAATGGTGATCTAAGCTGTGGTAGACTTTTTCTTTGTGATATCTGGTATGTTGAATTCTCTACAAGCAAAGAAAAATATAGGATGTTTTATGAGGATCCGAACATCAATAATATGAATGGAGAGGAACGGACCCTAGTGGTTGGAGATAGATTTGAATTCAATTCTAAGGGGATTTTAGTTATCGATAGAAAAGATAATAGTATTAATTCTAGTACAACTAAAGCAAATTCTTCTACAAAAGACGGTAATGATTGGTTGAAAATGGGTGATTCTCAAAAATATAGTACTGTTACTACTATTCTTACTTCACTAAAAAGTAATGGATATACAGTTTTAGAGAACGCCGATTGGTTTGTTGATGCATTAAACGCTTTTTATGGAGTGGATGCAACAAATGGAACAAAGATAACCGAAGCAATTATACTAGCGGGATTAGCCGGCAAGGTTATCACCAAACCATAATTATAGGTGTATTTTCATTTGTGTAGGTTTAATACAAAGTTGTACTGAACAAAAAAATGTTAATGTTAGGAAGGGGAAATATATGAAATTACATAAGGTGATTGTGACTTTGCTGTGTTCTATTCTTTTCTTGGTCGCATGTTCTTCGCTATCGAAAGAGGACTACTTGAATGGAGCTGCAAAAGAAAGTAGTAATGCAGATGGGGATCTTGAAAAAATAGATGATAACAAACCTTCAGTAGATGATAAAAAGGAATACATTGAAAACCGTGTTTCTATTCTAAAAGAAACAAAAAAACTCAATGCCCCTTCCGAATTTAAGGGAGTACATAAAGAGTATGTTAAGATTTTAGATTTAGAGATTAAAGCACTTGAAAAAGCAAAGGGAAATCTCAGTAGTAAAACCTCCATATTAGAAGTTTTTAGTGAGGAGGAAAGGATGAAATATTATAGTTACCACGATTCATTCAAAGACCTTCTAGATGAAGAGGCACGTGAAATATTTCTAAAAAAAAGAATGGAACTTGTAGATAAATAATAAAATATCCTTCATAACTAATCTTTGATACAAAAGAGTAGGGTAGGTAAAAATGGAGTCCGATTAGGGACTCCATTTTTTATGTTCTTCTATAAGTCTTTTATCATAATCAGTTGCATAATGCCAATGAAAATATTGCAAGAAATCTAAAGGTGGCATGATATAAGAAAACTTAGCAAAATTATACTTTTGCTAAGTTTAGGATTGCTAAAAAAATAATAAACCATTGGTTGGTGATAATGAGTTAAAACACTGATGTAGTAGAGGTACCGCCCCATGCCTATTAAGCTAAGATTTTAAAGTACCCCCTAAATGGAAATTTTGTGTTTGTATAGCATCAAAGTTTATTTTTATCGTTTTGGAGAACAACTTGATAGCAATGGGGTATCGCCAGCATTTTTGAAAAAAACTACGCTAAGCAAAAAATAAAATAAGCTGTCCATATAGACAGCTTATTTACATAATTTTCGTTACAGGAAGTTATTCAATTAAACCAACTATATCAAGAAAAATTATAGTAATTATCATTGCGATAACTGCTATAAGAAATTTAAATCTGAATTTAATCTTAATACCTAGTTTATCTGGAATGAAATATATTCCGAAACCTATACTAATACGTCCTATTAATAAATATAATTGATATAAAAATTCGTTATTTATTTTTGCCTTAATATATATTTTACTGTAATCAAATAACAGGAAATATATTGAAATTATAATTAAGTAAAGAACAAATAATTTCACACAGTTTCTCATTTTAGTTTTTCTCAAAATACTTTATACTCCTTTTAGATGTTCAATCAATTTATAAATTTTGATCTATTATTTCTCCCTTTATCTATGCCCAAAATTGTTTAAATATGTGATGCCCCCCTTATTATGAAGACGTTCTCTATTATAATAGATTTGTGTAAGTAGGAAAGAGTTCCTCTTGTATATCATATACACATCTAATTAACATAACGTCCTATTTTCGGTAGCAAGGAAAAAGGCGGACCCTTACTCTCACAAGGAATCCGTCTTTTTCTTTTTCTATCATTGTATATATCTTTTTATACATTTCTATTGTGGCGCGGGTTTTAGGGTTCTCGTTTGTTACTGGATTAGCCGAAAAACTGTATAAAATCTTGTATGCTCTTAGCGTGGTTTTTTTCCGAAATGCTGACGGTACCCCCTCAAGTGTATGAATGCTTGGGGGTTTCTTATAAAAAAAAGACGCCATAAGGCGCCCCCACAATTGGGTAGATAAGACTTTAGTTTTCCAATCTAAAGAAGTTTTGTATCAGCTCTTTAGGAGTATATCATAATATTCGGTTCATTTATTATGTATTTTTACATACCTATTAAAATTCCTCTATTTTCTATTTGATACAATGCAATCTTTTATTGTGTTATTATATAAGAAAAGAAGAAATCGATTAAGATGTCTTCTTTTACTTGTACCCTTGGTGTTAAGAAGGTATTGTATTGCTTAAAAAACATAAAAAAATATAACAATTATCGAGTAAGTCTATTATAGAATCAATAAATAGAATTTTTTATATGTATTATTGCATATATATGGATTTATTTATATTTAAAGTATATAGTTAAATTGTCTGTTTCTTGTTTTAATTCGTTTATTTATTTTATTTTGAGCGCTCCAGCAATGGAGCCTTTTTTATGCAATAAAATATTTTCTTAGCATTACTTAGTTGATCTATATTAACTTTACCCTCTTAAATTATATCTATATTTTACCAAGTAATTATATAGATAACTAGTTTTTTCTAATAATCTAGTAAATTGATAATTTTAATGTTAGTTGTTAATACTTATAGAAAAATTCATTATGAAATAAAAATTGAGAAATCAGGAATTATAAAAAACTTATAGTATCTTTTGGAAAAGTATATTTATAATTCGTATATCAATATGTTATAATTTAATTTCTAAAACTACCAAAAAAGGACTGCCAGTAATGGTAGTCTTTTTTATATTGGTGAGGTTGTACTAGTATAATAAAATAGGATTAACTGTTTATTGTGAGTGTGATTGGTTATCCCTTCTTTCCATTTGGAAGGAAAGGGGGTGATATACCTATGGAGTTTTTGTTTGAGCTTCTAAAAGAATTTGTGAAAGCCATTGTACGTGAAGTGTCTGCGTATGTTTTTAGGAAACAAATTTTAGAAAAAGATAACAAAAAACCCACTCCTCGTCGCCGTCGGAAGCAAAAGGGTGGGTTTCGTAAAAAATATATGATCACGTTATATCCCTAATTGATTGTAAATTGATTTGAATACGTGAATTCACCACGATATTTAATTGCAGCGACATAAGTACCGCTTGTATAGCTATCTGTGATAGGGGTTTGCCAAATTTCTGTTCCAGGAATAAATTCTGGTTCTATTGTTTGGAATCGTTCTAGGGTACCATTTGTGTGGATTTTAAAAATTTTCATTTGCGCACCAAAATGTTCTCTACCAAAGTGCTGTGTTAAGTAAAATGTATCACCAGTTATTAAATTCCCAATCTTCCAATCTGGTTGATATGTACTTTCCTCTAAATTTTGTAAATCTACAATGGTTTTAAATCCCCAATCATCATTAAGTGGATCTGAGTAAGCTGCAGCTGCTTGTGAGGTAGGTTTACTCATTTCTATTGCAGTAAAACCGCTAAAAGTTAACGCCCCAATTAATGCTAATTTTCCTAACTTCATTATTGTTTCCCCCTATTAACTCTTGTAATTTTTAAAACCAGAAATCCTACAAACATAATAACATAATCGACTGTATAATATTTCAAATTATTTCTAAAAAAATCCATAATAAAAAAAGACACCCTAAGGTGCCTTCCTCCGACTTGAACCACCTCATATTTTGTAAAAGAAATTAATAATTACCTATACATTAAATAGTTATATTTATTTCTCAATTAATATCTGAATGTTTTAATAATGCATTTTTATGCTTGTGTTGCATAAATCATTAATCTAATCCCTAAATTTATTGAATTTAAACAAAGATAGTAAAATAAAACGTTAATAAAAATACAAAATATTAAAAAAATGTAGAATAATGTCTAATTCCGTGTATTTATTCCTCTTTATATCTGGATTAATCTATTAGGTGAGAAGGATAAAACCTTACAAAAGATTACAGGAGGAGAAATTTATGAAGAAAATTTTAATTGGGACATTAACGTTAGGTGTCATGCTAGGATCGGGGAGTAGTTTTGCTTCTGCAGATGAACTTGATAGTATTTCTCAAAATGAAAACACAATACAATCTATATCAGTTTCCACCACAAAATCAATAACTGCGAGCCAATTTAGCAAAGTTTATGCAGAGATGAAAAAATATGAAGGTAAACCATATAAATATGGCGGAAATAGTCCTAAAACTGGATTTGATTGTTCGGGATTAATGCAATGGGGATATGGAACACAAGGGATTAAATTACCACGCACAGCACAAGATCAATATAATAAAACTACCCGTGTCGATAGAAAGGCTCTTCAAAAAGGAGATTTAGTTTTCTTTAAAGGAACGGTTCCAGGCAAATCAGGCATTACTCACGTTGGTATGTATATTGGTGATAACAAGTTTTATAATGCTAGTAATTCCGGGGTTGGTGAAGCTAGCTTAAATAGTTCTTATTGGAGTAAATATATTGCAGGATATGGTCGAGTTAAATAAAAATTATTATAAAGTTCCCCTGTAAAGGAAATTTTTATTAATTTAAATATTGAGAATAATAGGAAATATACTTATCAAACTCCTGATATATATTACAAGATAGATTTGTATTATACAGGAATAAAAGAAATATATAGGAGGTAATGAACAATGAAAAAATTTAGCACATTAGTACTTACAGGAGCTTTAGCATTTGGAGGGTTGACTACAGTAGAAATGATTAAACCTACGAATCAAGTAGCAGCAGCAACAGATTGGGGTTTTCCGGATTATGGATACATTCATCATAATGCAATATATATGCCAGAGTTAGCAGTAAGTGATTTAAGAAATGGACAAACATTTAGTGTGACAATAAGAAATAGCCATATTGATTATGGTATTCTTAGAATTTACCGTATCGATGACAACAATAATTTACAAATTATTGATGAAATCAAGGATACAAATTCTACTAGAGGTATAGGGACATTTACTACAAAAATTAATCCTACGTATACTCCAGGAACGTATACTGCCCTATTAAAAGTAGGTAAAAATTATTATCATGGTGGAACATTCAAGATCAAAGTATTTTAGGCTTAATGCATTCTAAAAACTAGTTCTAATGACAAAGTATATGTAGTTCGATAACTATGGGGGCTATTCTTTTGTATATCAATACAGAATGAATAGTCTTTTTTTATGTATTGAATGAATATCTACCGCTCTTTTTTATGTATATTTTATTATATAGATACTAATATGTTGAATTTGTTAAAAGAAAATTCGAGGGTACAGTGGAGAGATATTGGTAAAGAAATACATATGACTGGGCAAGCTGTAGGGAATAGGGTTAGAAAACTGGAGGAAGAGGGAATTATAAGGGCCTTTACAATTTTATTAGATGAGATGAAATTAGGGAAATCTCATTTAGCCTTTATCACTATTTTTATGAAGACCAACGAACATTCTGGGTTTTTAGATTTTATTGTAACAAAAGACTCTGTTGTAGAGGCTCATAAGATAAGTGGAGAAAGTTGCTATATATTAAAAGTTTTTTTAGAGTCATACTATCAGTATATCCAAGATTAGGAGATTGCTTGCAAGAGTCTTGGAAGTATTGCAAAAGTGCTGTGTTATAATTCTAAAGTACTAACATTTCATGTAGGACTTATAGATGACGGTTTGACATATGAAATGTAAAATCGACCTGTTATTTTGAGGGGGCAGGCTACCATTATTTAAACTAATATTCACACTAAAAGAAGTACAAGGAGGAAGGTATATCTATTAAAATAGTGAGGTATACCAAATTAGAAATGAACATTAAATTTAATAAAAAAGTAGTAGCATTCACGGCAGGATTAACGGTATTATCTTCGCCATTGGTATCGTTTGCAGAGGAACAACAATTAGTAAACAATAAGCAATCTACAAACGTTCAGGAACAAAGTAAAACAACATCAGATGAACAGGCTTTAAAAAGTATTGAAGCTAGTTTTAAAGAGGTAGACGGACGTGGTGGAGGTACTGTCGACAATAAGAAAGTAGATAGTCTTCAACGTTCAGAAGGTATTCATGAAGAAACAGGTACACTAACTGTTCCTAACAATTCAAACAGAACAAAACGTAGTCTGTCTCCCATATCACCTAGCATTTCTAGTACAATAAATGGTGTTCCATTCACTGAATGGATTGTTCCAGCAGGTAACGATAATATTCGTCCTCAAAATTATATGAGTCCAAAGTACATTACAATTCATGAGACTGATAATACAAGTGTAGGGGCAGGTGCTAGAAACCACGCTCAATACCTATATAACCAAGCAGTAGGCAGTACAGACCGAGCTGCATCTTGGCATTTTACAGTAGACGATAAGGAGATTTATCAACACCTACCATTAAACGAGAACGGATGGCACGCAGGAGACGGTGATGGTCCAGGTAATAGAGAATCTATTGCAATTGAAATCGCAGTTAACAGTGATGGAAACTACAGTAAAGCGGTAGATAACGCCAAAAAACTTGTAGCTTATTTAATGAAAGAAACTGGTGTACCGTTAAATAACATTGTAAAACACCAAAAATGGAGCGGTAAAATCTGTCCTGCTAACATGATTAATAATGGGCAATGGGATGTATTCGTAAATAGCGTTGAGGGGTATTATAATAATCTTTATCAACCAAAAGATGACATTACAGGAGGTTGGTATGAAGATGCTATTCGAGAGTTAAATAGAAGGGGTATTATGATAGGGGAAGGAAACGGAGTTTTCGCACCCAATAGAGCGATAACAAGAGCCGAATTTGCTCAATTAATCTCTAACTCTCTAAAACTGCCAGCTGGAGATGCTTCATTTAAAGACCTAAACGATGCAAATTCAACTTTACGAGATGGTATTAAACGTACTGCAAGTGCAGGTATCATTCAAGGTAGAGGAGATGGTTATTTTGACCCAAACACACCTATTACAAGAGAAGAATCAGCAATTATTGTAAACAAGGCTTTACAGTATAAAGGTATATGGGGACCAGTTGTAAACCTACCATTCTCAGACAAAGACCAAATTAGCTATAAAGAAGACGTACAAAGATTGTATGGTCTAGGTATTGTAAGAGGTAAGGGTGACAATCAATACGATCCTAAAGGAACAACAACTCGTGGTGAAACAGCAACATTTATTCTAAATATGCTACAAGTAATTGAAAATGGTAGTGTTGAAAAGGTAATTGGAACGGCTCAAATTAATGGTATTGGGGTAAATGTTCGAAGCGGATCAGGTACAAACTATTCTATTGTTAGAAAGACAAGTAAAGGTGAGAAAGTTACAGTATATGAAGAAAAGAATGGTTGGCTAAGAATTGGAACAGGTCAGTGGATTTATTATGACTCTAGTTATATCGACTATAGCAGATTATAAAAGATTAAATAGTTAAAAGAACAGGTCATATTTGAATATATAACTTAATCTCAGGTTGTGGAGAAAGTCTTCTTCACAACCTGTTTTTGTGTCTGGTCCCTCTTTACCTACCAATACTGATAAAAAGAGGAAAAGGAGAGATTCATTATGATGGGTGTATCGAAAAATTACTGTGATCACCGCACATGCCTATCCAACTCATATTTTGAAATACCTCAAAACGAAAAAATGCGCTTTTTTGTTACAAGTTAGCACAAAATTTCGTTCTGGGGTACTATCAAGTTAAGAAAAGTAAACACCCCAAAGAAGAAAAAGTGAAATGACTTCTCAAAATAACTACATGTAGAGAAAAGAAATTTTTATTTAGGTGATACATTAAAATGTTAAATTGATGAATATGTAAGGTGACCCCTATTAATATTTGATTGCAGTCTCCACATTTAATATGAACGTATGTTTTTGTCGATTGGACGATTACGCCGCATTTAGGGCAAGTCCATTTTCATGTGGTTTTCTTTGTTACAAATACACCCGATGGTTTTAAAATTAAAAAATCTAACAATTTATCTCTAAAAAAACAATTCTCTATAATGGAGAATTGTTTTTTAGAGATAAATCTATTTTAGTTAAAATATGCGCTTAAATTATAAGTAAAATCTGTAGCATTCGGATTAAAATCTGAAGCTCCTACCCTTACTGCAACTGTTGTCCCAGCTCTTACTTGTCCTTTCCCAGGTACGCCTTTAACTACAGGAAGTTCATGTGTAGTAGATCCTGCATTTTTAGATATAGCAACTATTCCAGTATCAGTACGTGAGTTATAATCATTATAAACTGATACCTTATACAAATGGTTTTTATTAAACTTAGGACCAGTTAATTGAACCTTCATAGTTTTAGCATTCGTAGGTACTTCATAGTAATAAACATGATAATCTTTTAATGAAGTTAACTCAGATGATTCTGCTGCAGAAGCACTCATACTAAAAGAAAACATTAAAATAAAGGACATCAAAATGCTTCCAAATAATTTCTTCATAAAATCAATCCCCTTTGTATAATATTTACAAATTGATTATACATTTAACCTGATGAATTTAAAATACAATATATGGGATTTTTTGGTGGATAATATTGAGAAATAAATTTATATGGTCTCACATTAAATGTTGCAAAACAAAGACTGAGAAGAAACTTATTCTGAAAAGTTTACTGGAACAAAAGGAGGTACGTCGCCCTTTCCCATTAACATAAGAGAATAGTAACGTACTTTTAACTTCAAAAATAGTCTAAAACCTTAAGTTGATGGATGTGGGTCTGTCCCCTTTTTAGGGCATTCATAATTCATTTCTCCTTCTAAAGTAATTTAGTTACAGCATATGTAATTAAGCAAATTACTAAAATAACTCCAATAAAAGTTGTAAATAGTGCAAGAATTCTAAGAGCAAAATGATATAAGAAATAATCACCAAGTACAATTGTTATAATAATTCTGATTATGTCAGCTACGGTCTCGATTGTATGTATAGAAATCAAGTTGGAAAATACTAAACCGATGACAACTAAGGCAATTATAATAAGGATTCTCATAGTATATCTTATTCTGTGAATATTCATTTGAAACTACGAACAAGTAGAAAAGTATACTTCTCTACTTTTGCTAAGTTTAGATTCGCTAATAAAATAACAAACCGTTGTTTGGTGATAATGAGTTAAATTACTAATATTGTAAACATTCTTCAGTATATCTTCTAAAATAAAAGGGTGTTACAGGAAATATAACAATTATATTGAATATAATAACTTGTTTTTAATTTTAAGGAGGCGTTGTCGATGAGAAATTATTTATATTTGATTGGGCAAAAAAACAAGGGGATAACGTTTCAATAGCCCATTAACTACGTGGTTCCCCTTTCAATATTAAAGGGAGAGTATAAGATTGAAGAAAATTCATTTAAAGTCTATTAATAAAAGTAATTGGGAAGAAGCAATTAGATTATCTGTTAAAGCGGAACAACGGACATTTATAGCATCAAACCTGTATTCTATCGCAGAAGTTCAATTTCTAGATAATTTTTATGCAAAAGGAATTTATGTTGGTAATAAAATGATAGGATTTACTATGTTTGGAATAGATCCTGATGATAATAATTATTGGATTTATAGACTTATGATTGATGAAAAATTTCAAGGAAAAGGTATAGGGAAACAAGCTATATATCTGGTTATTGAAGAGGTAAGACAAAATAACAATACAAACATTCCTTTAATAATGATCGGATATCATCCTGAAAATCTTACGGCTAAACTTGTATATAAAAAGGCAGGGTTTATTGAGACTGGATTATCATCTTGGGGTGAGCAACTAGCAAAGTATTCTTTGTAAGCACTGGAATTCATCTTTTAAACTTATGAAGTAAAAGGTTAGATTGTGGAGTAACAAAGGTGAAAAGATTAATTTTTTTTGGCTTCTTTTTGTCTTTTATCAGATAATGAATTACAATAGCTGCTGTTTCTCTAACAAATATAATATGGCTAAATAACTAAGAATTTATGTTAATTAAAAAGCTATAGATGTTTGTAATTTTTTAGTTCATTTCAATATAAAAAAACAAAAAGAACTTGTAGGGATTCCTACAAGTTCTTTTTAAGATAATGTAAAAAAGTTGAAACAAACTATCTCATAATTTGAATCGGAGCAAACATGATAACTACGGGTTAATTTTATTATATATCAAATATCAACAATTGGATTGAAAGAGTTTGAAAATTATGTGAATTAATGAAAGAGAAATAAAAATCCTATCTTTCACTTCTAAAAGCTTTGATTAAGTATTTTGTACAGACATTTTAAATCTACGTCTCTATCACTATTTAAGAGGAGATAAATATAAGAAATATAAATAATGCCCAGCTTCTATACCTTCCACTGATTTGCACCATCTTAATTTTAATACTATGTATTAGAATTTCATCCAAGTAGTATTTTTCTCAAGGATACATTGGTATATTTTGGAGTTAATCCTACTGTTTTTATGTTAAGATATTCTGGTTGTTATTTTTCTTTATTTTGGGAGGTTGGGAGTTTTGGTAAGGGCTTTTCATATGGATTTTAATTTCTATACAGAAAGCGTAAAAACTTTAGAATTATTAGGAAATCCTAGTCGCTTATTAATTGTTCGTGAATTGATTGTGCGTGGTTCTTTGTCGGTTTCTGAGTTAAGTAAACTAACGCAGATTTCGGAAGCTGTGATTTTACAGCATTTACGAAAATTAGTTCAGGGGAATATTGTGAAAAGTGAACGTAAAGGTAAACGACTTTATTGTAGATTAGAAGATAATAAAATAGTTGAGATTGTTAGGGTGTTAGGATTGGTGAAGTAATTCCAATTATTTTAAATGTACAATTTTATTTAAACAGTTTGTTATAGTATGATTGTGCACAATTGCAAAATAAAAAAGGTCCGTCTACGGAAATAGGTGGGCTATTTTATATTGGTGAGCATGTACAAGTATGATAGAATGAAAACAACTGTATATTGTGAGGGCGGGAGGTTGCTATCCTTTCTCTGATCTTAGAGAGGAAGGAGGTGACCGAATGGATTCTTTATTTAATTTATTGTACGACGCTGCTAAGGTATTCCTTACAGTATTTGCTACAGCTTATGCGAATGAGCTGGCGAAAAAGATTAACAGTAAACGAAATAAAAGAACCGCCCCAAATGCCGGCAAGCGAAAGGGCGGTTCTAAACGCAAAAAATAAGTTTAAGTAACCGACCACCTTGCGGTAGCAGTTACTAGAAGAGATGTTAGCGCATCTCTTCTTTTATTATATACATAAGATATTCCTGTGATACTATTAATGTAATTATATCAAACGTACATAAAAAATTCAAAGTGTATAAATGTATAAAAAATTGTACACAAAGAAAATTAATTTTAAGGTGCATTCTTCAGATTGGAACCATTTAAATTCTAATAACATGTATTGGTTATCATCTATCTTTATTTTATTATGTTAAACAATATTGGCCGATGAGAAATATAATTCAAATCTATTGTTTTCCTTTTAAATACTTTCGGATTCCTTAGCTTCATCGATATTTTAAAAAATTAAAATTAAAACTTACTTAAAACTAAACATAAAAAGTATGTACTACTGTCTATTGTGAGACAATTTCTTTGATAAATAACAATTGATTCTTATGCAATATTGCATAAGAATCAATTGTTACTCGTGCTATAATTTCAAGAGTAAACTGTTGCATCCAACATTTTATAAACTGCTATATTAATTAATATAGCAACCCTAATTACAGGAGAAAGGGAAGAATATTGGTGGTTCTTCCCTTTTTTCTATTTTTAACAGTCTAATGATTTATTCTATAGTCTAAAATATTTTTATAAAGTATGTTAAAACACTAAATTTTTAGTTAGCAAACTAGAGATAAATGCTTTATTAATGTTTCCACTATATTGAAAAGTTTTTACTCTAGAAACAATAAGAAAAGCAAAAAGAACTTGTAGAAATCACTACAAGTTCTTTTTGGGTTAAAGCGAATACAAGGGACACATAAATTATCTCATTATTCATAACGGGGAAACCATATTGATTACGGCTTAGTTCCATTATATAACAATCGATGAATGCTATAGGTTGATATTTTTGAAAATTATGTGAATTAAACTAAGGAGATAATACATCATTTAATAATCCTATTATTACTCAACTTTATAGAAAGGTATGTTCAAGCGTTGTCATAAGGGTTAGGGGATTTATTAAATAGAAATAATTAGTTGTAATATAAATGCAATTCATTCCTATCATTCTACAGAAAGAATTGCGTGTTTTGATATTTTAGGGGGACATTTTTTAATTAGCCTGATAATGATAGGTGCTACTTCTACTGTAAAATTTAAGTTAAACCATATATAAACTTAATATTCAGAATGTAATTGATAAATATACTAATTTAAACTATGTATTACAATAACTGTGTTAATCTTAATATAGTAAAAAAGAAGAAGAATAAGAAAATTAACAAACCTAGTATATATACTAGGTTTAATTTGTAGAAAAATACATAAGAGAATTTTAATTTATATTATTAATATTACATTTGATTTAATAATATCCTCGCTTATATATACCTTAACATTTTAACCTATAAATTAACAGTATTGTTATAATTTTCTAATTGATGTAACATTTAGGTTGTAAAGAAAAAACATAGGGAGGAAGTTTTATGAAGAATAAAATATTTTTATCTGTGCTGTCTTTCTTGATGGTAATTTCATTTTTAGTGCTACCTTCTAATACTCCAGAAGCAAACTCTTTTAATGGACAAGAAAGTTTAAAAATTGAAGGGCTGGAAAGTATTAGAGATGTAAATGGAAATCAGATTATTAGTGAAGATGACTTTTTTGAGTTTGCTGATGCGTTAGAACCAAAGCAAAATGAGGCGCTAGAAGTAAAATATTTTTATAATAATGGTGATGATAATACTTCAGTTTTAAATTTAAATGTGAAGAAACATGAAGGTGTCATTCAAGTTAATCTAGTAAATAGTATAGAAAAAGACACGCCAATTAGTGATGAAATTACAAATCAAACTATTTTAGAAAAAAATGTTTATCATGCAGCGTTAGCTAAGGGTAAAGGGAAACCAAAGCCAAAACCAAAACCAAAGGGAAGCAAAACAGTACCAACTAAAACGAATGGTGGTTCTAATAAAGGTGACTTCATTAATTCGCATGCATATGATAGACATAAATATGATGCGTCAAGGAAATCTACTAAGAATAGAACTCAATATGGAAAAAATGTTGATGTGAAAAAACTTAGAGAATCAACAATGAATGAACCAGATCAAGCATGGTCTGCTCGTGATAAAGGAGGACCTTGGAGAACATTCTATAGAAAAGAATTCAATAGTAATATAAGTACTGGAGATACTCCTACTGTTCATCATAGGGTTATCATTAATACAGAAGATAGTAGTAAAAGTACTCAATTTCCGCTATATTTAAAATAAAGGGAATGTTGAATTATGATCGAAAAATATACAACAGAAATTGTCATTGATGTTTACCGTAGAAGCGAAAGTGATTTAGAAAGCATGGTTGATGAGATAAAGGCTTATACAAAAACATATGAGCATGATAAAGTTACAGTTGTAGGGTTAAAAAAGGAAGATACATACTTTACAGATAAGGAACAGTATGTATTAACTTTACAGGTTGAAAGAGATATGCTTAATTTAGGTAGAAAGTATGAATACGAAGAAGAAAAGCTATTTGGCTTTTATGAAGATGAAGAAAATTAAATGTAGTTGAATTGTTTTTTTTAATAACATTAAAAAGCTTTCCGCAAAGGGAAGCTTTTTATGTTAAAGAAAAGCCATATTACGAAGTTGCACAAAAAAATTGGGTTAACTATTTACTATATTGATAATCCTATTATTTATATAATATAAATAATATTCTTGGTGCGAATAATAAAAAGATAGGTTGAATTTATACTCGCCACAAGTATTACTGCAGGGGGAACTAAGTTTATTTTTACTATGCATATTGGAGAACATTTCGAATCTTATTTTTTAATAAGGAAGGCATTTAAATTTCCGTAAAGTATTATACTGCGTAGTTGAAAAGGTTATATAATGGTTATGATATAATAAAATTCGATAATAACAAGGGGGATTAATTAAATGATTTTTCAAAGCATGATTACAGCTATTATAGAAAAATTACAAGAGACAGTGAATCCCTATTGGATAATTGTATTTGGATCTATAGCAGAGAACAGAGAACGGGAAGATAGTGATATTGATATAGCATATTTAAGTGACATAAATTTAGGGAATTATGAACGTTTTTTATTAGCACAGGAATTAGCAGATATTGTTCATAGAGATGTTGATTTAGTTGATTTATCAAAGGCTTCAACAGTTTTTCAAGCTCAGATTATACATACAGGAAAGACAATATTTTGTTCTGATGAAGAACGTAAGGTTATTTTTGAAATGAAGACTTTAAAAATGTATTCAAAATTGAATGAGGAACGCCAAATAGTGTTCGATGATATAAAGAAAAGAGGTTCTATATATGAAGAATGAAGTTATCTTGAACAAAATTTCTACAATAGAGCGTTGTATAAAGAGAATACAGGACGTATATGGAAATACTCCTAAAAATTTAGAGGATTATACAAAGCAAGATTCAATAATATTGAATATACAAAGAGCCTGTGAAGCGAGTATTGATTTAGCAATGCATATTGTTGCGGGTAAGAAATTAGGATTACCTCAATCTAGTCGAGAGGCATTTGATTTGTTAGTTGACGCGGATTTACTTAGTAAAGAATTGGCAAGTAAGTTAAAAGCAATGGTTGGGTTTCGAAATATTGCTGTTCATGATTATCAAAGTGTAAATTTAGATATTGTTCGTCAAATTATTGAAAAACATTTAACTGATTTTAAACTATTTACAAAAGAAGTGATGGGAATATTGGAATTATAGAAAGATTACGTCTTAGAATCATCGTTATATAGGTGAGGAGAGAGTGATATGCTCCTTTCTAATTTTAGGGTGAGACAGATAACTATTTAGTTGTTTACTTACTTCATGTAAATATGAAAGAAACAAGTATTATATGGCTGTACTGTAGAAAGATACTCCCCGAAGAGTGTCTTTCTTTAATTTATCCCGTTACATATAAAATATTAATTTTTTTGCTAAACTCTAATTTTTATATATAAACATACCTTAAACTCAAAAATATTCATCATGAAAAATAAGAAAGGTGAAATTAATGAAAAAATATTGGAATAAGCTATCATTGCTTCAAAAAAATGTATTACTAACTGTATTAGTAATTCTGACGCTTGTTGGAAGTATGGGGGCGTTAAGTTTTGATATGTTTCAAAATAGTATGATGTCTATATTTGAGAAGCAGTCTTTTGAAACAGGGGATACACTAATAAATCAATTAGATGTAGAAATAGTGAAAGATGTAGCAAAAGACCCCACAGCACAAAGAGTGAAGAAAGGAAAATTGACAGAGCAATTAGATAAAGCTACAAAAGATTTGAAAAGTGTCGGCCAAACATATGTTATAGGGGCCAAGTTAAATGATAAAGTTGAACTTCAAATAGTAGGTTTGGATACAGAATTAGCAAATGCAGTTTCTGTAAAACCAGGTGACTATTATAAACAGCCTACCCACTGGATGAAATCATACGATAAAGTAATGAAAACGAAACAGGCACAAATGACAGAAGTGTATGAAGATGAATTAGGTTCATGGGTAACAATTTTAGAGCCAATTATAGATGAAAATAAAAATATAATTGCAATTGTTGCAGCGGATTTAGACGCTTCTATCATTCCTATTACAAAGGAAAAATTTATAGTACAAGGTTTACTCTTTATTATAACTTCATTAACAATCGCAATTACGATTCAAATATTAATCTCACGAAATTCCCTATCGCCTTTAAAGGATTTACAAGAAGGCTTACGTAAAGTTGGTGAAGGTGATTTAAGTATTAAATTAAATGAAAGATCTGATGATATAGGGATAACCAATATTTATTTTAATAGCACTATTGAAAAGTTTAATAGGATTATAGATAAAGTAAGGCAGACTGCTGAACAGGTTTCGACATCTTCACAGGAATTATCGGTAAGTACAAAAGAGAATAGCATGTCATTTCAAGAGATTGCAAGCTCTATGACAGGATTAAAATTAGGTGCACATTCTTATGAACATATAGTGCAGAAATGTTTAGGAATTGTTCAAGAATTGGAAAGTAAGATGGTAGAAATTAAAGGATCTGTAAAACAAATTACGACTGCTTCGGAAGTCATGGAACAGCATTCTCTAGAGGGGGAAAATTTGATTAAACAAATTGTGAATCAAATGAAAATAATCCGAGATACAGTTCAAGATACATCTTCTAGTATTTATGCATTTGAATCAAGATCCAAGGAAATTAGTGAAATAGTCACTGTAATTACGACTATTTCGAATCAAACAAATTTATTAGCTTTAAATGCTTCTACAGAACACTCATGTACTGGAGAGTATGATAAAGGATTTTCAGTTGTTGTAGATGAGATACGTAAATTAGCCAAAAAAACCGAGATATCTGCAAGGGATATAGCTAAATTAACTAGTGAAATCCAAGCTGAAGCAGAAGAGTTCAAAGGAAGTGGAATCAGGAATAAAACTTTTTCAAAGTAGTGGTGCTTTCTTTGAAAAAAATTCAAAATCTGCACAATTTGTTACAAATCAAATTAAAGCGACTTCGATTAATTCAAGAGATATTTTAGAAAGTAATCAATCCATTGTTCAGGGTGTAAATGAATTATCATATATTGCAAATACATATGTGAATAGTAGTAGTAATGTTGAGATAAGTATGAAAGAACATCAAATGTATGTACAAGATATTGCAGAGCTAGCAAATTCTTTGAATTGGCTCTCCCAAGAATTACAGGAATTAATAGGGGGATTCAAAAGTAAGTAGGGTAGGAGAAGGCGTAGGTAAGACCCGTACCTTTATTTATTCAAATATATGGGATGAAGCCGAGGTATATAAGTAAAATAGCTAAAGGAATAATTTTTTACATATTTTATTGGAAGTAGAGCATGATATTACCAAGTTAAACGGAAGTGTGTAAGAAATGTAAATTCGTGAAAATAATAATTCAAACGAAATCTTGGTAGCAACTGCAACAAGCGCTATTGAGCGAATGAAATATGAAATCGCTCAGGAATTTGGGGTTAAACTTGGACCGGATTCAACAGCACGAGCAAATGGTTCAGTAGGTGGAGAAATTACGAAACGTTTAGTTCATATGGCGCAAGAACAATTATCAGGTCAATATAAAATTTACTAAAGTTAAAGGTATATCTCATTGAAGAGATATACCTTTTTAATTTGTTTTTAAAGAGGGTAGTTAAATTCTTATATTAGTTAAGTTTAGAAACTGCAAATTTTGCTGTGAAATTCATCTTCTTCATGTAAGAAGAATTTACTCCTGCTTGAAATTGAACAGAAATATTACCATCTTTTTGTGCTTTGAATACACGGCCATATGGTGAATTAGCATTGTATGTGCCAATTACTTCATTATCTGCATCAAAGATCGTATAAGAAATTGGGAATCCAGAATTTTGTACAAAGACTGTAAGTTCTTCCCCTTTATTAAGATCAAATGATTCTTTTTGAGAAACTTCATAGGAACTCATGGAGTAATATTTTGTAAATTCTTGAATTTCCAAATTCGTAGTTGCTGCACTTGCTTTTGATGCCTCTGCTCCTGGTAAGTTCATACCTGATAGTACTGCAATTCCTAGTGCCCCTGCTAAAATTACTTTTTTCATAATTCTAGTTCCTCCTTTAATATATTGTGAGATTTGAAAAGGAAGTGAAAACACACTTCCTGAAACCATTATAGTTACAATGAGAATGATTTTCAACAAGATTTGATATGTAATTTTGCATACATAAGATGTTGATATAAGGTAATAAATAAAATGTTTCAATGTTGATAAAATTCTATTTTTGGGATTATTAAACAAAAATGAGATATTGTGTGTTACGATAAAGAGGCAACAAAGCACACCATCCTGATAATATTATGTATATTTACCCTATGTATGTCGTTTGTATTAGAAATAAGAAGTCTCTTTTTAAGAGACTTCTTATTTTGTATGGAGGGTTATTACAGAAGGTCGATTATAATCAAATTATTTTAATTACCGTGGTAGGTATTGCCACAATTTATTATATACAAAATGCTGAAAAATCAACTAAAAAAGCATTAAATAAGAGTAGGATTTAAAAATGAAGATAAAAACATTTGAAATGCCTGAGAAACGATTTGGAAAACTATTAGAGCACATAATTACTGTGGGATTTGTAGGTGCTGTAACAGGACAGAGTGAGAAGAAGTTAGAGTTTACATCAGGTTTATTAGAATCTGTATTCATAAATGTAAAAGAAGCCATTCAATTTCAAGAGATGAAAGAGAGTATTACAAAAGCCTCTGTAAAAACAGAGGCTAGTATGTTAGAGAAAGATAGTTGATTTATGGAAGCGTATGTAGGAATAATCAATGATATGTTTGTTATTTCTGGATTATTTGTAGGGTTTTTATCTGTTCTAAAAGAATTAAATTGTTTTGTTCAATCATCTTTGCTACTGCTTCAAAATAGGCTTGATTATCCAGAACCTCAATCTGCTTCTCTTTAGGAAGCGATTGTAGTATTTCTTTTATTTCTTTACACTCGTATATGTCATTCTCAGAGTCTTCGATTAATCTATTGCGACGATTTGTGTACTCAAGTGCGCCTAAAGTTGCTAATGCGCGAGTATCTAGTCCTAGGATTTCCATACATTCATCTCCTTTCCTCTACAATAATTCGATGGAGTGAAGGAGATTCCTTTCGTGATTGGATTATATAGCATGTTACTTATTTGTGGTAATGCAATAGAATTAAATTTGAGCTACTCGTTATTTAGCAAAAAAATGAACTGAGCGCGACTTCGTGGTAATCTAAACCTAGATATCCAATGCTTGTACAGATTGTGGGTATTTTAAATGGAGGAGATTTAATCCGATAGTGATAAAGAAAATTGAAGACAATATAAGGTTGATTTCGCATTAAGTCGAGCGATGACACATACTAATAAAATGTTATTGAATTTGAAGAAGTTAAAGTATGAAAGATGTCATTTATAGTCGCTCTAATATCTATTGCAATTTCTGTATATAAAAAAGGTAGCTACACAAAAAGTGTAACTACCTTTTTTCACAAAAACATTATTATTCTAATAAAAACTCTAGCGTAAACTTGCACTTAGAGGCACTTGAGAATAAACAGTGAAATTACTACCATAAGTACCGTGTCTAGAAAATGAGGAAGAAATCGAGCTGTTCCAACTTTTGTAGGAAGATCCAGATGTATCTGCTCTTAGAAGTACGTTTGAAAAGCTAGCTTGGCTAAAAGAATTACGCCCAGCATCTTCAACTCCCTGAACCATTTTTACTGGTTCATATTGAGAAAAAGTACCGTAGACAGGCTGATTTGTGTATCTAGGGCTTCCATTTACATACATAGTAACCGTACCATTTCCGTTATTAACTAATTTAAGGTTGACTCGATCACCATCTTTAATTGATGTATCATACTGTGTGTTCCAATATTTACTGTTTTGACCTGATTCATTATATCCTGAATTAAGAAATACTTTATATCCATTTGGTGTTTTTGAAATACCACCTTCAACTTTAGATGCTCCAATACCTAAATACCAATTCACATATCCATCCTTAACAACTACTGATTTTGGTAGATTTATATCAGCCGCAATCCCAGTATATTTACTATTTGTAACACTCTTTACAGCACCTTCTGTAGCTGCAAAACTTGTAGTTGAAAACATAGATAAAGAAATTAGAAGTGAACCAACTAGATACATCATTTTTTTCTTACTTTTCCTTAATACTTGATTCATTTTAGGTCCCCCTGACTTTTTATTATTAAATTGCATTGAAAGTTGGCCAACTAACTACGACTTACAACGCAAAGATACATCAGGTTTCGTTGTATGTATATATTTTCCTGTTATAAGTCATTAAAATGTCAAATAGATTGAATGTCTGATATTTATCAATATAGGGAATGTTGACAGAATAGAATGGTATTCCAGTTTTAATTTAGTAACGATTTTAAATAATATTATTGAGCCTATAAACATGTTGGGTATAATATGTAATACCCATTCATGTGTGAGAAATAAATATGGCATTAATATAAGTAGAAAAGGATATATTAGAAATTTTTAGGCTAGAATACCTGCAAGTGAAATTTCCTTATAAATTTAGAGAATAAACTAATGGATTTTTTTGTTTAGTAAATATAAAGTTGAGGCAAAAAAAGTGATTTGTAAATTATTTTTATAGTATTAGTTTTCATTATGAGAGCACGTTTAAGCTTATCAATATAGTTTAGTTAAATTTGATTTTAAACAGACCGCTCATATAAAGCGGTCTGTTTTGTGATAAATTTTGTAACTACTATACTATAACTAATCTTATATTGCGTTTAGTTCAAGAATTGAGAGTAAAAGAATAGTAATAGAAAAATTAATGTTTTACCAAATAATTTATAAAATAAACTCAAAGGAATTACAAGTTCTCCTATTGTAAAGCTTTTTAGTTTATTCTTAGTTGATCCTTTTATTAAATTTTTAAATGTTTGGAAGTTTATTCTATTAACAAAAGACCAACTTGGCACAACTTTTTTACCTAAATCTATTTTGAAAATGATATGAATACTATGGGCATTAAAGCCATTTATAATTAAAATAAGCGTAAATCCTAAAATAATGAACCAAGTCATTTTTCAGCACCTCCTTTCGGTATCTAATATTAAGATATTAAAACTGTTGCGAAAGTGTGCTATTGTCCATGAAAAATATTGAGAATTTATTGAGGAAACGTTGAGAATGTAGCAATGCTATTGATTATAGAAGAGTTAAGTATGTGCCTATATAGACGAACAAAAAGAATCTTTGTAATAAGCGCGTTAGTTATGTTTGCTTATCCATTAGCATAAGTGAGAGTATCCCAATAATCTTTAGAGAGATTAGGACAGAATGTTTTATCGTATTTCTTGTTGGGAGATATATTAGAAGGTAAAACACAGAAAACGAAGAGAGAACAGTTGCGTAGACTGTTCTCTTAAGGAGCGGAATTGCTGAATATGTTCAATGACAATGATTCAAGCATTCCATTAGTAGTATGCGCTTAAGTTTAAAATTTATACAAGAAGGTAGTTATAAGAAAAGCTGACTTTCCCTATCGTTTCAATTTAAATATTATTTACGGAGCTAATTTTTCAATGGTAGGCATAACAGCAATTGGTGGTAGAGATTTAGTCCATGCAGCTGCATATATGTTTAATTTTTCCCCTAATTTGTAGTTTTCGTCATTGGAAATAGGAACCCTCAAAATTTTATTATGGGAAACTAGCTCCCACCAATCAGTTTGATAAGCAAGTGCTTCATCTTTTGTAGAAGTGGCAGCAACTACTAAGTAATTGTTATCTACTGAAATGACATATCCAGTAAAAGGTTCTTGTTCTTGGCTCTGAATAGAATGAACAGAAGTATCGTTGAGCGAAATCTTATTAGAATCTGCAAAGGCTGGTGTTAATCCAAAAGTAAATCCACATCCTAATGTTAAAGCTGTTACGGTTGTTACGAATGTTTGTTTTTTGTGAAACATAATATATATCCTCCTCTTATATTTAATCACTACATTATCGACTTTCTAGTTATACATATATAAAGCCTTTTATTATTAAGTTGTTTAACAAATCTGTAACAAATATTCCATAAATGTTAATATTAACTATAAATGGGGTTGTATTTATGTTATAATTCACTAGGTGAACTATTATTGTTCCTTTCATCTCTTGATGAATATATACCCTTCCTTAATTGTAAATATGTTCGATTTTATTGGTGAAGAGGAGAGCGATTCCTCTTCTTTTTTCTTTATTAATATAGGATTTTATATAATGAACAGAAATAGAAACCTATATAGTTCTTTTTCTAGACATATTAACAATAAGGACAGTATTGAAATGCTAATTTCAAGTCTTAAATAGAAGGGGAAATTGGAGACCCTTATTATTCCTGTTTTTTTAATCATCACGAAGTTATAAAAAAGCACTCATTATGAGTGCTTTTTTATTATCTATCATATCTTTCGCCAGTCATATTAACTTTAATTTCACCGTGTTTCTTTTTATAAATTATTGCAGTATTTATTAAGAGCTCAATGCCCACGAACGTTGAATGTACTGATAACCTGTCCGTTATGAGTTACTTTATATTCATTTCCCTCTGTAATCCCCATATTGAAAGATACAGGAGTACGTAATCCTTTTGTAGTAACATTTTTAGAGGAAATTAATTTACCGAATTCATAGCTTTTGATGGTATATGTTACATTTGCATCTCCTACTATGTAAAAAGTACCTGTTGTATAACCTGGGACATTAGATCCGTTATAGTAATCATTGCCTAAAATAGAAACCTTTTGTATTGTGGCGTCACTAATAGCAGCTTCTGCTTTTGTTATTCCTAATTCTGGTGAATCTATCGTTGATACTCCTAAAACTCCCATTAATATCGCACCGGATAAAACAACCTTCTTAAACATGTAAACATCCCCTTTTTTTATAATATTAAGTATAATTGTTACTATATAAATATATAACAATTATATGTATATGTTAATATTTGGGATTTGATAAATATATAACGGAATATTCAGTTATATATTGAGGGTTTTTTATTTTTAATAAAGGTAATCTAAAGATGCTTATTGAAATAAAAAGAGCCTTTTATAATTAAGTTTTTATCAAGGCCTTAATTATAAAAACTCAAAAAATAAATTTAAAATAATCGCGCTCAGTGTTTAATATTTTAATTATAGAAGGTTATTCTTTGGGGATATAATAGTTATTGTGAATTCAGATACTTTAAATCAAATGATTACAAATAATGTTTAAAACTTCATATAGAACACACATTAACTCCATTACTAACACAAACTAAAGGTGTATACTTTTGTTATCATATTTCATAATGAATATTCTAACATACTAATATTATGTAATAAGGAAGTTGCGCTAAAATAGAAGAAAAAAAGGAGAGAAGATACTATGACAAGATTTACAAATCAGTATGTAGATAACACAATTTTAGAAGAGGATGTAGAGCTTTTAAAAGTTATGGCACACCCAATGCGTTTAAAACTAATCAGCGAGCTTTCAAAACATAAGACACTAAATGTGACTCAGATGACTGAAATTTTAAATATTCCACAATCCACAGTTTCTCAACACTTATCTAAAATGAAAGGTAAGGTTTTAAAGGGAAACCGTCAGGGATTAGAAATTTACTATAGTATTCAAAATACAAAAGCTGAAGAAATTATTGATCTATTAGGTCCATTACAATGATTATTTATTTTTTATAAAAAGACGCTCGATATAAAAATGAAGAAACCATTTTGAAAAAGGCTTTTCAAAATGGTTTCTTTCCTGTTAGCGTATTATTTCTTTTTGTGCTTGCCAAATAATTAAAGAACTTGTTTTAAGTACATATGTGAAATCAAGAGTATGAATAATAAAAGGAATAGTGGAAAATCACACCACTCGATTTTAAATTCATGAAGACATGTGTTTAATGGATAGTTAAAACTTCGTATCATTTCTTAACAACAAATAAGGCGCCAACCTAATTACGGCAGCGTTTATAACAATCATTATATACACTTAGTCAAGATTATTTATGATCACATTATTTACGTCCTTGTTTCCATACCCCATTCTTTTTATAATAAGTATTTTTGTCATTCATGAAGTCTGATGTATTACCAAGAATACTATATTTTTTGTTCTTTTTCTTAGTCTTCTTCTTTAGTCTTTTTTCTTCTTGAATAGCTTGCAAATCCGCTTTCCATTGTTTTAATAATCCCTTTTTATCTCGCATCAAATTTGTACCCCTTGGATTAAAATGTGAATTCAATAACTAGATTCCACCTATGTGTATTGCTTACCTTTCAATCCAAAATCCCATTTTGTTTTTCTTTATAAATTTCTTTTCTTAAGTATTCGAGAGTAATTGGAATTCTTCTTTATTCTTACCATTAATCTCTTTTTTTTATTTAATTATTGATTTAATATTTTTTCTGTTTTGAAGAGGCGTAATTTCTCCTCTAATAAAAAATTCTTTTTTTCTCCGTCACCCTTTTTACTCATTTTTTAAGAATTACAGTTTTTTGCATTAGAGTAAAGGATTCAGTTTTTTCTACTTTTACAATTGCTTTAGTTTTTTTGATAATTCTTCTTACTATAATAATTCATTAAGTATATTTTTACCATATATCTCCTGTAATTATCCATTTAACAAAAATATAAGTATAAAAATATTTATTAAATAAAAATACCCTGCCAAGATGAAAGGTCTAAAAGGGATGAGAAACAAAAGAGGGAGGGAGAAGTGAGAAGAGTGACTTAAATAGATCCTAGCTTTCAATCAAGATTCGTAGCTGAGCGTTTGTTGGAGTAGTATGTAAAATGCACATGGTCAAATTAGTGATAATTACGTTAATGAAATGTTTTCTGTTTATGGAGTTAAATAATGAGCAATATAGTTTTTTTAATATTGTTTATTAGAAGTTATTTATAATACTAGTTAGAGAGGGTCCAGAAATTTGAAAATAAATTGAGATAAAGTGAGGACTTATATTAGCATTTAGGGAAAAATGACTGAGTGTACGTATGGGTCATTAGTTTTCTTTGAGGTCACTACATTAAGCTTATCATAATAAATAAATTTATTATAGACTATGAATGAAATTAGTTATTATTTATAATTAAGGAAAATAATTACTTAAAAGGAGAATGTTATATGAAATTTTTATCTAAAAAAATTTTAGCAGGACTAATAGTAGGGGCTATGAGTATATCCGTATTAACTCCTTCAATTAATGCTGAGATTAACGATTCGCAAAAAGAGGCAAATTCTACAGCTCAAATGATTGAGAAAAATACAGGAATTGATGACGTTTTAAATAATTTTAAAATAGAATCAAAGGAAACAAAGGTTATTGAAAATGCATCAGGTACAGTTAATATCCCAACTACATTAAACTCAGAACCTATTACTATCAAGGATAGAACAGAATCTTTACATATTTCTCTCCCGGAGCTAAATTCAAGCGAAGTTATTCAAACAAATAATGGGACTCTTATTTATCAAGATGAAAATCAACCAGCTGATTTAGCGGTACAAACTACTAAAGATGGTGTGCGATCGCTAATTAAAATTAAAAATCAATCTGCGCCAAAAGAATACGAGTTTGCTATTGATATCCCTAATGGTGGTAAACTAGTTTCATCTGCTGAATATTTGGGTCAGGAATTTGATACAGGAGAAGTATTTATAGTTGATGCTGAAAATATTATTCAAAGTGTCTTTATGCCTGCTTGGGCGAAAGATGCAAATGGAAATCCTGTTTCTACACATTATAAGGTTGATGGAAACAAATTGATTCAAGTTGTAGATTTTGATGAAAATACTGCATTTCCAGTGATTGCTGATCCAGATTGGATTAAAATAGGTAAATGTTCTGCTGCTTTAGCTGCTTTTGTTGGTGGAAATTTAATTGCTGTTTCTAAGTTGCTTAAAATTAAAAAATATATTAATGCTTTAGGTGGTTTTGGAGAAGCTGCAAAACTTCTTGTACAAGCATCTACTTGGGAAGAAAGAATGCGTGTAGGTGGACAAGCTCTTGTAGGATTAGCTGGAGAATTAACTGGTGCTACAGGTGTTTGGGCAGCATGTAAATAGGTTTTGTAATGGAATATATACTTACTGGAATTAATGTTTTATTTGGCTTACTTATTTTGATATCTGGATTAGTATACTTTAAAAATACAGTTAGGGCTTACAAAGATGATATTAGGACTAAAAATAGAATTAAAGAATCTAATCTTTCTATCATATTAGATATTGTTTTTATCTGTATTTTTATACTTATGCCAACTTGGCTTACTTATTCAAAAGTTGATTTTTTAGTAGATGTAATATTACCTGGCTGTATTATTGTAGGCGGAGTAAAAAGTATTCAATATCTTTTTCCTAATAAGCTATTAAATAAAAAATATCTAGAATATCTTATATTTATTATTTTAGGTATTTTAAACGGGATACTCATTTAATGATAAGGTAATAAACTAAGAAGTCTAGCTAATTGAATTGAACCTGAATAGTGGTACATGAGAAAAACACCTTGTGAATTCGCATACTAAGTATGCAAGTTCAATAGAGGTGTTTTTTTCTTTAATAATTTTATGTATGGTATTAAATTATTTTGTTAATGTTAAGAATGGGCTTCGTGTTACTATTTCTTTACTTTTTGGAATGTTATAGAGTTGTTCATTCTTATATCTTCCTAAAAGTTTGTTTCTGTACCTAGCTGTGGCGCTATGTGGGTAGGAAATACTACATAAAATGCTGTTCTGTTTAAAATTTGTGCATATTTTATCCATGATTTTTATTAGCATTACCTTTTGAACATTTAGTAGAGTAGTTGAGTCAAGGGAATAAGATTAACTTAGAAAAGGCAACCAAAATGATTATACAGGGCTAAGAAATTGCTAATAAGAAAGAAGAATTAATCTTTTATTACATAAAATCATATAAGTTTCATCAACAACATAGCGTTATGGTAAAAGAAATAAGATATAGTGGGTAAACCAATTATAAATGGATATAATACTAGTTAATTTGATAGGTTAGCGGATTAAATTAATTGAAGGTGTCATGGGGAAAAGTAGAAAAAGAATTCAATCGATCATCACACGTCTTCAGTTACTAGCTACATATCCCCTTTATTCTGTTGCCAGGTTAGAAAGCTATCGATTACGAATGTTTTATTAATTAGAGGTATACATCAATTCATAATTTACTTACATAGTTAGTATAAAAAGGAGACATCTATTAAGATGTCTCCTTTTTATACAATTCATATTAAGAAGGTGTTCAATTGCTTAAAAACTATGAAAAAACAATAATCATCGAGTAAAGTTATTGTAGCATCAATAAATAGGATTTTCATATGAAATGTTGCATATATAGATTTTATGGGTCTTATTTGTATATTTTAATTTTTTATCTATATTATTTTTGATTACTCTAGTAATGTTTTTTTCCATAAGATATCTTTTTATGGCATCTCGTTAATCTATATTGTCTTTTTTAAATATCACATAGAAAACTAGCCTTTTGTAGATTATTAGTTTTTGTATTAAAAGTAGTAGATTGATTATCATACAAGTCAAACATTATGTTAAATTGCATATTCAAAGAAGAACATTTTGTTAACGTTTTCAAAATAAGGAATATTCTTATATATTTCTGTTATCATCGAAGTTGTACTTATATAAAAAGAAGGGGATGTTTATATGTTAAAAAAGGTTGCATTAGGTATATCATCTTTAACAATGGCAGCGGTAGTAGGTTTAGGAATGGCACCTGAGGCATCAGCAGGGCCGGCAGCACCATTAACTTCTTTAAATGTAATTAAGGTTGAATCACAATTAGGTGGGGTAGAAACCATTAACCCTAATAGTTTTAGTACAACTAGAGATCATGGTGGAAGTTATTTATATGTATATACTAGAGAAATTGGTTATGGGCAATTTCCTTTTGCAAAAATGAATGGATTTGATGTGAAAAGTGTTGATTCACAGAGAATTGGTGGAAATCCTATAATTGGTTGGGAGTATAAATGGGATGTATCAAAGTTTAAAGAAGGAACTTTCGAGTATCAAAAAACTTCAATAAACCATCCTAGAAATACATTACGAACTTCTATATATATAAAATAATACCTTAATATATCATAAAAAATCCCTACACAATGTGTGGGGATTTTTTGTAGATAAGAAATTATATTTCAATTTAAAAATGAAAACATAAGAAGAGTTTTAAAGTTTATTCTATTTTTCGTTTAATTTTCATCAATGTAATTACTTATATCGAATAAGTCAGTGATATGAATGTTAAAGTATACTTTAAATATACTTAATGAATCAGATACTTTTATTTACCTTAAATATAGTCGTTTTGTTTCTAGTTCCGTAATTAATCCTATTTTCTGCATTATGTTGTTGTAATAGGTAAATTGTAAGAAATGACATCAAGCATAATGTCATTTCTTACAGACGAATATAGTTTTATTATGAAAGTTATTATGAAATTGAAAAAAGTCCTAGGAAGACCAGGAATTTTTACGAAGAGATATGAATTTCTAAGGACCTCATTAAGATAACATATGAATGTTCCGCAAATGCAACAAAAGTGAACAAGCTAATTATTTGAATGAAAACTGACAGATGAAATGTTAAGGTGGCATTAATTGTTACTAGAATAGATATTAATTTTATTATTAAGCTTTTTAATTGGTACTTTTGTTTTTATTTTTAGAGGGATTGGTTTCGGAGATTGCTCCGATTAAAGTCATAAAAATTGCACTCCATGCTCAAAAGGAGAACATAGCACATCATAATAATAAAGTGAATATACATTACATTATATAAATCAAAAAATATTGAGTTTAGAAGAAGGATAGAAAATTCTTATTTAATTAAAGAATCCCTAGACTTAGGGGTCAAGGGATTCAGGTTTTGGTATATCTCACACGATATTATAAAAAAGAATAGAACTTACTAAAGATAACACATGAATGTTTCATAAATGTATCAAAAAGAGAGGATACTATTAGAAAAATTCCTAATAAGCTATCATCTTTATTTTAATTATTTATAAAGCCTTCAAAAATACTTTTAAAATAAATATCTTATTGGATTTTAGCACGAATGTATTAGTAAAGCCCAGTCAAAAAATGTGAATTAGAAAACAATATTTTAGAGGTTGTTTTTTAAAATGGCAAAGAGTAACTCTTACCGTATTCTTTGTTCACATATTATATGATTATTAGTAAAAATCTAAGGCTCTTGATAATGAAAAATAAAGAAGAAACATTTTAATAGAATTATATTTATTTTTTTTAATTCTACTACCTGTTCATTGTATGACATTATAATGAGAAAAATTTGTTTGTCTTCTTAAAGTATCTTATTTGTCCTTTTAAACTAATTAATTTTGGGGAAGTAAAACTTGAAAAGCAGGAACACAAGATGATAAATGAAACCTCAAAATAATAATTATTTGGTTTCTTTTTTTATGACTATAACAAGAATTTGTTTCTTTAGTTCTTTCTATTATTGTTGTTGTTGTAAAAAATAATTGATAATTTTATAAAACATATATTTTGAATAAAATAATAATTAAATTTATAATTATAAAGGTATGTTGTTTAAGTATTAAAAATGAGGAAAGATAGATGAAGATAACATTTGATGTAATAAAAGAGGGGAATTTTGATTTTACTTTATTAGAAGCGAGATTACTGAAAACTTTTAAATTAGTGGATAGTGAGGCAGTAATTGAAAAAGTTCAAAATAAAATTTTTGAAAAGGATGATATACAAACGCATTTAGCAGAGATTACTATTAATGTTACAGGAAAGAATATTGGCTATAGATCTGTTTCAGCCAGTATATTTATTGTTTTAGAAAGTTTATCAATAAAGCTATTTAATATTAGTATCAGTAGATATTAATTGATTGGAATTGGTGGTTTTTATTATTGTGTAGAATTTACATATTAAGAACGGTTCAAGGTTAATACTTAGTAGATGGATGTACAGTTGAAAAATGTTTACGAAAGAGCATTTTTAATAAGGATAAGCATAAATTAGAGTGTAGGATAAGTTTAGTTTACTAGCCTTTAACCTATTTCAATACTCATTGAGGATTTCTGTCACATATTAGAGCATCTACTGGTGTAGATGCTCTTTCTCTGACGGTAATAGGAAAGTTTGTTTATGGTATAATGTGGATTTACGGACGTAGCGAAAGTTATTCTTAAACAATTCAATATTAATGCAGAATTTATCCATTCAAATTTATATAAATCAAAATAGGCTTCAATTCATAAAAAATGAAAAGACTAGTATGGCGCTATGCTAGTCTTTTATTTATAGGTATTCCTTAATAATAGTTAAACTAGCTATTGTTTTCCATGATTTATCATAAGAGATGCTGTACATACAACGATGAGTAAATGAAAGAAAGCCCTTGTTTTGATAATTTATACTCAAAACAAGGGCTTTTTAAATACAGTGAAATTAAGAGTCGTTTGGTATTTTTGGTGTAACTTTATTGCAAGGTAGCAATGACAAGGAAGTAAATGCTTATAGAAAAGAATAAATAGAAATAGGGAAATATCCCTTTTTAGAAATAGTTATATTTCCCTATTTCTAAAAAATAATTGAATTTTCATGTAGATTTGGTAAAGAGTTCAAAGGAAATGAAGTGAAATTTATAAACTTATGTAAACAAAGATTCTAGTACAAATTTATAATTAATAAAAAATCCACTTATTTCGACAAAACATAGCAAAGACGGCACGAGCTTCGTCGATTGATTCTTAAAGGTATTAGGTCGCTTTCATTGAACTTTCCTTATAGGAGGTGATGTGGCGCTATGGCAGAAATGGAGATATTATATACGGCTAATGAGGTTTATAGTCGCCTAGGAGTGAGCGGTAGTACACTTAGGAAGTATTCAGATGTTCTTGAACGTGAAGGCTATGAGGTGAAAAAAAACAGTCGTGGAAGAAGAGAGTATACAGAGTTTGATGTTGTCCTTATTGAAAAGCTAGTGGAGTTGAGTAAGCAAGATGGAATGACCTTAGAAAAGGCTGCAAAAATGATTGTAAAACAATTTGGTATCGCTAATAAGAAGGAAGAAGCTCAGGAAGAAAATCAACTTCCTTCTCATATTCAGTTTCAATTACAGAAACAATATAGCGCTATGGTAGAAGAAATCAAAAAGGTGCAGCAAGCAAACTTAATAGAAATGGAAAAAAGACTAGGTGATCGCATAGATCAACGGAATAAATTAATTGAAGATGATATGAAGAATCGCAAGGAACGTGAGGAGAGAATAGAAAAAAGATTAGAGCAAAGAGATGAAAATCTTATGCGAGTGATTAGAGAGATTCAGGATGTAAAACGTACACTTGAGGAAGTGGCAGTAGCAAACGCGCCAAAAAATCCTTGGTGGAAATTTTGGAAATCATAGAGTAGTAAAAGATCTCAACTTATTAGGGCTGAGATCTTTTACTACTCTTTTAATATTTTTAAAAATCTGGTGTAGAAATAGCCAAGAACTTATAATTTTAATGTTAATTTTGTTTAATTAATAATTTTATATATCGTATTGGTTTTAAGTATGGGACTAACTATGAACTTTTAGGATAAAAATATAATAATGGACCCGTTTAAGGAAGTCGATGCGAGAAGTATTTAAAATTTTTCAATATAAGATTTTACTGCCTGTAATAAAAACTCTTCTTGCCCCATACCAGCATCTGTGGCCATTTGAACTATTTTTTGTTTAAATTCATAATCCGCATGAAAAGTTAATGGCTCTACATTACTTTTAAAGTAAATGCCTTCTACATGTGGAAGTATTGAACCTGATTTCATATGAGAATGTAAATATTTTATCTCTTCTTGAAATTGCAATGGATTTACTTGTAAAACAAAGGGTTTAATTTCTAATTTGATGGTATCTTGTGTAATAGTTAATCGCATATTTGTGACACCAAGTTCTTTATAAAATAAGTTTATTAGATTGTAAGTGATAGAATCAAATAATTGAGGTTTTTTAAATGAAAAAGATAAATATCCTCGTTTTGTAATCACTGGCTGTTTTTTGAAAGGTTCAAAGGAATAATCATGCTCTTTATAAGTAGATAGTGGGAAAATCTCTTCATCCTCTGTAAGAATCTTTCCATCTGCGCCATTAAGCTCTATTAACCTAGCTGTTTTTCCGGTGCGTTGATGTGTTAATAATTGATATAAACATATCTCTTCATCATAGATCTTGGTAATGAATGTTTTTCGCTCTTTTGTTTTAGTTTTTTCATAATCAAGCATAAAAATTTCTAATTCTTCCTCATCGATAAGATATACTTGTTTTCCTCGTTTTTCTACCATTGTAGCGGGTAATTTTCCGGATTTGATGTATGTAAAGATAGTAGATGGTGCTACATTAAGAATTTCAGCTGCTTCTTTTGTACTTAGTCCATTAACCTCTTCTTTTTCCATTAATCTTTCAATATCTTCTAAATAGAAAATTTTGCTACCGAATTGTTTCCAGTTATCTTTGTATACGCATTCTATTAATCCTTCTTTTTCTTTCTTTAATATGGTCTGTACGGTTACCCCCATTAAATCAGCCGCTTCTTTTGTAGTAACAGTAGGCTTTGTAATAAATAGTAAATCTTGTGTCATAAAATTACACCTCCGAATTTCGACTAATTTATAAACTCTATATAGTATCATATCAGATTTTTATATACATATAAAATTTGATTTTAATTCTAATAAAAATCAAATTTAATAGTAACTTCGGTAATGATAAAACATGATATTTATATGTATATTAATTTTCATTTTAATGTAAAGTCTTTGTTTAAAATAAATGAGTTAAAAAATATATATAATTATACATATAATAATTAAATATTTATAAAAAAATATATGTATGTTTAGATAGAGAAGAATATATTATTCTTATAGAAAGAGTAATGTTTTTATTTTATACAATTGTTACAAAGAAAATGAAAAGTATAGTATATTTAATAAGTAGATATAGTTTAATAATATTTGCAAAAAGTGGTGAATGAAAATTATGGATAGTAAAAGTAAAAATGAAGTTCTACCTATTACAAATTATAAAAAAGGATTTATAGATACATATTTAGAGGATATGAATGGTGTTGTGTTATTCCTACATAACAATCGTTATATGGATGCTGTAGAACAAAAGATGGAGAAAGCAGAAAAAGAGGGTAAAAGAAAATATGATTTTCTAAATGACCTTGAAGTGATCTATCATTTTGTCCATTTACAGAAAGATATGGATGAGAAGAAAAATAGGAAAGAGCATACAAAAAAGAGTTATGTTTCTGAAATTTTGTCATTTTGTCAATGCATGGTGCAGAACGCGGAAGAATTTGAATTAAATGGGGAAGACGTACAGCGCTATGAATCTTTATTGAAGGTATTACAGCCTTGGCATATACGTAAGTATAGTAACTGGTTAAAAAGTGTAAAGAATGGCAGGGGAAATTCAAGCTATAGCGTTGCAACGCTTGCGAAAAAAACAGTATTGATTCGTTCATTTTTAAAACATCTTCACCTATTTGGCTATGTTGATAAGCCACTTCATGAGGAATTACAGCGCGCAAATGTAAATGAAAAAGATAGACCTAATCGTGATTTGTCTTATGATGAGGTAATAAAGATTTTAGATTTTTATAAAGTACGAGGACATTTAGTAAACTATACACTCTTACTTGCATTAGCTAGTACTGGAGCACGTATTCAGGAGTTGTGTCGGACAAGAGTAAAAGATTTATACTATGACGGAAAGTATTGGTTAAAAGTTATAGGAAAAGGTGGAAAGGTACGTGAACTTTTCATTTCAGAACATTTGTATCAGTGTATCTGTGAAGTGAGAAGGAAAAGAGGGTTTCAAACCATATTAGATCAAGGAGATGGGGATCCTTTATTTGTAAATCAAAGAGGGAATTTTTATAACCCTAAAACGCTATCTAATCAGGTAACAGATATGATAAAGAAGACAAACTTAGAGTTTCTACAATATCGTGAAAATCCAGTAACCGCTCATACATTTAGGCATGCATTTGCAATTATGGCTGTGGAACAAGGAAACGCTGATTTATACCATTTAATGCAAACTCTTGGTCATGAAAATATTCAAACAACAAAGATTTATTTAGAGAAGTATATGAAGCGTCAAAATAATGTAGGAATGATTTTTGCTGATATGATTAAATAATAATTTTATTATGATACTACTGTAGACAAAAAGAAGACATCTTATTTTGATGTCTTCTTTTTGTCATATAGTTACTAATGTTAAGAAGGTAATTTATCGATTTATATTTATAAGAAATATAGCGATTCTCGATACAATACATCATAACATAATTAGTAATAATTATGTTATGTAATTTCGCATATATAAATTTAATTATATTTATACATATTCTATCTTTTGTTTCTGTCAGAGATTTTTTTTAGTAGTAAACTATTTTATCCATTGACTGTATATTTGTTATATCTCATTTTAAACATGAGGTTAAAATGAGCCCCCTCACCTAATGCGAAAGGGTGCTTGGTAAATCAGAAGTTAGGTTTCCAATCAAAAAATGAAAATATAAGCAACTATTAAAATGCTATCATAATGTTTTAATGATTTTTCAAGCATTATTACATATAAGTATAAATTCCTTTAATATCCATTTGATAAAATATAATCCAAATATTTACAATAGTTAAATAAATATTTCTACAAATTCAATATATTTACAAAAAATACAAAAATGATACATTTAACTTGTAACAAATATAATTTAAACAAGGGGGAATTTTTATGTTAAAAAAATTAGTAGTTGGAGTATTGGCGACTGGTATTGCTTTAACTGGAGGAATGGGGGCTTCAGCAGCAAGTTTGGAAAAGCCAGAAGGCCCAGTAAGTTCTTTAAAAGCAGCCAAATGTGAGCTGCCTTCTCGCATTAAAAAGCTTTCAAATGGTAAATTTGAACAATACGTTAAACGTACTGATAATTATTATACTGAATCGCTCTGTGGTGGTACAATGCATTGGTACTTCAAAGGTATGGCTCCAGATGGATATTCACGTTATGAAGGGCATCTAATTTTATAGAAGTATTTCTATAGAAGCATTTTAAATAATTATAAGCCATATTTTTGGGGTGGAAAATCTAAATTTAGCCCTTTTTTGTTAGGTGAGCATGTATTACTACATATCACTATATGTTTCTCTAAATTCCATTTGATTAGGTTCTGTCTGATACTACAAGGCATCAGCAGTCATGGACACTGTTAATGGTTTTAAGAATAATAAAATTTGATAGCTTTTCTGTAAAAGCATAAAGATGATATGCCTATGGTAGTAATAAAGAAGGGTATAAAATATTATTAAAAAAAGACTGTTGTAAGAAATGGACAAGTATATGGCTTATATGGACTGAAATTTTGTTAAGAAAGGACACTCAATTGAGTGTCCTTTCTCATTTATTAAATATCATACGCATAATGGAATTTAATCTAAAATTAATGTTTGATGAATTCCTGATAATTTATTAATTTCCCTAATTACTTCTGGAACTAATGGTTTCTCAGTTTCAATTATTAACAAAGATAGTTTTCCGGTTTCTTTTCTTGAAATTCTTACTGTATTAATATTAATTTTAAATCTTGATAAGAGAGCGATTACAGAAGAAATCGTACTAAAATGATTATTATTCATAATAAGAAGAGCAGGGGTTGGATCGCGTAACTTTAGTTCAAAACCATTAACTTCAATAATTTTTACTCTTCCCCCTCCGAGTGAGCAAGCAATCATTTCAATTTTATCTTTACCTTTATATAAACAAATTTTGGCTGTATGGGAATGTAGTGGTTTTGCAACCTCTTCTATACAATTAATTGTAATTCCTCTTTCTTTTGCGATTGTAAGTGCATTAATAATTAGTGAATCATCTATTTTGAAACCTAAGATGCCACCAACAATTGCTACATCTGCACCAAAATGATGATTCCTCTTTTTAAATCCTCCATATAAGGAAATATCAATTCTGTCTGGTTCATGTGAAAATAACTGTCGGATAGTATATCCTATTTTTACGGCGTCCGTTCCAAAAATATTAGGTGTTCCAATTGAAATAGGACCGATGATATCAAATACAGATCTATAGTTCATAATAGTTGGTTCCCCTTAACATTGTTAATGAAAGTTATAGATAATCAGCTTTCTTTTTCAAAGTATTATTAAATAAAAAAAGAATTATTGAGGTATTCAACATATGTTCATAATAGAAGAATTAAGTAGTTTGTATTCCACTTGTTAATTCGAAAACTTCTTTTGAAAAGTTAAGAGAACATACAGTATATGAACTAAAGTTATTAAATACCTCTTTCAAATATGTGTAAAGAATAGATAGACTTTACTATAAATAAAGCCCACAGGAGTTTTTAACTCCCTGGGCTTTCATTTTTCATAGTAATTCGGTTTCTATATGGTAAACGGAATCCTAATGCGATTGCGGCTCCAGCACAACTAAATAAACAACCAAATAATAAGTAGAGTGTAGGTGATGATTCCCCAATTGCAACAGACGCAACGCCCCCAATTGCAGGGAAAAGTGCAACCATGTAACTACTTACTGATGCACCAATACGCTCTACTAACTTAAGGTAGAACATCCATGCACCGAAGGAAGCAAATACAGTTAAAAATGCTAAAGCTCCTAGGTAAGAAACAGATGTTGGTATTGTAAAGGTTTGTTGCTGGAAAACACAAACAGCAAGTAAAAGTATTGAAGCTACAATAAAACCAACACTATTTGAATAAACAGCATTAATCCCACGTCTTGCATTTCGAGCAGAAGCCGCGTCTCCAATTGCTGTAAGGACAGTTCCTAATACTGCAAGTCCTATTCCTTTTAAATCACTTGTATTAGAAGCCCCCGTTGTTAGTAATGGATAAACCAATATAGAAACGCCTGCAATTCCAACTATTCCACCTATTAAAATTCGAGAATGAAGTTGTTCACCTAAAAATATGCGAAGTGCAATCGGTGTCAAAACTGTTTTTAGTGAAAATAGTAGCGTTACTAATGCAGCAGAAATCCAAATCGTAGCATAGTATAAACATAAATAACTAATAGCTAAGTTACATACCCCAAAAGTAATGAGAGGTAAAGCATCTTCACGGGAAGGCTTACCCTTTGGACGTACCACGCAAGCAAGGACAATAAACATGAGTGCAGCTCCCACCAAGCGATAAGTTAATGATAGTTCAAGACTTACGGGTGTACCTTGGATTTTTACTACAATAAAGTTCAAACCCCATACTATCAAGCAAAATATATACATTAAAGCTGTCATGCAAATTCTACCTCAGCAACCTGTGCAAAAGGAATGTCGAAATAATTAAATACTTCTGTTAGTGCTTCAGCTAATTGCAAGATTTGTTCCTCAGTATGATTTGGTGTGACGTTAACTCGGAAACGCTCCGTACCTACAGCAACAGTTGGTGAGTTAATAGGTTGTAAATAGACATGATGCTGTTCAAGTAAACGTTGAGCAGCAGCTTTACATTTTTTAGCATCCCCAATTAGTACAGGAAGAATATGTGTCTCACTTGAATCCATAATAGGAATATTTGCTTGACCAAGTGCATCTCTTAACATACTAGTCTTTTGATGTAGGGCATTTCGTTCACTATCTGAAGATTTTAGGTGTTCAACACTAGCATGACATGCTGCAACAATTGCTGGTGGTAATGAAGTTGTAAAAATGAAACCGGATGCAAAAGAACGTACAGCATCAATTAATAATGCTGAAGCTGCAATGTATCCCCCAATTACTCCAATTCCTTTTGCCATTGTTCCTTGAATAAAGTCTAAACGATCTACAAGCCCTAGTTCGGCAGCTATTCCTGCACCACGGGGGCCATACATTCCGATTGCATGCACTTCATCGATAAACGTTAAAGCATTATATTGTTCAGCAAGTTCTATAATTTTTTCAATTGGTGAAATATCGCCATCCATTGAGTAAACGGATTCAAAAACAATGATTTTAGCTCGATCATGTGGTTGAGCTGCAAGCAATTCTTCCAAATGTTCAACATCGTTATGTCTAAATACCGCTCGTTCAACTTTTGTACTACGTATACCATTAATGATTGAAGCATGATTGCGTTCGTCAGAGAATACGATACAATTTGGAAATAAACGAAGTAAACATTGTAATGTCGCATCATTAGAACCATATCCTGTAGGGAAAACTAAGGCTGCTTCCTTACCATGCCATTCAGCAAGTGAGGATTCAAGTGCAGCATAATGATAATGTGTACCACCTATGTTACGGGATCCACCTGAACCCGCACCAAATGCTCGAATAGCTTCGTGCATTGCTTCGGTAACCACTGGGTGTTGTGACATCCCTAAGTAGTCATTACTGCACCAAACAACAACAGGTTCTGTATCTTGTTGACCATTTAAGTGTGCCAATGGGTATTGACCGCGAATTCGATTAATGGTAACAAATTCACGATATTGTCCACTTTCTTTTAATGATTGGAGCTTATTGCTAATAATTTCTGAATACATAACCTTACCTCCAAGTAAATTTTACGGTTTGAACCGTTTTATTGTTATATTCTTTTTATTAAAAGAATATAAACATGTAAAAAAATTCTAAAAATTGCTTTTTCATTATAGCAATAAATTACAAAAATAGTTAATGATATGTAAATTTACATATTTTTATTTCTATTAGACTGATATCATACAAGAGGTATTGTATATATAAATGATACTAGTGATGTTTAGCTGTAACAGATGGTATGTTAAAGAAGTGTGTGGAAGTATTGTAAACAGAGGGATAATTTGTTAAGAGTGATAAATTAAGTTGAAGCAAAATAAAAAGCTCAATTATACTAATCGATTCAAGTGAAAATATAGAAAAAGAAAAGGGCAATATTATTAAATAAAGGATATATTAATTATGGAGATTGAAATAATTTCGATAATATGTTATTTAATTAGTATATACAAATTTTTATATTTAAAACTTTTAGACTGATATCTGTTCCTTATGTATTAAATTATATTTTATGAATGCATAAAATATCTGTTTTCCTTATAATTAGAAATAGAATATAATTTTTACATAATTATATTACAAAAGAAAAAATAAAAGAATGATAAATAAAGCCAATATTTTTGGAAATGCAAAATGAACTGTAAAAACAAGTGTAGATAGATCGGAATTTTACAGTGTTATTTTCATTTAATTAAAATGTTTTTTAACTTTTAAAGATTTAATAATTAAAGGTATTTGATTTTTCAAGAAAATAGGTCTAGTTTATTGGATATATAGGTGAATGAAAAAACATGCTATCTTTCTCTAGAATTCTATAGAAGTAATAGCATGTTTTAGCAACTTATTTATATATACAGCGTTATCTTTATAATATTCATATTTTAATACTACTTTTTCAGTAAGATTCCTTATTATTAGATAATAAAACTTCAATGATTTTTGGAGCCTTAGAATTACTTAAGTAATAATAAACTTCGGGCCCTTTTTTTTCACTACATAAAATATTTCCCCTCATTCTTGATAAATGTTGTGAAACTGCTGCTTGAGGGATTTGTAGCATATTAACAAATTCTGTGACATTTAATATAGTGTGCTGCATAAGGGCTACTACAATTTGCATACGATCGGGATGGGATAGTATCTTTAGGAGTTCTATATTATTCTTATATGAAGTAATTTTAATATTATTCATTATGTACTACTCCTTTTACATTTATATTTGTTTAAAGTTATAAATACTTATAAACTTCAATACTAAAGGTAATTTTTTAATCTGTTACTGATGTTTGTATTTATAATTTCAAAAACTAGTTTCCTTTTGGGTTTAGCGATAATATTCTTAAAGTAGTTTCTTTCTCGTTGAAAAATAAAAACTATAATTCATCCTATTTCATAAAGTCTGTATTTATCTAGTTAATTGGTTAGTAAAATACACTTTTGCTCTGTATTAAAGTATATTTGTTGCGGCATAGGCAATTAGTGCAATAACTATTATAGCTCCGAAAATAGTGCTGAATAATGCAAGAAATCTGAGAGAAATATAATAAATAAAATAGGCTCCAATTCCAATTGCTATTATAAAGCCAATTATAAGAAGAAGTGAACCAATTGTTTGTAAAGAAATTATATTAAAGAATATTAAGCCAATGACAATTAAACCAATAATAATAAGGGTTCTCATTGTATTGCTCCTTTTATAAAGTATAAACATGTAAAAATCTCTATATTTCGAAATAATCATAACATAGAAGAATAGAGTGAGGAAGGGAATAAACTATCAATAATTAAGTAGTATAGATTATTAGTTCTTTTGAATGTATAATCCCTTTAATTAATATTATTTTTTGAGAAACAGGAGTTTTACGATTTTAATCAAGGAATTTTATATATTAATAATAAAATTCCTTGATTGGTAGAGTTTTTTAATTTTTGTTTGTTTGTCCATCGATTCTTTGTAGTAATGGTAACGTATTTTCAATGTGTTTTTTTATACTATCGTCTAACAGTAATTTTGTCTCGGGATTTTTAAAGTTTGTAATTGCTTTAGCATATTCTTGTGGATAAGGATCAATGCCTAATAGTATATTTGCATCAATATTATATAGAGTAATAATTTTTTTTATAACAAATAATGTAGGAGGTTGTTCATCCTTTTCTAACCGAGAATATGTACTTTTACTTATGTCTAATTTTGTAGCGACTTCTTTTTGAGAATAACCATATAAAGTTCGCAATTTTTTTAAAATATAACCTATCTCCATTCGGTATAATCAGTCCTTTTGATAACTACAAAGTTGAATACTTGATAGGCATTAAAAGATACACAATATAGACCTTTTATGCAATTACGTATATTTTACCATTCGTGTAACTTCCGTTCTATATTTTCGTTAAATGCTCAAAAATACATATTTTTAGATGCTTTATTATTTTACAAATATATACCAAACACCATTTTGTTTAGTCATCATTAATGGATAAGAAGACGGTGTATAATCACTGCTTGACAATCTAGTAGTGAACATTTCAAAGAAAAATTAGTGAGTAAAAAATGATGGGACTTGTCGTTTTAATTCAGGTTGATATAACTTTTTCAATATAATTTTATAGTAGTAATTTTGACGATTAGAACCGGACATTTGATTAAGTCACCTATTAATTTTTGAATAAATATTTTTCTAATTATATAATCTCAAAAAAAGCTTTGGATATTCTTGTAGAGTACATCAATTTAATAAACAGTATTTTATGTAGTTTTATGTTTTTTATTGTATAGGGCATTTAAATAACCTTGTTATACAAAATAATTTAACAAGGTTTAAGATAGTAATGTAGCGCTATGATATAAATAAACCCACAAATAAATGGACAGCCAATAATAGGTTGTCTTTTTTGTGGGAATTGTTTGTGCAGCTAAATTAAACTGGAAAAACAATTATTGAAACAAGCGGAATAAGATTCCGTTTATTTCCTAATCCCGAATTTCGGGATTTTTTTTAGGAATTCTATGTAAATCATTTCAAAAAGTATTAATTTTGGGACTCTATTGTAATATCTAAATGAATTTGTATAATGATTTATAAAGGAGTTCACAAAAAAAATCCCAGTTGCTAGATGACTGATAACAAAGGAATTTTCGAGAATTCTTACATGTGATTTGGATAGATGTTACAATTTTTTATAAATTATGGATTGACTATATGAGGTAAACCATTGTAATCTTGTTTTAAAAGATTGTTTAATAACATCTTAAAAGTGAACTGCTTATAATTATATAGTTACATGGGCAGAAAATAATAAGAGCGCCAACTCCTATTATTTTCGACCTTTTTAAAACAGTTATGGTGTTTTAGAATGGCTGCCCACTTTGCGAAGCATAACTAGTATGCGACATCAATAATTTTATACTGTTTTGTGTAATTTCACAAGACCGTAGGTGCGCGTAATTTTTACAAATTATTATTGATTTTGCTCTAGTTATCCTTCAAAAGGTGGTTCTTCGGTATGAGAAGAAAAAGGCGTAGACTAAAACATGAGTCTATGCCTTTTTTATTTTTCTAACCGATACAATCTTTTTTACTTTAAGAATGCTTATCTTTATAAGGTGTAATAAGTATTAGTTTGATTTAAGTTGAGTTAAACATTGTAGAAGAATTAGTAGCTGATTCTGAGAAAATTAGTTATTAAATTAAGTGGATTGGAGAAAATGAGAGTGCGTACAAAAGATTTTAGTAGAAAAACACATAGCATAAGGGTATTACAAGAAATGGATGTAATGTCATTAGTCAGACAAGCGCATTCAGTTAGTACTTTTCAAGGTAAGGATTATATTGTATTAGATAATGGTAATCTTTATGATTCGGTAGGAAAACGTGAAGTTCCGGTAGCTATGATGTTTAGATATATTAAATGTGCTAGAAATAGTTATGGAGTCGTAATTGCTAAGAAGTCTAATACTTGTAGTAAACTGATGCAAGTTAAATATGTAAAAAAGAATAATAAAGTTAGCAAGTAATAAAACATTTAATCAATTTAATTGTGTATAAAATACACTAGGGATTATCCAAAGTTTTGGAATCGACATGGGTTGTTTTTGTATTTATTAATATATATAAAAAAACAAATTAATTCTCGTGAGTTTAAGGTAATCCCAATTGCTCTTTGAAAAATTTATATAGATGCTGGGGGAGTGCCACGACCACTGTTTGCCACTCTATTTCGTGAAATTAGGAGAATAAAGACACGAATAAACCCTGAGGGTCATATGTACCGCTTGTAAGAAAGCAATGAAGTGGTGGTCTAACTTTGTAGAATTAGAAATAAGGCTGCATATTACTTAAAGGGCTGTACATTTGATTATAGCGCCATAACGGAGTATTCCTGAGCGATTAATCGTACAAGCATGCCTTTAACGAGTGGGTGGAACGAGACTAACCACCCCATTTATAAATGGAGAATCTCCTTCTTGCATTTATAAATGTATAAATATAGACCTATTATTTTTTAGTTTATAATATTAAAAATAGCTTTATATAGAATTAAGTTGATTAAATATTAATTTGTTTGAAAAGAGATTCTGTAAGTAACTGAAGTAAGTTACTTGTAAAGGGAGTAAAAAAGATGAGAAAGGGATGCCGGGAAAGGTATTTAAAACAGATTACTGCTGTCATAACAACAAAGAGAAAATACCCTACGGGATACCTAGTTGTTGGAGAGTATAGATTAAGTTTGGAAATTCAAAAAGATATTCTGGATATATTAGATCATTCAGAGGTGACAAGCAGTCATATAGATTTTAATAATTATAAGGATGAAGATGAATGCCTTATAGTAATGAAAAAAGCAAAAAAGCAATTAAGTGAGGACAGGCAATCAGGAAAATTATTAATTCTTGTTATTACGAATTTTGATCGTTTTAATGCAAAAAAAATGGATGCAGTGAAGCAATTGATTAGTTGCCAAGCCATAGGTATTAATCTATTAGTAAGCGCTAATGTGCCGTTAGTTCATTTAGTTGGATTAACGGAATATATGATTACTATAGATTCGACAGCTAAGGTTTTATCAAAGTTCTATAGATACAATACTCAACAGGTCATTTACTCTTTACATAACGAATCTTTAGTTTAGTAAAAGTTCTAAAAAATAGGGGTGGATAAACTGAATAATAACCTTAAAGCAAAAAAAATTCTTAAAACCAAAAGTATTAGTATAGGTCTATTTGAATTAGACGAACGTTACAGTTTAGGCAATAGAATTGATGTGTTTTGCGATAGATTAAATACTATTTATACATTCGAAATTTTTAATATAACGCTAGTTAGAAAGACGCACTGGGTTGTACATTTAAATTAAAAAATAGGGTGTTATAAAAAATAAGAAATTTATAATGTTTATATAAATTTTTTTTGTGTTTAACGTGAGTAATATAGTTGAATCAACAGAATGTAAGAGTGGAAACATGGAATCCTCCTTTTATAAAAATAATTTGGTAGAAATAATTTTTGCAACTTTAAAATAGCAGAAGATATGAAAATATTTCGAATAAATGTGGGATTTTGAGTAGGATCATTTTAGTGATGCTACTCTTTTTTATCAAAAATTACTAGAAAGTAACTCCGAAAGGAAGAACTAAAGTGTTTGATAATAAATTTTTAATATACCCATCTATGTTTATGGTAATGTGTTTTATGGTATTAATATTTGATTTTCTCCTTTCACTATTTATTAGATTAGTGACATGAGAATGATAAGGGATAATATAAAAGATGCTTTTTTGTGGTTTTGCGTTATCACTTTGGTAACAATAGGTTGGATAGCAGTTGAATATTTTTCTATTAATCTGCTTTTAGATTGAGGGTGTGTAATAGATGAACGGTTTAGTAAAAGCTACAGAACCATATGTTTTTGAAGGCGAAAAAAGAGCATTTGTTAAAGGGTGTTTAAATGCTCTCCTTTTAGTTATACCATTTTGGATTGTTATTTTTACTATATATATTTTAAAAAAATAAGTGGAAAAGATTGTTTGCTGTTTTATTTAAAGTATCCATAGTAAATAAGATAACTAAAGATATTAGATTTTAAAGTAAAGGTTACATTATCTTCCTACCATATCTATTTAAAGGCCTATCTATAAGTTATAGGCCTTTTTTTTATTTAAGGAGAGAGCGAAATGAGGAATAAGGTCAGAAGCCCAACGCCCCCTTTTCTTTAACAGAAGGATCTAAAGAAAGGGGGGCGGTATTATTGTGGATTAGAAGGACATGTAATTTATTGCTTGTTGTTATAATTCTATTAGGAAATCTTGTTGATTTTGTTTCTACTGGGTATGCAGAAAGTGCACCAAGTCAAGAACAGGGACAAGAAAAAAAGACCAAAGATGTGACTGTACTGCAAGGGAAATCAGACATGAATATTATGGGATTATCACCTAATGAGGTAGTCGTTGCTGATGGCAAAAAAGGTAGTAATTTATTTGATTTTGAAGCATTTATCAAACCTTCAGACATTGTAGATGGAACTGCTCCATTTGATTCAAATGATGAGGCGGGTAATGATTCTAACCCCAATAATGGTATTGTAAGGACGTTTGATACTGTTACCTATCCATTAAAAGTAACAATTAATCCGAAAAAACACGATCAGTTGAAGAATATTAAGCTGAAGATTACGGGTACATTGGAAAACGGTATTACAAATAAACGTGTGAATGCAAAATTTGCTGTTGGTGGTAAAGAAGATTTGGAGAAGGAAATTGTTTCTTTTGATATGGAATATATGTTAAAAGAAACAGGTAACTCTTTAATGATTCCTGTTACTGTGGAAGTACAAGGAGCCGAGCAGGGATTGAAATTAAAACCAAATATAAAAATTCAGGTTATAAGTGTGGATGGGGAAGATATTACAAATGAAAATGTATCGCAATCATTTAATGATATTAACCCTGTTACAGCTTCTGGAAAAGTAAATGTGAAGGCGAAATTTTCAACTCATTATTCAGGTATGCCTAGATTGGCTTATTCAGTATTCAATCCAAAAGTAGATAAAGATGATCGTTCTTTTATCTTTCCAGTTGTATTATCATTATTTGTTGATAATCTCCCTAATCGTAGTGATATAAGGGGGGCTACCTTCCCTGTTGGTAAAGTCAATTATCACTTTGATTTTAGTGGACGTGTTGATTGGGATTCACAATCAATGGGAGTAGAAAAATTAGATTTCGAGGGGAAAGATACCCCCTTTAAAATCTTTAATTATCAAGCTATTGATGATGTAAGCCAAAAAGTTCCTCAACCCAATACAGAAAGTTTCGAGTTGGGTTTAGAGAGTTATAAAGACGTACGTACTAATCAATCTGCGAGTGCAAAGTCTTACATTCCGAAAGAAAAATGGAATGCGGCCGATATTGAAAAATATACGATTAATAGTGTTTGGGATAGTGGTATTACTCAAATAAGCAAACCGAAGGTTTCAAAAGAAGTTATAAATTATGAAGGAAATGTGAGTGACTTTACTATTGGATCAACATTTCCAACAATGATTTCGCATGCTGATAATGTAGTTGCTTTCAATAAAAATCAAAAGGCTTTTGCAACAACTAGGTTTTTAATTCATACACCAAATGAATACTATCCTTTAGGGAAAAATAATAAGATTAACAAAGCTAATAATGTTTATTATGATTTGAAATGTATTATTGATTCTTATGAGGATAGCCAAGGGAATGTGGTACCTTATAACACTACTGCTACTGTAACAATTAATGAGAGGAATAATCCTAAAGGTTCATATTCCATACAAACTACATTCCATACGCCTGAGGGAAAAGAGCTTGGAACACCGAATATTGGGTATAGCGCTGTATCTAAAGGTGATCCTACTGTTATAGTAGGTCAAAAGGTAAAAGTAGTTAGCCATTTAAATGTTCGTGCGGTTACTGAAGGTGGAACGACGATGGTTTATAAGTGGAATACAGATTCTTTTTATTTAACAAAGCAATATGCAGAATCGGCAAAAGGAAATATGTTAAATGAAGGGTATCCAACCTCTACAGGGGAAAGAATTAAAAATAGTGATAAGCAAGTTATCTCATTTGGGATTGCAAAGAAAAACGATAACTCATTTGATGCTCTAACTCAAAATAAAGAAGGAGATTATGAGTGGTATAACACGTATGATGAAGCTATAAAGTATGGTGAAGTTGGGGCGATTAAGAATGATATTAATGCAGTTATGGGTGACGGTGAAGTAGTAGCAAGTTTTATTCCTTTTGATGTTAAGACTAAGAAAGTTGGTAGTGTTAATGAAAAAGGAACACCGAATATAACAGTTACAGATTCAGTTATTTATCCAACAGCAGATCGAAAAGTGGGATATCGTATTCGTGAAGATGGTAAATATAACAATTTTACTGAGTATGATGAAAATGGTAATTTAACTAAATTACAGTCACCTGTAGGGAGTACAATAAATTTTGAAACATTGGGCATTATCAATGGTGAAACGAGTAGTGATATAAAAACAAATAAAAATACATATTACAGCTCGGATAATGTAGACGTTACAGTTGATAATCTTGCCAAGTTACCGGCAGAGGTTGATTTTAACTCTTTAGATGAAAAAATTGAAATGAGGGTAAAAATACCTAAAGGACTTGACTACGTAGTTGGATCAGCTAAATATGGTGATCAATATATTGAACCAAAAATTGAGCAGCAAGGTGATGGGAGTAATCATCTAGTTTGGTATGATACATTGACACGTAATAATAAGGCTCTTAAAAAAATAAACTTTGAGGCACGTATTAATCCAGTATTACTTCCTCAGGGAAATCAAGTAGGACTAGAGATTCAAAATGTAATGAGTAGCTCTATGGATACTAGATTAGAAAAGTTTCGAACAAGTTCTAAAAATATTTCCGTTGTGAAAATTGGTATGGTTGGTGTGAGTGAAACCATTAAAAAAGTTACAGGTAAAAAGAATAGTGATTATGAAGTCGGTGTTCAACCCTATACAACCATTAAAGATGAATCACATGTAAAGGCACTTACATATGTGCCGAGAAATAAGGACGAAAATGGTTCCGCCTTTAGTGGTATAACTTTTTTAAAGCAATTGACACTAGATAATCCTAATAATAAGAACGTTGAAATATGGTTGAATAACAGTTCTGTTGAATCAAATAATCCCAACAAGATTGATTTACAATCAAATGGTTGGTACAGGTATACAGGAGAGCAGGATTTATCAAAAGTGGTCTCTATTTTGCTGTATATAAATGATTCATTAAGTAACAGTGATGTTGTAAAAATGAACCTTGTTTATGGGACGTATCAGAATGAGTTTGGTGATCAATATGTAAGTAAAACGGTCGTTAACACTTCAGTTGATTACAAATTATCACCAGTGTCTAACCAGGTAAAGTATACAATTGTAGCGGATGTAAATTTGAGCCTGAGAAAAATAAGAATCGATACTGCACCTGCTGAAAGTGGACTACCAGTAACCATACGGTTAGATAAAGACATTGTATATGAGGATTCTAATAAAGAGAAACTAAATGTTAACTTATATGACAAGACTGATAACAAGGTTGTTGGTAGCAAAATTTATACGATCGAGGAACTACCTGAAGAAGTAAAATTCAAAGTAGATCCTAAGTTCTTAAAGAAAAATAATAAGAGAAATTATGAAGTGAGACTAGAAAAAGTAAATAAAGAATCTATTCTTATTGTAGATCATAAAGGTAAAGTAGATACAGATGGCTATACATCTTCTGAAGAAACAGTTAAGGCAAATGCCAAAGAATCTACGGAGCTAAAATATAAAGGTGTTATTATGACGGAACGTGAAGTTGGAAAGGAAATGGAAGTTTTCTATGAAACACTTACAATCCCATTAAAACAATTACCAAAACAAAAAACCGGTTATGGCTTTGAATTGAAAACGGAAGCTAGTTATAACAATGAATTGGCAATTCCTTATGATCTTAAGGCAAATGCTTTAGTAGATAAGAGGTTAGTCGACTCATATTTAAATTATGAAAAAAAGGGAGAACAGGTTGTTATTCCTTTAGAAGAAACAAAAAAAACGGGTAGTTTGGATAAAAATAAAGCAGACTTTTTGTTTGAATTACCACATATGAATGTAGAACAAAAAACGGGGAATTTATTTACAGATCAGCAAGTGAAAGAGAATGATTCACGTATTAAGAACGCTATAAAGGATGGAAAGAGAAAGTTGTATGTTCCAATTTGGGCAAATCTTGAAGAATATGATGTTTTCGTGGCCTCAGGAGTTCCTATAGGAGCAAATAAGATTAATTTTGAGGTAACGCAGCCGTTACAGTTATATGCATATATGTACGGTACAATTGGGTCAAAAACATTAAAGGATGATGAATTACTAATAGAACCTGTTGATCCAAAAAATCCTTTCTCAAATGGTAAACCCTCTGATTGGTCAGATGAAGATATTGCGTGGCTGAAAAAAAATTAAAGGGCCTCAAAGGAGTTTATATGTAATTAAAGAGGGGGGATATTTAGTGTTGACTCAAAAATGGCTTATCCTATTAATTTCTCTTATCATTTTGATAAATATTTTTTCGGGTTTTGTAACTATAGGATATGCAGATGAAACAATTAGTAAAGAGGTAGTACAAGCAAAAAAAACGGATGATGTAACGGTTTTACAAGAAAAATCAGATTTGGAAAGCATGGGGCTGACTCCCAATGAGGTAGTTGTTGCAGAAGGTAAAAAAGGTAGTGAATTGTTTGATTTTGAAGCTTTTATTAAGCCTTCAGACATTGTAGATGGTACATCACCTTTTGATTCAAATGATGAAGCGGGTAATGATTCTAGCGCGAATAATGGAATTGTAAGAACATTTGATACAGTAACCTACCCATTAAAAGTGACAATCAACCCGAAAAAACACGATCAGCTCAAAAATATTAAGTTGAAAATTACGGGCACACTGGAAAATGGAATTACAAACAAAAGAGTAAATGCCAAATTTGCTGTTGGTGGTAAGGAAGATTTAGAGAAGGGTGTTGTTTCATTTGATATGGAATACACTTTAAAAGAAACGGGTAACTCTTTAATGATTCCTATTACCGTGGAGGTACAAGGGGCAGAACATGGGACTAAGTTAAAACCAAATATTAAGATTCAAGTCATGAGTTTAGAAGATAAGGATATTTCAAACGAAAAAATAGAACAATCATTCGAAAACATTAGTTCAGTGACTACGTCAGGGAAGGTTAATGTTAAAGCGCGTATTACGGATAGTTATGTTGGAACAGGTGTAAGCAAGTTATGGTATTCGGGTTACAATCCCAATGCAGAAAAAGGTGATAAATCTCAAATTTTCCCGGTAACTTTAGACTTCTATATAAATAATTTGCCTAATCATGGAGATTTGCGTGGTGCAACATTTCCTAGTGGTAAAATCAATTACCATTTTGATTTTAGTGGGAAAGTAACTTGGGACACAGAAGGATTAGGAGAAGAAAGTCTAGATTTTGAGGGGAAAGATACACCTATAAAAATATTTAACTATCAATCTGTTGATGATGTAATAAAAAAAATACCTCAAAAAAACACTGAGAGCTTAGACTTAGGTATGACCGACTATCAAGATACGAGATCTCTCCATTCAAGTACAGCAAAATCCTATATTCCTAAGGGAAAGTGGGGTTCTAGTGATATTGATAATTTTACAATTAACAGTGTATGGGATAGTGGTGTAACTCTAATAACAAAACCTGAGATTAAAAAAAATAATGTGACTTATGAGGGAAGTGTTAGTGATTATATCATTGGTTCGACATTTCCAATAATGCGATCAAATTCTAGTACTATAGCTTCTTTTGGGAAAAATGATAGAGCTTTTTCAATTACTCGATTTCTAATTCATACACCAAATGAATATTATCCTTTTAGAAAAAACAATATGATCAATAAACCTAATAATGTTTTTTACTATTTAAATGTTACAGTTGATTCTTATGAAGATAGTAATGGGAATGTAATTTCATATAGTACTAAAGCTACAAAGACATTGAATGAGAGAAATAATCCTGCTGGAAATTATTCTATTCAGACTTCAATTCATTCGGTTGAAGGTAAGGAACTTGGCACACCAAATATTGGGTATAGTGTTGTATCTAAAGGGGATCCAACTATAATTCTTGGACAAGATGTTAAAATAGTAGCAGATTTAAATGTTCGGGCAGTTACTGAAGGTGGAACAACTATAATTTATAAGTGGAATACAGATTCGTTTTTTTTAACAAAAGAGTTTGGTGAGAGTGCAATAAAAGAATTTAGAAATCATGGTTATCCGACACCTACAGGGAAATGGATTCATAATGACTTAAAACATACAGGTGCTTATGGTATTCCAAAGAAGGCTGATAATTCATTTGAAGGTTTGACTCAAAAGCAAGTAGATGAATTTGAATGGTATGAAACATATGACGAAGCCATAAAACATGGTGATATTGGTGCTATTAAGCAAGATGTTGATGATGTACTTGGAGATGGTGAAGTATACTCTCGGTATATTCGTTTAAAAGTGAAAACAAAAAAAATCGGAAGTGTTAATGAAAAAGGTACACCAAATATTGTTGTAACTGCGGCGGATATATATCCAACAGCTGATAGGGAAACAAAGTATCATATTCGTGGAGATGGAAAGTATAACAATTACACTGAATATGATGAAAATGGTTATTTGACAAAGATTCAATCACCTGTAGGGGGGACTGTTAACTTTGAAACCTTGGGAATTATAAATGGTGAAGTTAGTAGTGAAGTGAAAACAAATAAAACTACCTATTACAGCTCGGATAACGTAAATATAACTGTAGATAATCTTATTAAAATACCTGAAACAACGGATTTTAATTCTTTAGATGAAAAAGTAGAAATGAAAGTGAAACTTCCCAAAGGTCTTGATTATGTCATTGGGTCCGCTAAATATGGTGATAAAGATATTGAACCAAAAATTGAAAAGCAAGATGATGGAACAAGCTGTTTAATCTGGTACGATACCCTGACAAGGGGGAATACGTCACTAAAAAAAATAAAATTGGATACAAGTATTAACCCTATTTTGCTACCGCAAGGCAATCAAATTGGCTTAACAATTGATAGCACAATTAGTAGCTCGTTGGATACAAGACATGAAAAATTTCGAACAAGCTCCAAAAATATATCAGTTGTAAAAATCGGTATGGTTGGTGTGAGTCAAACGATTGATAAGGTGATGGGTAAACGAAACAGTGATTATAAAATCGGTGTTCAACCATATACCACTATTAAGGATGAAGCACATGTAAAAGCATTAACCTATGTTCCAAGAAATAAAGACGAAAATGGTTCTGCTTTTAGCGGTGTAACTTTTTTAAAACAATTAACACTAGAAAATCCTACTAACAAGAACGTCGAGATATGGTTGAATAATAGATTTATTGAATCGAATAATCCAAACAAGATTGATTTGCAATCAAATGGTTGGTATAGGTATACAGGAGAGCAAGATATATCAAAAGTGGTCTCTATTTTGCTGTATATAAATGATTCGTTAAGTAATAGTGACGTTGTGAAAATGAATCTCCTATTAGGTACATACAACAATGAATTTGGTGATCAATATGTAAGTAAAACAATAGTTAATACTTCAGTTGATTATAAACTATCGCCAGTGTCTAACCAGGTACGATACACCATTGTTGCAGATGCAAATGTGGGTTTGCGAAAAATTAGAATTGATACTGCTCCTGCTGAGAGTGGACTTCCAGTAACCGTAAGGTTAGATAAAGATATTGTGTATGAAGATTCTAATAAAGAGAAACTGAACGTTAACTTATATGACAAGGCTGATAATAAGCTTGTTGGCAGTAAAGTATATACAATTGAGGAATTGCCTGAAGAGATAAAATTCAAAGTAGATTCTAAGTTCCTAAAGAAAAATAATAAGAGAAATTATGAAGTAAGATTTGAAAAAGTAAATAAAGAATCTATTCTTGTCATGAATGGAAAAGAGAAAGTAGATACAGATGGTTATACGTCTTCTGAGGAAACAATTAAGGTGAATGCTACGGAATCTACTGAACTGAAATACAAAGGTGCTATTATGACTGAACGTGAGGTCGGAAAAGAAATGGAAGTTTTTTATGAAACACTTACAATTCCGTTAAAACGGCTGCCTAAGCAAAAAACTGGTTATGGTTTCGAATTAAAGACGGAAATTAGTTATAACAATGAATTGGCAATTCCTAATGATATAAAGGCTGGTGCTTTCGTTGATAAGAAATTAATTGATTCCCATTTAAATTATGAACAAAAAGGGGATAATATCATTGTCCCACTGGAAGAAGTGAAGAAAAACGTTAGCTCAGATAAAACGAACACTGATTTTATCTTTGAATTACCACACATGAATGTAGAACAAAAAACGGGTAAGTTATTTACGGATCAACAAGTAAAAGATAAAGACTCTCGTATAAAGAATGTGTTAAAAGATGGGAAGCGTAAATTATATGCCCCAATTTGGGCGGATTTAGGAGAGTATAATCTCCTTATACATTCTAATCTGCCTATAGGGGCTAATAAGGTGAATTTTGAGGTAACGCAACCACTACAATTATATGCATATATGTATGGTACCATGGGGTCAAAAACGTTGAAGAATGATGAATTATTAATAGAGCCTGTTGATCCTAAAAATCCTTTCTCAAATGGTAAACCTGCTGGGTGGTCTGATGAGGATGTTGCATGGTTAAAGGGAGATAAAAAATCAGGTCAATAGCATCTTTATCGTAGGTTAAAAAGTACTATAGAAAATAATTTTTATTTAGTAAAATCCTTAAAAAGTCTATCGAATTGTTGATAGGCTTTTTATTTTGTGAAAAACAGTAAAGGAGAGAGTGAATTGCTTATAAGAACAAGAAGTCCAACACGTTCTTGTCACTTTAATTAGAGAGGAAGTGAAGAACATTGAATTTGAAGATGTGCTTTACTTTAGGGATTAGTTTAATAGCATTTCTACTGTTTTTTCAAAATCATGCAAGTGCACAAGACATTACAGAAGTTAGTCAAACGGTTGTAGTTGACGATAATACAAAGGTTTCGTCAAAGCATTCGTCTGTCGCACAATTCAAGAAAAAGAAAACATAGGTTTCAACATTCGGAACTTCAGCAATTGAAACAACTAGTAATACAGGAAATATAAAATTTTATTCTTTTAACCGGCAAATCGGTGCTTCTCTAAAAGGAAAACTCGGTATTAAGTATACCAATGTAGGTCGTTATGGTGATAAAGAAGTTGATCTTAAAATTACGATTCTGGATTGGGAGCAATATATCAATCAAAGCGGGAAAATCTCATTTGGTTAAAAAACAATTGCTTTTAGAACCTGTAAATCCTGAGAGTCCATTCCAAAATGGTCAACCTCCTAAATGGACGGATAAAGACATAGAGTGGTTAAAAAGATAGGAAAGGAGTTGAGAAATATATGAATGTCCTAACTTACAGCTCCGCCAAAAAGCAGATAATTTTTATGGCACTATACTTTGTAATTACTGGCATTGTAATTCGTTTAATTGGGTATTCGTTGCAAGGCAGCCTTTCCACCTTTACACAAGCTGGTTTAGGAAATCTACTTTCAGGGAATTTGTCATTAGGGGATCTATTCAATTTTGATTTCAAATTTGACTTTAGTTTTGATTCTAGTCAATTTGATGGATTTAGCTTTAATATGTGGATTGTCTTTATAAAAGATAAAATTCATAGTTTAATAAATGATGTGATGCCGACTACATTAGGAGCAATTAATATGATGATGTTGAGTAAGTACCTAACAGTAGAGCGCGCTATTAAATTAGGAATTCGATTGTATTAAAAACTAATAGGTAGAAAAAGAGACTTAATTTTATAATTAGGTCTCTTTTTTATATAAAAAACAAAAATCGAGAGGATGTTGTAACATGTTAGATCAAAATACGGATCGTAGTTGGTGGATGATTGGTGCAGTTGTAGTAGGGGCTGCTTTAGTAGGAGTTGTATCTGTCGCTTTTCCTGACTTAACTAACTCAGTAATTGATGTGTTTAAAACAAAGCTGTCTTCTGTTAAATAGTATACAAGTATCAAATAACATCTAACAAGGGGGAGCGAGTATTCACTCCTCCTTTGTTTGAGAAGGAGTGAAGGAGTTGAAAGACCATCCTTTTATCCTAATAATAATAATCTTGGGTTTTTTCCTAATTTCCATAGGTGGTTATTATTATAGAGAGAATTTTGCTAATGATTCCGTCATGCAAGGAATGACTGAGACAGTTCGAACAAGTGCTATTTCAAATGCGGATAATAGCTCACGTATCCAAAGTGGGGAGCTATTTATTATAAAGAGTGAATTTGAAAAAGATTTTAGAAAACGTATTGAAACAAATAAGCTTGTAAAAATCAGTAAAGACGCGAAATATGAATTTAAGTACTTAGATAATTCAAATGGTTCTACAAAGGCAATTAGAGCTATTATTCATGATGGAGAGAATACGTATCAAGCTACATGCAAGCTAAGTATTAGTCCGTCTGTCGAACCACCTTCATAAGAACATTTGAAAAATAAATTGGAAAGGAGAAGAGTATGTTTAGTAAGGGACAAATGACTAATCGTAGGACAAGAGCTAAAGAGATAAACTTCGATTATAAAAAGTTAGAAACTATAAGAAATGACTTGAAAAATAGATATGCTGAGTTAGTTATTGATGCGCTACTAAAAGAAGAAGCAAGGCAAGAAATTAAGAAAAAAATTAAAAATGAGTATCCAGCTTATTTTATGGATTATGATGAAGACGATGTTGATGGAGTTATTGAATATGTTGTGTCTGAGCTTGTTGGGACGGGCGTTATAGAAAGACTAATTAAAGAACGTCCTGATATTACCGATATATCTTATAACGGTAGTCATTTAATTGTAGAATCGAGTGACTATAAGCGAGTTTATGAAGATCATGAACATCAAATTACAGAACAATATATAACAAGGCTAATTCAGAAATTTGCTCATGCAGTAGGAAAAGAGTTTACTCCAAAAAATCCTATTTTCGATGGTGTTTATGGTTCAATTCGTATTAATGCGGTACATAAACAGAATACGACTGGTAATTCTACTATGTCATTGAGGATTGTTCGACCTAATTTAGTGCTAAATGAATCAAACTTTGAGACATTTGCACCTCAATTCATATATGACTTTTTTAAAGTAGTAATGGCAAGTCGGAATAATGTCTTAATTTCAGGTGAAACAGGAACCGGAAAAACAGAGTTATTAAAGTTGTTATTTTCTATGGTTCAATTTGAACACAAGGCAATCATGATTGAAGACGTTCCAGAGACACATGTTAAATCTTTGTTTCCTGACAAGGATGTATTTAGCTGGCTAACTGGAAATGGAGTTACTGTAACAGATGAAATTATAGCTGCTCTTCGTAATAATCCACGTTGGATTATGATTTCTGAGCTTCGTGGGAAAGAAACATATGAAATGATTCAAGCAGTATTATCAGGACACCATGTAGTGACTTCCCTACACTCAGTAGATGCAGAAACATCACCGAAAAGGCTTGTGAATATGTCCAAAATTGGGTATCAGGTAGATGAAAAATCACTTGAAGAGGATATTATGCGTTATTTTAATTTTGGTTTCCATATTAAACGTGTGGTTGTAAAAGCAACCGATAAAAATGGAAATCCAATTAAACGGGTTATCCGTTATTTAGCGAAAATAGTGGAGTATTCAGTTGAGGGATGCCAAATGGTATTTGAACAAAAATACCGACACGGCAAATTCACTTTTTCTACAGGAGCATTATCAGAAGAATTTTATGACAAACTAGCGGAAATAGATTTAAGCTATGAACTTCCTAATTATACAGATGAAATAGCATTTAAGAAAAATTTAGTCATAAGTAGATAAAGGATAAAAAATTGTAGAGAGGAGGTATGAAGTATGAAAATCTCTACTTTTAATGCGAAAACAAAGAAAAAGAAATTTGTAAATGCAGAAGAAATTAATGCGTTTAAGGCGGCATATGGAAAGCCTTTAGCTAAAAAGGATTATGTTAGACATGCTGCAATTCCAGGGCTCGTAGCGGGGGTATTTTCTTTTCTCTTATTGTATATATGGTGGTTGTCCCTGATTTTAGGATGTATTGGGGCACTATATGGATTAAAAGTGTTAATGCCCAAGATTATTAAAAGGGCATATGAACGCGATTCTTTCAGGGAAAGAAATAAGTTTGTAAATAATATGACTTCACTTTTAGCGAATGATAGTCAAACGTTGCTAACCTCCTTAGGAAGAGCGAGTGATCGTTCTCAAGGGGAATTAAGAGAAGACTTAAAAATATTAATAGCAAGCTTAATGGGGGCGGATCAAGAACAGGTCATTCAAGCTTTTAAGCAATTGTCTAATAAATATCGTGAGGATATTATATTTGACCAGTATTTAGAACAACTTGAAACCTGTGTGATAGAGGGGAGAACAAACCTGGATACATTGAAAGACATTAAATCGTACCACAATGAAATAAAAGAAAAAAAGGACGATTATGAACGTAAAAAAGAGGGGCATCTAAAAGATATGAAAATGCTTTGTGGAGTAATAGTTGTATTTGTGTTAGCTATCACTTTTTCTTTTAGTTTTGATACCTATATTACTGCATTTGCAAAACATCCTATTGGTTGGATTACAGGCGGTATTTACATGACATTAATGTTTTTCTTTTTTAAATCCTTTACTACATACCTTTTTGATGATTCGATAATGGAGGTCAAAACATGAGGGTAGTAGCAGCTAAAGATCTTAAAAAAAACCGTTATAATCGAATGTTGGCAGAAGAAGATTTATACAGCATGCTGGAAGAAATGGGGAATACCAAAAGAATGATTGATAAATTTCAAAAAAGGCGGATGATACAAACTGCCTTGGCGGGATTTTTCGGATTGTTATTAGGATTATTTCTTTCAAAATGGTGTTACTTATTGGCAATTGGGTTGCCTTTTTTCCTTTATCGCTCTAAGTATACGCATGTTATTAAAGTATACAATGCATTTAAATTTGAAAGGCATCTAAACTTTTCAAAGTTTACAAGGCTATTGATACCTTATTTAAAAGAGGCAGACGGATCTGTTAGCTTATACCAAGTTTTTCGGAAGATACTTAATCGGATGGAAAATCCGGTGGATAAGAATTCATTAGCTAGGTTAATGTCTGAAATGACAGATAAGCCAAATGACATCCAACCATTCACTGACTATGCTATGCGTTCAAGTGGAAGTGATATGTCAATTAATATCATGCAAACCATATATGATTTCCAGCAAAACTCTAGTGATACCAATGTAATTAATGAGCTAGGGCAAATGGCAAGTACTGAATTACAAAGATCAATTGACGAAATTATTGCTTTTAAGTTGAAACGTTTTAATTTCTTTCCTACCAAAATTGTAATGAGTTCTTTCATACTAGTAGTGGGGTTTGCTGCTGCTGTATTAGTGTATCACTTATCATCAATTAATCTCTCATAAACAATGCAGTAAGGAGGAAAAATGAAAAGTGAGTAGGTGTAAGGCATGTTAGATAGTTCAATTATGTTGATTGTAAAGTGGTTTGTGGGGCTAATGTTGATCATGATGATGGTTGCAGTAGCTCTTTTTTGTATTCAATTAAGTAATGTGAATTCATATAAACAACAAGTCAACTATCAAATTGAAAGACATGGTGGATTAACAAAAGAGGCAACTGCCAATTTAAAAGATTACAGTGAAAAGCAGTATCAAGGGGCTTTAACCGTCAAAAGTGACCAATTAAATAAAAAAGTGAATTTTGGTGACGTAGTGGATTATCAGGTTGTAGCAAACTTGAAAATCATTCTTTTCAACTTGCCCAATGTAGAGATGGAGTTTCACGGATCGGCAATTTCGCAAGTCCGCTAGAGAGAAGGTGGTTGAGAAATGCTTGAAAACAATGTGTTTCGCTTAATGATTCTTATGGGTGGCATAATCGCGCTTATAGCAATCATAACGATTTGTTCAGACGGAATCCCTGAAGTTGAAGATGTATTCCGGCATTTCATCTCTCATAAAAATACAAGATATTAAATGTAGGCTGCAGTGATATAGGATCAGTTTAAATATGAAGTAAAAGAAATACTTTTTGTTGAAATATACTGTGACTATTTTTTTGAAAAAAAGGTTAACAATTATGAAGGATATTCATAATTGCTCATCTATAAGAATTACTTAACGTTACTAACGGGGGGAAAATCCTGTTTAGAATAACCATCTACGACTTCGATCTTGGCTAACGTTATTAAAGAGAAATTTAACAAGCTATTAGCAAGTCGATTAGATGCATAAATTAAATCTAAATTAAAATTAAGAAAGAGGTACTTAATAATGAATTTACCAAAATTAAATCTACTTGAATCAGCAAAAAGCTCTTTGCAAACATTAGTTTATAATGATTTTTTTGAAAAGGTTAGTGGTGCTTTAGCGAATTGGACTGGAAAATTACAAGGAATTGGTTTAGCAGTTATTGTATTCTGTGTATGTATCATTGGTTTCATGTTCATGTTCGGTGAAGGGCCAAGCCGTACAGCAAAGAAATGGCTACTGTACATTGTTGTTGGTGGCGTTCTATTATGGGGAGCAGGAGCACTAGGAAGTACTGTTAAAGACGTTACATCTACATTCTAAGATTAATAAAGGCAGAAAAGGAGCTTACTATTTTGTAAGCTCCTTTTTTATTTTACATAGAAAAAGAATTATATACATGGAATGAGGGTAAAACAATGTATATTGTTGAATTTTTACAGAAGGAACAATCTAAATCTTTTAAAAAATTTCTTAAAAAGAATAAAGTTAGTAACGGTAAGCAATTAGGCTTATTGGAGACTGAAAATTTAATTCAAAGATATGTTGAACAAAATCAACAATCAGATCAAGTACTGTTGTTGCTCCAAGATTTTGAGAATGAAAAAGCTTATGAATTTGAATTACCTATAGGAGTAGGAGAAAAATTTTCTTTACTCACTGCCATTTCAAGAGATTTAGAGAATGGAACCGATTTTGATTTGGGTATGGAAATCAAACAAGGAATTTATGCAAGTTATAAATCGGAGAGGGAGAAAGATTCTGCAGAAAGTGAAAGAGTAGAAGTAAAGAAGCAAAAAGGTGGCCTATTTGCAAAATTATTTAGCAAGAAGGAGAAGGCATCTGCTCCTAATGAGAAAGAAAAAGCTTTATCCAATTATGATTTAGAAGAAAATTTTGAAGAGCAAATAAAGTTTTCTGATATGGATCCATTACAAGATTTCAAAGAAATGTCTTCTGAGGAATTAGATCAAAGTAATGCTAATATGTTTGATTCTGTTGATATTGAGGGATTAGAAAGAGAGGTAATAACTTTAGAAAAAGAGGGAGATCCGTTCGCCATTGATGAGGAGTTTGAAAAAAGTGCTTCTGAAGATATGTTAGCTGATATTTCAACAGAAGATTGGCTGGATCATGCATCGGAAGAAGCTCCTATAGATGATATTGAAAAGGAAATTCTTTATCCAGAATTAGAAAACAGTGTTGTAGCAAAAGAGGAAGAAGCTAACATAATTTTAAATACAAAAGAAGTAATTTTTCCTGAATATGATAGCTTTGTAGATTTAAGTGAAGTTAAGGAAAAACAGGAACGATACCATACACGTTTCTCAATAACTCATTTATTGGGCTTGTTAGGTATTGATGAAGAACCACCTAAGACAGCTTTAGAAATTCGTAAGCTACAATATGCAAAAAATGTATTAAGTGGTAAACAGTTTTTACTGATCCAGGATGGATATTATCAAGATGTAAATAACTTATTAGATGAAATTCGTTTATATTTGGAACAGGATTATAGAACGACGATGTTAAGGGATTACTCTACAGAAGCAGAAATAGCTTTAAGAGATACTTTTGAAGGAAATATGCAAAGCTTATTGGATGAGTACAAAAACTTTGAAAGTAAAGAACAGTATGAGATTGAAGGAAAGTTACAAGCGTTACGTGAAAAACAAGAATTGGAATTAGAAGCTTTTAAAATAGGACAAGAAACAAAATTTAAGGAGTATCAACTAGAATTAGAGGAACGAAAAATGAATCTGGTAAATGCTCATGAAGAAAAATTGATGGAGGAAAATGAAGTAGTCCAAAAACAGAAAATGGAAGAAAAGATACATAACCTAAAATTGGATGCGAAAAAGGAATTGATTGACAAAAAGAATGAAGCATTATCGCACTTCGCTAATACAATAGAAGATTTAATGAATATGGCATTTAAGGAACAGCAAGAAGAATTATCGCGACTTCAAGGGGAGATAGAAAATTTAATTCCTATATGGGCACAAGAAATTGAAGCAGAGCGTAATAGTGAACACGAGAAGCAGCGACAAGAAATTGAAAGAGAAAGACTGGAATTAGAAAAACAAGCTCTACATCTACAAATGAGAAGCCAAGAGGGAGTGGAAAAGAAAGATAAAGAAAGAATTCGTGAACTTCAAAATATAATAGAAGATTTAACAGACAAGTTACAAAAATCATATAATACTGGGATGGGTCAACACCCTCAACCACAAATGTATCAACAGCCGGTATATATGTACCAACAGCCAGTGTATCAACAACCAATGCAACCGATGCAACCACAGTCTGCAGCACAACAACCAATGATGCAACAAACACCGCAACCACAACAGCCAGTTCGTAAAGGTATTCTAAGCTGGTTATTAGGATCTAAATAAAAGGTAGATTGAGTGAGGAATAAGATGATGAAAAAAATTCGAAAATTCTCATTGAAGCGAAAAGGGTATCTTCATCATAATTATAAAATTGATGGTGAAGATCTGCCTACTGAACAAAAAAGAATTAATAAAAAAGCACTAGCGGTTTCGATTGTTGCGGTGCTTTTTCCTTTGTTTTTTGTGAACTTTTTAGTAGGGGCGTATCAGAGAATTATAAATGATATATCAAAAACAGTAGAAAAACCGACTATTTTTGATGTTTGGGGGGCGGATTGGAATAAGAGTATTTCTGCGGAAAATGCTATCTCTTTTGTACTTCCAACAAATATATATGTCTTTTTTGTATTGATTCTTATATTGATTGGTTTTTTGGTGTATTCAAAATTTAATTATCGAAGTGATAAGAATGTAGCTTACGGTCAAAAGGGGGATAGTCGATTTACAACTATTGAAGAAATTCAAGAACAGTATCCAGCAGTTCCTGATAAAAATGAATCCTTTGAAGGCTATGGAGGTGTACCTGTTTCACATTTTAAGGATAAATATTATATCGATACAGATACAGTTAATACAGCCATTTTAGGGGTTTCTCGTTCGGGTAAAGGGGAAACGATTGTCGTTCCAATGATTGATAATTTGAGTAGAGCAAAAAATCAATCAAGTATGGTAATAAATGATCCGAAGGGGGAACTATATAGTGCCTCTAAAGATACGTTAGAAAAGCGTGGGTATGATGTACAGGTACTTAACATTTTAGATCCATTGCAGGGAATGTCTTATAATCCCTTGCAATTAGTCATTGATGCTTGGGTAAATGGGGATGATCAAGAAGCAGCTAAACGTGCAAATACATTGACTTTCTCTTTGTATAACAAACCTGATGCGGGGGAGAATGAATTTTTTAACACTTCTGCACAAAATGCAATTAATGGAATTATTCTAGCTGTCGTGGAGTATTGTGTGAAGAATAATTGCATTGAAAAAATTACAATGCACAATGTATCTCAAATGCTCAATGAATTAGGGACATTTTATTATAAGGAAGATCCTGATGATTTTACAGAAAAAAACGCTTTGGATGAGTACTTTAAAAGCATGCCACAAGGAAATATTGCAAAGATGCAGTACGGTTCAACTAGCTTTGCTGGTGAAAAAGCGAAGGGGTCTATTCTTGCAACCGCCAATCAGGGGTTACAAACTTTTGCTGATAAGATGTTTGCAAAAATGACATCGAAATCTAGCTTAGATTTAAAACAAGTAGGTTTCCCTAAAAATCTATTTTTTCAGTTGGATGAAAAATTTCTAAATAAGCGTGTAACAGTCTCATTTCATAAAAATAATCGAGAAAAGACAGAAATAGGAAGTTACAAAATTAAGGTCAAAGCTTTGGGGATGTGTAATATGAATTTTGATGAATCCTTAGAAGATGGAGATCTATTACTTATTCGTTTTCAAGATGAGGAAGATCCGAAAAAGAGATATAGATTATTGTATAGTTTACAGTTTGAAAAAATGTTAGATGAAAAAGGAAGAGTTGTTTATCAGAAAAAAGAGGGGTGTGAACATAAACCTGAACATCAACGTCAAGTTACGCTGAATTTAAAGGCTAATACTTTTCCTTTAAAGCCAAAAGCAAAATTATCGTATTCCGATAAGCCTACAGCGGTATTTATGATAGTACCTGACTATGACAAGTCAAATCATGCTTTAGCGAGTATTTTTATTAAACAGTTATACACGGAATTATCAACAAATTGTAACGATACAAAAGGTAAAAAATGTTTTAGACGAGTACATTTTCTGTTAGATGAGTTTGGTAATATGCCACCAATTGATGATATGGGTGGCGTATTAACAGTTTGTGCAGGGCGTAATATGTTATTTAATTTAGTGATTCAATCTTATTCACAAATTGAAAAACTATATGATAAACAGGCGAAAGAAATTAAACAAAACTGTCAAAATCATATATATATTATGTCAACTGATCCTGAAACAATAGAAGAAATTTCAAAACGTGCGGGACACAAGACTGTTATCGGGAAGTCTTCTAATGAAAGTTATTTGGATGTAGATAACAAAGTAACTAAAAGTGCAGACCAACAACGTATCATTTTTCCGGATAGGCTATCACAATTTTTGGAGGGAGAAACATTAGTTATCCGCGCACTACACAGACAAGATAAAAATAGAAAAAAAGTAAGACCATACCCCATTTTAAATACAAAAGAAACAGCTATGCCTTATCGTTGGCAATTTTTAGGTGAATTATTTGATACCTCAAATGACCTAAATGAAATTGATATACCTTCCTTACATATAGGACTGGATTTAAAAGATCTGTATTTGAACTTCTTGGATTTTATTGTAAATAATGATGCGAGAAACCAATATGCCAGTAAACAAAAGATAGGGTTTATAGCAGAACCAGAACAAACAATTGATGAAGTGATTAAATCATTAATTGTTTGTGTAAAGGAAAAGAAAAATGTAGAAGATCCAGTAGAAATTCGTAATCGTCTGGTAGTGATGTTATTGAAATATGCAAAAGATAGTGTGGTTCCTAAGAAAGAAGAGGTTCAAATTTTATTAGAAGAATCAGCAAATCAAAACATAAAGAGATATCTAAAAAAATTATTAAAACAGTTATAAATATAAGATTATTTTTATATATGGATGATAAAAATAAAAGGGAAGGTAGAAACGAAATGCCTACTGCGAGAGTAAAAGAGTGGTTTTTAAGAAAAAGAAGAATGATAGTAACGGGAATTATAGTAAGTTGTATCCTATTGTTGAGTGTTATACCTATGTCTGTTATTTATGCTGATGGATGGTGGGATTCAATCGTTTGGACATTCAAGGATATAGATAAAGGGCAAGCTATTGCCTTTTTGAAAAATCCTTGGATTCAATATTCTAATTTTTTAGGTTCCGTTGTTCAATCATTTGAAGGATGGATAATTCAAGGGTTACTTGTGATGATATCTGCATTAGAAGATATAATACCTAAAACATTTTCCTTATTAGGTTTGTTAGAAGATGCTGGCTTAAATAATTTTGCATCTTCTATGATAAAAGGTATGTTTTGGGCTATTTTAGTATTAGTAATTGCCTGGTTAGGAATTAAAACAATTATCTATCATAAGCCACCACATTTTAAAACTGTTGGAGTGAATATAGTCGTTATGGTGGGTTTATTGGCAGGGTTAAATGAATTAATGGCAGATATGCAAAAAATATCTGAGAATTTTTATGAAGGTGTTACTAAAGATGGGAAAATGGAAGATAATAGTTTGGCGTTTAATTTAGTAAAGCATAATACAGCTGATCTAGTGTATTTAAGTCAAACTGGATTTGATCCCATAAAAAATGGTAACAGCAAAGAGGCTGTTTCAAAAGATGATAGTGGTAAAAATAGTTTGAATAAAAAAATGTATTTAAATGCTTCCCTTGGGGATTTGTTAACACCTGATATGGTTGGGAAACTTGAAGGGAAAGCTGTAGAAGAAACTAAATTCTTAGCATACAGGGTTACAAATGATGGGGTTTCAGAAGCTCTTGAGAAGATTGACGGTAGTTTTTTTGATCCTTTTAGTGACATCTTTCCATCAGGATATATTCGTTATCCTATGAATTTCTTTACTATTTTTTGGGGATTAATAGCGCTAGGAATTGCATATCTCTATACTATTTTTGTTTTTGTAATGACGATATTTGAAATTGGAATGAAAAAGATTATTGCACCATTCGTGTTTGTTACTGACCTGGAATCAGGGCAGAAAACAAAAATGGTTTTGCAAGATATTATGAATGGTTTTTTAGTGTTTGCGTTTACAGGACTTAGTTTACGATTTTATATTATAGCAGTTAATTATTTATCAGATGTAGATATTAATGGTTTCTTATATATAGTTTCTATGATTTGTTTGACAACTGCTTTAATTAAAGGATCGGAATCTATTTTAAAGTATTTTGGTATCGATGTTGGTTTGAAAGAAGGAAAAAACAATCTAATGGGTGCATTAGGAACACTATCTTCTGCTAATGCTGCAAGAAAGGGATTAACTAATATGGGGAGAAGTGTGAAAGATAAATTGTCTGGCCAAGGTCGAGCAGATACTCCTAAAAGATCTGAATCTGATGATAAATCTGATAATCCTGAGGGTAATTCGGATGGTAATTCTAGTGGGAATCAAAAAAATAGTGGTCTACAGCCCAAGAAAATTGCTAGAAATACTGGTGCAGCACTAGGTTATATGAAAAATCGTGGAATTGGTGGCATGGTAAATGACGCTGGACATAAGATGGGGGAATCCGTTACTGGTGCAGTTGATAAAGGTAAAGAAGCCGTATCTGGTGTTGCTAAAGGTGTGACAGGTAGTGTGAAAGGAACTATTGATGAATTTAAAGGTGGACAATCTGAAGGGAAACAGAAGGCTCAAGAAAATGCTGATCGTCAAACATTAGGAAAAATAGGGAAAGATGTTCAAAATAATGCAAATGCGGGAAAAGAGAATTCTTCAACTCCAAAAATGGAAGAAAAATCTCAAAGAAATATGCATGTAGCAAATCAGAAAGGTAGTTCAAATCGCCAAGATAATGTTCAACAAGAAAGTACACAAGGTAGCATGAAAGGCGAAAAACAAACAGCGGAACGCGAACTTGAGCTGCAGAACAAATTACGAAATACAGGAAGAGAAGAAGGACAGCAAGGTAGTGTAAAAGGTGAAAAACAAACAGCGGAACGCGAACTTGAGCTGCAGAACAAATTACGAAATACAGGAAGAGAAGAAGGACAGCAAGGCAATGTGAAAGGTGAAAAACAAACAGCGGAACGCGAACTTGAGCTGCAGAACAAATTACGAAATACAGGAAGAGAAGAAGGACAGCAAGGCAATGTGAAAGATGAAAAACAAACAGCGGAACGCGAACTTGAGCTGCAGAACAAATTACGAAATACAGGAAGAGAAGAAGGACAGCAAGGTAGTGTAAAAGGTGAAAAACAAACAGCGGAACGCGAACTTGAGCTGCAGAACAAATTACGAAATACAGGAAGAGAAGAGCCGCAACAAGGTAGTGTAAAAGGCGAAAAACAAACAGCGGAACGTGAAATTGAGTTGCAAAATAAATTGCGAAATACAGGGGGAGTAAATGCATCACAGGCTGATGTGAAGGCAGGATCAGCCACGATAGAACGAGATATAAATATTCAGGATAAAGTGAAAGGAAATAATACAGTAAGTGGTGATGTAAAAGCAGGAGCAGCGACAGTAGAGCGGGATGTAAATATCCAAGATAGAGTGAAAGGGAATAATACAGTAAATGGTGATGTAAAAGCAGGATCGGCAACAGTAGAGCGGGATGTAAATATCCAAGATAGAGTGAAAGGGAATAATACAGTAAGTGGTGATGTGAAAGCGGGAGCAACTACAGTACAAAGAGATGTAAATGTTCAAAATAACGTCCGAGGTAGTGGAGAAGTAACAGCAGATGTAAAAGCGGGAGCAACTACAGTACAAAGAGATGTAAATGTTCAAAATAATGTCCGAGGTAGTAGTGAAGTAACAGCGGATGTAAAAGCGGGAGCAACCACAGTACAAAGAGATGTAAATGTTCAAAATAATGTCCGAGGTAGTAGTGAAGTAACAGCGGATGTTAGAGCGGGAGCAACCACAGTACAAAGAGATGTAAATGTTCAAAATAATGTCCGAGGTAGTAGTGAAGTAACAGCAGATGTTAGAGCGGGAGCAACCACAGTACAAAGAGATGTAAATGTTCAAAATAATGTCCGAGGTAGTAGTGAAGTAACAGCAGATGTTAGAGCGGGAGCAACCACAGTACAAAGGGATGTAAATGTTCAAGATAACGTTAGGGAAGGAAGTGTATCAAGATTTAAAAAACGTGGTAGTACCGATAATCGTACAAATGGCTTACGAGGAAGGTAAAATGAGGAGGCTTCTAAAGTGAGAATAATTGATGTTGCGGATAGAAAAAGAATATACCTTGAAATGAAAAATCGAGAATTGAGATGTAGCTTTCTTATGATGTTAATGGGATTTGTTATTTCAATGGGAATCTTAACTTTTCAAATAAGTTTTGAATTAAATCATTTATATCATTACATTGTTACTTTTGTTTTTCTAATTTATATTTCTTTAAGTATGTATTCAAATAACGAACTCTCAAGAGAGTGTTCTGAAGTTAAAAGAAAGCAGAAGGAATACTGAAATGAATAATTGGCTATTTGCTATCTGCATGTTAGGAGTCGCGATTGTGTTAAGCATGATTACAACTTTTGTAAAACATATTTTTAAATTGTTAAAAAGAAGAAAAAAGGAACCTATTTGGGTAACAGTAACAAGTGCTGAGTATATAGATAAGGATTTTTTAGAGAGAGAAATACGCAAGGAAAAGAAAAATTGTAATTGAATTTTATACACATAGGTGTTCATAGGTTTATAAAAGGTAATTAAACCTATGATTAGATAATAGAAAGGAGAATGATAGTAGTGGAAATGATTCGGAATCCCAAAAATATTAAACAAGAAATAAAACTAGCATTTTTCTATATAATTGATGGGGGCATTATAGCCGTAATGCTAATTTTAGCAGGATATATGCCAAATGTTGTTCCAATCGGTGGATTTGGTAGATTAATGTTCTATGTGTTATTTGGATTATTTGGTTTGTTTTTATGTATTAAACCCTATAATAGTCCGACTAATCGAAATTTAAAAGTTATTTTGGACATGTTGAAAATGGATAATAAAAATTATCATCCGATTGAAGTAAATACAATCAACAGTGAATCTATGAAAAATAGGAAGTTGAAAGAGAGTGCTTAAAGAGCACTCTCTTTTTTAATTTTAGTGAAAGGGATGATGAACATGAGGGTTGCAACAGCTGATGTGAAAAAAATAAAGAAAAATAATAAAGAGCAGGCATCTGAGAAACAAGGATTTATTTCAACTATTTTTGCATCATTTAAAAAAACTGATGCCCTAATGGTAGACATAGCGCCGTATAAAAGCATTGATAAAAAAACAGGGACTCTGGTTGATCGTAGAGATAATTTACAGGTTTATTTAAAGGTAAAAACAACAGATTTACTTTCTATGAACCAAGATGATTTAAAGCGTTTTATGAACCAGTTAACAAGTTTATGTCGTGTGTATCATGAGCCATTTAAAATTTTATCTTTAACGTACTCTACAGAAACATCAGTACAACAAGTTTTTTGGAAACGAATGGCTATACGGTTCCAAAACAGAATGAATCGTGAAGGAGTAGGTAAAGAGGAAGAAGCTTTATGGTACCAACGCTATAGTTTAGCTGTTGAAAACCTTAATCGTGTACTATGGGTAGAAAAAAATTTAAAAGAATTAGCATTTTTTATTGTTGTGTATGCAAAAAATGAAAAAGAGTTAGTGAAGAATGTGAAAGATATGAAGCGCTATGGTGGGCGTCAATTTGATTTGCAGAATATGAAGGCAAAAGAAGTTGAAAAGTTAATCTTTAAATTACAAAACATGAATTCAGAAATGTAGTAGGAAGTGAATGAGGATGGTTAAATTAGGAAGGAAAGAGCAACAAAAATATCTTACTGAAGGTTATGATTTGGAATTTACTCAAAGAGTGCAACCGCAGGGTGGAATTAAATTTAATGAACGATATATTGCTAAGGGAGATTGCTATGTTGCTTGTCTACATGTGTATTCCCTTGCGGAAGAAGTGCCTCCATTATGGTTGACAACTCTTATGAATAACAAAGATACCATTTCAAGTATAGATATAGCAACTGCTAATAAAGAAGAGGTTGTTAAAGATATAAATCGATCCATTGGTGAGTTGAAAGATCGTATGACATCAGAACGTCGGTCTACTGACCGCGATGATGCACATTGGGAGCTCCAAAATCTAACTGATTTTGCACGTTCAATTACGCAGCAAGGGGAAATTGTTAAGCTCATACATTTGCGTATATTCATATATGATCCAGTGTTAGAGCAACTAGAGAAAAGAATTGGAGATATTAAGAAAGAAATTGCGGGACAAGATTATAAAGCTCAGGTATTTATTTTTAAACAAAAAGAAGAATGGCAATCTTTGTTTGCAAGCTATGATGATCAAGTAGAATACTTAGGAGTAAAAAGCGGACGACCACTGCCATCTAGGAATATTGGTTACGGTATACCGTTTCATCATCAAGATTTAAAAGACCCAAGAGGGATTTATCTAGGACAAACTTCAACAGGTGGCGCATTTATTTTAGATCCATTTTTATCTACAGGTACTCGGACATCATTTAGTGGTTTTATTTTTGGTAAGATGGGTGCTGGTAAATCAACATTGCTGAAACAGATAGAGGAAGGATTAGTTGCAAAAGATTGTTTCATCCGTGGCTTTGATAAAGCAAGGGATTATTACACAATTGTGCAGCAGCAAGGTGGTAAGATTATAGATTTAAGTGGGGTACAAGATTCAGAAGAAGTAGAAACAGGGATGATTAATCCGTTAGAAGTATTTGCAACTAAAATTACAAATACAGGTGCGGTAGACGAAAAGGGTTCTTTTATTCAGCATATCTCTAAAGTTACAAATATGATTCGATTCTTGAATTCAGAATTTGATGATACTGTGATTCAAGAGTTTCGTAAACATTTGTATGCTTTTTATATTGAGTGGGGATTAGTTCCTCAAAAGGGAAGTAATCAAGTGTATAAAGTAACAGGTTTTCCACCTGAAAATTATCCGATTTTAGAAGATTTCTATAAGTACTTAAACGATTTAAAATTGGAAACAGGGGCAACACCACAACGTCACCGTGATTTAGAAGCAATAAAATTACAAGTAGAAGATATGATAACAGTATATGGTGATATGTTTAATGGTCATACAACTCTTAAAAACTTTGAAGATGAACAAATTGTTTTCTTTGATATTGATGGGATTTCAAAGTACGATAAATCAGTTTTCAACTGTCAATTATTCACTGCATTAACCTTGATTTGGAGTCATGCACTTAAAAATGGTCGTAAAATGAAGTATTTACGAGAAGAAAAAAATCTTTCAATTGAAGATGTTAAATATTTTATGGTCTTTCTTGATGAGTGTCATAACGTTATCAATTCGCAAAATGAATTTGCCAACCGTTATGTCCTAGAGTTTGAACGTGAGATGCGAAAATTCTTTGCAGGTATATTTTTTGCGACACAATCACCGCAAGAAATGTTACCACCACCAGGAAGTACAGTTGACGTGTCTACAATGAAAGCCATTTTTGAATTAACACAATATAAAATATTTTTGAATATGGATAACTCGGTCCTGGATACATTAAAAAGTGTTTTAGGGGAAAGTTTAACAGAATCAGAGTTTCGTATATTACCTGAATTAAAACGTGGTGAAGCAATTGTACAAGTTAGTTCTACAGAAGCGTATAATGTCATGTTTGATCCTGATGAAAAACAATTAGAACGTTTTAAAGGTGGACAGTAAGATGGCGAATGCTCAGCAAGCGGTTTTAGAAAAATATAAAAAAATAAAAAAGTTTACTGCTCTATTAAGTGGTTCTACAGGAATTCTAATTCTTGTAGTAGCCATCTTTTTTTTAGTTATTCTTACCGGGATGTTAGCCGATGGCGATTCAAAGAGTGGTTCAGGTGGTGGAATGGTTGGTATTGGACAAATAAAAAATTTACCACCAGAAGTAATGAGATGGAAAGATATGGTTGAAAAGGAATGTGCAGCGCAAGGTGTCCCAGAATTTGTGCCATATGTATTAGGAATTATCATGGTAGAGAGCAATGGTATTTCAGAAAAACTACCTGATATTATGCAATCTTCTGAATCACAAGGTTGGAATATGAATACCATTTCTAATCCTAAAGATTCTATTTATTATGGCGTCATGCATTTGAAGGGTGTATTTACTGATGCGAAAGAATTAGGGATTACTGATTTATCAGCAATTGTTCAAGGATATAACTTTGGGCGTTATTATATAAAATGGTTAGCTGCAAATCATAAAACACATTCCTTAGAAACCGCGGATTATTATTCTAAAACGGTGGTTGCACCTGCTGGTGGTAATAAAAATGGTCAAACAATTGGATATAGTGATCCTGTTGCAATTGCTTACAATGGTGGTTATCGCTATAAAAATGGTGGTAACTTTTTTTATGCAGAAAAAGTTAAACAATATTTAAGTTTTGATGGAACTGGTGGAACTGGTGGGACCCCGGGCCAAATTCCAGGTGGTTCTGATACGTTTAAAACAATGATGAATGAAGTGTTAAAGTACAATGGTAATCCTTACGTATGGGGAGGGAAGAGTGCTTCTCAAGGATTTGATTGTAGTGGGTTAACTTTTTGGGCATATAGGGCAGCAGGAATTAAAATACCTGGTTCAGCAGCAGAACAATATGAGTTCACTGTAGAGATTGATCCAAAAGATGCACAACCAGGCGATTTAGTTTTCTTTAGAGGGACATATGGTGGACCGAATCATGTGAGTCACGTGGGAATATATATTGATGCTAATACAATGTATGATTCAAACGGTAGCGGCATTGGCTATCATCAATTTACGTCATCGTATTGGCAGCAACACTATGCAGGAATTCGAAGAGTGAAATAAAAGAATAAAGATGGAGGAAAGATTGTGAATAATTTAACGAAAATTTTAATTGGTGCATTAAGTGTATCTATTATATATAGTGGTGTACTTACATATAACACAAAGAAAGAATTTGATAAGAAAGATAGAGAGAATAAAATTACATTTGATAAAAAAGATAAAACTATTAGCGAACTAAAATCAAAACTAGATCAAGCTAGTACGAAGTCTAATAATGAAGATACTAATGTGCAAGATAAATCTGGGGTTAATCCAGTAATAGATTTACAAAATCAATATAAAGATATATCAAATCAATTTGTTCATGCTTATTTAAATTATTCGGTGAAGAATAAAGGTGAGAGAAGAAACAATTTATTGAAAATCACAGATAAAAAGGTAGTGGACATGGTAGCACCGGATACGGAAGATATAGGAGATCCAAATTTTAAATCAACTGTAAATAATGCTGAATTTTTTATTGGCTCAAGTGAAGATATTTCTAAGAAATGTAGTGTTTTAATTGATGTTGAGTATACGATTGAAGGATTAGAAAATAAACAAACCACGATTAAAAATTTAATAAAAATAACCCTAGAGAAGCAAGGGAATGAAATTAAGGTTGTAGACTATATTACATATCCAACAAAAAGGTAAATAGAAAAATAAGCCCCTGTAAACAAATTGTTATCAGGGGCTTATTTATGAATTTTATAAAAAGTGTAGATTTGTTGATTTTATCATCAAATAGAAAGGGATTATTTATCATGCGCTTGAGTGAGTTGAAAGCAAATCATGATTATGTAAATGAAGGTGTATATTTAATTTTGAGATTACGAAAAAAGAAAGGGATAAGGAAAGATAAGTATGTTGAAATTCCCTGTCGGTGGTTTGATTATAATTCTGGAGATAAGGTGGATTGGTTAATTGTACGTGAATATGAGCCCAATGTTAATGGGAAAGTGAAGTATACAAATTACAAACTTGAAAATATTCATGAACAGGTGAGTATAGTGAATATGAAGGGAGAAGCATTATGCATTTGAAATTTAACAAAAAAAAGGGACAAAGAAAGGCTGCAAATGCTAAAAGAAAGGCTTACCTGCTAACGCTTGGAAGTTTTATAACGATGTTTTTTATACTTTGTATTTCACCGGTATTTAGTGGTGCTACATATAAATTTCCAGAGTTAAAATTAGGCGATTATCAAACGTTATCACCTACAGTTAAAATTTCTGTTGCCAAGAAAGAATACAATCCAGCAAATCAAACCCTACGAATTGATTATCAATTAAAGTCAGAAAATGATACACAAATTTTAAGTAACATGAAATATAAAATAGAGAATAAGTACATTAAGCAGAAACAAGATGATGTGAAAACAAAAGTTTATCGTGCAAGTGATGACTATATTATTGTCATTAGTAAGAACATACCGGAAGATTTTGGTGTTGTATCTTCAATGGTTAAACCTGAATATATCCATCCAGAATTACAAACAGATGCTGAGGACATTAAGGATAGCAGTTTTAAAACGTACATTGTGGAAAAAGATAAATTGAAAAATAATTCATTAAAAGAAGAGTCAAAAGATTTTTATGAGAAAGAGTATCTTACACTTTTACAAAAAGATAGTGAAAAAGAAATTAAAGATTTAGAACAAAAAATTAGAGATAAAAATAGTGCTAATAAGCAGCTAGAAATTAAAAATGATAAATTGAAAAAAGAGATGGAGTATCAAACAGAAGCAGAAAAAGCTAAAACACAAAATATGATTAACTCAAATACAGCAACAGTAAATAATAATAATAAGGAAATCGAGCTAATAAAAAATGACATAAAAATGAAGCATGAAAAAATCAAACTACTTAATGAAAAGAAAAAAACTATATAACAAATAATGGGATTGAGTGTTTGGGAATTCCCCCAAGCGCAAACTGACATATACAAATATAAGTTATCAAAACAAAGTAGATTTAATGTTATTTATTATAGCTGAAACGATATAACGGAAAATAATCGTACTTATAAGTTGGTTTATAATGCTATTTAAATTTTATTTATATGGTCTCCCTAGTTTTTGGGATTTATCTTTATTAGAAATTGTTAATGTTGTGTCTTCATGGATAGAAAAAATTATACCCGTTGATTAATGGTTTTATGGATCGGGTGAATAGATGATTAGAAAATTATATTGGGGGACATAGTACATGAAGTATAAAACGCACCTTACAACGAGCCTAGCGGTTGCTTTGCCTGTTTTAGCATCGTCAGGAAATCTCACCGTCGGAAATGTTATAGCAATTAGTTTTGGAGCTTTATTGCCAGATATAGATGAACAGCACTCATGGATTGGTCGAAGAACACGAGGGGTATCAGACCTAATGAATACAGTATTTGGACATAGGGGAATCACTCATTCACTACTGGGTTTAGTGCTTGTGCTGATTCCTATTTTATTTGCAGTAGGGATGACACCGTTATCATTTACTAATGGTATGTGCATATTAGCTGGTTATTTTCTACATTTAGTAGAAGATAGTTTTTCTAAAAAGGGAATCAAGTGGTTATTACCAATTTCGAATAAAAAATTTCAGAGTGGGTTTTATATTATTTACTATAGTTACGGTGGACTAGCAGAAAAGCTAATTTTAATAATTAGTACGCTTGTAATTGTTTATGAGCTTGCCTCATATGGAATAATAAGCTTTTAGCTTTTTAATTCTATATGATATATGAGTTTATTTTTTGAAAAACCTAAAGGATTTATTCATAAAACTGTTATTAATTTTGTAGGAATAAATATAAAAGTAAAAGAGTTTGATGTATAGGAAAAATCATATTTCTATACAAATCGATAGTGGATGGGAAATTTTTTAAACTCTATTCAAGGGCTAAATAGAGAGAAAAGCTACGTATGTGTTGTAGATAAGAAGACAAAAATGATATGTATAAAAAGAAAAAGTTACCAAAAAAAATATTGATAACCAAGAAATTTTAGTATATAATAGGTATTGTAATTGAGCGGAGTTCTTTTCTGATTCATCTCCGCAATAACATAAATGAAAAGAACAGGGACATATTCAGCGGAGTTTTTACTCGTTCACCTCCGCAACGATATAAATTAAAAGAACGATGATCAAATTTAATGCATTAAATTTAAAAGACAACCATATTGGTTGTCTTTTTTTTTATTGGAGGGGAAAACAAAATGACTAAAAAAATAGATGTTATTCATTTAAATAGAAAATATTTTGAAGAAAATAGTCATTTCAAAAATATGTTGGACGAAAATAACGTTCCAAAACAAGTGAAAAGACCTTATGTATATGTGTCAATTAAGGTAAAAGACAATAACTTTTTATTACCATTGAGATCAAATTTGAATCATCCTAATGGATTTCATGCGCCCTCTAGTAAATCCGCTAATGCGGGGATTGATTATTCTCATGCGTTGATACTTCCTGAGAGTTCTTACATAAAGAATCGCACCGATTTAGATAGAGAACAATATGATTATATCAAAGATAATTATGACACGATTAAAAGTGAATTTGTTTCATATTTAAAGGATTATATCCGTAAAGAAAAGAAAGGAATAGCTCATAAGGTAGGGAAATTTAAAAATTCTACTCTGCTGAATTTTAATAAAGAACTTGGATTAGTGAAAGAACTAGAAAAATCAAAAGAAAAAGATAAAAAAGAAATCCAAGAGAAAATAAAAGTACAAGATAAAGTAGAGATTAAAGAAACAAAAGTGGAACAAAATCATGTAAAGATTCGAGAGAAAGTAGCAATAAAAGATAGTGCAGGGGTTCAAGAAACAATAGGAAAACAAGATGAGATAAAGATTCAAAAGAAAACAGAGGGTCGGGATCAGGAAGAAAGTCGAGATGAACAGAAGAAACGAGCAAGAAGACTAGCCTATATGCGCCAAATGGGGCGCGAGAGATAAGACGTAATGACATAAAGTGATATGTCATTTTTATATATTTTAAATGAGAAATTTAAAATATATTATTTTTATATTAAAATTATTAATTTTAATTAATCCTTATTCTTTCTGCATGGAGGCTACTTTTTTTAGAAATAATTGGAATGAGAATTATTAAAAAGGGCGACATAGCGATATGTTGCTTTTCTTTTATATGATAGTAGGGAGTATAGCGCTGTGTTACTCCTTTTAATATTGTAAAAATTGTAAATGAGAGGAAGTAATACATGTGAATACATTAATTATTGCAGAGAAACCATCACAAGCAAAAGCATACACGGAAGCGTTCCCGAAAGTAGAGAAGAAAGATGGATACTTTTCCATTGCGCCTTGTTCCTTAATGCCAAATGGAGCGAATATTACATGGGGATACGGGCATTTAGTGGAATTAAAATCACCACAAGATTATAAAACAGAGTGGGAAAAATGGGATATGTCACAATTGCCAATTTTACCGGAGCGCTACGGATATAAAGTGTCAGCGGATAAAAGAAAGCAGTTCAACGTTGTAAAAAAATTAATGAAGGAAGCAGATTGTATTACAATCGCAACGGATATTGATAGAGAGGGAGAAGCAATCGCGCGTTTAATCATTCAGGAAGCAGGATGCACAAGTAAAAAGATAAAGCGCTTATGGATCAACAGCTTAGAAGTAGATGAAATTAAAAAGGGATTCCAGAACCTGAAGGAAGGTTCTGAGTTTGAGAGCATGTTTGCTGAAGCGCAGGCCCGTCAAATTAGTGATTGGGCAATTGGTATGAATGCAAGCCGATTATATACGCTGTTATTACGTCAAAAAGGTGTACAAGGTGTTTACAGTGTAGGGCGTGTTCAGACTCCCGTTTTATGTCTCATTAATCAACGGCAGCAGGACATCAAACACTTTAAACCATCCCCTTTCTTTGAACTGGAAGGTCAATTTAAAGGGATGAATGGAACATATAAAGGAAGATACAAAGAGCGATTCCAAACGAAAAATGAAGTGGCATTGCTACTGAAGAAACATCAGCTGTCTGAAGGAGGCAATCAGCAAGGCGCAGTAAAATCCGTGGAAGTAAAACCGAAGAAACAAGAAGCGCCAAAGTTGTTCTCTCTTTCTTCCCTACAGGCTTTAGCGAATAAAAAGTATAAGTATTCACCTGCTGATACGCTGAAAATTGTTCAAGAACTATACGAAGCAAAACTCGTAACATATCCACGAACAGATTGTAATTACATTACAGAAAACGAATTTGCTTATTTAGTCCAAAACCTAGAGGGATATCAATCTCTTGTAGGAGTATCTTTTCACGCTCCAACGCTAGAACCAAATAAACGCTACGTTGATAATCAAAAAGTACAGGAGCACTATGCCGTTATAGCGACTAAAAACGTTCCTTCGAAACACAAGGTGGATCAATTAACGGACAAGCAGCGCAACTTGTATATGGAAGTGTTAAAAAGTGTGTTAGGCATGTTCTATGCACCTTACGAATATGAAGAAACGATTATTACAACAGATATGAATGGATTAGATTTTACGACAAAAGGAAAAGCGGAAAAAGCGTTAGGATGGAAAGAACTTTACAAAGCAGATCAATCAATCGAAGAAGAGAGCGAAGACAGGGAATCCCTCCTTCCTGTTGTACAAAAAGGTGAACTTGTACAAGGGAAGATACAAACGAAAGAGGGGATCACAACACCACCTAATCCCTATACAGAGGGGCAACTCATTACATTAATGAAAACGTGCGGTGCTTCAGTAGAGGATGAAGAAAGTAAAAGCATCCTAAAAGAAGTAGAGGGACTTGGTACGGAAGCAACACGAGCTGGCATCATTGAAACGCTCAAAAAACAAGAATATATAGAAGTGAAAAAGAATAAGGTGACTGTTACACCGAAAGGTGAAATTCTTTGCGAAGCCGTGGGCGGCTCATTATTAGCGAAGCCCGAAATGACAGCGCAATGGGAAGGATATTTACGTAAAATCGGGAAGAAACAAGGCTCTAAAGAGGTGTTTATAGCGAAGACAGGGGAATTTACCAAGCAGCTGATTGGTAACGCTACGAAGTCAATTAGTGAGCTTCAGATAGATAGTAAAGTACAAGAAATGAAAACAAAGGATTCCGTAGGGAAATGTCCGAAATGTAGCAAAGACATAGCGAATCGCAAGACGTTTTACGGGTGTACAGGCTATAAGGAAGGTTGCAAATTCTCTCTTCCAAGCGAATTTTTAACAAAGAAAATAAGCGAAGCAAACGTTAAGAAATTACTAGCCGGTAAGAAAACAGGATTGATTAAAGGAATGAAGGGTAAATCAGGGAAAGAATTTGATGCATATCTGAAGTTAGATTCCAGTGGGAAGATTATATTTGAATTTACTAGAAAAAGTTAAAATAATTCTTTACAGAATAAAAAAATTTTTACTAGGCAGTGAAATCTAATAAAATCTTAAATTTAAAGATGGAAAGCTACTATTGTAAAGTTTAAATGATGTTTAGACTATAGAATCAAAGAGGTACAGTATTAGAATACCGAAATATGAAAGACGTTCACTTAGAATATTTTTAATAATTGTTAAAAATAGAGTCAGTTTTGTATTTTCTTGGTTTTTTATTATAGTTTTTCTAAAAGGCTTTATGACACCTAAACCCACTTACTTAGAATCTTTAGTTGCTCTAGGAATCATGTGCCTATACGCCAATACCTATGTGTTCTTGTTATGATGTATTTTATCATGGGAAAAAATACATCATGCTGGAGTGCAATTATGCGTTTTTCTGAGTCTTTTGTTCGTACATTTTATTTTATGGTTAATATGATAGGTAGGGTTAGGGTACCTTACACCCTTAAATTAGGAATTTGCTAGTAAAGAACTTTTTATATAAAGACAAATAATAAAGAAGAACAGTAGTGGCTAAGGAGGGAGAGAATTGAACATAAAAGGATTATTAGAAAAAGGAAAATGGGTGTTAATGGGGACTGGATTCGCAATTGTATCCAGTTTCTTTTTTTCTTTCCTAAAAGGTTATTTGGGAGGTGATACAAGTAGTACAGAGCAAGTAAATATAAAAATTGAGCTAAATTTTTTCTATTTAGTTGTACCAATTTTGATAGCTCCTATTATTGAAGAATGGATCTTCAGAAAGGTTCTACCTATAGGATTAGGGGTATTATTCGAACGAATTAATCGGAAAGTAGCAATTATTATTGCCAATGGTATTTTTGCAGCTGTTCATTTTGATTGGTTTTTCTTCCCTTACTTTATAAATGGGTGTTTATATGCATGGAGTTATGAAAAGACTAGAGATTTAAAAGTACCAATATTATCGCATATTTTATATAACTTATTTGTATTTTTTGTCACGAGTATTCTGTATTCTTAATAGACACATTAAATATTTTTGTTTTATTGTAATGGCTTGTCATATTTTTTGCAGCTGTCATTTTATTAGTTAAGCCGTAAAGATAGCTCTGTTTCTAATAATATAGGAACTATATGTGACACTATGGTACTATTCGAATGAATTGTTTGTTCATTTTGTATTTACCATGTTTTTCTTAATTTATTTAGGAATCTACAAGTATTTATATTTTCTAAACTTAGTATTAGAGCTTAAGAGAGAAGATGTAGTAGGTACTGTTATTATTTAACGTTCATTTTTTAAGGGTATGACATTGATTTAGTTCATTTTTTAAACAAATAATCCAGAGATATCTACATATGGGTATTGGAGTTAGTGCTCTTATATAGCAGTTATGGTTTACAGGATGAGATATACCTTAGAAGATGATTTTGAATAATCACCTCTAAATTAGTAATAAGATATCGAGACGTATATAGCAGAAAATAGTTTAAAAGGTCCTGGATTGGGGTTCAGGACCTTTTAAACGTAAAAAGAATGACATAATGAGAATTACAACTGAAAGTTACCTTCATGTTATCATTTTTAAAAGTTAAGTTCTATGTGTTGGATGTTGAGAAATAAAGATTTCATTTTTTTATATGAGAGCTAGTCTAAAAAGTTCATCAATAAAAGAGTAGATAGAAAAAGTTAAATACTGCAGTTGTGGAATATGGTTAAGAACTGGGGTGTCTATATTATTGAAATAATATTAAGTTTTATTCAGAGTAGAATTATTTTTTGATTGTAATTTAGATGTTTTTAGATAAGTGAAAATTAATATTCATAGAAATTAAATATGAGGTGCCTATTGGGCTGTATTTAGCGATTTCCACTTTTTTAATGTAATTGTATTAAATGAGTTTATATATAGTGTTAGAATGGAAAATAAAGATCCCTTTTTTCACTCGAAGTACTAAATTTTTACTAAAGGAGAACGTAGGATAATACATTTTGTAAGGAAGTCTGTATAACTGAATTTTATAGTCATAGAATTAGTTTGAGTTGGGAGTTACGTTTTAATAGATAAAAGTGTTACTTAGTCAGATGTTTATAAAAACATAATATTTAAAGTGCATTTAGAAAGGAATATTTATGAAGTAAAGTTTAGAAGTAGGGAAATATTGTACAATTTATTGTAACCTAAATAAAGAAGCGGTTAGAAAGGATTGTTATCTAAAAATTTTAAATATTAATGCGTGATAATGATAGTAAAAAATCCATAGCAAAATTTATTTACAGCGTTTAAAAGAAGCGTATCATATTCATAAACACCCAAAAGAAGAAATATTATAAAAGATAAATTTGTTATATATGCTTAAAAATATAATGTGATGAAAAAGAGTAAAACTTCTAAATCTAACTTGTATAAGGATACACCTTAGCATACATATGCCGCAGGTGTGTTTTTTTATCTATACATTCCTAAAAAGAGCAGAGAATATATTGTGTAGGAGTGAAATGAAAACCACAAAAGTATCTTTTGTGGTTTTGGAGATTAGAAGCAATATAAGATGAGTTAAATGTAAAAATTTTCGAAATGCAGAAAATAATTATTTGAGGATATGTTTCTTAGGATTAAATAAAGAAAAAACTTAATGAAAATATTTATATTGCCTGTAAATTATTATGGGGTGAAATAATCTTATCAAAACCCTAAACCTATAATATGCAAAATCAGCCCGTAGCTAGTCAACATGGAAATAAAAAATATTATATTTATTTTTATAAAAATAAACAGTCAAGTAATTAACTGACATTGTCTGTTATAATTTAACTATAGAAACAAACATATATATCCCTATTCAAATTATTAGGAGTGGTTTTATGGCAAAGGTACCTTTTAAAGTTTCTGCGAGGGCCGCTAGGTTAATCGGAAGAGAAAATGTGAGTAACGCTGAGAGTGCAGTGATTGAACTTGTAAAAAACAGTTATGATGCAGATGGTAATGGTTGCTTTTTATTTATTGTAAATCAATATGAAGGAATTCCTCAAAGTCTTTCTAATGATGAATACGAAACCATTAAGGATTTATATGATTTAACTAATTATTACACAAAAAATAGCGAAGGATATATTCTCAATGAAATTAAAGATGATGAAAAAAAATTAGAGGCCTTTTTTTTAGGCTTCAATACACTATATATCCTAGATGACGGAACTGGAATGTCTAGAAGTACAATTGAAAATGAATGGATGACTATAGGAACAAATAACAAAGAACAGAATTATAAAAGTGAAAAAGGCCGCATCCAAACGGGAGCAAAGGGAATTGGAAGGTTTGCACTAGATCGTTTAGGATCTTCATGCACCATGTACACTATTAAAGAAGAAGAAGATATTGGTCACCGTTGGGATGTAAAATGGGATGAATTCGAAAAAGAAAACGTTGTTCTTAATGATGTTTGTGCGGAGTTAAATGAAATTAATAGTTCTGAATTCAGGAACTTTGTAGAGGAGAATATACTCGTTAAAATTGATTTTTCTAAATACGAAAAGTATCAAATAGATGAATTGAAAAATTTACATTTTAACCATGGTACGGTTTTTGAAATTAAAGGATTAAGAGATATATGGGATCAAAAGAAAATTAAAAAACTTTATAGTAGCTTAGATTCGTTAATTCCTCCAAAAGAAGAGAAAATATTTGACATTTTTTTGTTTACTTTTAATGGGGAAAAATATGGGGCTGTACAAGCCTCAATATGCAATGACTTTGATTATAAAATAGTTACGACGGTTACTACGGATTTAGATGTTGAGATAACTATTTACCGGGATGAAATACAAAAAATAGATGATGAGCTTTTTACTATGGATGGATTTGGGGATTATCCTTACAATAAAGAGGCCTTTGAAAAAGGATATTTTAAGGTGAAATATCCTTTAGGTTACCTTATACCAGATTGTAAACCGGAATATTTAAAAGAATTAAAGAGTTTTACTTTTACACTGTATTTTATGAAAAGACAGTTTAATGCAAGAGATATGAAGAAATTCGGATACAAACACTTTAATCCCGAACTTCGAAAAGATTGGTTAGATAGATATGGTGGTATAAAAATCTTCAGAGATCATTTTAGGGTAAGGCCATATGGAGACATGGCATCCACTGCTTTTGATTGGCTAGACCTTGGAAAAAGAGTGCAACAAAGCCCAGCAGCCATTACCAGTAAAGGTGCTTGGAGGGTCAGGGCTAATCAAGTATCAGGAACAATTGCAATTTCCAGAGAAACTAATGTATTTGAAGACCAAGCTAATCGTGAGGGTTTACAGGAAACGAAACTATTTGAACATTTTCAAGACTTAATGATAAGAATCATTTATGAATTTGAAAAAGATAGAGAAAAAGTAATGAAGGCTATCAAGAAATTAAATGACAAAAAGGATCAAAGAGAAAGTATAAAGGAACAGGGAAAAGATTTAGCAGAGGAAACAATAAAATCAGAAGAAGAGCGTTCCTCTCGACCGGCAGAAGCAAATCGTGAATCTTATACACCTAAAAATAATGAAGAAACAATAAAAATTATTCAGCAGTTAGAAAAAGATAAATTATTACTAGCACAATCTTATAAAATCATAGAAGAAACAGTAGAGGAAAAAGAAAATGAACTAAAACTCCTTAGAGCATTGGCAGGAACCGGTATTACTTTAACATCTCTTGCTCATGAAATAAAAACATTAAGTGCACCACTAGTTACCAAAAATCAACATCTAAAACTATTATTAAATGGAATTTCTAATGATGAAACAAAGCTAGCCGAAATTAACTCATTTATTGATGTAATGTCGGAGAAAGACCGTGTTTTAAAGGGATGGTTAGATGTGGCGTTAAATATTGTTTCTAAAGATAAGAGAAGAAGAATTAAAGTTAATGTCTATGATGTAATTAATAAAATTATTAAAGCATGGGATCCACCTTTAAGAGAAAAAAATATTCAAATTGAGATAGTAAAAGATGAATCCTTATTAATTGAATGGAGGGCTCATATAATAGATATTGAAAGCATAATAAATAATTTAGTCATAAATTCTATTATTTCTCTTCAAAGTAAAAATCATAATGGAGAAAGAAAAATTAAGATTATGTTAAATCCACTAAAAGATAAAAATTCTTTTGAATTGATATTTCAAGATAACGGTCCTGGATTAGCAAAAGAAATAAAGGATAAGGATGATATTTTTCTACCGCTATTTTCGACTCGTTCAGAAGATGGGACAGGTTTAGGTTTGTGGATTGTTAAAACAATAGTAGAAGAATATAAGGGGCAAGTAAATGTATGTGACCCTGAAGAAGGTTTTATGTTAAAATTTAATTTTCCATTAAGAAAAGGTGAGGGTATTAAAAATGCAATATAAGATTGGTATAGTAGAAGATGATGCTTTGATGGGAATTTTAATAAGTGAGAGAATCGGTAGAGGTTATGATGGTAGCAAGGATATACAAGTGACAAATATAAACTTTGAAAATAGTACACTTGAAGAATTAATTGATATAGTATATGAAGAGGGATTTGATGCCTTAATACTAGATCATAAATTGAACTCAGCAAATTCTAAAGTTAATTATGAAGGGTCAGATATAGCGCATTCAATAGAGGAATTATTGTACTTTTTCCCAATATTTATTTTAACATCTTTTGAATTAGATGCAGAATCTAAAAAAAATGTAGATGTTAATATGGTATATGAAAAAGATAAATATGTACAAGATGAAGTAGGGGATTATGTAGAATTTATTAATCGGAAAATATTTAAGCAAATTAAAAATTATAAACAAAGATTGCATGATATACAGTGTGAAGTTTTAGAGTTAAAGCAAAAAGAAGTGTTAAATGAAAAAGAGCAAGAGAGGCTCTTGGTATTAGATCATTATATTGAAATTAGTCTGTGTGGAAGACAAGCAGTACCATTACATTTAAAGAAAGAAGATAGTAATTTGCAGAAATTGATTGATCTTGCCCAAAACATTTTACAACAGGGTGATGATAAATGACTACTAGAATAGATGGAGTACCATTTAGAGCAAATAAACCAACTAAAAGAAAAGTAACTTATGATAAAGATAAAAAGTACCAAGACTATAGATCTTTTTTAAAAGAAGACTTTGGGGGAAGGTGTGGATACTGTAATTCGTATTATGGTATTGTAAAAAAAGACTATCATATTGATCATTTTGTTCCAAAAAAGGTTTTCGAAAAACTAGGTACTCATGACCATTTAATAAATGATTATGAGAACTTAATTTATTCATGTCCTTCTTGTAATAGAAGTAAAAGTGGCAAATGGCCCTCAGGAAACCCTGATGTAATAATATACAATGATGAAGGGTTTGTTAATCCTTGTTCGGATGACTATGATACTTTATTTTATAGAGACAACCAAGGGAAAATAATTGTAAAAGGTCATAATAAGATTGGTGAGTATATTTATAGAGAATTAAAGCTGTTCTTAGGAAGACATCAAACAGTATGGAAAATAGAAACTCTAATGGATCTAATAAAGATTCAAAATCAAGAACAAACTCCAAAACCAGGGAGTGAATTATTAGCTAATGAATTAATGGTGTATTTAAATCAACATTTTGAAATGGATAAATTAAAATAATGAAAAATAAAAAGAGTGAGGGTTCATATTATACTCCATTATATATAGCAGAATACATGATGGAGCAATGTAAAAAAGTATTATATAAAAAAGATAAAATAGAAATTCTAGAACCAAGTTGTGGAGACGGTGTATTTATAAAGGCGTTTTTAAATGTTGGAGGGCTTAATAGTAACAACAAGGCAACATTTTGTAGTGTTGAAAAAGATAAAATAGAATTAAATAAAACAAAAAAATATAAAAAAGAGCTGAGTGATAGAGGCATCTTATCATCATTTTACAATCAGGACTTCTTAGATTTCTGTTTAAATAGACGGAGAAAATTTGACTTAATTATAGGAAATCCTCCCTATATACACAAGAAATATATAAATCCCGAGCAAATGAAGAAAGTTAAAGAAATTTTTTGTGAAAAAAACATTAAAACCAGCACTATCCATAATATTTGGATAGCATTTGTTGTAGGAGCAATAAATTTATTAAAGAATGATGGCATACTTTGTTTTGTTTTACCATTTGAAATGTTACAGGTAAAATATGCTGAACCTATCACAAGTTTATTATATGAAGAATTTGAAGAAATAAAGATTTATTCGTTTAATGAAGCTGTTTTTCATGGAATTGATCAAGATGTAGTTATTATACTATGTATAAAGAAGAGTAATAAAAAACTTATTACACATACCTTGCTGCATAATGAAAATTTATTAACATTAAACATAGTTAGTAATAATAAAAAGCAATTGTTTAAAAAATGGTTTTGGTATACTTTTAACAAAGAAGAAATGGATATGATAACAGAATTAAAATCAAATTTTAAAAGCATTAAAGATTTTTCTTTTAGTGGAGCTGGAATAGTCACAGGTAACAATGATTTCTTTATATTGAAGCCTTCAGAAGTAGAGAAATATAAATTACAGAACTATACATTACCTATATTGAAAAAAAGTGCTTTTATAAAACAAACAATAAATTTTATGCCTTCTGATTTTGAAAATTTGGTTGTAGATGATGTTCCTTGTCAGTTAATAGATTTAAATAATGTAGACGATATTAGCAGGATTCCATCAGTTCAACATTATATTAGAGAAGGAGAGCTTCTATTAATAAATAAAAATTATAAGTGTAGGATTCGTGATAATTGGTATCAAGTCCCTTCAATTTGGAACTCTGAAGCTTTCTTTTTTAAACGATCTCATCTATATCCAAAACTAATTTTAAACTCTTCTTCTGTTTATGTAACAGATACAGCTTATAGAATACAAATGCGAAATGGTTATGATGTTAAAAGCTTGATATTTTGTTTTTACAATTCCTTAACTTTAATTGATTCAGAATTGGTAGGAAGAAGTTATGGTGGTGGAGTTCTGGAAATAACTCCAAATGAATTCAAGGAAATTAAAATACCTTATTTTAAAATTGAAGAAAAGTACTTTGACAAGCTTGATCAAATGCTCAGAATGAATCTTCCTATAGAAGAAATATTGGAATTTACTGATGAAGTAATTTTAATAAATAAATTTGACATTAATCCTGAAGATGTCACTAAGTTAAAAAATATTCGAAATAGAATAGTTAGCAATAGAGTTCTTTAAAGAAATAGGTTATTTTATATAACCTATTTCTTTTAAAAAATCAAGTAGTTGATTTACTGTTATATGCCCACCGCCATTTTCCTTTAAATTCTTTAAAAATTCTACTAGGGGTTCTTTATTTCCTAAATTATTTAAGGCATTAATCTTATTAATTAATTCCAGACTATTTAATTTTTTCACTATAATTCCTCATTTCAACTTAACCTTAAGATTTTAGTAAAATTTTGATATTACATTAGCTTAACCAATAATTTCTTTTACCATTAGTTTTTAGTAAATTGTATATACGAGGTTAACTGATTTTTTAATTCGCTTATTATTCCAATTTTGTGGAATTTTATTTGTAAAAATCCAATAAGTAAATCCGCATTATTTATCATTCAACTGTAATTATTAGTTTTCGTTAGTTTAGAAATATTATATTTTTATTTATGGATTAAACTCCTTTTACCGAATATAATTAAAACATTAAAATATATCGTTTTAATGTTTTAATTTGTGATCATGTGTTGCTACATTTTTACTGGAGAAAAATTTGTAGGATGAGGTTTCAAAAATAAAATAGGGGAATATCCACTTTTAGAAATAGGGATGTATCCCTATTTCTAAGTAGTATGAGTAAAAAGCATTCCATTTGGATTTTTATACCAATTTCAACAGATGAAGCAATTCTATTAATTGGTTTAGGAGTAATTCTATTTTGTTCTTAATTTAAGGCTCCCAAGTATATGACTTCATGCTTGGGGGCTCTTATATTAAATAGAAAAGACACCCTAAGGTGCCTTTCCCTGACTTGAACCATCTTAATTTTAATAATATGCATTGGACTCCCATCCATCCATAATTTTAGCACACTTTCAGGTTAATGAAAACGAATTCATTAACCTACTTAATAATTTTATTTATAACTTCTTTGTATGTATTAAACTCGGGATCTTTCAAGTCAACATTCATTTGTAGAAGGAAATTACCTTTTGCGTATGCGTGAGAGAAGAGCATTTGATTTCCATTTCCTAAATCATTATACTACTTTTTAGCCTAATCAAGATTTTTTTGTTTTTAAATCCGAATAATCTCTCGCCGCTATCCTTTCCTAAAGCTGGTACTAGAATACGTTTTGCATCTTTTCTAGTATTACCCAACTCTTTTTGTGGTAGATCTGTAGGCTCTTTTGCTTCTAATTATGCCACTTTAAATTTTTAAATTACTTTACAACTATAATATCACTTGGCATTGATTTAATGCTATCACAAGCTGTTAAACCAAATAATAGTAGAGTGCCAATAAGAAATCCTGATAAATTTTTAAACATATTAGTTCTGTCCTCCTAATGTAAGTAAATACTAAAATATAGTGTAAAACTATATATTTTTTATTATATTTAAAGGGTTTTTAAAATAGAAATATCCCTATTTAGAAAAGTGGAAATATCCCTTTTTTAAAAATGAACGAGATGTAATAAACAGTTAATGTTAGAAATAAAAATCCTAGGGAAAGTGAAGTAGGAGAATAGAGGATGGAATAAAAAAATAGAAATATCCCTATTTAGAAAAGTAGAAATATCCCTTTTTTAAAAATGAACGAGATGTAATAAACGATTAATGTTAGAAATGAAAATCCTAGGGAAAGTGAAGTAGGAGAATAGAGGATGGAATAAAAAAATAGAAATATCCCTATTTAGAAAAGTAGAAATATCCCTTTTTTAAAAATGAACGAGATGTAATAAACGGTTAATGTTAGAAATGAAAATCCTAGGGAAAGTGAAGTAGCAGAATAGGTTTTAGCAGGAGAATAGAGGATGGAATAAAAAAATAGAAATATCCCTATTTAGAAAAGTGGAAATATCCCTTTTTTAAAAATGAACGAGATGTAATAAACAATTAATGTTAGAAATGAAAATCCTAGGGAAAGTGAAGTAGCAGAATAGGTTTTAGCAGGAGAATAGAGGATGGAATAAAAAAATAGAAATATCCCTATTTAGAAAAGTGGAAATATCCCTTTTTAAAAATGAACGAGATGTAATAAACGATTAATGTTAGAAATGAAAATCCTAGGGAAAGTGAAGTAGTAGAATAAGGTTTTAGCAGGAGAATAGAGGATGGAATAAAAAATAGAAATATCCCTATTTAGAAAAGTGGAAATATCCCTTTTTTAAAAATGAACGAGATGTAATAAACGATTAATGTTAGAAATGAAAATCCTAGGGAAAGTGAAGTAGTAGAATAGGTTTTAGCAGGAGAATAGAGGATGGAATAAAAAATAGAAATATCCCTATTTAGAAAAGTGGATATTTCTAAATAGGGATATCGATAATTAAATTTCTGTTAATAGTTTAAATTTCTTTCTTTGTGCAGGGGTTAATTCTTTTTCGACGTACCAATCAATAAGTAGGTCAATTATTTCATAATTATATTTAGTATTAGTAATTTTCATTAGTGCTTCAAGTTCTTCTTTGGATTGATTTGAAATTTTAATACTTCCTTGTTGGTTCTTAAAAGCTTTTTTTTCTTTTGTCTTTTTTTGTTCTTGCTCTTGTATTTTCACCTTTGTTTTTTCTATTTCTTGTGTTTCCTCTGGTGATTGATAAGATTGTTCAGGAGTAAAATTCTTTCTACTTAATAATCCTATTTTTTTTGGTTCTGCCATGTTATACACCAACCTTTAATTTCTCAAATAATTCAATACGTTCCAGTAATTCATCACTAATTTTTTCATAGAGTTCAATTACATTTAAATCATGTCGATCCCTCTCAGTAATACCGTTAACATCAAATCTTTTAATACGTTCCATTTGTGGGACTATATTTTTAAATAGATTCTCCTCGCCAAAAACTTCACGAGCATTTTCCATAATATATTGGTCTACTTTCCCGTTATTTTTTAACAATACGGGAAGAATGCCTACGACTTCAATATCAAGATTATATTGTTCTTTTAATTTTACAAGTTCATTAACATAGTTTTCAGCGCCTGTAAGAGAACGTTCTTGTGTCTGTAGTGCTATAAGTACATAATCAGAAGCAACTACGGCATTCTTAGTAACTTCAATTGACATTGGTGGAACATCAATAAATATGTAATCATATTTATGTTTAATTTTTTCAAGCAAGTTTTTAAAGTAATAATCCTCTTCTATTTCTGAAGAACAATATTTATATAGAAACTTTGCAAAGTCCTGAAAATCTACATAGGATGGAATTAGGTATAAATTTTTCATGATTTCAACTTCTAAACCTTCTAAAGTGCCCTCTTGAATACCTTTCATTAAAGTTTTTTCAATTGTTACCACTTCATCGGGATTTAAGATGGATTTTGTTAACATGAGTGATTTTGTTGCGTTACTTTGTGGATCAAGGTCAACAAGTAATGTTCGCTTTCCTTTTTTTGCAAACTCATAAGCATTTAGTACGGCATTCGTTGTTTTACCAACGCCACCCTTGTAATTACCGACAGTAATTGTAGTTGTCATTTATACCACTCCATTTAATTTTTAAATTTCTATATTTCCCTATTTCTATAAAATCAATAACAAAAATAGGGAAATATAGAAATAGTTATTTTTAGAAATAGGGATATTTCTATATGTCTAACTAAATTATATCAATGATATTTTGTTGTTGCAATAGAATAATAGAATTATTATAGAACATCCTAAGTGTTGGCATTAAAGGATATTTTGTATTTAATAAATAAGGAAAGATAAGAAATTCTAATGAAATCAAACGATTAAATACAGGCAAGAAAAAATAAAAAAATAGGGAAATATAGAAAAGTATAAAAATAGAAATATCCCTATTTCCCTTTGTCTAAAAATAGAAATAGGGAAATAGGGATATTATTATAAAAAGCTTAGTAATTGCTGTTTACAAACAAAAAAACTTATTGTAACGTTATAGACAACAAGTTTCTCAACACAATACGATTTAGTTTGATAATATACATAAAAAATTCGTAAGAATTTGTAGGATATATACGACACATAAAACATAAAAACACAAATAAAAAAAGAACGGCTGTCTAGTTTGAGATTTCTCAGGTCTCAAACTAGATAGAGGAAGTAGATCTGCTGACTACATTTCTACTTCTTGGTGAATACAATTTGCTGACTACATCTTGTATTCCATTTACGTCACTGCACATCACCAGTGAGTAAACTTCCCAAACCGTTCTAGTTAACTATGCTATTAAGATATAAAATATCTCTTTTTAGTATAGTTAATTAGAGTGGATTTGTAAAGATAGAAACCCTTATTTAAGTGCATTTTTAAGCATATGTAAGTATGGATTTTTCTGCCTTTATATGAAATTTAGGGAAGTGTGTTTATCTAGGTGAGCAGTGATACAACTGCTCACCTTTTTTGTTGTAAAAAATCA